>NZ_JBDZDS010000030.1:0-1728 GCF_040045035.1 Mesorhizobium sp. KR1-2 | reverse complement strand
CTGCGATCGTGACCTGAATGGTTTCCGCATGGGCCGAAACGGCACTCATGCTTAGCACCAGCATCGCGCCGAACCACAGATGCCGCATCGACAACATGATCTGATCCTTACTTGAGTTCAGCGGCGACGTGCTCGGCATGCTGCTCGTGGCCCTGGAAAATCTTCAGACCGGTTTCGAGCAGGCCCTTGAGTTCGGGATTGCTCGACGACGGGATCAGAACGGTCTCGAGTGCGCCGTTGACCTGCTTGTGGTAGGCCACCTCGTTGTCAATGTAGGCCTTATCGAAGGCCGGGCCGTCGAGCTTGGCCAATCTGGCGCGCTCGTCGGCGGCTGCCTTGGCCAACGCCTTGCTGGTGTCATTATCCTCCGGCTTGACGTTGAGCTTTTTGAGCAGGTCGAGCGCCTTTGCGTTCACCGCCTCGTGATCGCGCATCATGTCGTGGGCAAAGGCCACGACATTCTTGTTCTTGGACTTCGCGATGGCTTGTTTGGCCGCTTCGACGTCTATGACGCCGGCGGTATAGGCAATATGAGCGATCTGCGGATCGGTTGGCTTGTCGGCGGCCTGGGCCAAAGGCGCGGCGCTGAACAGGCAGAGCGCGGCCAATGCCGCGATGGGACGAATAATCATGACAGCCTCCTGTACTCCGGCGTGGAACGGTGCCGGCGTCTTCCAGTGGATGCTTCATTGGATGCGGAACGGAGCAAAACGTTCCCGCGTAAATCAATCCGAGTAGCTTAGCCGCTTCATCACCGCGGTGGTCAGGCGTTCGCAACGCTGACCAGCAAATGGAAACGCGTCCAACAGAACCGGTCCGATCTGCGCATTCAACTCCTTGCGCACGAGCGCGCGGGCGCGATGCAGCCTGGTCTTGACGGTCTCCGGGCGCACATCGAGCAGTTCAGCAGTCTCATCGATGCTCAGGCCTTCGAGCACCCGAGCGACGAAGACGGACCGATAGACGTCGGGAAGGTTGTCGGTCGCGCGTTCGACCAATTGCATGATTTGCCGCTGCGCCATCGTCCGCTCCGGATCGTCCAGACTTGCGTTGAGCGGAAATTGAATAACCTCGGCTTCGATAGTCCGATCACTGGATTTTGCAAGCTTCGCTGCGCGCTGCCTCTTGCGCAAGCGTCCGAGGGCCTCATTGATCACGATGCGGGAAAGCCATGTCGCAAGTGTGGATTGGCCGCGAAAGCTCTGGAGGTGGGCGAAGGCGTGGACGTAAGCCTCCTGCACGACATCCTCGGCTTCGTCGTTGTTGGAGACGATCCCCCGAGCAATCCGATAGAGCCTCTGGTTGTATCTCTGCATGATCGCGCGAAAGGCGCTACCGTCATGAGCAAGTGCCCGGCGTGCCAAGTCCATGTCATCGACGGCGGTGACATTGTTGAATGCATCTCTTTGTACGTGCGCCATGAGCGGTCTCCACATCCCAATAGATGGCGCTCGACAAGAAAGGTTCCCTATCTGCCAACCACTTCTTGCAATCACTCGGACGACATCAACACAGAAACGACCCCGCCACCTTACGGCAGCGGGATAGCCACTGACGTACACTGCCGTCGAAGAGTCAATTGATGCCGGGCCGCACCGTGTTGACGGTGCGGCCGACCTTATCCGGCGCAATTAATACCCCGGATAATATCCCGGATAGCAGGCGCCGTAGTAGCCGTAGTAGCCGGTGGCATAGTAGGGGTTGCAGTAATACAACAACGGCAGGCCT
>NZ_JBDZDS010000029.1:0-2499 GCF_040045035.1 Mesorhizobium sp. KR1-2 | reverse complement strand
TGTTGATTTCCGCCAGGAACTGACCCGGGATTTCCGCCGAGAATTGACCCGCCTTTCAGGTATGTTTCGGTTCGGTGGTGGTGGTCAAGGTCCTGCTTTTCTCCTTCGTGGTTTTGGTCTCATGCGCTGAGCTGTTCTTGAACCGGAAGCTGTCGTTTCCGGTTTCGAGGATGTGACAGTGGTGGGTCAGGCGATCGAGCAGTGCGGTGGTCATCTTGGCGTCCCCGAAGACGCTGGCCCATTCGCTGAAGCTGAGGTTGGTGGTGATGATGACGCTGGTGCGCTCGTAGAGCCTGCTCAACAAGTGGAACAGCAATGCCCCACCTGACGCACTGAACGGCAGGTAGCCAAGTTCGTCGAGGATCACGAGATCGGAGTGGACGAGACGATTGGCGATCTGGCCGGATCGACCTTGTGCTTTCTCCTGCTCGAGCGCATTGACCAGCTCCACGGTCGAGAAGAACCGGACACGCTTGTGGTGATGCTCGATCGCCTGAACGCCGATCGCCGTTGCGATATGCGTCTTTCCTGTGCCGGGACCGCCGACCAGGACGATGTTGTTGGCTTCGTCGGTAAACTCGCAGCGATGGAGCTGACGCACCAGAGCCTCATTGACCTCACTGCTTAAGAAGTCGAAGCCGTTGAGGTCGCGGTAGGCCGGAAAGCGCGCCGTCTTGAGCTGGTAGGCGACGGATCGAACCTCCCGTTCCGCGGTCTCGGCCTTGAGGAGTTGGGACAGGATCGGAAGGGCGGCTTCGAATGCCGGCGAGCCCTGTTCGGTCAGTTCACCGACCGCCTGGGCCATGCCGTGCATCTTCAGGCTCCTGAGCATGATGACGATAGCGCCGCTCGCAGGATTATGACGCATGGCGCACCTCCATGGCCTTCCTCAAGGCATCGTAGCGCTCGACATTGGCCTTGGGCTCGTTGGCGAGCGCCAAGGCCTGCGGCGCATTCACGGTCGGCGGTGTGAAGGTTTTGCCATCGACCAGGCGATGCAGCAGGTTCAGCACATGCGTCTTGGTCGGGACACCGGTCTTCAGTGCCATCTCGACGGCGGACAGCACGGCTTTCTCGTCGTGCTGAAGAACAAGCGCCAGGATGTCGACCATCTCACGATCCCCGCCCGGCTTCTTGAGCAGGTGCTGCTGCAAGGTCCGGAATGCGTCTGGAAGCTCGGTGAACGGTGCGCCGTTGCGCAGCGCACCCGGTTTGCGCTGCACGACCGCCAGATAATGCCGCCAGTCGTAGACGGTCTGGCCGGGGCGATCATGCGAACGGTCGATGATGCGGCGATGCTCGCAGACGATCTGGCCTTCAGCGGCGACGACGACCCGATCCGGGTAGACCCGAACGCTCACCGGCCGATTGGCGAAGGATGCCGGAACGCTGTAGCGGTTGCGCTCCAGATGCACGAGGCAGGTGGGCGAGACCCGTTTGGTGTATTCCACAAAGCCGTCGAACGGACGCGATGTCGGCATAAGGGACTGTCTTTCCTCGGCCCAGATATCGGCAACGGTGCCGCGCATCTGGCCATGGGCGGTCTGCGCCCAGAGTTCCTTGCAGCGCTGCTCCAGCCAGTCATTCAGGGCTTCCAGCGATGGAAAGCGCGGCGTGGGCTGCCACAGCCGATGGCGCGCATCCTGGACGTTCTTCTCGACCTGCCCCTTCTCCCAGCCCGACGCCGGGTTGCAGAACTCGGGTTCGTAGAGATAGTGGCTGGCCATCGCCTGGAAGCGGATGTTGACGTCGCGCTCCTTGCCGCGGCCGACCTTGTCGATCGCCGTGCGCATATTGTCGTAGATGCCGCGCCGGGGAACGCCGCCGAAGACACGGAAGGCGTGATTGTGGGCGTCGAACAGCATCTCGTGCGTCTGCAGGAGATAGGCCCGGACGATGAAGGCGCGGCTGTAGCCGAGCTTCGTATGCGCCACCTGCAGCTTCGTGCGCTCATTGCCGATGATGGCCCAATCCTCTGACCAGTCGAACTGGAACGCTTCACCTGGCTCGAAGGCCAGCGGCACGAAGGTCCCGCGTCCTGACATCTGCAGTTCTCTCTGCCGATCGGCTTTCCAGTCTCGAGCGAAGGCTGCCACGCGGTTGTACGAGCCGTTGTAGCCGAGCGCCCACAGATCGGCGTGCAACTGCTTCACAGTGCGCTTCTGCTTGCGGGGTTTGTTCGCCTCCGTCTTCAGCCAGGCTGACAGCCGGTCGGCAAAAGGATCGAGCTTGCTCGGCCGCTCCGGAATCTTGAACTTCGGTTCCACGCTACCCGACCGCAGGTATTTGCGGATGGTGTTCCGGGACAGTCCGCTCCTGCGGCAAATCTCCCGGATCGATAAATGTTCTCGAAAATGCCAGCGTCGGATCACGCTCAATAACGCCATGTCGATCACTCCATAGCCCCCGCTGAAAACACGCGGGGCAAGGTTCAAACATGGGTCACTTCTCGATGGAAATATTCGCTAATCCCGGGTCAGTTCCTGGCGGAAATCAACA
>NZ_JBDZDS010000028.1:0-3231 GCF_040045035.1 Mesorhizobium sp. KR1-2 | reverse complement strand
CGCGGCCGCGGCAAGCGGCCAGCCGGCGCCAGAGGACGGGCACCATCCGTGACACATCCGCAGCATTCGACGCCGCAGGGACTTGAGAACTTCCGGCGCAACGCGGGAACACCGCTGCGCCCCGAGGCCTTCGAGGCGGTTCAGGTCAATCTGAGCGCGGTGGAGCGGCGCGCCGCGACGCTGCCCACCCGCCGCTCGGTGAAGAAGGAATATCAGGCGGCGTGGCTGGTGAAGGCGCTGACCTGCATCGACCTGACGACGCTGGCCGGCGACGACACGCCCGGCCGCGTGCAGCGGCTGTGCGCCAAGGCGATGCGCCCGCTGAGCGACGAGCTGGTCGAGGGGCTGGGGCTGACGGACGCGCCGCCCACCGTGGGCGCGGTCTGCGTCTATCCGGCCATGGTGCCGGCCGCCGTCAAGGCGCTTGCCGGCTCCGGCATCCCGGTGGCCTCGGTGGCAACGGGGTTTCCGGCCGGCCTGACGCCGCTGCCGCAGCGGCTTGCCGAAATCCGCTATGCGGTGGAGGAGGGCGCGCAGGAGATCGACATCGTCATCAACCGCCAGCTCGTCTTCAGCCAGGACTGGCAGGCGCTCTATGACGAGATCGCGGCGATGCGCGAGGCCTGCGGGGCGGCACATTTGAAAGCTATCCTGGCCACCGGCGACCTGAAGACGCTGCGCAATGTCTACAAGGCCTCGATGGTGGCCATGCAGGCCGGCGCCGACTTCATCAAGACCTCGACCGGCAAGGAAGACGTCAACGCCACGCTGCCGGTCAGCCTCGTGATGCTGAGGGCGCTGCGCGATTATGGCGAGGAGACCGGCTTCAAGATCGGCTTCAAGCCGGCGGGCGGGCTGAAAACCGCCAAGGACGCCATGAACTGGCTGTTCCTGATGAAGGAGGAGCTGGGCCGGCGCTGGCTGGAGCCCGACCTTGTCCGCATCGGCGCCAGTTCGATGCTGGGCGACATCGAGCGCCAGCTCGAGCACTTCGTCACCGGCCGCTACTCCGCCGCCTATCGGCACGCACTCGCCTGAAAGAGACACCCATGGCCCTCATCAAGGATATCCTGCAAACCATGGAATATGGTTCGTCGCCCGAAAGCAACGAGCACGTCATCGCCTGGCTCGGGCAGCATGAGGCCGGCTTCGGCCACTTCATCGACGGCAAGTTTACCGACCCCGCGGCGAGCGACGGCTTTGAGGTGACCAGCCCGGCCAACGGCAAGGTGCTTGGCCGCGTGGCGCGGGGCACGGCCGAGGACGTCGACCGCGCTGTGGCCGCCGCCGCGCGCGCCTTCAAGAGCTGGTCGAAGCTGTCCGGCCACGAGCGGGCGCGGCATCTCTATGCGCTCGCCCGCCATATCCAGAAGCGCGACCGCTTCCTGGCGGTGCTGGAAACCATGGACAACGGCAAGCCGATCCGCGAAAGCCGCGACATCGACATCCCGCTGGTCGCGCGCCACTTCTACCACCATGCCGGCTGGGCCGAGCTGATCGAAAGCGAGCTTCCCGGCTACCAGCCGGTGGGCGTGTGCGGCCAGGTCATCCCCTGGAATTTTCCGCTGCTGATGCTGGCCTGGAAGATCGCGCCGGCGCTGGCTGCCGGCAACACCGTGGTGCTGAAGCCGGCCGAGCAGACGCCGCTGACCGCACTTGCCTTCGCCGAGATCTGCCGCGAGGCCGGCCTGCCGGACGGCGTCGTCAACATCGTCACCGGCGAGGGCGAGACCGGTGCGGCGCTGGTCGGCCATCCGGGCGTGGCGAAAGTGGCCTTCACCGGGTCGACCGAGGTCGGCCGCATCATCCGCCGCGCCACCGCCGGCTCGGGCAAGAAGCTGTCGCTGGAGCTTGGCGGCAAGTCGCCCTTCATCGTCTTCGACGACGCCGATCTCGACAGCGCTGTCGAGGGCCTGGTCGATGCGATCTGGTTCAACCAGGGCGAGGTCTGCTGCGCCGGTTCGCGCCTGCTGGTGCAGGAAGGCATATCGGAAAAATTCTACGCCAAGCTGCGCGCCCGCATGGCCACGCTGCGGGTCGGCGATCCGCTCGACAAGTCCACCGACATCGGCGCGGTCGTCTCGAGCGAACAGCTGGAACGCATCGGCGCGCTGGTCGCCAAGGGCAGGCAGGAAGGCGCGGAGGTGTTCCAGCCGTCGATCGCCATGCCGGCGAAGGGCTGCTTCTTCCCGCCGACGCTGATGACCGGCGTGGAGCCGGCTTCGACGGTGGCGATGGTCGAGATCTTCGGGCCGGTGCTGGTGGCGATGACCTTCCGCACGCCGGACGAGGCGGTGGCGCTGGCCAACAACACGCGCTTCGGCCTGGCCGCCTCGATCTGGTCGGAAAACATCAACCGCAGCCTCGATCTGGCCGCCCGCGTCAAGGCGGGTGTGGTGTGGATCAACGCCACCAACCTGTTCGACGCCGCCGCCGGCTTCGGCGGCTACCGCGAAAGCGGGTTCGGGCGCGAAGGCGGCCGCGAAGGGCTCTACGAATATCTGGTGCCCGCCAATGGCAAGCCGGCCAAGGCAAGCGAGGCGGCAAAGGCCGCGCTCAACCCCACGCCATCGGCCGCGACAGCATTGGCGCCCGTCTCCGACGATGCGATTGACCGCACCGCCAAGCTCTATATCGGCGGCAAGCAGGCGCGGCCGGATTCCGGCTACAGCTATGCGGTGGTCAATCCCGCCGGCAAGACGGTGGGCCACGCCGGTCTCGGCAACCGCAAGGACATCCGCAACGCGGTGGAAGCCGCGGCGAAGGCAGGCAGCTGGGGGGCGGCGACGGCGCACAACCGGGCGCAGGTCCTCTATTACATCGCCGAGAACCTGTCGGCCCGCGCGGCCGAGTTCGAGGCAAGGCTGCGCGCGATGACCGGCGCCTCGGCCAAGGAGGCGGCGGAGGAAGTGGCGACGTCGATCCGCCGGACCTTCTTCTACGCCGGCTTTGCCGACAAGCACGACGGCGCCGTCCATTCGACCAAATCGCGCCATGTGACCCTGGCGATGAACGAGCCCTTCGGCATCATGGGCATCGTCTGCCCCGACAAGGCGCCGCTGCTCGGCTTCGTCTCGCTGGTGATGCCGGCGCTGGCCGCTGGCAACCGCGTCATTGCCGTTCCCTCGGCCCGCCATCCGCTGGCGGCGACGGATTTCTACCAGCTGCTCGACACCAGCGACGTACCGGCGGGCGTGGTCAGCATCGTCACCGGCGAGACCGCGAGCCTGG
>NZ_JBDZDS010000027.1:0-4324 GCF_040045035.1 Mesorhizobium sp. KR1-2 | reverse complement strand
AAACCAGACACCACCGGGCTGCTCGCCAACGCCGAACACCAGTTGACGCGGGGTGGAGCAGCCCGGTAGCTCGTCAGGCTCATAACCTGAAGGTCGTTGGTTCAAATCCAACCCCCGCAACCAAGTATTTCAAGGACTTAGCGGAACGGCGCAGGCGGAATGCCTGCGCCGCTTTGCTCGTTGTTGTGTAACGCAAGCACCGGTTTTTGCACCTCCAGTTAAGACTCAGGTGTGCGTCCGGCCAGTTCACGCAGGACGATTTCAACGAAGCACGCGGCGAAGCCACCGGGCTATGCGATTGTAGCTCCAGCGCAATTTTCGCTTGGACAACTCGGCCGGCGGCGGAAACTTACCTTCATTTATCAGCCGCTTTACATGTCGATACGACCAGGGGAGGCCGAATAGCGCCTTGATGTCCGCGTAGGTCAGGTTCGGGAGCTCATTGTGTTCAAGATTCACTGTGTTTCTCCTGTCTCCCCTCTCGCTTTTTCGCCGCATATTACAGTATAAGCCAATGAATGTCAATATATCTAGCGCACGCACGACATTTTGTGGTCTGTTGGATGATATAAATGGTTTCGATAATAAAATACAATTTGCACCACAAAAAATACGCAGCGTATTTTTAAAAAAGTAATTTGTAGACAATTTACCTGAGATTTCCGTTTTGTTGAATAGGTGGTGTGAATATATCGATAATCTGAAAAAAGCACTATTTATTGATAGCTTCCAAATCGCTGGCGCAGTTAAATAGGTTTGCGGTCAAGAAAAAAGCGCGGTGGTGTTTTCAGTTTTTTTGGTATCCGCGCTACACGGCCGCATTTTTTAAAACAGGCCGGTTTCGTTAAAGGCTGAACTTGGATGCTTGGTATTTTTCCAGGCTCTCAAAAAGTCGCTCCTGGGCCTCATAAATCTTGTTGCGAGCACTCTCCGCCATTGCGGGCGCTTTGATAGGTTTTCGTTTTCGGCGACCTGCGAAAGGTGGCTTGCCATTGGGCCATCAAAGCGGAGTTGCGATCCGGTTAGTGCCGTATCGCGGATCGGCAACAATCCCGCGCGCGGTAGTTCTCCTCTATCGGGAGGCCGGATCATGAGCCGCAAGGGTATCGATCACGACCGCTAGGTCGACCGTGCCGCCTTCGGACCCCATCACGCTGTATACGCTGATCATCTATCTGAAGCGGTCAAAGAAGGTCTTCATGGACCGAACCCGTGCTCCGGTGATTGATCTCAGTTCACACAAAATCGGGACGGGACACCTCTGGTCATTGGTGCGAGATGACCGTCCATGGAGTGATGGTGCACCACCCGATGTTGCCCTTCTACGCTTCCTGCCGCGTGGGGCAGTGGTCTGCCCCCTGAAAAGTGGTCCTCCCTGAAGCGTTCATCGAGCCGGGCAGCCCATGGGAGAATGGCTATTGCGAGAGCTTCAACTCGAAGCTGCGCGACGAACTGCTCAATGGTGAGATCTTCTACAGCCTCGCCGAGGCAAAGGTCATCATCGAGGCCTGGCGGCGCTACTACAATACCGAGCGGCCACACTCATCGCTCGGATACAAACCACCGGTGCCGGAGGCCATTGCCTAGCCTGCGCCACAACGTGGATCGGCACCACCATCTGCCCAGACGATGGCGGGAAAACCGATCATGCATCAAGACTGAAACCGGACCACCTCATAGGGGCAGGCCAGCAGCATGTGGAACGGATATTGCAAGGCCTGATATCTATTGCGGCCTCGGCGCAGTCAGCGTGTTTCTGAAGTAATCAGGTGTCCTGCTCCGGGCCGGCGATCCTGATCCACGCACAGGTCGCCGTCTGGTGCCTCGACCGCCTGCGTGAATCCGGCACACTCACGGCACCTTTCGGATGATTGTGGGTGGCGGCTGGCCGGAAGCCAACAGGAAAGTTGACCCCTACAAAGTCCCGCTGCCTTAAGGCCGCCACCGACAGCGCATTCGGTCCGCATACTGACTAATAAGCACGTTCAAAAAAGTCAGCCTGATCACCGCACTCGGCCGCCGCAAATAGAGCAGTCGCGCTGTCCTTCATTGTGTGGAGCAACCTTGTCGAGTAGCCATGATCCCCATCAAGCGCGGCCCTGAGGTGCTCCTACCAAGTTCGCTCAGCAAGCTCTTCGATATCCGTTTCACTAATAATATCTTTGCATTCATAAATAAGATCTAAGACCTGCAAACGAATCTCTTCAAGTCTAACTGCTTTTGAATAGAAATTATTCATCCATATAACCTTACGCTCTGATGCACAATTATCGGCACCCGCATAAAGTGTTGGGGAAATAGGCAACGCTGGCAAGCCGTTAATGGAAAATTTTTCGCAACTTTTTGCAGAACTCGATGGGCTGACCGCACGTATGCTAAAAGATGATGAACACGGCCAGGATGGAGAACGAAGGAGCAGCTATCGAGATGGTGCTTGTTGGTTTCCGCTGAGAACTGGATCTGACGCCCCTTTTGCTGAAGTTCCTACATGCGCCGATCAACGCGCTTGGGGTAGATCGAGGTTTGCTCGTCCGTACATTTGACGTTTGATAAGTTTCAAGCGAATGATTTTCCCGTTCGACCACGGTGAGATGATATCGTTTCGGACGGCGGCTATGGCGCTGGCAAGCGATCCAACAAGATGGCGTTAGCGCAATCCCGCCCTGACTTGCCTCCTCAGCGAGACACCGGCGTCACGCCCATTGCGAGACGACACCGCTTTGCCGAGGAAAGCCCTCCGCTCGTGAGCCAAGATGGTCAGCCGTCCATGAGATGCGCGTACCTCCCATCCGGGATCGAGACCCCTGCCTCGTTTTGCTTCAAAGTCCCGATGATCTGATTCATCCGAGAAGCGGCTGCGCTTCATGTTCTGGTCCTCTCTTTGGGCCAGATCGAACTTCAACCGGACTTAGTCAAAGGGGCAGCGTCACTCTTTCGGGTCGACGTCGGGTTCGATCCTGTAGTCGGCGACGATTCGTTTGATCTCGTCGGCGTATTTCTGCATCGCCACCTTGAGTTCTTCAAGGTACGCGTATTGATCGTAAACACGAGCCAAACCTTTTTTCCCGTGCCCGAGCGCAGCCTCGGCGACGGGTGCGTGGATGCCGAGCGCCGACAACTTCGTCCGTACGACCCTACGTAGATCGTGCAGCACGAAAGGCTTGAGCACGGTCTCGTTAGGATTGCGGTTGCGGGCGATAGCGATCCGTCTCAACATCTCGTGCATCAACTTCTCCAGCTGTTCCTTTGAATTGTGGAACCCACTGACGGGGGTCGTCCCATGCGTCGACGAAAACAAGTAGGGCCCCGATTCCGGATCGGTGAAAGCCGACAGGCCAGAGAACAATTCTACTGCCAAATCCGAAAGAGGCAGCTTCGTTTCGACTTGCGACTTGAATTCCCCTTGGGGAATTACGAACATTCTGTTCTCAAGTTCGAACTGGCTACGTTGTGACCGCGCCATGTTCGACAGGCGAGTACCGACCAACAGCAAAGCAAGGAACAGGCTCCCAAAAGGATAACCCAGTTTCTTGCAGGAATACCAGAACGCCGCGATTTCTTCGTCGCTCAGCATGTTGGTGCGGATCGACTTGCTCAGTTCGAAATCCTGAAGCCGGAGATCACTCATGGGGTTTACGAGCATCTGGAAACGCTTTCGCCGATCTGGCCGCATCACCCAGGCAAAGATTTGCTTGAGCAACTGAAAGATTTGAAGAGCCTGTGACTTGGAGTGCTTGGTGATGGCGTCCACAAAGGACGAGACATCGGCACTGTCAACGTCGCCGATGGGTTGGTTCAAAAAGTGATTGCGATCGGGACACAGAATATAACGACGTATCATTCCTTCACTCCAGGCCGCCGACTTGACCTTCTTACGCTCGACCAGATAGATCTCCACCACGGCGCTGAACACGCACTCTCTGCGTTGCCTCACCCTTTCCAAGGCGGCCAGTGCAAGCTCGAGTTCCCATTGTTTTGGATCTGTGCCCGCCACGCGCAGAGCTTCCCACTCGCGAGCACGAGCACGGGCTTGGACCAGGGTCAAACACCCCTCGCGCTCGAAACTGGAATAGAGACCGAGAAATCGAGTTGAGTCGCTGCTGGCTCCTTTCCTCCATCGCGCACGCATGTAGAACTTGATCACGTTTTGTGGCGAAACGCCGACCCAAAGATGCCGGGTTTCCCCCAGATCATGGTATCTGTGTTGATTTCCGCCAGGAACTGACCCGGGATTAGCGAATATTTCCATCGAGAAGTGACCCATGTTTGAACCTTGCCCCGCGTGTTTTCAGCGGGGGCTATGGAGTGATCGACATGGCGTTAT
>NZ_JBDZDS010000026.1:0-3667 GCF_040045035.1 Mesorhizobium sp. KR1-2 | reverse complement strand
AAAGTCATTCTCGACGTCGCTTATATATGAGCGGATCTGCCGCCTTCGTTTCTCTTTCTTCTGCGAATGATTGTTCATCGCTCACGCTTGTTCCGCCCTTTGGGCGGCGCTCCGCGGGGGCGGCGCATGAGCGCCGACGGCCGGTCGGCCTTGCGAGGCTTTGCCTCGAGGTTGGCCATCGCCAGCGAGTAGTGCTCTGCTAGGGCTTGTAGCTCAGTTGGTTAGAGCGCGCGCTTGATAAGCGTGAGGTCGGAGGTTCAAGTCCTCCCAGGCCCACCACTTCCTTTGACAACACGAAGGTTATCAGGGGCCGTAGCTCAGCTGGGAGAGCGCCTGCTTTGCAAGCAGGATGTCGTCGGTTCGATCCCGTCCGGCTCCACCATTACCTGGTGTCGAGAGGGTGGAAAGAAGATCATTCGCCAACAAGGTTTGCGACGTGGCTTTCGAGCTCGTTGCCTGTTCTGTTTGACATCGTAAAGAGAAGATTTGTTCGGACTCCAATGGAAGCATTGGTTTGTCGCGGTGAGACGCTCAATCTCCCGCATATGATGAGGCTAGCCTAACCGCACCTCCCGGACTGATCTCGAGAAGCTGGTCTTTTTGTGCCGATGGCGTTTGGAGTGATCCAGATGAACATTGGCAATGAGAACGATCAAGTGTCTTAAGGGCAATTGGTGGATGCCTTGGCATGCACAGGCGATGAAGGACGTGATACGCTGCGATAAGCTACGGGGAGGTGCGAATACCCTTTGATCCGTAGATTTCCGAATGGGGAAACCCACCTAAGATACTTGTAAAATCAGAGCAGCAGGGCGACTTGCTGCTGTGGTTTACAAGTATCGAGATTAGGTAACTTATCCTGAATACATAGGGATAAGTGGCGAACGCAGGGAACTGAAACATCTAAGTACCTGCAGGAAAGGACATCAACCGAGACTCCGCAAGTAGTGGCGAGCGAACGCGGACCAGGCCAGCGGCTTTTGTGAGACAAGCGGAACCATCTGGAAA
The DNA here is from genome assembly GCF_040045035.1 of Mesorhizobium sp. KR1-2. Classification (NCBI taxonomy): domain Bacteria; kingdom Pseudomonadati; phylum Pseudomonadota; class Alphaproteobacteria; order Hyphomicrobiales; family Phyllobacteriaceae; genus Mesorhizobium; species Mesorhizobium sp. KR1-2. The sequence goes on along the minus strand of NZ_JBDZDS010000026.1, from coordinate 2,659 downwards.
GTTGGGCAAGAATGGGTGACAGCCCCGTACGCGTAATGCAAGCAAAAGTCCTTGAGTAAGGCGGGACACGTGAAATCCTGTCTGAACATGGGGAGACCACTCTCCAAGCCTAAGTACTCGTGCATGACCGATAGCGAACTAGTACCGTGAGGGAAAGGTGAAAAGCACCCCGACAAGGGGAGTGAAAGAGTACCTGAAACCGGTTGCCTACAAACAGATGGAGCCTGAAATGGTGACATCGTACCTTTTGTATAATGGGTCAGCGACTTAGTGTGTCGAGCAAGCTTAAGCCGGTAGGTGTAGGCGCAGCGAAAGCGAGTCTGAACAGGGCGTTCAGTTCGACGCATTAGACCCGAAACCGAGTGATCTAGCCATGAGCAGGTTGAAGGTAAGGTAACACTTACTGGAGGACCGAACCCATAACTGTTGCAATAGTTCGGGATGACTTGTGGCTAGGGGTGAAAGGCCAATCAAACTCGGAAATAGCTGGTTCTCCGCGAAATCTATTTAGGTAGAGCGTCGACCGAATACCCCAGGGGGTAGAGCACTGGATGGGCTAGGGGTCCTCACCGGATTACCAAACCTAACCAAACTCCGAATACCTGGGAGTACTAGTCGGCAGACACACGGCGGGTGCTAACGTCCGTCGTGGAAAGGGAAACAACCCTGACCAACAGCTAAGGTCCCCAAGTCATGGCTAAGTGGGAAAGGATGTGAGGATCCCAAAACAACCAGGATGTTGGCTTAGAAGCAGCCATCATTTAAAGAAAGCGTAACAGCTCACTGGTCTAAATAAGGGTCTTTGCGCCGAAAATGTAACGGGGCTAAAGCCATGCACCGAAGCTTTGGGTTTGCAGCTTGCTGCAAGCGGTAGCGGAGCGTTCCGTAAGCCGATGAAGCCGTATCCGTGAGGAGCGGTGGAGGTATCGGAAGTGCGAATGCTGACATGAGTAACGTAAGGGGTGTGAGAGACACCCCCGCCGAAAGTCCAAGGGTTCCTGCTTAAAGTTAATCTGAGCAGGGTTAGCCGGCCCCTAAGTCGAGGCAGACATGCGTAGACGATGGGAACCACGTTAATATTCGTGGGCCTGTGGGTAGTGACGGATCATGTGTGTTGTCAGGTCTTATCGGATTGATCTGGCAGCGAAGTGGTCCCAGGAAATAGCTCCCACTTATAGACCGTACCCGAAACCGACACTGGTGGACTGGTAGAGTATACCAAGGCGCTTGAGAGAACTATGCTGAAGGAACTCGGCAAATTGCACGCGTAACTTCGGAAGAAGCGTGACCCTTGTTTACGCAAGTAGATGAGGGTGGCACAGACCAGGGGGTAGCGACTGTTTATCAAAAACACAGGGCTCTGCGAAGTCGCAAGACGACGTATAGGGTCTGACGCCTGCCCGGTGCTGGAAGGTTAAGAGGAGGGGTGCAAGCTCTGAATCGAAGCCCCAGTAAACGGCGGCCGTAACTATAACGGTCCTAAGGTAGCGAAATTCCTTGTCGGGTAAGTTCCGACCTGCACGAATGGCGTAACGACTTCCCCGCTGTCTCCAGCATAGACTCAGTGAAATTGAATTCCCCGTGAAGATGCGGGGTTCCTGCGGTTAGACGGAAAGACCCCGTGCACCTTTACTATAGCTTTACATTGGCATTCGTGTCGGCATGTGTAGGATAGGTGGTAGGCTTTGAAACTCGGGCGCCAGCTCGGGTGGAGCCACCCTTGAAATACCACCCTTATCGTCATGGATGTCTAACCGCGGCCCGTCATCCGGGTCCGGGACAATGTATGGTGGGTAGTTTGACTGGGGCGGTCGCCTCCTAAAGAGTAACGGAGGCGCGCGATGGTGGGCTCAGACCGGTCGGAAATCGGTCGCTGAGTGCAATGGCATAAGCCTGCCTGACTGCGAGACTGACAAGTCGAGCAGAGACGAAAGTCGGTCATAGTGATCCGGTGGTCCCGTGTGGAAGGGCCATCGCTCAACGGATAAAAGGTACGCCGGGGATAACAGGCTGATGACCCCCAAGAGTCCATATCGACGGGGTTGTTTGGCACCTCGATGTCGACTCATCGCATCCTGGGGCTGGAGCAGGTCCCAAGGGTATGGCTGTTCGCCATTTAAAGCGGTACGTGAGTTGGGTTCAGAACGTCGTGAGACAGTTCGGTCCCTATCTGCCGTGGGTGTAGGAATATTGACAGGATCTGTCCCTAGTACGAGAGGACCGGGATGGACGTATCTCTGGTGGACCTGTTGTGGCGCCAGCCGCATTGCAGGGTAGCTATATACGGACGGGATAACCGCTGAAGGCATCTAAGCGGGAAACCCACCTGAAAACGAGTATTCCCCGAGAGCCGTGGAAGACGACCACGTTGATAGGCCGGGTATGGAAGTGCGGCAACGCATGAAGTTTACCGGTACTAATAGCTCGATTGGCTTGATCGTTCTCATTATCCATGTTCATCGCTCACGCATGAACGGCACAAAAACAGCTTCTCGAACAACATGCACTTTGCCGACCTGGTGGTTATGGCGGAGCGGCTGCACCCGATCCCATTCCGAACTCGGCCGTGAAACGCTCCAGCGCTGATGGTACTTCGTCTCAAGACGCGGGAGAGTAAGTCGCTGCCAGGTCTGCCAAGTGCATGAAAATCTTCTCCGAA
>NZ_JBDZDS010000025.1:0-5954 GCF_040045035.1 Mesorhizobium sp. KR1-2 | reverse complement strand
GCCGGCCGCGGCTTTGCCGTGGTCGCCTCGGAGGTGCGGGCGCTGGCGCAGCGCTCGGCCGAGGCCGCGCGCGAGATCAAGGGGCTGATCTCGGCCTCGACGACGCAGGTCGGCGAGGGCGTCAAGCTGGTGGCGGCGACCGGCCAGGCGCTGGAGCGGATCGTTACCCAGGTGGCCGAGATCAACGCGGTGGTGAGCGACATCGCCGCCAGCGCGCAGGAGCAGTCGACCGGGCTCGACCAGGTCAATTCGGCGGTCAACCAGATGGACCAGGTGACGCAGCAGAACGCCTCGATGGTCGAGGAATCGACCGCCGCCAGCCATTCGCTGGCGCAGGAGACCGAGGAGCTGTCGCGCCAGATCGGCGGCTTCCGGCTCGGCCAGGCGGCGGCGGTGGCGAGCCGGCCGGCGCCGGCGCCCCGGGCGGCGCTGAAGCTGGCGGCGGGCGGCGGGCGTGCGGCGGCGGCGCCGGCGGCCGACGACGGCTGGCAGGAGTTCTGAGCGGCGATGGCAAGCGAACAGACCCAGCTGATCTTCGAACTGCCGGCGGTCCTCGACCTCAAGGCGGCGCCCCCGCTGGCCGAGCGGCTGCGGGCGCTGCGCGGCGCGGCGCTGACCCTCGACGCGGGCCGCGTCGAATGGCTCGGCGGCCAGTGCCTGCAGGTGCTGCTGGCGGCGGCGCAGAGCTGGCGCGCCGACGGCGCGGCGCTGCGGCTTGCCGGGGTGACGGCCGAGTTTTGTGACGGGCTCAAGCGCCTCGGGGTGACGCCGGCCGAACTGAGCGGCGCGGAGATGGAGATGGAGATGGAACCATGAGCACGACCGTTCTGACCGTCGACGATTCGCGCACCATGCGCGACATGCTCAGGCTGGCGCTGGCCGAGGCCGGCTACCGGGTGGTGCAGGCCGAGGACGGCGTGCACGGGCTGGAGGTGCTGGCCGCCGAGACGCCGCGGGTGATCGTCACCGACATCAACATGCCGCGGCTCGACGGCTTCGGCTTCATCGAGCAGGTGCGCGCCGATCAGGCCTATCGCGGCCTGCCGATCCTGGTGCTGACCACCGAGAGCGACGCCGCCAAGAAGGAGCGCGCGCGCCGCGCCGGGGCGACGGGCTGGATCGTCAAGCCGTTCGACCCGGCCAAGCTGATCGAGGCGATCCGCCGCGTGGCGGCGTAAGGAGGACAAGCCCATGGATGCCATGGCCGCCATCAAGCAGACCTTTTTCCAGGAGTGCGAGGAACAGCTCGCCGAGCTGGAGGCGGGGCTGCTCGCCATCGACAACGACGCCGCCGATCCAGACACCGTCAACGCGGTGTTCCGGGCGGTGCATTCGATCAAGGGCGGCGCCGGCGCCTTCAGCCTGGAGGCGCTGGTCGCCTTCGCGCATGTCTTCGAGACGGCGCTCGACCAGCTGCGCACCGGCACGCTTTCGCCGACGCCCGAGGTGCTGAAGGTGCTGCTGCGCGCCGCCGACCTTTTGGCCGACCTGGTGGCGGCGGCGCGCGACGGCGGCGCCGTCGACGCCGGCCGCAGCGACCAGCTGATCGCCGAGCTCGACGGGCTCGGCGGCGGCGCCGCGGCCGCGGCCGCGCCGGCCGCCGGCGGCGGCGGCGACATGGCCGGGCTGGTGTTCCAGCCGGTGCGGGTGGCGCTCGACTTCGGCAGCGACTTCGGCGGTGAGCCGGAGGCCGACGCCGGCCCGGCCGAGCGCGTCTTCACCATCCGCTTCCAGCCGCGGCCGGAGCTCTACGCCAAGGGCAACGAGACGGCGCTGGTGCTGCGCGAGCTGGAGCGGCTGGGGCGGCTGGCGGTGGCGTGCGATCTTAGCGGCCTGCCGCCGCTGGACGAGCTCGACCCGGAGGGCGCCTATCTCGCCTGGACGCTGGAGCTGACCACCGACAAGGACGAGGCGGCGGTGCGCGAGGTGTTCGAGTTCGTCGAATGGGACTGCGACCTGGCGATCGAGGCCGACGGCGCCAGCGCCGGCGCGGCCGACATCGAGGCGCTGCTGGCCGCGGTCCGCGCCGCGGCGGACGACCCGCTGCTGCCGGAACTGGAACTGCCGGAGCCGCCGCTGGGGGAGCGCCAAGCGGCGGCCGCGGCTGAGACCGCCGCCGCCGCGCCGCAGTCCGAAGCCGTGGCGCAACCGGCCAAGGCGGCCGGGCGCGGCGACGGCGGCGCGCCGCAGACCATCCGCGCCGACCTCGAGCGCGTCGACCGGCTGATCGACCTGGTCGGCGAGCTGGTCATCAACCAGGCGATGCTGTCGCAGCGCGTGCTCGAGGCCGGCCACGCGCCGGGCTCGGCGGTGGTGATCGGGCTCGACGAGCTCGAGCAGCTGACCCGCGAGATCCAGGACTGCGTCATGGCGATCCGCGCCCAGGCGGTGAAGTCGGTGTTCCAGCGCATGCCGCGGCTGGTGCGCGAGGTCGCCGGGCTGACCGGCAAGCAGGTCCGGCTGATCACCGAGGGCGAAGGCACCGAGGTCGACAAGACGGTGATCGACCGGCTGACCGACCCGCTCACCCACATGATCCGCAACGCCATCGACCACGGCCTCGAGGCGCCGGAGGCCCGCGCCGCCGCCGGCAAGCCGGCCGAGGGGCTGGTGCGGCTGTCGGCGATGCACCGCTCCGGGCGCATCGTCATCGAGGTCGCCGACGACGGCGCCGGCATCAACCGCGCCAAGGTCAAGGCGCTGGCGGCGAGCAAGGGGCTGATCGCCGCCGACGCGGCGCTGACCGACGAGGAGGTCGACAACCTGATCTTCCTGCCCGGCTTCTCGACCGCGACCGAGGTCTCCAACATCTCCGGCCGCGGCGTCGGCATGGACGTGGTCAAGCGCTCGATCCAGGCGCTCGGCGGCCGGCTGTCGATCGCCTCGCGCCCGGGCAAGGGCTCGACCTTCACGCTCAGCCTGCCGCTGACGCTGGCGGTGCTCGACGGCATGGTGGTGACCGTGGCCGGGCAGACGCTGGTGGTGCCGCTGACCGCCATCATCGAGACCTTGCAGCCGAAGGTGGCCGACGTGCACGGCCTCGGCGGCGGCGCCCGCGTCATCGCCGTGCGCGACGCCTTCACGCCCTTGGTCGACATCGGCCGCGAGCTCGGCTTCCGCGCCGCCGCCACCGACCCGCTGGCGGCGGTGGCGATCCTGGTCGAGACCGAGGGCGGCCGCCGCAGCGCGCTGCTGGTCGACACCATCCAGGGCCAGCGCCAGGTGGTGATCAAGAGCCTGGAATCCAATTACGGCGCGGTCGCCGGCATCGCCGCCGCCACCATCCTCGGCGACGGCCGCGTCGCCCTGATCCTCGACGTCGACGCGGTCATCGCCCGCGCCCAGGCCGACGTCGCCACCCTCGACCTTGTTGCCGCAGCAGGATGATCCCATGACCGAGACTGCCAGACACGACCCCTTGAGCCGCGAGCTGATCGCGTTTTGCATCGGCGCGCAGGAGTTCTGCGTCGACATCATGTCGGTGCGCGAGATCCGCGGCTGGACCCCCGCCACCGTCTTGCCGAAGGCGCCGCCCTTCGTGCGCGGCGTCATCAACCTGCGCGGCGCGGTGCTGCCGATCGTCGACCTCGCCGCCCGCCTCGGCTTTGCCCCGCCGGAGCCGACGGTGCGCCACGTCATCATGGTGGTGCAGGTCGACGACCGCGTCGTCGGGCTGCTGGTCGACGCCGTCTCCGACATCCTGTCGGTGACCGACGACGCCATCCAGCCGACCCCCGACGTCGCCTCCGAGCTGGCCCGCGCCTTCGTGCGCGGCGTGCTGGCGATCGAGGGCCGCATGATCAGCCTGATCGCGCTCGACAGCGTGCTGCCGGCGTTCGAGCCGATCGCCGCATGACGTCGACGTCCCCGACGAGCGGCGCCGCGCGGCCGCGGCGCGCCAGCCTGGTCGACGGCGAGTTCAGCCTGACCGGCGAGGACCTGCGCCGGATCGCCGCCATGCTGCAGGCCGACGCCGGCATCCATCTGAGCGACAGCAAGGCGGCGCTGGTCTATTCGCGGCTGTCGAAGCGGCTGCGCGCGCTCGGCCTGCCGAGCTTTGCCGCCTATTGCGCGCTGCTCGCCGGCCCCGACGGCGGCGCCGAGCGCCGGCAGATGCTGGCGGCGCTGACCACCAACGTCACCGCCTTCTACCGCGAGCCGCACCACTTCGCCCATCTTGGCGAGCGCGTGCTGCCGCCGCTGCTCGCCGCCGCGCGCCGCGGCGGCCGCGTGCGGCTGTGGTCGGCGGCCTGCTCCAACGGCGCCGAGCCCTACACCATCGCGCTGACCATCCTGGGCCAGATGCCCGACGCCGCCGCCCACGACATCAAGGTGCTGGCCACCGACATCGACCCCAACATGGTCGCCGCCGGCCACGCCGGCGTCTACGGCGAACCGGCGCTGCGGCCGGTGCCGGCGGAGCTGCGCCGGCGCTGGTTTGTCCCGGCGCGCGCCGCCGACGGCGGCAAGGCCTGGGCGGTCGCCGACGAGCTGCGCCAGCTCGTCGCCTTCCGCGAGCTCAACCTGATCGGCGACTGGCCGATGAGCGGCCGCTTCCAGGCGATCTTCTGCCGCAACGTCGTCATCTACTTCGAGGAGGCGACGCAGGCCAGGATCTGGAGCCGCTTCGTGCCGCTCTTGGCCCCCGGCGGCCAGCTCTACATCGGCCATTCCGAGCGCGTCAGCGGCCCGGCCGCCGCCAGCCTGCAGTCCGACGGCATCACCACCTACCGCCTGCGCGAGGCCCGCCCATGACCACGCCCGTGACGCCGCCCATGACGCCGCCCCAGAGCGCGCCCAAGACGCCGTCCGCGAGCCCGCCGATCCGCGTCCTCGTCGTCGACGATTCGGCGACCATGCGCTCCCTGTTGTCGGTGGCGCTGCGCCGCGATCCGCAAATCGAGGTGGTCGGCCACGCCGCCGACGCGCTCGAGGCGCGCGACAAGATCAAGGCGCTCAACCCCGACGTCGTCACCCTCGACGTCGAGATGCCGAACATGAACGGCCTCGACTTTTTGGACAAGATCATGCGGCTGCGGCCGATGCCGGTGGTGATGGTGTCGAGCCTGACCGGCCGCGACGCCGCCGCCACCCTGACCGCGCTCGAGCTCGGCGCCGTCGACTGCATCTCCAAGGCCGCGTTCAGCGACGAGGGCGCCTTCGCCACGCTCACCGCCACCGTCAAGGCGGCGGCCGGCTACGCCCCCGGCGGCCAGGTCGTGGCGATCGGCTCCTCGACCGGCGGCGTCGAGGCGCTGATTGGCGTCTTGACCCAGTTCCCGGAGAACTGCCCGCCGACCGTGATCACCCAGCACATGCCGGCCGCCTTCACCAAAAGCTTCGCCGAGCGGCTCAACCGGCTGTGCCGGCCCAAGGTCAGCGAGGCCGTCGACGGCGCCCCGCTTCTGCCCGGCCAGGTCTATCTCGCCCCCGGCGGCGCCAGCCATCTCGAGGTCGCCGGCTCCGGCAGCGCGCTGCGCTGCCGGCTGCGCGCCAGCGACCCGGTCAACGGCCACCGCCCCTCGGTCGACGTGCTGTTTGCGTCGCTCGCCAAGGCCGCCGGCGCCGCCGCCGTCGGCGTCATCCTCACCGGCATGGGCCGCGACGGCGCCGCCGGCCTGCTGGCGCTGCGCCAGGCCGGGGCCGCCACGCTCGGCCAGGACGAGGCGACCAGCCTCGTCTACGGCATGCCGCGCGCCGCCTTCGAGTGCGGCGCGGTCGACAAGCAGCTGCCGCTCGACCGCATCGGCGCCGCCATCCTCGCCCTTACCCGCTTGCACCCCACTGGAGCTCCCCATGTCGTTCGCCCAACAGCTTAAGGTCCTCGTCGCCGACGACACCACCACCAGCCGCCTGCTCATCACCGAGGCGCTGCAGGACATGGGCATCCGCCAGATCGCGCTCGCCCGCGACGGCGAGGAGGCGCTGCGCATGATGATGGACAAGCCCTGCCA
>NZ_JBDZDS010000024.1:0-6116 GCF_040045035.1 Mesorhizobium sp. KR1-2 | reverse complement strand
CGACGCCAGCGTCTGCTGCAGCTTCTCCACCGCGTCGTTGAAGTCGGCGCGCAGCTTGCTCAGCTTGTCCGGGAACGGCGCGTCGATGCGGTGCAGCAGGTCGCCATGCGCCAGCTTGTCGAGCCCCTCGCCGAGCGCCGCGATCGCCACCTGGTCCTGACGGTCTTCCTCGGCCTTGGCCGCAGCGGAAGCCGCCCGCTCCGCTTCCATGCGCTGGCGCGTCGCCTCGGCCTCTGCCTCGAGGCGGATCTTCTCGAGCGCCGCCTCCTTGAACGTCGCCACCGCCGCCGCCATCTGTCCGACCTCGTCGCGCCGCCCCACAGCCGGGATCGCCACCGTATGGTCGCCAGAAGCCAGCGCCCGCATCGCCCCCGTCATCCGGCTCACCGGACGCACAATCTGATGCGACAACCACCAGCCAATCAGAACCAAGATCAAAAGCGTCGCCGCCGCACCGCCAAGCTGGAGGTATTCAACAAACCGTGCCGCCTCGTTCTTCTGCCGCCCCACCTGCGCCAGCCAGCTGGAGATCTCGTTCTGCACATTCTCCACCGTCGCGCGCACGGCAGCCTCTGACTCGCTCGTGTGGTCGGAAACCGCAAGGTCGCGCGCCCGCTGCAACATGCTTGCATCGGCCGCCAGCTTGACGATCGAATCACCCACGTCGAGGCGCCACTTCCGGGCAGCGACGTGGAACTTGCCGATCGCCTCCAGCAGGCTGTCATTGCCCTGCGCCTCTTCCTTTGCGCTGGCAAGCCGCTCCTCGAACTTCTGCGTCGCATCGCGATAGCGCGTCAGGACCTCCGGCTTTTGTGCAAGCACATAGATGCGCGCCAGATTGAGCCGCTCCAGATGAAGCGCCTCGGCCTTGCTCAGGTCGGTCAGCAGGCGGGTTGCGCTCTCATAGTCCCTGCCAGCAGCTTCCATCGTGTCCAACGCCCGCATCAGCAGTAGCGCACCCACGACGCTGACGATGATGATGGCCGAAAAGCTCAGCATCAGCTTGCGCGTGAAGGTGAGGCCGAGGCCCCGCAAGCGCCAAGCCTGCCGCTTGGACGCGGTGGCAGGTGCGGGAAGTGATATAGCGGACGCGATGGAATTCATTGCATTTCCTTGCAGTAGCGATGACGAGACTTCGGACCTGCCTTCCCGCAGGACGCCGGGCTGTCAAACAAACACATGGGGGTCGCGAGCCGGCAGAATTGCCGCGAGAAATTCATGAGCCTGCATTTGGCCGGAATTAGCTGGCAAGAATTTTCTAAAAAATTTCCATGACTTTACTTTGCAATGTTGGATGCACGCAGGTTGGACTTGTCGCCTGCCATGGAACGATTAAATCGATGATTATTCATGAACACGCAGCGCTCCCTCTCACGATCCGCGCAAAAATCGCCGGATAGAATTAACATCTGCCAAATGGCCGCCGGCCTGCAGTCGCTCGACGATAGCCCTGCGCATAGTCGCGGCCATGCAATGGTGCCGCTTTGATCGGTATAGCTGCTGATCAAGGGCGGCTTTGCAGGCGTCAACCGCTGGTCCGCGCCGTTCAATGTGTGGAGAACACTTCCCTTTTGACCTTGATACTTCCATGTGAGTATGATGACGAAGCCCATTTGCCGCAGAAGGCGAACCTTCCCCCCGCCGCCGCGGCGATGATAGGAAGGGTTCTGGAGTTGAGGGACTGGTGGTGATTGCAAAGGGGAGCAGATGCGGTCTGAGGGTTGCGCTCGTCGCAGCCTGCATGCTCGTCCTGCAGACCGTTGTCGGCGCGCTGGCGCTCGGAACAGGTCCTGCCGAGCTCGACGCTTTCGGCAATCCGCTCTGCATCGCCAGCACCGACCACTCGGGTGCCGGCCCGAAGGGCAGCGATCATTCGAAACTGACGGATTGCTGCGCATTCGGCTGCAGCATGTTCGCTTCTGCTTTCGCGGCCCCTTCCGAGGGGACCGTCGAATTCCGGCTGCCGGTCGTTTCCGTCCCGCTGCCCGGTGAGTACAAGACCAGCTTTGCTCCTGTTCGGGACCATGATCCGGGCAATCCACGCGCTCCACCGCTGACGGCCTGATCGAACCGGCTGCCGCCTCTTGAGGCGCGCGTTGCCGCAATTTGTCCGTCATCAGCCGACCGTCAGCCCCTGCGACACCAGTCGGCCCAAGTTTGGAGCATTCCCATGCAGACCACTATCCGCGCCGCCGCGCGCGCAGTTGCGATTCCCCGGCCATTTCATCGCTTCCGTTCAGTCGAGCGCCTCGGCATAATCGGCTTCTCGCTGCTTCTCCTGTTCGCCATGACCCACGTTCTGTGGGCACACGAATTCAAGGCCGGCGACATCGAGATCATCCACCCATGGTCCCGCGCGGCTCCGGAAGGCGCCAAGGTCGCCGCCGGCTATCTCGTCCTCAAAAACAACGGCTCGTCGCCCGATCGGCTGATCTCGGTAACCGCGGAGATTGCCGGCAAGACCGAGATCCATGAAATGGCGGTCGATGCCAAGGGGGTCATGACCATGCGCCCCGTGGCCGGCGGGATCGAGGTGCCGGCCGGTGGCGAGGTCGAGCTGAAGCCGGGCTCCTTCCACATCATGTTCATGGACCTGAAGAAGCTCCCGAAACAGGGTGAGACATTTGCCGGCACGCTGACTTTCGAGAAGGCAGGCACCGTCAATGTCCGCTACTCGGTGGAAGGCATGAACGGCGGGACCGGTCACGACAGCCACGACAATCACGGAAGCAACGGCGGGTAGTATCCCGGCGCAAGCGGGGCGCAATTGAGCGCTGGCAGCCTTCGCGGCAGCCACGCCAAGGCGGCGGTGCGGCTTGTCATCGTGAGAGCACCGCGACCCGGCTCGGGAAATCGACCGGGCGCGGCGTGGCATGTGTTCGGATCGCTGTCTTCTGCAACATCTGCTTGCCGTTCTGCCAACGAACCCTGCTGACCGGTCCATTCGCCGGGTTGGTCTGCTTCACCGGAACCATGTGCCGGCTGGCATCGCGCTCGGCTGAGGCTCCCCAGAAATTTTCGGTCGCGCAAAACCGCGCGGCTGCCTCGAATGCGGATCGGCAGAACGCGCGGTCCGCGCAAACCCTGCCGGCGGGGGACGCCGGCTCGATACAAGGAGAAACCAATGTTCAAGAAGATGATCCTCGCGGGCGCAGTGTGCGCTATCGCTGGCCCGGCATTTGCCCATGTGACTCTGGAGAAGGCCGAGGCTCCGGTCTCGTCGACCTACAAGGCGGTCTTCCGCGTTCCGCACGGCTGCGCAGGCAAGCCGACCAATACCGTGCGTGTGCAGATCCCCGAAGGGGTGATTGCCGTCAAGCCCCAGCCGAAGCCCGGCTGGCAGCTCGAGAAGGTGCGCGGTGCCTACGCCAAGTCCTACGACTATTACGGCACGCAGATGAACGAGGGCGTCAAGGAAATCGTCTGGAGCGGCGGCAATCTCGGCGACGACGAGTATGACGAATTCGTGCTGCGCGGCTACCTTACGAGCGACCTGCCGGTCGGCGAGACGCTCTACTTCCCGGTTGTCCAGGAGTGTTCCGAAGGCGCTGCGGAGCGCTGGATCGAGATTCCGGCGGCCGGCCAGTCGAGCGACGACCTTGAGCTGCCCGCACCGGGCGTGAAGCTCCTGGAAAAGGCCGGCGGTCACTGATCGGCCAAGTTGGCGCGCTCCGGCGCGCCAACACCCACGACAGAAAGGCGGAAGAGGAAGGGCATGTCGAAGATCCTGGAGAAAATCCGCGACATCTTTTTGCAAGCTGCAAAAATCTGCGCCGTTGCAACGATTGTCTGGACGTGGCTTGCCGCGGCGGCCCTCGCTCACGCTTCCCTGGTTTCCACCTCTCCCGCGGACGGCGCGGTGGTCGATGCAGTGCCATCGCACTATTCGCTGACCTTTAACGAGCCCGTTTCGCCACTCAGCCTGAAGCTGGTGAAACCAGACGGCTCCTCTCTTCAACTGGACAGCTTCGCGCTGAAGGACAACACGCTCGAGATCGTTGCGCCAACTGACCTTGGCCACGGCACCTATGTTCTGAGCTGGCGTGTCGTGTCCGAAGACGGGCATCCCGTGGGAGGATCGGTCGTATTCTCGGTCGGCGAAGCGAGCGCCGCGCCACCGGTGGTTCGAGAACAGATCGACTGGACGGCGCGTGCTGGCCTGTGGGCCGGGAAGGTCGCTCTCTATATCGGCGTCTTCATTGGGGTGGGCGGCGCGTTTGCCATCGGCTGGCTGCTGCGCGGCTCGTCCGCCGGGCGCAGTATTGCCTTTGCCGCGCTTGCGATCGGGCTGGCCGGCGCGGTGGTGTCCCTCGGCTTTCAGGGGCTCGATGCGCTCGGGGCCCAGGTGCGGAGCTTGGCCGACCCGCTCATCTGGTCGACCGCAATGCGGACGAGTTTCGGCTGGACGGTCATCGTTGCGATCGCCGCCTTCGCATCTGCCGCCCTTGGTCTCGCCGGCAGGTCCCCGGTCTCGCGGGCGGCATCGCTCGCGGCCCTGATCCTCACCGGCGCCGCGCTGTCGCTCAGCGGCCATGCAAGTGCCGCCGAACCGCAATGGCTGATGCGGCCGGCGGTCTTCCTGCATGCAACGGCCATTGCCTTCTGGACCGGAGCGCTCATCCCGCTCGGCCTCGCCTTGAAGCGCGGAGGGCCTGAACCTGTGGTGGCGCTGCGACGGTTCTCGGCGGCGATACCCTATGCCGTCGCGGTTCTCGTCACGACCGGTCTCGTGCTGGCGACGGTGCAGCTCGAGCGGCCGGGCGCCTTGATCGAGACCGCCTATGGCCGGGTGTTTCTCATCAAGCTTGTCCTGCTCGTCGGGCTGTTCGTGCTGGCCGCCGTCAACCGCTGGACGCTTACCGGTCCGGCCCAGGCCGGCGACGGTTCCTCGACGCGGCGGCTGGTGCGCTCGATCGCCGCCGAAACGGCCATCGTGCTCCTGATTTTCACCGTTACCGCCTATTGGCGGTTCACCCCGCCGCCGCGCGCATTGGCGGTCGCAGCTGCCCAGCCGGCGAGCGTGCACATACACACCCTGAAGGCCATGGCCGACCTCACCATCGCACCGGGGCGCGCGGGAACGCCGGCCGAAGCCTCGATCGTGCTCATGACGGGCGATTTCGGCCCGCTGGATGCGAAGGAGGTGACGCTGGTTCTTTCCAATCCGGCGGCCGGCATCGAGCCGGTGCGCCGGCCGGCGCACAAGCCGGGCGACGGCACCTGGCGGGTCGACGGCCTGGTCATCCCCGTCGAGGGCACATGGACCTCGAGGATCGACATACTGGTCAACGACTTCGAGATCGTGCGCCTGCAGGGCGATATCCAGATCAGGCCCTGAGGCTCACTCGCAACAAGATGCAGTCCCGCACGCTGGCAGGCAAAATTGAACAGCCCGTACCTTGAATCTCGGGCGGCCCGAAGGAAACAGCTCGATTACCAGAACTCGCAGTCGCCGTCTGTGTCGGCGCTGTGCGGCTGGTCGGACGTCGCGCCGCGGAGGCGGTTGGCGAGGTCGGCGAGCGGGATGGCGGCGAGCGCCGGGCCGGCGTCGATCCGCCAGTTGGCGGGGGTAGCGGCGGCGAGATCGGCCAGCAGGCCGGCGAGCGAGCGCAGCGTCTGCTCGGTGAGGTCGAGACCCTGCAGGGCGCGCAGCGCGTCGGGATCGGTGCGCGCGGCCCCGGCCAGCGCGGCGGCGAGCGGCTGCAGGCGCTCGACGGCGGCGGCGCGCTCGGCAAGCTCGGCGCCGAGACGGTCGAGCAGCTCGGACAGGGACGCGGCGTCCGGGAGGGACGCGTCACTGGCGTCGGCCTGAGGGGCCTCGACCTGGCCGGCGGTGGCGGCCGCGGCGTTGGGGGTGTGGCTGGCGCTGGCGGACATGGCGGGACCTGGGGGTTTTCAGAAGAACTCGACGGCGCCGGTGTCGGCTTGCGGCGGCAGGCGGGCGGGCGGCGGGGTGGCGCCGGCGTCGGCGCCGGCGAGCAGGGCCTGGCGGACGCGGCCGGAGGCGGGCCAGTATTCGATGCGGCGGCCGCGGTCGCCGCCGAGGTCGCCGCCGACGACGGCGATGCCCTCGGTGCGCAGGAAGTCTTGCGCGAACTGGGCGTTGAGGGCGCCGA
>NZ_JBDZDS010000023.1:0-7041 GCF_040045035.1 Mesorhizobium sp. KR1-2 | reverse complement strand
GGTGCGGCCGACCTTATCCGGCGCAATTAATACCCCGGATAATATCCCGGATAGCAGGCGCCGTAGTAGCCGTAGTAGCCGGTGGCATAGTAGGGGTTGCAGTAATACAACAACGGCAGGCCTAGACCGAAGAAGAACGCATTGCCGCTGCCGTTGAAGAAACGACGGTGGAAGAAGCGGCCATCACGGAAGCCGTGGAAACTGCGGAATCCGTGCATACCATGGAAGCCGCCGAAGCCGCCCATGCCGGGGAAGCCCCCAAAGCCATGAAAGCCGCCGAAGCCGCCATGGAAGCCACCGAAGCCGCCATGGAAGCCACCGAAGCCGCCATGGAAGCCACCGAAGCCGCCATGGAAGCCGCCAAAGCCACCACCGCCGTGGCCGCCACCAAAGCCGCCGCCACCGCGGACGAATTGCAAGCTGCCGGAATCTACCGGCGACGGGTCGCTTTGCCGGTGTATGAGGACGGCAGGCTGCAGGCTACCCTGGTCTGCCGCGTTGACCGTCGGGGCGATTTCGGGAATGGAGCTGGGAATGCTCTCGGCAAACGCCGGCGCGCCGTAGAGCGCTCCAATGCTCAGCAACCCCGAACATGCGAGTGTTGAGAGATAGCGTTTCATTGTCTTCTCCAGGAAAATGGTCCGTGGAGCTCAAGCCTGCGATGATCGTGGGGAAGGATGGGCCTTAAGCGATGATCGTGGAGGCGGGGCCTCTATCGGATTCTCGGGGTGAACGCATCACGAACAAAAAAGTTCCACCCGCTTGTGGCACGCAAAAAGGAGCCCGCCGCCTCAGGGTGAGACGACGGGCCATGCTTAGTTCATGAGAGTGTCTAGTTCCGGTTCTCTCGGATCATCCAGCGATGCTCTCACGATTTGTGATGATGGTGATGATGGCCACCACCGGTCACCGGGATCTTATTCCCGTTGCCATTGTTGTTGCCATTGTTCGAGCCGGAGTTGTTATTTCCATTATCGCGGCCGTTGTTGGAGCCGGAGTTGTTGTTGCCGTTGTTGTTTCCATTGCCATTGCCGGAATTGTGGTTACCGTTGCCTACCCCGTTGTTATTTCCGCTGTTGTTGTTGCCGTTGCCATTTCCGTTATCGGAACCTGTATTGTTGTTGCCGTTGTTGTTTCCATTTCCAGACCCGGAGTTGCCGTTGCCATTGCCATTGCCGTTGTTCGATCCGGCACTCTGGCCGCCGCCATCATGTTTGCCGGCATATGCGCCTTCAACGCCCCAAGCGGCCATGGCAAGAACAGCAATCGAAGTGAGAAGAAGCTTCTTCATGTCGAGTTCCTTTCCTTGATTAATCGACAAAGAAAATTTGATGACAGAACGATCTACCGCCCCCGCAACAGGCGCTATTCTCGATCTTTTCTATTTTTCATTATTGACTGACGGGGTTCAATTCGGGGATTCTACTAATCCGCTCCCGGTGAAGCCCCTCGCTTGCAGAAAACATTGAAGGGGCAATCCTGACAACGGCGCGCTCGCACAAGTTGAAACTGACCAGTAAAAGCGGATGGCCTGAAAGGCGAAAAACCCGCCCCGGCGAACCGGAGCGGGCGGACCCTGATCACGACGAAACTGCTCTACCTCTGAAGGTAGATCTTAGCACATTCTCATTTTAGTTCGCGTCAGGGAAAACGGCAGCGATCCACGAGCGCTGTGCGAAACTGTTCGTCGGTGACATTTGGCTTCAATCTGCGATCTGCTAGCTCACATTGTTCCCAGGTTCCTTTTAGCCGAGGAGCAACAGACAAAGCACGCGATGACTTGGACGATGAAAGTTTGCACTTCATCGAATAGTTTCCCACCAGGTGACCAGCGTGGCAATGAAATCGGAGGAAGAGTGAACACCTTCCGAAATCAGGCCGATACTGCCCGTCATGAAGCCAATTGCAAATTTCCCGACGGCGAGCGACGCGCTGACAGCATCGAGATCAGCGCAACGCGCTCTTTGTCCTTTCGCATGGGTGTATCATTCTCCGGGAAGGCATTGGCGGGGCCAATCGCCAGAGGTTTGTGGACCTGCAGAGACAGCCAAAGGCTGTCCGAACGCGCCACGCGGCATCCGCGAGCATGTTGACGCGCTCCCGCTTGCGGGCGGTTGCTACTCCCCGATGCGGCCTTGATAGCAATAAGAGGCAAATAAGTCCAATATATCAATAGTTTGCTATTGATACCTGATTGCAACTGTCGATCCGTCGCATTGATACCAAGCGGCAAGAATGCGGCTGGCCATTCCGCGGCCTCCCGGGCGGTCGCTACGATTATCCCAGTTGGCTGACGGGCGGCAGAAACACGGCGGGCCCGACCATTCAGTCCTTGACGAGATGGATCTTGTCGAGCGCTGTCCGCAGTCCATGGACAAGCTTGGTCACCTCATCATTCGCCCAGAAGTGCATGAAGAACAGCCGCGGCTCGTCGTCGAGCATGTGGTTGTGCAGCGCCGTCACCTCGATGCCGTTCTTGCGCAAGGCCCGCAGCACCGGCTCGACCTCCGACGCGATGAGCACGAAATCGCCAGTGACCGCCGCCCTGCCATTGCCGGTCGCCTGGAAGTTGATGGCGATCGCGGACCCCATGGCTTCCGGGACGTCCATGCCGCCGTCCGTGATCTTTTCCGACCGCGGAATGCTGACCTGATAGACGCCTCCGTTCACCTTGCCCTTGTAGCCGAGCGTCTGGTCGATAACGACCATGTCGAGATCGACGGTCGTCGAAGGCGATGCGGCACTCGCTCCTCTGTCGGAGAGTGGCGTGCGGCTTTCCTTAAGCGCGTCATGCAGACTCGCGGCCAGCTTCACTGGATCACCGCGCCCTAGAACATGCATGTACATGATGGCCGGGTCGGAGCGCAGCAGGTGATTGTGGAGCGCCGTGACCTCGATGCCGTTTTCGATCAGCGTCATCATCACCGGATTGACCTCCGGCGGGGTTAGCACGAGGTCGCCCATGACCATCGCTTCGTGGTCGGTCATGGGTCTGAACGCCAGCCAAGAGCCGAGTGCCAGAGCTGGCTTGAGCTGCACGCCGTCGAGAACGACCTTCAGGTCCGAGCGAGGCAGCCCGACGCGGTAGATGCCGCCTGGCACCAGCGCGCCGGAGCTGCCGAGCGCCTTTCCAACTGCCGTCCAGTCAGGCTCTGCGTGGGCCTGGTTCGCAAGGGATAGGAGCAGAACAACGCCAACTGGGAGTTTCGATAGCATCACGGTCTCCGATCGCCCCCGATCCAACCAAGGTCCCCACAGGCCTCAGACCACTGTAGGCCCCATAGCCGGTGGCCAGCTATGCGTTTCAGCTTTGCGCCGCGTGGCCCAGGCGTAGAGCGCGTCGTAGATTACAAAGCCGTGCCGCAGCACCTCATGGTCGTCGGGTGTCACGTCCCGCAGCCCCATCGAAATCGCCAGAAGGCCAGCCGACTGCGGTGTGAGGTCGTGTCGATCGGTATCGGCACCGCGGACGATCGCGGCGATCGTCAGAATGGCCGGATCGTGGTCGAGGCGGTGCATTGCAACGAAGGCGTCGAAACTGCAGCCCTCGCCGACATGCGTGTATTCGACGCCGGGCACGTCGAACGGGATGGCCCCGGTTTCCTCGGCGGTCTTAATCACCAAGTCCGATGGTACGAAGAGGAACTCCGGGTCGCGGTCGATGAACCTCGTCACTAGCCAGGGGCAGGCGATGCGGTCGATGACCGGGCGTTCGCGTGTAACCCATTTCATGGTTTCATCTCCCTTCAGTTTGTGGCAGCGGCACGGTGTGTGCGCTCATGGCGTGCCAAGCGGTGACGGCCGCCAAGTTGTGCGCGTTGATCCCGCGCCGGCGAAGCTCGTCGACAACGAGCCTGCCGCGCAGGTCCTCCTCCACACTCACTGTCTGTTCGACGCCTGTCGGCGTGGCGCAGGCCGAATCGGAGAGTAAATGCCCGACCGTGGGGCGTCGCAACCGACGTAGTGGCTGGCCAGCGGTTCGGAGAGACCGTCAAGGCGGTGCGGCTTGAAAGGGAGGGGATGATCAGGTGCATGGCGTCCTCGATTTGGGTACGCAACGTCTCGAATGCTACGCCTCAATCGTGCATGATACAAGTGTTGCATCAGTCCGAATTGATGATACGGTAGAGACATGGCCGATGACTTGACGTCTGCGGAGCAGCGCTGGCTGTTCCTGATCCACCAACTGCCGAGCAAGCCAGCCTACTTCCGGGTCAAAATCTGGCGTCGCCTGCAAGGGATCGGCGCGATCGCGGTCAAGAGCACGGTCTACGCGCTGCCTGCGAACGCCGAGACGCAGGAAGACTTCGAATGGCTCCTGAAGGAGATCGTCGAGGGTGGCGGCGAGGCGTTTGTATGCGAGGCGCGGCTCATCGATGGCCTTTCCGACGTCCAAGCACGTGCGCTCTTCGATGCCGCGCGCGACGAGGACTTCGAGAAAATTGCCAAGGAAACGCGGACGCTGTTGGCCCGGGTCGGGAACAGTGCGCCGCTCGAGGAAGGAGCCGATGCCCGCGCACTGGCCAGTCGTCTGCGCAAGCGGCTCACGGATATCGCAGCGATCGACTTCTTTGGCGCGACCGCTCGCCTCTCGGCCGAGAGCCTGGTCGCGGAACTGGAGCGCCGGCTCACAGAGGATACCGACATGACCAAGGACTTGCCAGAAGCGCCTCTGCCGTTGGCGGGCGATCTCAAGGGACGCATTTGGGTCACGCGCAAGGGCGTGCATGTCGACCGCATCGCCTGCAGTTGGCTGATCCGTCGATTCATCGATCCCGACGCGGCCATCCGCTTCGTTCCGGGCAAGGGCTATGCTCCGGAAGCGGGAGAGCTGCGCTTCGACATGTTCGAAGGCGAGTTCACCCATGAAGGCGACCGCTGCAGCTTTGAGGTCCTTCTGAATCGGGCCCACATCAATGACCCGGCGCTTCAGGCCATCGCCGAGATTGTTCACGACATCGACCTGAAAGACACGAAGTTCGGTCGGGAGGAGACGAGCGGCATTGCCAGTCTCATCGCCGGAATCTGCGTCGCGAACCCTGAGGACGAGCAGCGGATCGCCCAAGGCGCACCTGTCTTCGACAACCTCTACCAGTATTTCCGCGCCAAAGGCGGATGACGCGCAGGAACGAAGCCATGGGCAAGATTGGCGACCTATGTACCGCTCCGGACCGACACTCCGGTATCCCTACCCATGGGATTTCGTTCGGCGAAGCGGTTCGCGTCTGGGCACGTGTCGCCGCCCTGAGCTTCGGTGGTCCCGCCGGGCAGATCGCGATCATGCACCGCATCCTTGTCGACGAGAAGCGCTGGATCGGAGAGGTCAGATTCCTCCACGCCCTCAACTACTGCATGTTGCTGCCGGGACCCGAGGCCCAGCAGTTGGCGGTCTATTTCGGCTGGCTGCTCCACAAGACGAAGGGCGGCCTCGTTGCCGGCGCGCTGTTCGTGCTTCCGGGCTTCCTGTCGATACTGGCGCTGAGCTACATCTACGCCGTGTTCGGCAATGTCGGCATTGTCGAAGGTCTCTTCTTCGGGCTCAAGGCAGCGGTGCTGACCATCGTAGTGCAGGCCGTGGTCCGGATAGGCCAGCGTGCCCTGCGGAACACCGTCATGGTAGCGATCGCGGTCGCGGCATTCGTCGCGATCTTTTTTTTCCGTCTGCCCTTTCCACTCATCATTCTCGCCGCCGGGCTGGCCGGATACATCGGGGGTCGCACGGGATCGCCGCTCTTCCGTCTCGGCGGCGGACACAATGCTGGTGACAATGCGCTGATGGACAAGGATTCGGCTCTAGGCGAGGACACGCCGCGGCACGCGCGTCCGAACCTCGCCTGGTCGTTGAAGATATCCGGAATCTTTCTCCTGCTATGGCTGCTCCCCGTTGCGATTTGCCTCGCTCTGCTGGGGGGCGACAGCGTGTTCAGCCAGATCGCGGTGTTCTTCAGCCAGATGGCGATGGTGACATTCGGCGGTGCCTACGCCGTGCTGGCCTATGTCGCGCAGGAGGCTGTTCAACACTACGGATGGCTGCGGCCAGGGGAGATGCTGGACGGGCTGGGGATGGCCGAAACGACGCCGGGTCCCCTAATCATGGTTGTCCAGTTCGTCGGCTTCATGGGCGCGTTTCGCGATCCAGGCCCCCTCAATCCGATGGTGGCTGGGACTCTGGGAGCGATGCTGACCACTTGGGTTACCTTCGTGCCATGCTTCCTGTGGATATTCCTGGGCGCGCCGTACATCGAGGTTCTGCGGGGTAATGCGGCGCTGACCGGAGCGATGTCGGCGATAACCGCCGCGGTCGTCGGCGTGGTCATGAACCTGGCCACATGGTTCGCACTGCACACGCTGTTCGGGCAACTGAGCCCATGGCTTGGCTACGGCGTTCTCGTCGACGTACCCGTCTGGCAGACAGCGAATGTTCCGGCCATCGTGCTGACCCTCGCCGCCGCCATCGCCACGTTGAGATTCGGCGCGAGAATGATCCCGACGCTCTTGGCCTGTTCGATCGCGGGAATGGTCTGGTACCTCGCAGGCGGCAATGTCTAACGGACGACCTCCCTACCTTCTCGATGCGCGTCCTGATCTCCACTGGCGGCCATGGACAGTCCCTCGTCCTGAAGTAGCGCCAACTACCCGACGCCAGGCGGGCTGCACCTGCGAAGGTCGCGGCAGAGCTTGCGATATTGCCCGGCTTTCGGTCGCCGGCAATGTGGTGTTCCGCTTGTCGGTAGAGGGCATTGGTGGTTATTTTGCAGTTGGCCCAACGATACCTGGAATGCATAGCCCCTCGGATGGTGGATCATGCTCAGTGCCGGTGAAGTCGACGTCAAGATAAGAAGACTATTCATCGCGAACCGAGCCTGGCTTACTTACCTGATATTCGGTGGTGCCTATGCGGCACTCTTCGCTCTTGGCGTGTTGATTTCCGCCAGGAACTGACCCGGGATTTCCGCCGAGAATTGACCCGCCTTTCAGGTATGTTTCGGTTCGGTGGTGGTGGTCAAGGTCCTGCTTTTCTCCTTCGTGGTTTTGGTCTCA
>NZ_JBDZDS010000022.1:0-10267 GCF_040045035.1 Mesorhizobium sp. KR1-2 | reverse complement strand
CCCAGTTCGTCACCTTGAACTGCATCTTGCCGATACGATGACGGTGGGCAGCATTGTGTTTGAAAGGCATAGCGGTGACTGGGCGATTGTTTCGATCGCCGCTCTATACAGCGCAACTGTTAAATGATCGGTGCACCAATGCCCAGGAGCAATGCAACGCTTCGTTTCGATCTTCTCGGCGCTGCGCAATCTCTTTGTTCCACCTCGCTCAAAACGTTTCGCCCTCGCCACACATATTCATCGCCTGCAGGCCATGGCGGAATGGAAAGCCGTGACCGTGATCAACTGACATCAGTGGCCGCAGGTCTCAACACGTTTATATGCAGACAACGTGACATCGCCTAGAGCGGGCAAGTCTTGAGCGCATCCCGTGGCGGCGGCGCCGCGTGGATTCGGGTGATCCACGCTCAAGCCCGCGTTCCTAGAAAAGCAAGGCGTCCAGGTCGTCTTCCTCCTCCGGCGCTTCCTCTGACGAGCCGACAGAGGCCTGTTCGGGAGGTGACGGGAAAAGCGTCCTGTGGATATCCCGCTCCTGGGCCATGGAATAGATGCCGAAGATTCTCTCACCTAACTCTGCGATCGCGTCCGGATAGTTATCGTCGTCCTTCAACTGGCCGATGGCGATCTGGGATGCCAAGGCCAGGCATTCCCGCAGCGCCTCCCCCAGCTCGCTTTCAAAGTCGAGCGTGCTGATCGCCCCGCTGATTGTGGAGAAGACGTTCTGTCCATCGGCAGCAAAATCGCGCAGGCCCTCATCCACTTGCGTGCAGATGCTCCGGATGGCGCCCAGCGCATCCGCCAGCGGCACGCTGATCCGGTCTCCGTCGGCGACGACGTCGCCGCCGAACCCCTGGGAGATCTGCTCGAGCTCATGCAGCGTTGAAACGATCTTCCCGGCCGGCTGCTCGAGATGCGCGGCGAAGGTGCGAAGCTCGGCGCTGACCACGTCGACGGATCGACCAGCCTCGCCTAGCTTGTGGCAGCGAAGGGTGGAGTTCAGCGCCATATGGTGGATGTCGATCTCGATCTGCTGAATGATGCGGATACCCTCCAGAAGCGCCTGGGCCGTCATGACCACGGATGTCGCGGTGCGATCGGCGTCCGCCCCGGATGCCTCCACCTTCGAGACCAAGGCATGAGCACCAGCGACACTTTCCTCGAGCGCCCGCAGCGAGATGGCGCCCTTCGCGCCGGGCAGTCCAACGATCTTGTCCCTGATCTCAAGGACACCCTGCGCATCAGTGGCGAAACTGGACATGACACGCAGTACATCCGCGCATCCTCCCAGAAAGTCCTGCAGCGTTTGGTCCATCTGTGCGGCGGCCAGCCGCGCGACGCGCAGGCGCATCTGCGCCCCCTCGGCAGGATCGAGCTCGGACGTTTCGGCGATGAAGGCTTCCAGAATGTCGAAAGCACTTCTGATGTGCTCGATGCGCTGGCGTGTGATGTCGCCGATCTGCAGGTTCGAAAGAACGGTTGCGATCTTTCCCTGAACGCCCTTGGCCTGTTGCTTCACTTCAGCAGCCAGCAGGGCCATGGCTTGGTGCTCCTGCCCGATCTTGCCGATGTTGCGGTGCAGTTCTTCAACGATGCCAGGCACGGCGCTGGAATATTCGGCAACCATGCCGGCCGAGATCGCACGGGCCCTTACGATCTGATCCTGCATCTCCTGCAATTGCTGCCCAAAGCTTTCGACCTCCTCGGCGCCTTGCTGAATCCGCTCGCGGATTTCCTCGGCGAAACTGGAGAACTCAAATAAATGAGCGCCGGTGATCTTCATCGTCACCGCAAACGTGCGCAAATAGCGCATGATTTCCCGCATCGCTTCCACTTCACCTTGAAGACGCTGGCACAAGGCAGCGATATCGCCGAAACGCTCTCCGCGGGAGCTCTCCATTTCCGGCAGGCCGGCAAGGTCCGTCACCGTCTTCTGGATGCTCGCCATGACGGCGGACGCCGTCTCGCCATCGAGGGCGCCAGTCAGCCTGTCCATGGAGCCGATCAATTGCGCGAGCACGTCCATGATCGACGTCAGAGCGACGGCACCCTGGGTGAACCGGTCCTCGATGCGCCTGTGGGCCGTGGCCAGCCCGTCCTCGAGAAGCTGGCGGGTTTCGCCGCCGGAGACGATCTCGGAGGCATGGGCGACTGCATTCATTGTTCTAGTTACCTTTTCCTGTCGGTCGCCATGATCTCGGCGGCGATCTGGCCGAGGGGCACTATGCGGTCAACGCAGCCGCGCGCGATGGCTTCCTTGGGCATTCCAAATACGATGGAGGTCGCTTCATCCTGGGCAACGGTAAATGCGCCCGTCTGGTGAAGCTCATCCATGCCGCGGGCGCCGTCGTCGCCCATGCCGGTCATGATGACGCCGATGGCGTTGGAACCGGCGGAATTCGCGGCCGAACGAAAGAGGACGTCGACCGAGGGCCGGTGGCGCGAGACGAGAGGCCCGTTGCGGATCGAAACGTGATAGCGCGCGCCACAGCGCTCCAGTAGCATATGTCGATCGCCAGGAGCGATCAGCACGTGCCCACGCAGCACGGGATCGCCATCCTCTGCCTCTTTCACGGCCACTTCGCATAGCCCGTTCAGCCGGCGTGCAAAGGCTGCCGTGAACTTTTCAGGCATGTGCTGGACGATGACGATGCCTGGCGCGTTCGCGGGCAGGGCCATGAGCATTTCGCGCAGGGCTTCCGTCCCGCCGGTCGAAGCGCCAATGCAGACGACAGCCTCCGTCGTACGCGCCATGGCCCGGGTGATTGGCGGCGGCAGCACGGCATCGGCCGTCAGCTTGGCCTGCGTGCCGCTGGCCGAACCGGTGCGCGCCCTCGGCCTTCCCAGCATGCGGGCGTGAGCGGCAGCCTTGACCACCTGACAGATGCGCGCGGCCGATTCCGCCAGATGATCGGCAACCCCGATCTTCGGTTTCAAGATGACGTCGACGGCACCGGCTTCGAGAGCCTGCATCAAGGTTTCCGACCCCTCTTCGGTCAGCGACGAGCACATCACGACGGGGATCGGGCGCTGAGCCATCAGCTTGCGCAGGAAGGTGATCCCGTCCATGCGCGGCATTTCCACGTCGAGCGTTATGACATCCGGGATCTCCTCCTGGATGCGCTTGGCAGCGACATAAGGGTCGGGAGCGGCCCCGATCACTTCGATCTCCGGATCGGCCTGAAGAACCGCGCTCAGCATCTGCCGGACACTGGCAGAATCATCGATGACAAGGACCCGGATCTTCTTGCCCATATGAGTGCCCCTAGAGCTTCTTGAAGACGGTATTGGCCACCTGCCGGACCGGCAGGTCGAGGCCCGTGATCGACTCGGAATGGCCGATGAAGAGATAGCCGCCCGGCATCAGGCAGTCGCAAAGCCGGTGAAGCACCATCTTCTGCGTAGGCTTGTCGAAATAGATCAACACGTTGCGGCAGAAGATGATGTGCATCGGGTCGCCAAGGCGGTAGGCCGGATCCATCAGGTTGAGGCGTGCGAACCCCACGCGTGAGCGTAGCCTCGGGCTGACGCGAAGCGCCTGCCGTTGAGGGTTAATGGGCTGCATCAAGTATTTGCGCCTCATCTCCGTCGGCACTGGCCGCAGAATTTCGGCGTCGTAGACTGCGCGCTTGGCCTTTTCCAGCACGTCGGTACTGAGATCCGTGGCAAGGATCGTGAAATTGCCGATCTCCTGCTTCTCGACGGATTCGGCCAAGATCATTGCCATGGTATAAGGCTCGGCACCGGTAGAGCAGGCGGAACTCCAGGCGCGAATTTCCCGATGTCCCTGTCCAGCCAGATCCGGAAGTACCGTCTCCGCCAGAACATCGAAATGCTTTGGTTCGCGGAAGAAGTCCGTCTTGTTGGTGGTGACAATATCGATGAAATGGATCGTCTCGGACTGCATCCCTTCTCCAAAGAGGTAGCTGCAATAGTCGTCGAAACTGTTCATGCCGGTGGCCCGGAGGCGCCGTCTGAGGCGCCCCTCGAGCATCGTGATCTTGCTCAGCGGCATCTTGATGCCGCTGTAGTCACCGATGAAGTCAGCGAGCAAGAGGAAGTTGCGCTCGCTGAGGCGGTCATCGACCACCTCAGTCCTTGCTGAGCGTGCCGTCATGTCCGCACTCACGCGACCATACTCGCCGGCAGGGCGTCGGTCACCTCCCGGCGCTCGGATTCGGCAAAGAGGCGCGCCAGATCGACGATCACGACGAAGCCGTCCTCCCGGCGAACGACGCCGGCAATGTATTCCGACGGCCATTTGACGCCGATCTCAGGCGCGGGCTCGACCTGGTCAAGCGGGAAAGACGTCACTTCGAAAACCTTGTCGGCGACGAGGCCCAGCGGCAGCGTCCGTTCGGCGAGCGGGACGTCGAGGACGAGGATACGGGTATCCTGCGTCTTGACCGTCTTCGACATGCCGAGCTTGAGCCTGAGGTCGATGACCGGCACGCCCTGCCCGCGCACATCCTTCAGCCCCAGCAGGAAGCTGGGCCCATGCGGTATGCGCGAAGGTTCGTCGTGGTCCAGGATCTCCCGGACCACATCGACGGGGACTGCGAAGACCTGTCTGTCGAGACTGAACGTCACGAACTGGCCTTCAAACGAATTCCCAGCCATCAAGCGCTCTCCCGGAACTCGCGGTCCTCGCGATCGGGTCCACCCATGGACAGGTCGAGTGCAAAGCCCTTGGCCCGTGCCTGCTGGGCAGCGACGGCGTTTGCAGTCGGACGCGGCTGAGGAGCGGCCTTGGCGGACGGAGCGATGCGCGTCACATTGGTGGCAGGCTCGGCTGCCTGAAATGCGGCGGTTCCGTTGCCGTTCACCCGGAAGAAGGCGATCGACGCTTGCAGTTCTTCGGCCTGGGCGGCGAGCTCTTCGGACGTAGCCGACATCTCCTCGGACGCGCCTGCATTCTGCTGCGTCACTTGGTCGAGCTGCTGGATCGCCTCGTTGATCTGGCTGGCGCCGATGTCCTGCTCACGGCAGGCGGCGGTGATTTCCGAAACGAGTTCGGCGGTCTTGCGGATATCCGGGACAAGCCTGCCCAGCATTTCGCCGGCGTCGGCGGCAGCCTTGACCGTATCGCCGGACATGGCGCTGATCTCGGCGGCGGCCGACTGGCTGCGTTCGGCAAGCTTCCGCACTTCCGAGGCGACAACTGCAAAGCCCTTGCCATGCTCGCCGGCGCGTGCGGCCTCGACGGCGGCATTGAGGGCGAGAAGGTCGGTCTGGCGCGCGATCTCCTGCACGATGGAGATCTTCTCGGCAATCGTCCGCATGGCCTGGACAGCACGGCTCACGGCTTCACCGGAGGCTTCGGCGTCCTTGGAAGACTGACGCGCGATCTTCTCGGTCTGTGCGGCATTGTCGGCGTTCTGCTTGATGTTGGCCGCCATCTGTTCCATCGACGCGGAGGCTTCCTCGGCTGCGGAGGCCTGCTCGGTTGCGCCCTGGCTGACCTGCTCGGATGCAGAAGAGAGTTGCTGGCTGCCGGCCGAAACGTTGCTGGAAGCCGTCAGTGCATCGCCGACCACGCCGCGCAGACGCTCGATCATCACATTGACATTGCCGAGCAGCGCGCCGATTTCGTCCTGATTGGTGATTTCGGCCATCTTGGTGAGATCGCCCTCGGCGACATCGGCAACGGCCGTGGTCGCGCGGCGCAGGCCTTTGCTGATGGTGAGCGAGATCCAGATGGCGGCGGCGATCGCGATCAGCACGGCGAAAGCGGCGGCAGCCGTCATCATCATGCGGGTCGTATCATAGAGTTGCATTGCTGCGGTGCTGGCGTCCTGCAGTCGGCTTTCCTCGAGTTCGACGATTTCGCCGAGGATCGCATCCATTTCATTGGCGTTGGCCCGCGCTGTCGTGATCGAGACGTTCTGGGCCGCAAGAGTATTGCCGGCGGCGAGGAAATTGCGGATCTGCTGTTCGGCTTCATCCGACTGCACGGCGAGAGCGCGCAATATGGCCCAGCGCGCCTTGCCCTGTTCGGTCGCCTTGGCTTCGGCTTCCGCAAGCATACTGTCGAAGACCTTGCGGGCGGCGTCGCCCTTGGTGCGGGCGCCTTCGGCTTCTTTCTCGGTATCGGCGGCAAGCAGGTTCTTCTGCTGACGGATCGCCTGCAACTGCTGGACGTTGATCTGCTCTGCCATCTTCAGCCGCGCGACCGGACCCTGCAGAACCTGTTCGAGATTGTCGTTGAGGGTGCCGAGGCTCAGAATGCCGTACCCAGCGGTACAGAGCAGCAGCAGGATGACGAAGCTGAAGGCAATCGCCAGTTTAAGCTTGATCGTAAATCGCATAATCGAAAGTCCTTTTCGCTGAACCGGGGGTTTTAGGCCTGTTTCCGGAAGGAGAAGATGGCTTCGAGATCCGGGAAGATGATGAACTCTCCTTCCCGCTTGACGAGGCAATGGATGTAGTCCGACCGCCAGCGCATCCCGACGCGCGGCGGCGGCTCGCAGGCCGTCCGTGGCAGGGTGGTCACCTCGTTGACCTTGTCGGTTAGGAGGCCGACCAGAACCGCTTCGCCGCCGAGATCGAGCGAGATGACGATGATCCGGCTGTCGATCGTCGGCTCCCGCGGCTCCATGCCGAAGGGCAGGCGGACGTCGGCAAGCGGTATCACCCGACCCCGGAAGTTGATCACCTTGCCGACAAAGCGCGGCGCACCCGGGACCAGGGTCTCCGGAACGAGGTCCAGTATTTCCTGCACGACGCTGGCCTCGAGTGCGAAGGTCTCGCCATTGAGGTCGAAGGTCAGGACCTCGAGAAGGTCCTGCTCTTGCCAGCGGCTGTCGAACTTTGGTTTCTTAGCAAGTTGCATCATCCTGCGGCGCGCAGACGCGCCTCCTCTTGTTGGCCGAGCGACACCAGATGGCCGACGTCCATGATCAGGGCGACGTTGCCGTCACCGAGGATGGTCGCGCCGGAAAAGCTGGCGACGGCATGGTGGAGCTTCGACATCGACTTGATGACGGTCTGGTGGTCACCGATGATCTGATCCACCACGAGGCCGACGCGTTCCGCTCCCGTGGAGACGACCACCACCTTCTGGTGCAGTTCGGGCTCGGTTCTAGTGGAGAAAAGCTCCCGGAGCCGAATGAAGGGAACGAGGCTGTCGCGCAGCGAGATGAAGCTCCGGCCGCGGGAACGAAAATCTTCCTCCAGCGACAGTTCGAGGCATTCCTCGACCGAAGACAGCGGGATCACGTAGCGGCCGGTGCCCACGCGAACGAGAAGTCCGTCGATGATGGCCAATGTCAGCGGAATCCGCAGCGATATGGTCGAGCCGACGCCATTTTCGCTCACGATGTCGATTATGCCGCGCAGGGCCTCGACGGATTTCTTGACGACATCCATGCCGACGCCGCGACCGGACAGGTTGGTGATCTTCGCGGCGGTGGAGAAGCCGGGATGGAAAATCAGTTGAAGCAGTTCCTGGTCGGCAAGCAATTCCCCCGGCTGGACGAGGCCGGAGGCCTCCGCCTTGGCACGGACCTTCTCGCGGTTGATGCCGCGGCCGTCATCCTTGACGGTAATGATCACCTCGCCGCCGGCCTGCCTCGCCGACAGGGTTACCTTACCGGCCTCCGGTTTGCCCAAGGCTCGGCGCTCCGCCGGCGATTGAAGGCCGTGATCGATGGAGTTCCTTACGAGATGGACAAGTGGGTCGCCCAACCGCTCGATAACGGTCTTGTCGACCTCGGTCGTTTCGCCCTCGGTTACCAGGTCGATCACCTTGCCGGTTTCCCGGGACAGATCGTGGACGAGGCGGCGAAACCGCCCGAAGAGCTGCCCTATGGGAACCATGCGGAGCATCATCATGGTGTCGCGCAGCTCTTTCGACAGACGTTCGATGTCTTCTGAAACCGATCTGAGCGGAATGTCCACAGACCTGTCCGCAAGCTGGGAGAGACGCGATTGGGCGATCACCAGCTCGCCGACGCGATCCATCAGCTCGTCCAGCCGTTCGGCGGGAACACGCACGTTCTCCGCCGCCTTGGCGGCCTCTCCAGCCTTGGCGGGCGTGCCTGTCCCGGCCGGCGTACCGGATGCCGTCGCCGGCTCTTGAACGTCAGGGGCGGCCGTTTCGGGAGCCTCGACTTCGACGATCTCGAGCTCCATGTCGTCCATCACGAAGATAAAGACATCGTCGATGGCCTGGCGTGGCTGACTTGTAGTGAGGTCCACCACCCAGCCGATATGAAGGTCCCTTGCGTTCAGCTGATTGAGTGGCGGCAGAAACGAGGTGTCGGCTGTAATTTCGCAATCGCCGAGCTCTCGCAACTCGTTCAGGAGGCCGATCGGATTGGTGCCGTTGGCCATCGAATTGACCGGCAGGCGGAATACAAGGCGGTACCCTTTCTTCCCGGCGCTGTGCTGGTTTTCTTCCGCGGCCTGCGACGGAACCGCTGCCTCGGGCGTTGCCGACGACGTTCCGCCGACAGCCATGTTCAACTTCGCCAGCAACTGCTCGCCGGTTTCTCCATGGTTTCCGTCCGGCTGATCGATGAGCGCCTGCATGTGGTCGCGGGCATCCAGAACCGCGGAGACCAACTGGCTGGTCGCTTCGACCTCCCCCTTCCTGACCCGGTCGAACGCCGTCTCGCAGTGATGGGTGAAGGCTGCCAGCGCGTCGAAGCCGAACATGGCGCCGGAGCCTTTCAGCGTATGCAGGCCGCGGAAGACAGCGTCGATCTGAGCTTTGTCTCGGAGATCGTGCAGCAGGTCGAGTAGCCCCGTCTCGATCTGCTCCAGAAGTTCCGCAGCTTCCACGCGGAAGACCTGAATGGGATCCATGGTGCTCATTTGCCGAGCACCTTGCGAACGATCTTTACCAGCTGTTCCGGGTCGAAGGGCTTGGTCATCCAGCCAGTTGCACCGGCAGCCTTGGCGCGGGTCTTGAGCCCTCCGTCCGATTCCGTGGTCAGGAAGATGATGGGAAGTCCGGTATGAGCCGGCGACTTGCGCAGCTCCTCGATCATCTCCAGCCCGTTCATGTTCGGCATGTTGAGGTCGGTAACGACGAGGTCGAAAGAGTCGCTCTTGGCCTTACTGAGCCCGTCGGCTCCATCAACGGCCTCTGTGACGTTGTAGCCCGCGTTCGTCAGCGCGATCTTGGTGGTCATCCGGACGCTGGCTGAATCATCAACGGTCAAAATCCGGGCGGTCATTGGCAGTCTCCACGATGAAGCCAGAAGGATGTTGTTTCGTGTGTCTTGAGGAAGCCCGCCGCCTGCAGGACCTCCAGGAGAGCGCCTTCAGCCGGCGTTGCGAGGGAAATCGAGCGCCCGTTGCGCCCCGCATGAATGCGGGCAGATTCCACGAGCTGAACGAAGCTCAGATCGACGGCGGCGTCTGCCGGCACGTTGAGCACGACCTCCGACCGCGTCTCGAAAGCGGCAAGGATTACCTCCCGCAGAGCGTCTGCGTGGCGGATCGTCAGTGGTGGTGGGAGATCGGCGAGCGATCCCGCCGTTTCTTTCGTGGCCATGGTTTTTCTCATGATTTGGCTGGCGTCGGCGTCACGACATCATTCGGCGCCATGGCGATCCCTGCAAGACTGCGGTCTCGGCCTGAGTTCGATGCCGCATGCGCTGAGATGCATGCGGCAATGCCGGGCCAGCGCCGTTGGAATGCCCCGTGCGCTCCACGCAGCGAGGGTCCACTACCGTCTTGGAAACGACTCTTGGAGCCAAATGGGATGCTGCTGCGCATGGAAAAGTTCCGTTCTCCGCGCAACCAAAGCCCTTCCCGCTTAACCCCACCTTTCCCGAATATTAAAAAGGGTAAACCGCAGCCGCGGTTGGCCTGACCCGGCGGCTCCTCCACCAGAGCTGGAGTCGCATGGTTGATTATTCGTTAGCCCAATGCTCGGTTTTGGGGCCGGAACAAGAACTGTTCAAAATCGTACGCTAACGTTGAACGAAGCAAGAACGGCGTTTGCTTGTGTCTCCGGATTTTCGGCGCGCAGCGTCTGACCCCAGTGGAAAACTGTGGCGGCACGACAGCCGATGTTTCCACATCCCGTCTGCTCGGCAACATTCAACGGCAGTTGGTGTTGTGTGCGGAGTTGAGCAGTGGCCAGGCGCAAGATTCTCAAATCTCAGAATCGACGGGGCATTGGTGCACCGATCATTTAACAGTTACGCTGTATAGAGCGGCGATCGAAACAATCGCCCAGTCACCGCTATGCCTTTCAAACACAATGCTGCCCACCGTCATCGTATCGGCAAGATGCAGTTCAAGGTGACGAACTGGA
>NZ_JBDZDS010000021.1:0-10296 GCF_040045035.1 Mesorhizobium sp. KR1-2 | reverse complement strand
CGACGACACCACCACCAGCCGCCTGCTCATCACCGAGGCGCTGCAGGACATGGGCATCCGCCAGATCGCGCTCGCCCGCGACGGCGAGGAGGCGCTGCGCATGATGATGGACAAGCCCTGCCATCTGATCATCTCCGACTTCAACATGCCCAAGCTCGACGGGCTCGGCCTGCTCAAGGCGATCCGCTCCTACGGGCCGCTGCGCAACACCCCGTTCATCATCCTCACCGGCAAGAGCGACCGCGCTTTGGTCGAGCGCGCCGCCGCGCTCGGCGTCAACAACTACCTGACCAAGCCGTTCACCACCGCCCAGCTCAAGCACGCCATCGAGGCCATCGTCGGGGCGCTGACGTGACCGCCAAACCCGCCCGCCACACCGTGCTGCGCGGCGAGTACCATGTCGTCGCCGACGAGGGCGTCGTGCTCACCACCATCCTCGGCTCCTGCGTCGCCGCCTGCATCCGCGACCCGCTGGTGCGCGCCGGCGGCATGAACCACTTCCTGCTGCCCGGCGACGCCGGCCGCCCGCGCCACGACGCCGAGCGCTACGGCGTCCACCTGATGGAGCTGCTGATCAACGCGCTGCTCGCCCGCGGCGCCCAGCGCCACCGCCTCGAGGCCAAGCTGTTCGGCGGCGCCCGCACCGTCGAGGGCCTGTCCGACATCGGCGCCCTCAACGCCCAGTTCGCGCAAGACTTCCTGCGCACCGAGGGCATCGCCGTCGTCGGCGGCGACCTCGGCGGCGACCGCGGCCGCCGCATCGAATACTGGCCCGCCTCCGGCCGCGGCCGCCAGGCCCTGCTCGCCGGCGCCGACGCCGGCGCCACCCCGCCGCCCGCCCGCCTGCCGCCGCAAGCCGACACCGGCGCCGTCGAGTTCTTCTGAAAACCCCCGACCCAGGTCCCGCCATCCGACGTTATTCTCGGCAGTCACAAACATAACGCTATCGGCCGGGTCCTGGGGGACCCGCAACATCTCAGGAGGCACCTGCGACCTCACGAGCTCAGGAACAAGACGCCGAAGCGGCAGGTCAAGGCGAAGTTGCGGGAGGACCGTTGCGAAGCCACGCGGCCCAACGAGACCTGGGGGATGGACTTCGTCCACGACCAGTTGGCGACGGGCAAGAAAATCCGCGTCCGGACGGTCGTCGATACGTTCTCGCGCTATGTGCCGGTGCTCGATCCCCGAGTCCGGCAAGAGTACCATCAATCGGCCGGGTGACTTCATCGTGGAAATGATCGGACAGTGGCATCGGGCGGCCAATATCGGTGCTGAATCCCGTTCCTCGCGTGCGGGCCCAGAACATATTCCTCTACGAGTTTAAGCTGGATAGGACGGCGTTCCAATCGGGTCTAAAATACCGTCCCTTTCCAATGTCTCAGCTGCTGACACGCCGTGGCGCGAGGCCACGGCGATGCGCCCGTGATAGCGCATGCTCGGGCGCAGCCGTGCTCCGGCAGCGCCCGCATGCTTTGCACCGAGATCAGGCAAGATCGAAGCGGTCGGCGTTCATGACCTTGGTCCACGCCGACACGAAGTCCTCCACGAACTTCTCCTTCGCGTCAGAGGAACCGTAGACTTCCGCGAGAGCGCGAAGCTGCGAGTGCGAGCCGAAGATCAGGTCGACGCGGGTGCCGGTCCACTTGACCTCGCCGGTCTTGCGGTCGCGCCCCTCGAACACATCCTTGGCGTCCGAAACCGCCTTCCACTCCGTGCCCATGTCGAGCAGGTTCACGAAGAAGTCGTTGGTCAGCGTTCCGGGCCGCGCGGTGAAGACGCCGTGCGCTGAGCCGCCGACATTTGCGCCGAGCACGCGCAGACCGCCGATGAGCACCGTCATCTCGGGTGCGGTCAGCGTCAGCAGTTGTGCCCGGTCGACTAGTGCCTCCACGGGCGCCAGGCGCTGCCTGCCGCTGCCATAGTTGCGGAAACCGTCGGCGGCCGGCTCGAGCGGGGCGAAGGATGCGACGTCGGTCTGCTCCTGCGAGGCATCCATGCGGCCGGGTGCGAAGGGAGCCTTCACATCGTGTCCGGGATCCTTCGCAGCTTTCTCGATCGCCGCGCTACCGCCCAGAACGATCAAGTCGGCAAGCGACACCTTCTTGTTGCCGGACTGCGAAGCATTGAACTCCTTCTGGATCGTTTCGAGCTTCTCGAGCACTTTCGCCAGTTCGGCCGGCTGGTTGACGTCCCAGTCCTTCTGCGGCTCGAGGCGGATGCGCGCGCCGTTGGCGCCGCCGCGCTTGTCGGAGCCGCGGAACGTCGAGGCAGAAGCCCAGGCAGTCGAGACCAGCTGCGACACGGTCAGGCCGGAGGCGAGGATCTTGGCCTTCAGGGCTGCGATGTCCCCTTCCCCGATCAGTTCGTGATCGACCGCGGGGATCGGGTCCTGCCAGATCAGTTCTTCCTTGGGCACAAGCGGGCCGAGGTAACGCGCGATCGGGCCCATGTCGCGATGGGTCAGCTTGTACCAGGCCCGGGCGAAGGCGTCCGCGAACTGGTCGGGGTTCTCCAGGAAGCGACGGGCGATCTTCTCATAAGCTGGATCGAAGCGCAGCGAGAGGTCGGTGGTCAGCATGGTCGGGGCGTGACGCTTCGACGGGTCGTGCGCGTCCGGAATGGTGTTGGCGCCCATGCCATGCTTCGGCGTCCACTGATGCGCGCCGGCCGGGCTCTTGGTCAGTTCCCATTCGTAACCGAACAGGTTCCAGAGGAAGTTGTTGCTCCACTTCGTGGGCGTCGTGGTCCAGGTGACTTCCAGGCCGCTGCCGATCGCGTCACCGCCCTTGCCGGTGCCGAAGCTGCTCTTCCAGCCGAGGCCCTGGTGCTCGATGTCGGCGGCTTCCGGCTCCGGGCCCACCAGTGCCGCATCGCCGGCGCCGTGGGTCTTGCCGAAGGAGTGGCCGCCGGCGATGAGCGCGACGGTTTCCTCGTCGTTCATCGCCATGCGTGCGAAGGTCTCGCGGATGTCGCGTGCCGCCGCAATCGGATCCGGGTTGCCGTTCGGCCCTTCGGGATTGACGTAGATCAGGCCCATCTGCACGGCGGCGAGAGGGTTTTCGAGGTCGCGGTCGCCGCTGTAGCGCTCATCCGCGAGCCATTTGCCTTCCGAGCCCCAGTAGATGTCCTGCTCGGGCTCCCAGACGTCCTCGCGCCCGCCGGCGAACCCGAAGGTCTTGAAGCCCATGGATTCAAGGGCGACGTTGCCGGCCAGGATCATCAGGTCGGCCCAGGAAATCTTGCGGCCGTATTTCTGCTTGATCGGCCACAGAAGCCGGCGTGCCTTGTCGAGGTTCACATTGTCCGGCCAGCTGTTGAGCGGGGCAAAACGCTGCTGGCCGGCTCCGGCGCCGCCGCGACCATCGCCGATACGATAGGTGCCGGCACTGTGCCAGGCCATGCGGATGAACAGCGGCCCATAGTGGCCGAAGTCGGCCGGCCACCAGTCCTGCGAGTCCGTCATCAGGGCCTTGAGGTCCGCGACCACCGCATCAAGGTCGAGGCTCTGGAATTCCTTGGCGTAATCGAACGCCTCGCCCATCGGGTCGGATAGGTTGGAGTGCTGGTGAAGAACCCCGAGGTCAATCTGGTTTGGCCACCACTCCCGATTGGTTCTGGCAGCAGGCGTGTGTGCAACTGGGCACTTGCCCGCGCTCTCTTCAGTCTTTGCGTCCATTTTTCTCTCCGGTGGTGGCTGTTGATCGAACTGCTTCGTGGACAAGGACCATGAATGGCCTTGATGGCGATCCGTTTCATGGCCACGCGATGGCCAGGTGCCAGACACGTGGAAGCTCCCTGTCGCTATGGGCTTTCCTGCAAAGAGGCCGCCCTGAAGCGATACAGGTCCTGGGGGAACCAGCATCCGTGCAAGCCGGACACTGGCGACCCGAGCACCGCGCGATGTGAGGAAGCCACGACATCGCGCCTCCTCATATCCGCCTCAAGACCTATACCAAAATCCAGCGATTAATTTAAGTTGGATTTGCTGATCGCAGCGATAAGGTGAGGTTATGACGAATCTGACACTCAAGCAGCTTCGCTATTTCGAGGCCTTGGCACGACATGGCCACTTCGGACGCGCGGCGGATGCCTGCGCGATCTCTCAGCCCGCCATGTCGGTGCAGATCAGGGAATTGGAAGAATCGCTGGGCACGGAGCTTTTCGAGAGAGGCGCCAGGCAGGTTCGGCTGACCAGTTTCGGAGAAGAATTTGGCCTGCGCGTCCGCGACATCCTGCGTTCGGTCGACGAACTGGCAGACCTGGCGCGCGCCTCGCGGAACCGGTTGGTGGGGCGGTTGCGGATAGGCGTGATCCCGACGATCGCGCCCTACCTGCTGCCGACCATAATCGGCAATCTCAGCCGCATGCATGAGGGGCTCGACATCCACGTGCGCGAGACGCTTACGCAGAAGCTGATCCAGGAACTGGCGGACGGCCGGCTCGACACGGCCATCGTTGCCCTGCCGGTCTCCGAACCCTCGTTGACCGAGGTTGCCTTATTTGCGGAGGATTTCGTTCTGGTCCGGCCCGGCGAGGACGAGGGAAAGCCGGTGCCGAATCGCGAAATGCTTCGCGAGATGAGGCTGCTGCTTCTGGAGGAGGGGCATTGTTTTCGTGAGCAGGCCCTGTCGTTCTGCAACATGCATCCGGTGCGACCGCGTGAGTTGCTGGACGGCAGTTCCTTGTCCACGCTGGTCCAGATGGTCAGCGCAGGCATCGGCGTCACCTTGATCCCGGAAATGGCCGTGGCGGTCGAGACGCGCTCTGCGTCCGTGTCCGTCACTCGCTTCAACAGTCCCCAGCCGTCACGAACAGTCGGCATGATCTGGCGCAAGGCAAGCCCCCTTGCAGAGCAGCTTTTGCAGATTTCGGAAGTCGTGCGTCAATCGGCTGTCGCCTTGCGCAAACGGCACACTGCTCGTCGCGCGGAACCCGGAGCTGACGGACTCTTGCCGGCGCAGGTCGCGCGTCCTTGATCGGGAGCCAAACGGTAGCGCTAAATGCCGGCAACTCCTTAGGCTTGTCAGTCGGCTCGTTTCGCCAAGGAGACGGTGAGGCGTCCGCCCGGCGTCATGGCAAGGCGCGTTCCGAGCTTCCGACTTTCGCGATCAAGGGTCCGGCACGTCCATGCGCTTTCCCTCGCTGAGGGGCGACCGAGCCGAAACCGCCGGATCCGCAGCGGAACCATCTCAAGCTTCGCAAGATCCCCCCTCTTGGCGTCTATGTCGACCAGATACATCAGGGACAGATCGTCTCTGAATTCCTCGTATCCGGCGATGCCTTCGTAGTCGTTCACGAAATCACCGCACCCATGGAGGATAAGCCGGTTGCGGTAAATCTCTATCGCCTTGGGGTGGTGCGAGGAATGTCCGTGGACGACTGACACGCCTGCCCTCTCGATTAGCTGGTGGGCAAAGCTTCGCGCATCATCGGGTATCTCGTAGCCCCAGTTCGGCCCCCAGTGCACGGAAGCGACGCTCACGTCTCCCGGCTGGCGCGCGGTGGCGATCTGCTCCGCGACAACGGCGGCGCTTGCCTCCGAAAGATCCGCCAGGAGATTCACGCCCGGGGCTGTTGATGTGGCTGCCCAACTGAAGGGCGTACCGCTCGTGGTCGACGCGAACGAAAAGACAAGCACACGGCCCTTGTGCGCCAGATCGAGCACGGCCGGCGCGCAGGCCTCGCCGCGATCGTGGCCTGCGCCCGCATATTTGATGTGAAGTTGCTCCAACACCGTCAGAGTGTCCAGCAGCCCGGCGACGCCCCAATCGAGGACGTGATTGTTGGCAAGCGTGCAGCAATCGATGCCCGCAGCCACGAGACAGTCGGCGTTCTCGGGGCTAACCCGATAGTTGATCCCTTTCCGGACGTAGCTTTCGCTACGGGTGATGCTCGTCTCGAGGTTGACTATGCGTGCGTCCGGGCGGCTTTGGCGCAGTTCTTCAAGGGCAGCGCCCCAGATATGAGACGGCGCCACACGCCTCGGGATTGGACCGTGCGCCCTCTCGGCAAGCTCGACATACCCGACCGCCGAATGAATGGCTCTTTCGTGGAGTGCCGGTTCACACGGTTGGGCCATGATC
Source organism: Mesorhizobium sp. KR1-2 (assembly GCF_040045035.1). Classification (NCBI taxonomy): domain Bacteria; kingdom Pseudomonadati; phylum Pseudomonadota; class Alphaproteobacteria; order Hyphomicrobiales; family Phyllobacteriaceae; genus Mesorhizobium; species Mesorhizobium sp. KR1-2. The sequence goes on along the minus strand of NZ_JBDZDS010000021.1, from coordinate 4,213 downwards.
TGGTCGACGCCCCGTCCGATCATGACATCGCCGCACAGGAAGAGGCGCACTGTCTTGCGGTGCATATTGGAAGCGGGCTCACCGCTCGGATTGGGCGTCACAGGGTATTGCCCTCACTCCGGCCGCGGCAGGCGCCCGGTTTCGGCAGCTTAATCCCGATGAACGAAAGTAGCCTCGAAACCGTTCCTTCCGCAGACAGGAGGAACGGTCATGAAACATGCTGACGGCGGCAACTCAACCCATGGCCCCGAGGTCATCGATGTGGCGATCACGCCGCTGGATCTTCCGGGCTGCTTGCGCCTTCCTCCGAGCCCGTTCGGGATCGTCGTCTTTGCACATGGCAGCGGCTCGAGCAGGCTCAGCCCGCGCAATGTCTACGTTGCGGAGGCCCTGGGCCAGGCCGGCCTTGGCACGCTGCTTTTCGACCTCCTCTCACCGGTCGAGGAGTTGGATCGGGCCAACGTGTTCGACATTCCGCTTTTGTCGAGACGCCTGACCGCCGCGGTGGAATGGACGGGCGCAACGACAAGAACAAGGGGATTACCGATAGGATTGTTCGGGTCGAGCACTGGCGCAGCCGCGGCCCTTGTTGCGGCAGCGCGGCTGGGCGACCAGGTCGCCGCCGTCGTTTCGCGGGGCGGACGCCCCGATCTGGCAGATGCCGCGCTTGAAGAAGTCGGAGCGCCGACTCTCCTCATCGTCGGCGGCAACGATATCGAAGTGCTCCGCCTGAACCAGGCCGCATTGGCCCAGCTCGCCGGCCCCAAGCAACTCGTGATCATTCCGGGCGCAACACATCTCTTTTCCGAACCCGGAGCGCTCGATGCCGTGGTCGAGGCAGCGCGAGACTGGTTCGGGGGCTACCTGGGCCGCGACGGCGCTTCAGGCTAGGAAGGCGGCTGCAGCGAGAGCCTGCGCAGCGAGACTTCGAAGACGCCAGGTGGAACCCAAGGGCAGCTGCCTTTCAGCGGCAGCCTGTCAGAACGCGGGCGACGCGGCTGCGCCTGCGTTAGGAATGTGGATGTCGATCTCCAGCGTTGACGTCGTCTTGCCGCGTTCCATGGTGATCTTCACGTCATCCTGGTTGACCTGGACGTGCTTGGCGATCACCGCCATGATCTCCTCGCGCAGTATGGCGACGAGATCAGGCTGGTTGCGGTTGTTGCGCTCATAGGCCAGCAGGACCTGCAGGCGCTCGCGGGCCACAGGCGCACTGGCGCGACGTTTGAAGATATCGAAAAGGCTCATGCCACTCTCCTTCCCAGAAGACGGTTAAGGAGACCTTTCTTCTCGGTGGGAAGGACCATCGGCACGTCCTCGCCCTGCAGGCGCCTGGCGGCGTCGGCATAGGCGCGAGCGGCGGCATTTGTGGGTTCGTTGAGCGTCACCGGCGAGCCGACATTGGACGCGCGCAGCACGCCCTGGCTCTCGGGAATGATGCCTAGCAGCGGCGTGGACAGGATTTCCAGCACGTCGTCGATGCTAAGCATTTCGCCGCGCGCGGCGCGGGCCGGATCGTAACGGGTGACGAGGATGTGCTTGGCGACGCTCTCGCCCTGCTCTGCCTTCAAGGTCTTGGAATCGAGCAGCCCGATGATGCGGTCCGAATCGCGGACGGAGCTCACCTCAGGATTGGTGACGATGACCGCCTCGTCCGCGAAGCGCATGGCAAGCTGGGCGCCGCGCTCGATGCCCGCCGGGCTGTCGCACAACACGTAGTCGAATTTTTCGCGCAGTATCCCGACGACACTGGCCACGCCTTCCTCCGTGAGGGCATCCTTGTCGCGCGTCTGAGACGCAGGCAGCAGGAACAGCGACTCCACGCGCTTGTCGCGGATCAGCGCCTGCGAAAGCTTGGCCACCCCTTGCGTCACATTGACGAGGTCGAACACCACGCGCCGCTCGGCCCCCATCACCAGGTCGAGGTTACGTAGACCGACGTCGAAGTCGATGAGCACCACCTTCTTGCCGGACTGGGCCAGAACGGCTCCGAGGGCGGCGGTCGAGGTCGTCTTCCCGACGCCGCCCTTGCCAGATGTGACGACCACTACCTTGCCCATGTTCTTGTCTCCAATTGTCATTTGAGGGGCGCGACCAGAATTACGCCTTCGTCCAGATAGGCCTGTACCGGCCTGCCGCGCGTGGAGGGTTCCATGTCTTCTGCAGTGCGATACCAGCCGTCCACCGCCAGAAGTTCCGCTTCGTTCTTGCGGCAGAAGATGCGCGCGGTGCGATCTCCCCAGGCGCCAGCGAAGGCCCGCCCGCGCAAAGTGCCGTAGACGTGGATGGACCCGCCGGCGAGGATCTCGGAACCGGAGCTGGCCGAGCCGAGGACAATCACGTCCCCGTGCGGATGGAGAATCGACTGGCCCGAGCGGATCGGGGATTCGACGATCAGCGTGCTCGATGCCTTCGCTTCCTCCGAATCGACCGGCGAAGCTTGCTCTTCGGGCGCTTCCTCGATCGTCGTTTCCTTGGCGCCCTTGAGCAGCGGGGGCAGCTCCGGGCCAAGGGCATCTATGTCCTTGGATTCGAGTGCGTAGACCCTGATCCCGCGCTCGGCGAGCTGTGAAACCAGATCGGCGATCTCGGCCGGCTCGGGCTTCAGCGCCTTGAGGTCGAGCACGACGGGGCGGCCGTTGAAGAAGCCGGGCGAATTCTCGACCCAGCGGTCGAGATCCTGCAGCCACTCTTCCAGCGGCGCTTCTGGCACGAGCGCGAAGGCGACGAATGATCGGGCGCGAAAGCGTATGGACTTATTCTGCATGGGGGGCGACTCAGTTCACAGACAGTCCTACCAACTGGGGCGCCGTGTAGGCCATGGTAAACGAAACGTAAATCGCATTTCTCCACCCCTTGTGCTAAGCGCAGGGCTGTGTGGCCATGCTGCAAGCGAGGAACTTCATGCCGCCGGCGGCAGTGGCTCGCCGTTCAACCTGTCAAAGATCGCGCAGATGATTGACTGCACCCGCTAGGCAGTCGGTAGCGCGCGCGAGCCGAAAGATCGGCTTCGCGACCTTGTTCAGATGTCCACGAGGGGGCCCCGCCGAAACGCAGTTGTCCAATCGGGCCTGCGCGGCCGTCAGCCCCTCATCCCCAGGCGTCCTATCAATAGCTGTAGGTATAGGAGGCGCACATTTCCTCGTCGCTTGTCGGTGCCTCGGTCCCGGTGAACACGGCCAGAACCGTGAAATCTCCGCCACCATCCCAGGACGCCATGTAAGAAACGTTTCCTGAGCCGCAGAGCCGATTGCCGTTTTCGAGCACGGGGTCGGCGGGCTTGCGAACTCTGTAGACCGACGCCGGCACCGTCTCGTCCCCGACAATGAAGTGGTCGGCGACAAGATCGGTGAACTCCATGGTCTTGCCGTTCGCGAATGTAATGCTGAAGTCGTCAAACTGAATGTCGCCTGTCACGCTGACGGCTGTCGAACTGACGGCGACATAATCATCCCCCTCGATGTAGGAGAGGGCGGAGGAAGTGAGGCCGACTGCAATTGTTGCAGCCAGTGAGCCAATTCGGATGATCTTCATATTTCCCCCAAAGCGTGAGCGCTATCCGCCTGGCTCTAGCCGCGATCGCCTACAGCCACAACAAGGTGAGGCGTAATTGTCTTTCATCCCGCTGACTTGTCGGTTGCCGATGGCAGCTAGGCGCATTATCGCCACACGCGACAAGCATGTGGGCGATATGCAGACCATGACGTGGAAGTTTCTAGTTCTTGCGGCTCTCGGCGCGTTGGCGGCGTGCGCGACACCACCGAGCGCAATCGAGGCGAAAACGGTGGACGACAGCCGCTTCGCTGATCTGGATTGTCCGGCGCTCCTCACCGAGCGCGACCGAAAGATCCAGATTCGGGACCTGCTCAGCGATGCCCAGAACGAGCGGTTTCGCGCGGACTTGATCAGCGGCACGCTCACCGGGCTGACGCAGTCGATGATAAATTCTCCAAGCGAGCGGGAAGCGAAAATCGCGGAAGTGAAGGGCGAAATCATCGCGCTCAACCAGGAACTCGCCGTGAAGCATTGCGTGCTGCGGCTCACGAATTGAGCGGCCGTAACGAAGGTGCGTGTCAAAATTGATTGGCCGGTTGTTGATTTCCGCCAGGAACTGACCCGGGATTTCCGCCGAGAATTGACCCGCCTTTCAGGTATGTTTCGGTTCGGTGGTGGTGGTCAAGGTCCTGCTTTTCTCCTTCGTGGTTTTGGTCTC
>NZ_JBDZDS010000020.1:0-14900 GCF_040045035.1 Mesorhizobium sp. KR1-2 | reverse complement strand
AATAACGCCATGTCGATCACTCCATAGCCCCCGCTGAAAACACGCGGGGCAAGGTTCAAACATGGGTCACTTCTCGATGGAAATATTCGCTAATCCCGGGTCAGTTCCTGGCGGAAATCAACAAAGTGTCTTCCGCATCCTCAGGAGCGCGTGAGGGAAATCGGTCGCGTGTCCGCTCCCACATTTTTTGCCGTTGTCGGTGTGCAGTTTGGGAACTCAGAAAGTCCGGCGGCCCCCTGACACTCGATGCATTCGAATAGATCCGTGAACTGCGGAGTCCCTGAAGGCTGGAGCGGAGAAGCAGGGGCTGGTATCATGAGAGGTGGGGGCTGACGAGGAGAAAGCCCATGAGCCTGAAACAAGTTGCAATCAGCATCTTGACGGCCACATGCTTCACCGGAGCCGTCGCGCTTGTACCAATTACCGCCGTAGCGCAAGATTCGAAGGTGACTGCCGCGATGGATCTTTTGAAGTCGAAGGCAAACGAACTTGGGTCGCCGAAGATAGAGGGAACTGATGCCGTCGCCGGAAAGGAAGTACCCGCCATCTATTTTGGATCGACCAAGATGAACAACAACTTCACTCTGGTTGACGATGTCGTGAAGGAAGCGGGCGGCACCGCCACGATCTTCGTGAAGAGTGGTGATGAGTATGTCCGGGTTGCCACGAACGTAAAGAAGGACGACGGATCACGGGCGATCGGGACCATTCTGGACCCAAAGGGAAAAGCGATCGAGTCCATCAAGAAAGGTGAAGCCTTCTATGGCGAGGTCGACATTCTCGGCAAACCCTACGTGACGGGATACGATCCAATAAGGGATTCAGACAAACACGTGATCGGCATCTACTATGTAGGCTATTTGAAGTAGGAACTCTTCGACGACGTTGATGAATGCCTGCCTAGGCTCGCTTGGGCAGGCATTTTACTTTGCGTGTGAAGCGGTAGATCCAAGCAACTGGGCCTGCCGAAGGCTCCACCTCATGTGGAGTGGCTGATTGCAACATCGGCTCCATCACGCATAGGCTCAACTGACTGCGCTGCTCGGAAGCTTCCCAAATCGGCAGATTTTTGCGCGGGTACGAGTGGCATGGGTGAGCGGCACAAGCTCCTCCATGGCGGAGGCGCTGTAGGCGAGTCGGTCAAGCGTCCTCCGCATCCTGAGGAATGCCTGAAAGGAATCCACCGCGTGTCTGCCCCCGCATTTTTTCTGTCGTGGGTACGCAGATTGGGTACTTGGTTGGGTACGCAGGGAAACCGGCACCCGACCTATACCATTGATTTCATTGGGATAAATGAGGAAAGTTGATCCGCTGGTGGAGCTGAGGAGGATCGAACTCCTGACCTCGTCATTGCGAACGACGCGCTCTCCCAGCTGAGCTACAGCCCCAGTCAGCGGATGGGCCGTATTTATTGTTGCGGCCTTTTCCTGTCAAGGGACAGTTGATGCCCCCATGCCGCGGGGCTTGTCGCTTCGACGCGCAGCCGCTACATCTCGCAAATTCAACGGAGAACGGCATGATTGCCCTCATTCAGACCCTGGTTCTGGCGCTGGACATCTACTGGTGGATTATCATCGGCGCGGCCATCTTCTCATGGCTCTACGCCTTCAATGTCGTCAACTCGCGCAACCAGTTCGTCGGCGCGATCGGCAATTTCCTGTTCCGCGCCACCGAGCCGGTGCTAGGGCCCATTCGCCGCATACTTCCCGATCTCGGCGGCATCGACATTTCGCCGATCATCGTTCTGCTGATCATCTTCTTCCTGCGGCAGTTCCTGCTGACCACGGTGCTGCAGCTGGTCATCTGACAGGCCATTGCGATGGCCGGCTTCTTCCGGGCGCACGACAAGGGGCTGGATGTCCATGTGCGGCTGACGCCGCGCTCGTCGAAGGATGCGCTCGAGGGCGTTGAAAGCACGGCGGATGGCCGGGCGCATCTTGCCGCCCGCGTGCGGGCCGTGCCCGAAAAGGGGGCCGCCAACGCGGCGCTCGAAAAGCTGCTTGCATCATCTCTGGGAATGGCCCGCAGCGACGTCTCGGTCGTGGCCGGCGGCACGTCGCGGCTGAAGACCGTGCGCCTGGCGGGCGATGCCTCCGATCTGGCGGGAAAGCTTGAAAAACTGACCGGGCAGGGCTGACGCCGACCCGGCTCAAGAAAAAGGCCGCTTCAGGTGAAGCGGCCTCCCATTGGCGTAGCGCTCCGGACGATCAGCCCTGCTGGGCGTTGTAGCGCTCGACGGCTTCCAGGATCATCTTCTTGGCGTGGGCCGAATCCTTCCAGCCGCCGATCTTGACCCACTTGCCGGGCTCGAGATCCTTGTAGTGCTCGAAGAAGTGCTGGACCTGCTGCAGGGTGATTTCCGGCAGCTGGTTGTACTCGGTCACGTTTTCGTAGCGGCGGGTGATGTGCGCCGAGGGCACCGCAATCACCTTCTCGTCCTCGCCGGCATTGTCTTCCATCACCAGCACGCCGATGGGGCGCACGCTGATGACGCAGCCGGGAACCAGGGCGCGCGTGTTGCAGACCAGAACGTCGATCGGATCGCCGTCGCCCGACAGGGTATGCGGCACGAAGCCGTAATTGCCCGGGTAACGCATCGGCGTGTACAGGAAGCGGTCGACGAAGAGCGTGCCGGCGTCCTTGTCCATTTCGTACTTGATCGGCTCGCCGCCGACGGGAACCTCGATGATGACGTTGACGTCTTCCGGCGGATTCTTGCCGGTGGGGATTGCTTCGATGCGCATGGCTGCGTGGTCTCCTTTTCGGCGCACGAAATAGCGGCCGCAGGCGCTCTGCGCAACAGCGGCAAGCTGTCCCGCTGTTGCGGCACTCATGTTTTTGCGTATGTGTCCGGTGAGGTCAGTCCCAGACGAAGGCGATCTTGCGCAACGCCTTCTGGTCGAAGACTTCCACGCCTTCGGCGACGTCACGACCGCCGGCGCCGGCATAGAAGGCCAGCGCATTGTCGTTTTCCTCCAGGGCCCAGACCACGAGGCCCTTCAGCCCATGCGCGGCGAGTTTTTCACGCGCGGCGGCAAAGAGGCGGCTGCCAAGTCCGACGCCCTGATATTCGGGCCGCAGGTAAAGCTCGTAGATCTCGCCCTGCTGGGGCAGCTCGCGGGCGCGGTTGCGCCCGACCGTCGCATAACCGGCGATGGTGCCGCCGATCTCTACGACCAGCACTGTCGCGGCACGCCGAATCGCATTCGCCCACCATGCGGTGCCACGGCGGTTGATCATCGCCGTCAGCGCCCGGTGCGGAATGATGCCCGCATAGGCGCCCTGCCAGGCCAAATGATGCACGTCGGCGATCTGCTCCGCGTCGCGTGGTTCAGCCTTGCGTATGTCGATGATCAGCGTGTTCATGGTTGGTTAACCATAAACTCCGTGCCGTGGTCATGGCAAGCAGTCGATGGTAGCTCGCGAGCATTTGACCGGCGCTCAGATCTCCACGACGTGGTCGTCGAGCTCGTTGACGTTGTCCGGTTTGGCCGGGAAATGCGTGGCCAAAAGCTCGCCGACCGAACCGATCGCAACGACGAAGCCGTCGACTAGCCGGTCCTGGCTGGCGTGCGCGATGAGATCGCGAATCACGCCATCCCATGCGTGCTGCGGCACATGCTGGTTGATGCCGCTATCGGCGACCACCGAGGCGTAGCGCTCGGCCAGCGACACGAAGATCAGCACGCCGGTGCGGTTTGCGGTGATGTGGACGTTGCGGGCGATGAACTGCTTGAGCGCGTTGTCGTGCGCGCGGCGGTAACGCAGCCGGCGCGGCACGAACCACAGGCGCGACACGGGCACGCGCCAGATCAAGGCTAGCGCGGCGAGGGCGGCCAGAAGCTGTGCGGCGACGAAGACGGGCAGGCGCAGGCTGATCCACCAATATTCGAGGGCCAGCGCCACAGGCAGGCTGAGAAGCAGGATCGCGCCCAGCACGAAACAGGTCGCCGGAAAAAAGTAGCTGCCGCTCGATCGGGCAACGACGCAGTAGATTTCGCCTGAAGTCTTGCTTTCGGCCTCGCGGATTGCGGTGGCGATACGTTCATGCTCGTCGGGCTTCATGCCGTGTGGAGGCTTCGCCATTCACCAGCTCCCCGAAGATCCGCCGCCGCCGGAGGAACCGCCTCCGCCGGAAAAACCCCCACCGCCAGACCAGCCGCCACCACCGCCGGACCACCCGCCACCGCCCATCCAGCCGCCGCCGGAACCGCGCGAGCGGTTGTTGTAATTGAAGTCCATGCCGAGCCAATGATAGCGGCCCGGCGCGATCCTGCGACCGAACATGCGCGGCAGGACAGCCGTGGCGAAGCCGCCGAAGAAAAGCGTGGCCCAGATCATGAGGAACAGCAGGGCGATATAGTCGACCGGCTCCGATTCGCTGCTCTGGTTGCGCTTGGCCCGCGCCTCCAGTTCCGCCGCGTTGCCGTTCAGCACCATTATGATGTCGTCGACGGCCTTGGTGATGCCCCCGGAAAAGTCGCCAGCCCGAAAGGCAGGGACCATGTCGTTCTCGATGATCAGCCTCGAATGCAGGTCCGTCAGCGTGCCTTCGAGGCCGTAGCCGACCTCGATGCGCATCTTGCGGTCATCCTTCGCCACCAGGAGCAGGATGCCGTTGTTCTCGCTGGCCTGGCCGAGCTTCCAGGCGCGGAACAGCCGGTTGGCGTAGGGTTCGATCGCCTCGCCGTCGAGGCTGTCTATGGTGGCGACGACGATCTGGTCGGAAGATTTCTTCTCGAAGGCGGCGAGCTTCTGGTCGAGTGCGGCGCGATCGACCGGCGTCATCATGCCGGCATTGTCGACCACACGGCCGGTGAGCGCCGGCAGTTGGGCGGCTTGAGCGAAAGCGCAGAAGAACAGCGCCAGCAGAATTCCGAGGAGCGGCATGAGCATGCGCCATCGCCACGCCCTACGCGCTGCTGTCAGCGCGTCGAGCAATCCTGGCCGATCGGTGGCGGCTTTTGCGATCATGCTAGTTGAAATTGACCTTCGGCACTTGGATCTTGTCTTCCGGTACGGTGAAGTTCTGGAAAGGCTGGGCGTCCGTGAACCAGAGTTTCGCCCACAGGATCGATGGGAAGGTCTTCAGCGTGGTGTTGTAGACCCTGACCGCCTCGATGTAGTCGCGCCGGGCGACGGCAATGCGGTTTTCAGTGCCTTCCAGCTGGGCCTGAAGGGCGAGGAAATTCTGGTTGGCCTTCAGGTCGGGATAGTTCTCGGTGATGGCGAGCAGGCGCGACAGCGCGCTGGTCAGGCCGGACTGGCTGTCCTGGAATGCCTTGAACTTTTGCGGATCGTTCAGCGCATCGGGCGGCAGTGTGGTCTGGGTGGCCTTGGCGCGGGCCTCGACGACCGAATCGAGGGTTTCCTTTTCATGCGAGGCATAGCCCCTTACGGTTTCGACCAGGTTGGGGATCAGATCGGCGCGGCGCTGATACTGGTTCAGCACTTCGCTCCAGGCCGCCTTGGCGCGTTCCTCCTGTGTCGGAATGGTGTTGTAGCCGCAGCCCGCCAGAAGCGGCAGGATGATGACCATCAGGAGAAAGGCCGGAAGGGCGCGGATGGATGGACGCGGAAGACACTGGGCGAACATGGAGCTTCCCCTGGTTCATGACCGGACAGCCGGAAAGTAGCACAGTCGCGGGCCAAGGAAATGGGGCCATTCGGTCGCGTGCTTGCGAAGCCCGAGATTTACGCCGTTTGCGCATTGTCATCGCTCGGGTCGAGCCGATAGAATTCGCGCCGAAAAGAGGTCGAGATGGTGGCACAGCGGGACCGGGACAATGCCGTCGAATCGCGCCGCATACTCGATCGCGTCGCGCGCGAGGCCGGCAGCGGCGACGCGTCTGTCGCGTCGCGGACCGCGAGGCGCGCGCGCGATCACTTCTCGGGTGCGGATGCCGATCGGGAAGACCGCATCGAATACTGGGGCACGCGGATCGGCCGGGTGCTCGGACTGGCAATTTGCGTCGGACTTCTGGTCTGGCTGGTGATGTTCTTGCTGCGGGGCGCCTGATCCCATGACTTCCGAAACTGTCGACGCGCCGCGCGCGGTCATCGTCATCTCCAGCCATGTCGCGCGGGGCTCGGTGGGCAACCGTGCGGCGGTGTTTGCGCTGGAGACGCTGGGCTATCCGGTCTGGGCGGTGCCCACCGTCATCCTGCCCTGGCATCCCGGCCATGGCCGGGCGACGCGCATCGTGCCGGATCCGCACGACTTCGCCGCCCTGATGAAGGACCTCGAGAATGCGCCCTGGCTGGGCGAGGTGGCCGGTATCCTCTCGGGCTATCTCGGCAATGCCGAGCAGGCGGCGGCCGTGGCTTCGCTGGTCTCGGCGGTTCGGGCGAAAAATCCGCGTGCGCTCTATGTCTGCGATCCGGTGATGGGCGATCTCGGCGGCCTCTACGTGCCGGAGGCGCTGGCCGTCGCATTGCGCGACACGCTTCTGCCGCTTGCCGACATTGCCACGCCCAACCGCTACGAGTTGGAATGGATCGCCGGCGCCAAGCTCGACGATACGCGCGCCGTGATCGACGCGGCCATGCATGCCGGGCCAGCCAACATGCTGGTGACCTCGGCACCCGCGATGATGGCCGGCAGCACCGGCAACCTTCTGGTGACGCCGACTGCGGCCTTGCTCGCCGAGCACCGCATTGTCGAGCGCCCGCCGAACGGGCTCGGCGACCTGACCGGCGCCGTCTTCCTGGCGCGGCTTCTGGGCGGCCAGTCGATGGAGGCGGCGTTGCGCTCGACCACCGCGTCGGTCTTCGAAATCCTGGCGCGAACCGCCAAGCGCGGCGGCGACGAGCTGCAACTGGAGACGGATGCGCAAAGCCTGTCGCATCCCATGGCGATGGTGCATCTGCGCCGCCTTCTGCATCCGGGCCGAGACAAGCGGGCGTGAGCGAGGGGGCGATCCAAAGGCCCGTTGCAGGTGTCGACGGCTGCAAGGCCGGCTGGATCGCCGTGTCTCGGACTTCGGGCGAACACGCAGTGGCAAGGGTGTTTCCGACCTTTGCCGGCCTGCTCGCCGCTCTGCCCGCCGATGCCGCGATTGCGGTGGACATGCCGATCGGCCTGCCGGCGGTTTCCTCACGCGGCGGCCGCGGGCCGGAGGCCCTGGTCCGCCCGCTGCTGGGGCAACGGCAATCGAGCGTCTTTTCGATTCCCTCGCGGGCCGCGCTCTATGCCCGGACCGACGGCTTCACCACGCTGGACGCCTGGTATGCGGCCCACCGGGAGGCGAGCGCGGTGGCGCGCGCCACGTCCAGCCCGCCGCGCGGCGTTTCCATCCAGGCCTTCGGCATTTTCTCGAAGATACGGGAGCTGGACGCGCTGCTGATCGAGCGGCCCGAACTGCGCGGCCGGGTGATCGAATCGCATCCGGAGGTTGCGTTCTGGCAGCTGAACGGACGCTGCGCCATGGAACTGCCCAAGAAGATCAAGGGCCGCGTCAACGCTGCCGGCATGGAAGAGCGCAAGGCGCTGCTCGCCCGGCACGGGCTGGCGCGCGGCTTTCTCGACCGGGCGCCGCCGCGCGGCGCCGCCGAAGACGACTTTCTGGACGCGGCGGCGGTGATGCTGGTGGCTGCGCGCTTCGCCCGAGGCGAGGCGATCTGCTTTCCCGACCCGCCCGGCACTGACGATCACGGCCTACCGGTTGCCATTTGGGCGTGACTCGACGGGTGCTTTTGCATTTACGTTGATCGGCGGCAGCTTTGGCTTTATTGCCGTTCACCATGACCCATCTGCCCGAAAAGCTGCTCGCCGGTTATCGCAACTTCATGAACGGCCCTTTCCAGGCGGAAACGGATCGTTACCGCGAGCTTGCTCGAGAGGGGCAGTCGCCGGAAACCCTCGTGATTGCCTGCTGTGACTCGCGGGCGGCGCCGGAGATCATTTTTGGCGCCGGACCCGGCGAACTGTTCGTGCTGCGCAACGTCGCCAACCTCGTGCCGCCCTATGCACCGGATGGACAATATCATTCGACCTCGGCGGCTCTGGAGTTCGCCGTGCAAGCGCTCAAGGTCAAGAACATCGTGGTCATGGGCCATGGCCGCTGCGGCGGCATCAAGGCGGCGCTGGATACGGAAGCCGCGCCCTTGTCGCCGGGCGATTTCATCGGCCACTGGATGAGCCTGCTGGCGCCGGCGGCGGAGGCCGTCTCGGGCAACACCCTGATGACGGCGGCCGAGCGCCAGACATCGCTGGAGCGGATCTCGATCCGCTATTCCCTCGCCAATCTCAGGACGTTCCCTTGCGTGCGCATCCTGGAGGAGAAGGGCCGGATCACCCTCTACGGAGCATGGTTCGACATTTCCACCGGCGAGCTCTGGGTCATGAACAAGGAAACCGGCGACTTCGAGCGTCCCGACTTCGCCTGAGGGGCCGGGAGCTTCAACCGCGGCTTGCGGCGAGTATCGCCGGCTCCGGCAGCCGCCGCCACAAGGTCCAGGACGTGATGGCGACAAGCCCCATGGTCGGGATGATCGTCGCCATGGCGGTAACCGGATCGCCGATCAGCGCAGCACACGCCCCGCCAAGCAACCCGGTGCCCATCTGCAGAAAGCCCATCATGGCGGAAGCCGCACCGGCACTCTTCGGGAATGGGGCCATCGCCGCAGTGCTCATGGCCGGGGTGACGAAGGCGATGCCGAACGCATAGATGCCCACAGGGCCCATCACGCCAAGGAACGTCGGCTCATGAAACCTCAGTCCTAGCGCGAGCACCAGGCTGGCCATGCCGATGCAGGCAAGGCCGACGGGCACGAGGCGGAAGGCACCGAAGCGACCAATGACGGTGCGCAGCACCACGGAGCCAAGGATGTAGCTGAGCGACTGGATCAGCATGCCCGCGCCGAACTGGGTCGGCGTCAGGCCGACCCGCTCCATGAGGATGAAGGGCAGGACCGACGCCTGCGCGTAGATCGCCCCGGCGCTCCCTGCTACGGCTAGGCTCGACAGCATGAAATAGGGCGTGGTGACGATCGTGCGGTAGGTCGCGGCCAACTGCCTGGGGCGAAGCCGCGAGGCATCGCGCACCACCGTCTCCCGCATGGCCAGGGAGGTGACGAGCACGATCAGCGCGCCCATGCCGACCATCAGCAGGAAGATGGCGTGCCAGCCGAAAAGCTCCATCGTGAAGCCGCCGAGCGTGGGCGAGAAGGCCGGCCCTATCGCCAGGATGATGCCGATCAGGTTCATGATCCGCGCCGAGCGCTCATGGGTGAAGATGTCGCGCACCAGCGCCCGTGACACCGCCACGCCCACCGCCGCGCCGACGCCTTGCAGGAAGCGCGCCATGATCAGCAGCTCGATGGTGGGGGACAGCAGAGCAAAGATGCTGCCGGCAAGGTAGATGGCCATGAAGCCCACAGTGACTGGACGGCGGCCGAAGGCATCCGACAGCGGGCCGCAGACGAGCTGGGCGAAGGCGAACCCACCGAAATAGAGCGACAGCGTCATCTTCACGGCAGCCTCGGTGGTGCCGAAGGCGCGAACGATCTCCGGCATGGCCGGCGTGAAGAGCGCCATCGAAATCGGACCGATCGCGGCCAGCAGCCCGCCGATCATGGCCACCCGCCGCTCGCTCATTATGGCGGCCGGCGTCGGGAAGGACTGCATGTTCATGAATTGCCACTTTCCTTGGCGCTCGATGCGGACTTTGCCGCCGTGAGGCTGGCGCGCACGGTCTTGAGCATGTCGAGCAAGCGGTCCCAGTCCTTGGCGACAATGCCTTGCGAGGCATCGGCGCGCAGGGCCAGGCTGATCGGTGCCATGCGCTCCAGCATCGCGCTGCCTGCCTCGGTGACGTGAACGAGCTTGGCGCGGCGGTCGTCCGGGTCGGGCTGCCGCTCGATCAATCCCTGGGCTTCGAGGCGGTCAAGCGAGCTGCTCAGCGTCATCGCTTCCACGCCCATGCGTTCGGCCAGTACGTTCTGGCGAACGGTACCGGCGCGAGCTGCGTGCGAAAGCGTGCGGCCTTCGCTCGGGGTTAGGCCCAGGCCGGCCTCGCCGATACGCCTGTCCATCTCGGCACGAATCAGCCGCGCCACGTCGGTGACGAGGAAGCCGAAACTGTCGGGGTTCACCTTGTAGGGCATGGATAATAAACCTACCTTATTATCATGCATGCTTATGAAAGCCGTCGGCGGCCGTCAAGAGTTGCACCGGGCGTGTTGCCGACCTACATCGAGACGGGTTGCCGGCTTCGGCCGGCGCCTCCCGCCGAGAATGTCCGTCCATGGAGAAAGAGCCGCCAATGTCGTCCGAGACTGCTGTCGATCTGAAAAGTCATCCGCTGACGCTGTGGAACGGGCAGCACGGCCTGCCGGATTTCTCGCGCATCGGCGATGGCGATTTCGCGCCTGTCTTCGATGCGGCGCTCAAGGCGCATGAGGCCGAGATCGCGGTGATCGCCGATAATGCGGAAACCCCGACGATCGAAAACACGCTAGCCGCCCTGGAGCTTTCGGGCGACGCGCTGGACCGCGTCTCGGCGATTTTCTGGTGCCGGGCCGGCGCACACACCAACCCGACCATCCAGGCGCTGGAACGCGACATCTCGCCGAAGATGGCGCGGCATTATTCGGCGATCTCGATGAACGCAAAACTGTTTGCCCGCATCGACGATCTCTATCAGCGCCGCGAGACGCTTGGTCTCGATGCCGAAACGCTTCGGGTTCTGGAAAAGACGTGGAGGGGCTTTGTCCGTGCCGGCGCGAAGCTCGATGCGGAAGGCAAGAAGCGGCTGGCGGCGATCAACGAGCAACTGGCCTCGCTCGGCGCGCAGTTCGGCCAGAACGTGCTTGCCGACGAGAGCGACTGGGCAATGTTCCTCGACGAAGGCGACCTTGCCGGCCTGCCGGAATTTCTGAAAGGCGCCATGGCGCAGGCCGCCGAGATGCGCGGCCAGAAGGGCCGTTACGCCGTCACCCTGTCCCGCTCGATCTACGAGCCTTTCACGACATTTTCCGAACGTCGCGACCTGCGCGAAAAGGCCTTCCGGGCCTTCACCATGCGCGGCGAGAATGGCGGCGCGAGCGACAACAGCGAGGTGGTCAGGACAACCCTGAAGCTGCGGGCGGAGAAGGCGAAGCTGCTCGGTTACGAGAATTATGCCGCGCTCAAGCTCGACGACACCATGGCCAAGACGCCGTCGGCCGTGATGGCGTTGCTGGAGCCGGTCTGGGACAAGGCGCGCGAGAAGGCAGCGGCCGACGAGGCCGAACTGCAGCGCATCGCCGCTTCCGGCGGCAGCAACGAAAAGCTCGCTGCCTGGGACTGGCGCTTCTATCAGGAAAAGCTGCGCGCGGAGAAATACGCCTTCGATGAAGCCGAGCTGAAGCCCTATCTCCAGCTCGAGCGCGTCATCGACGCCTGCTTCGACGTGGCGAACCGCCTGTTCGGCATCGGCTTCGTGGAGAAGAAGGGCATTCCCGCCTGGCATCCCGACGTGCGCGTTTTCGAAGTGAAGAACGCCGACGGCAGCGACCGGGCCCTGTTCCTCGCCGATTATTTCGCGCGGCCGTCCAAGCGCTCCGGCGCCTGGATGAGCTCGCTGCAGTCGGGCTACCGGCTGGGCAAGGGCTCCAGCCCGATCATCTACAACATCATGAATTTCGCCAAGCCCGCGGAGGGCGAGCCGGCGCTGCTGTCGCTCGACGAGGCCAGGACCCTGTTCCACGAATTCGGTCACGCGCTCCACGGCATGCTCACCGACGTGACCTGGCCCTCCGTCTCGGGCACGTCGGTGTCGCGCGATTTCGTCGAACTGCCCTCTCAGCTTTACGAGCACTGGCTGACCGTGCCGCAGGTTCTGGAAAAGCACGCCCTGCATTTCAAGACCGGTGAG
Organism: Mesorhizobium sp. KR1-2; assembly: GCF_040045035.1. Taxonomy (NCBI): domain Bacteria; kingdom Pseudomonadati; phylum Pseudomonadota; class Alphaproteobacteria; order Hyphomicrobiales; family Phyllobacteriaceae; genus Mesorhizobium; species Mesorhizobium sp. KR1-2. The sequence goes on along the minus strand of NZ_JBDZDS010000020.1, from coordinate 3,042 downwards.
CCGATGCCCAAGGCGCTGCTCGACAAGATGCTGGCCGCAAAAACCTTCGGCGCCGGCTTCAATACGGTCGAGTTCACCTCGTCTGCGCTGGTCGACATGGCCTATCACGCACGCGCCGACGCCCCGGAAAATCCGCTCGGCTTCGAGGCAGAGACGCTGAAGGCGCTCGGCATGCCGGACGCCATCGTCATGCGTCACCGCACGCCGCACTTCCAGCATGTGTTCTCGGGCGAGGGCTATTCGGCCGGCTATTATTCCTACATGTGGTCGGAAGTCCTCGACGCCGACGCCTTCGCCGCCTTCGAGGAAACGGGCAACGCCTTCGATCCGGCCATGGCCGGGCGGCTGCGCCAATACATCTATTCTGCCGGCGGCTCGGCCGATCCGGAGGAGCTCTACACCGCCTTCCGCGGCAAGATGCCGACGCCTGACGCCATGATGGAGAAGCGCGGCCTGGTCTGATCGGCCGCGCGAGCAATTTCAGATCCAGCGACGGCCCGCTTTTCGGCGGGCCGTTTTGCATCCGCCCCTTTCGCAATTGCGAAAAACCATGTAAGAGCGCGCCCAAGTGAAACGCGGGGCGTCACCTGGCTGGCGCCTGCCAACCCCCCTCGGACCCCACATGAAACTCCGCAATATCGCGATTATCGCGCACGTCGACCATGGCAAGACGACCCTGGTCGATGCGCTCCTCAAGCAATCCGGCTCCGTGCGTGACAATCAGCGCGTCGCAGAGCGCGTGATGGACTCGGGCGATATCGAAAAGGAACGCGGCATCACCATTCTGGCCAAGGCCACCTCGGTCGAATGGAAAGACACCCGCATCAATATCGTCGACACGCCCGGCCACGCCGACTTCGGCGGAGAGGTCGAGCGCATCCTCAACATGGTCGACGGCGCCATCGTGCTGGTCGACGCGGCCGAAGGGCCGATGCCGCAGACCAAGTTCGTCGTCGGCAAGGCGCTCAAGGTCGGCCTTCGCCCGATCGTGGCGATCAACAAGATCGACCGTCCGGACGCGCGCCACACCGAAGTCATCAACGAGGTGTTCGACCTCTTCGCGGCTCTCGACGCCACCGACGAACAGCTCGACTTCCCGATCCTCTATGGCTCGGGCCGCGATGGCTGGATGGCCGCCAACCCGGAAGGCCCGAAGGACCAGGCCCTGGCCCCGCTGTTCGATCTGGTGCTCGACCATGTGCCGGAGCCCAAGGTCGCCGAAGGTCCGTTCCGCATGATCGGCACCATCCTGGAAGCCAATCCGTTCCTCGGCCGCATCATCACCGGCCGCATCGAGGCCGGCACGCTGAAGCCCAACCAGCCGGTCAAGGTGCTGCACCATGACGGCTCGCTGCTGGAAAACGGCCGCGTCTCCAAGATCCTCGCTTTCCGCGGCATCGATCGCCAGCCGATCGAGGAAGCCCAGGCCGGCGACATCGTCGCCATTGCGGGTCTCTCCAAGGGCACCGTCGCAGACACCTTCTGCGATCCGAGCGTGTCCGAGGCCATGGCCGCCCAGCCGATCGATCCGCCCACCGTCACCATGTCCTTCCTGGTCAACGACTCGCCGCTCGCCGGCACCGAAGGCGACAAGGTCACCAGCCGCGTCATCCGCGACCGCCTGCTCAAGGAAGCCGAAGGCAATGTCGCGCTGAAGATCGAGGAATCGGCCGACAAGGATTCCTTCTATGTCTCGGGCCGCGGTGAGCTTCAGCTTGCCGTCCTCATCGAGACCATGCGCCGCGAAGGTTTCGAGCTTGCCGTGTCGCGTCCGCGCGTCGTCATGCAGAAGGACGAGAGCGGCCAGCTGCTGGAGCCGATCGAGGAAGTCGTCATCGACGTGGATGAGGAACATGCCGGCGTCGTCGTGCAGAAGATGAGCGAGCGCAAGGCCGAGATGGTCGAGCTGAAGCCTTCGGGCGGCAACCGCCAGCGCCTCGTCTTCCATGCGCCGACGCGCGGCCTCATCGGCTACCAGTCGGAACTCTTGACCGACACGCGCGGCACGGCGGTGATGAACCGCCTGTTCCACTCCTACGAGCCCTTCAAGGGCGAGCTGCCCGGTCGCATCAACGGCGTCCTGATCTCGAACGATCAGGGCGAGGCGGTCGCCTATGCGCTGTTCAACCTGGAAGACCGCGGCCCGATGGTCATCGACGCCGGCGTGAAGGTCTACCAGGGCATGATCATCGGCATCCATTCCCGCGACAACGACCTCGAGGTCAATGTGCTCAAGGGCAAGAAGCTCACCAACATCCGCGCCGCCGGCAAGGACGAGGCGGTGAAGCTGACCCCGCCGATCCGCATGACGCTGGAGCGTGCGCTGTCCTGGATCCAGGACGACGAGCTGGTCGAGGTGACTCCGAAGTCGATTCGCCTGCGCAAGCTTCATCTCGACCCGAACGACCGCAAGCGGTTCGAGAAGGCCAGGACGCTCGGCGCCGCCTGAGGCGCTTGCAAGAGAACGGTTGGCTTCCCTCTTTAAGAGGAAGCGGAAAAACGCGGGGCCCAGCCCCGCGTTTTTGTTTTTGAGGAAATCGCTGGCGCGTCTGCGCAGACCGCGCGCGATTCGTCCGGACCTGACGGACTGTTGTCGGCTCGCCGGTCCCTCTGGCTGGCTCCTCTGCAAATCAATGCTTGGGAATCTTGTCTCGAAAGAATCGGGGCGCTTCCTGCCTCGACAGTGATTCATTCTTCAGCCGGCGCAGCTCCGAAGTGATGCCTTCCGCCGAACGCCCCGCTTCGCCGCAAAATGCCGGTCTTGGTTCGAGCAGCCACGTATAAAGCGACGGCCAGTCCGGCGATCCGAAGCACGCGCCCCTGCAATCACCCGATCGACTGACCGATTCCGTCTTTGCGGAGTGCCGGCGAGCGGCTTTCCCCCAGAGGTCTGGAAGGCAGTGGAGGAGTGGAGGGGACGGCGCTGTGTTGCTTACGCAGGGTCTGCAAGGGTTGGTTTGTTTTTGTCGCAAAAAATTCAAAAAGGGCGAAAATGGTCGTTGACAGTTTTGGGGGGCGGGGCCTATATACGCCTCAACAACG
>NZ_JBDZDS010000019.1:0-27362 GCF_040045035.1 Mesorhizobium sp. KR1-2 | reverse complement strand
AACGCCATGTCGATCACTCCATAGCCCCCGCTGAAAACACGCGGGGCAAGGTTCAAACATGGGTCACTTCTCGATGGAAATATTCGCTAATCCCGGGTCAGTTCCTGGCGGAAATCAACAGGCGACCCTCACGATCAAAGTCTCCGGCGAGCCAATCATGACCGAGCCGGCCGCGCCGATCAACCTCATCGTCCCCACCATCACCGGCGTCGCCAAGGTCGGCATTCCGCTCACCGTCGACGGCGGCGCATGGGCTGGCGCTATGGAGGTAACCTATCAGTGGAAGGTTGACGCTGCCAACGTCGCTGGTGCCACCGGCGCGTCATATGTCCCCGTCGTCGGCAATGTCGGCAAGAAGATCTCCGTCGCCGTTACCGGCAAGAACGATGCGTTCTCGACGGTTGTTCCGACCGCTGAAACCGCTGCGGTGGTGGCATAATGGCAAACCGTGAACGAGGCGAGGTCGAGTTCCAGTCGCTCGGCAAGACGTGGACGCTGAAGCTCGGCGTCAATGCGATGTGCGAGATCGAGGACGCGACGGCGAAATCGATCGCGGAAATCGGCGCCCTGCTTGGCGACCCGAAGACCGCGACGATCAAGCTGTTGCGGACGGTGATGTGGGGCGCGTTGCGCGATCACCACGACGACATCACGGTGAAGGAAGTCGGCGCGATCATCGACGGCATCGGCATGAACGAGGCCGGCCGGTTGATCGGCGATGCGTTCGCCGCCGCCACGCCCGAGGCGAAAGAAGGTGCTGGCCACCCTCCGAAGGCGACGGCCGGATAGGCTGGCCGTCGCTTGTGCGCTCCTGGGTCGAGGCCGGGCAGCCCTACGAGCTGTTCTGGCGCCTCACCCTGCGTGAAATCAATCTCGTTCTGGACGGCGTCGCAACCAGGCTGCGCCGCGACCACAACAACCGCGCCTGGGCGGTTTGGCATACGGCCTATCTGACCGCCTACGCGCCGGAAAAGCCGACGAACTTCACAAAGCTGAAATCGCTACTGCACGACGCACCGGTCAAATCGCGGTCGTCGGACTGGCGCGGCGAGTTCGCTGCATTCTCGGCATGGGCAGAGAAGGGTAAATCATGACCAACGCTGTGATCGGCGCCCTTCGCGTCAACTTGGGCATCGACACCGCCCAATTCTCGGATGGCCTGAAGCAGGCGCAGTCGAGTGCAGACAAGTTCGCCGGCTACATGAAGACGGCTTTCGTCGCCGCCGCGGCTGCGGCTGCGGCCGCCCTCGGTGCGATCGCTGTGGGCGTTCGCAACTCGCTGAAGGAAGCCGACGCAATGGACAAGATGGCTTCCAAGATCGGCATTCCGATCGAGGAGCTATCGAAGCTCAAATATGCGGCGGAAGTCGCCGGCATATCCATGGAGGGACTGCAGACCGGCGTTGGCAAGCTGGCCAAGAACATGGACGATGTGGCGCATGGCAAAGGGCCGAAGGCGTTCGAGCGCCTCGGCATCTCCGTCACCGACGCCGGCGGCAAGATGAAGACCACCAGCCAGGTCATGGCGGAGATCAGCGACAAGTTCGCCAAGATGCCGAACGGCGCAGAAAAGACCGCCCTGGCCATGCAGTTGATGGGCAAGTCCGGTGCCGACATGATCCCGCTGCTCAATGGCGGTTCGGCAGCGCTCAATGGCATGCTCGCAGAGGCCAAGGCGCTGGGGCTGGAGATCAGCAGTAACACTGCAGCGAAGGCCGCGCAGTTCGAGGAAAACATGTCCAAGATGACCGGGGCTATCCATGGCCTCGTCCTTGGTCTGACCGCCGCTCTCGCACCTGCGCTTGCGACGATCTCCGATGCGATGGTCGGCTTCGTGAAATGGGTCGTGAGGGCGGTCGAGTACCTGCCTGTCCTGGCGGAAGATGCGGCTGTCGCTGCCGGCGCGCTGGCGCTGATGTTCGCGCCCGCGATCCTGGCAGCGGCAAACAGTCTGGCGACGGCTATCGCCGTCGGCCTTGTCGGGGCAGTGCGCCTCCTGACTGCGGTCATTGTCGCCAATCCGCTCGGGGCGCTGGCAGTCGGCATCACCATTGCTGTGACGGCCATCTATCATTTCCGCGACGAGATCCAGAAGGCGATCGGCGTTGACGTCGTCGGCATCGTGAAAGGCGCCGCCAATCTCTTTGTTGGCGCGTGGGTCGGCACCTTCAAGGCGGTCAAGACGATCTGGAATGATTTCCCGGCGATCATGGGGGATGTCGCGGCGCAGGCCGGCAATCTGTGGCTCGCCGGCATCGAGAAATTCCTGAATTTGGCCCTGGAAGCCGTGAAGCAGTTCTACCGGACACTCAATCCCATTGCCGCACTTGCGGACGCATCCGGAAATTCGACGCTGTCCAGCATCCTCGGCACTGGCCTGCTACCAAAAGACATCAGCGTTGGGCGTGTCGGTCGCACCGGTGCCGCCACGGCGGCAGCAAAAGATATCTATTCAGGCTTCAAGGACGCATTTTCGCATGACTGGGTGGGAGAAATTGGCAAAGCCTTTGCCGGTTCGACCCCGGCCGTGCTCGGCATGAACAACGCGCTGCGCGACACCGGCGATCTGCTGGACGACATCGGCGGCGCCGGCAAGAAGGGCGGCAGCGGCAAGGTTGCCAAGGTAAAGAATGAATTCGACGGCGTCGGCCGCGCTATCGAAAATGCGCAGCAGACGCTCGGCCATGGGTTCAGCGGCGTTCTGCAGGGCCTGATCGACAAGAGCCTGTCGTGGAAAGACGCACTTCTGCAGGCTGGGCAGGCGCTGCTCAAATATCTCAACCAGATGAATCTGGCGCAGGGCGGCGGCGGCCTGTTCGGAGGCGGCCTGCTTCAGGGCCTGATCGGCGGCCTGATCGGTTTTGCCAATGGCGGCACCATCCTGCCGGGCGGTGCAGGCGGCATTGACAGCCAGGTCGTTGCATTCCGCAAATCGCCGACGGAGCAGGTTGATGTCTACGATCCGCGCAAAGCTGGCGGCCGCGGCAGCATGCATGTGACGGTCGGCGTGGCCACTGATGGAAACGGCAATCTGCTCCCGTTCGTGCAGTCCGTTGCCCGCGGCGAGGCGGGGCGCGCGACGGCCGCCATGGGTGCCAAGATGCCTGGTGTGGTGGATCGCCGCGTCGATACACGTCAAATCAGAAGGACACGCGCCTGATGACCGGCCGTTTGCTCTCGCCGCCGCAGGGACTCGGCGTCGTCGCTATCGAGCCGCTGAGCGGGCCACGCGCCGTCAGCGCCGGCGCGAGCCAGTCGGTCGAGAATTTCGTGCAGTCATTTGCCTCGCCTTTCGGCCTGTGGCGGCTACAGTTCTCGTTTGCGCCCATGAGTGGCGCGATGTTCCGGCGCTATCGCGGCTGGGTGACGGGGATGCATGGTGGCGCGAATGCCACGCGCTGGACATTCTTCGATCCAGACATGATGCCAGTGGCTGAAGCGGGCGGACTCGCGAGTGTAGATCAGCAACGCGCCGGCATGCCGTGGGCCAACGGAAAGCCATGGAATATTGCCGGGGCTGATCCCTGGTTCAACACCGGCAACTGGGCGGTGACGCCGCCGCTTGAGACGGTGGCGGCGTCGGCGGGCCGAGATGACACGATTGTCCGGCTGCGGAACGGGTTTTGGGGGCAAAAGCTCGATGTCGGTGACTATGTCGGTTTCGCGCCGAACCACTTCGGCATGTACACGATCACCGAAGTTTTTGAACCTGGAACCTACCGGATCTGGCCGAGATTGCGTCGGTCGATCGTCAAGGGCGACTTTGCCACGCTGATGCCAATCATGGCTCTCCGTCCCGAAAACGAAAGCGCGGCGGCAGCGGCCAGGGGGCTCGAGGTGGCGGATGGACTGGCCGTCATCTTTGTTGAGGTGCCAGACTATGACCTGCGCGACTACTTCACGGACTAATGATGCCGATCTTCTCCGAAGCCGACCTTGACTGGTTGGCGCGTCCGCACATCGCGCGCGCCTGGTTCCTCGCGCTGGACTTGCCGTCCGGCTTGCACCGGCTGCATTCCGGCACCGGCCGCGTCACCGTTGGTGGGCATGAGTGGCGCGGCGTCACCGACCCCATCAGCGGGCAGCTGGTGTCGCTGTCGAACGTCGAGGAGCCCAGATTCGGGCGGGCCGTCGCCCTCAACATTACCCTGTCTGGCGCCAACCGCGAGTTTTTTAAGTCGGTGCACGCAACCCGCCGACAGATCGAAGGCCGGCGCGCGGATCTCTACTTCGTGGTGTTCGATGGTGAGACGGGCACCGTGTGGCCCCGCGGACTGGCGCAGCTTTTCCCTGGCAAGATCACCAGTCCGGTCCTGCAATGGTCCGGCATCGGCGCGCGCACCGTCTCCGTCACGCTCGAAAGCCTGTGGTCGAGCCAGAACTTTCCCTTCGGCGGCAAGTGGAACGGCGCCGACCAGCGCGGACGCTTCCCGGGCGACAAGGGCTTCGACTTCGTTGGCGTCAAGGTGTCGGAGAACTGGAAGTGAGCGATAGGGCCGCCAGGCTTCAGGCCTATGTCGATGCCGTCGAAGGCAAAACGGTTGAGTGGAGCGTCGATGACTGCACTTCGTTCGCTGCCGGCTGGGTGGAACTTATCAGCGGCATCATGGTGCCGCGGCTGAAGTTCAACAATCAAGACGAGGCGCATTCGCTCATCGCTGGCCATGGCGGGCTGTTGCCGATCTGGGAAAACGCGCTGCGCAACTTTCCCCTGCGCTACGAATTCGATCGGCCGCGCCTTGGCGACGTCGGCGTCGTCGAGACAAGCCGCTTCGGCGAGGTGGGTGTGATCGTGGCGCATGACGGGATCGCACTTTGGCGCGCGGCCAAAGGCACGGCGCTGCTGCGACCGCGCCGATTTGTGAAGGTCTGGGCAATCGCCCCTGACGATTAGCGGGACAGAATGAAACACATTCGCAAGGTCTTGCTGGCTGGCATCTGCCTGCCGGCGCTGACGTCTCACGCGTTTGCCGATCCAGTGTCGATCGGCAGCTTCGTTATCTCGGCGCTGCTATCGGTTGGCGCCGGCAGTATATTGCCGGCCGTTTCCGCTGCAGTGATCGGCAATGTCGTGATCGGCGCTGCCGTCGTCGGCCTGTCGCTGTTGTCCAGCATACGTGGGCAGGCACCGAAGATCGATCCGGGCCAGTTCAAGTCGACTTTCGAGTCGGGCGACAGTTCGGAAATCCGAGCCGTTGGCCGTGTGCGCGTGGGCGGTCTGAAGGCCTTCGGCAACACGTCCGGAGGCAAGAATCGCTATCGCCTGATCTGTCACACGCGCGGCAAGGTGACGGCGGTCGAGCAGCACTTTCTTGGGGAGCGCGAGGTTAAGGTCGAGCCGAATGGGGCGGTCTCATCGCCACCATGGGCGAGGAAGAACGGCTCGTGGGTGACGATCAAGAACAAGGTTGGCGACGGCACCGAAACTGCCTGGCCTGATCTGGTATCGGCGTTTCCGACCCTATGGACAGCAGACCATCGCCTGCGCGGCATCGCGCAATCGCTGGTCAAGTATGTCTCGCCTGGCTTCGACGACGAAGACGCACAGAAGAAGTTTCAGCAGCTATATCAGGGCGGCGTGCCGGATTATGAAAGGGTGCAACTTTCGGAGCCAGTCTTCGATCCGCGGACTACCGGACAGTCCGCGACGGGTGAAGGGACCTGGGCCTATCGCGACAATGGCATCTTGTGCGGCGCTCATATTTTGCGCAGCTACCCGTCCCTAGCGGCTGCAGACTTCGACTACGCCGTGATCGCTACCGAAGCGACGAAGGCCGACGCGCTGGCGGCGACGCGCACCGGGACGGAGCCGCGCGCCAGATCATGGGGCATGTGGACATCGGAGACGCCGCGCGGCCAAGTGATGGAGCAGTTCCTGCGCTCGATTGGCGCAGAGATCGTCCAGACCGACGATAATCGCATCGCGCTGCGGCTGATCGACGATGTGCGAGTGCCGGAGATCACCATTCCGGCGCGGCACGTGATTGATCTGCAGTATCGCTCCGGACCGGAGAGTGTCGAGCGGCCGAACATCTGCCGGGTGAAATACTACTCGCCCGAGCGCAACTATGAGATGTCGGAAATCGACCTGACCGGAATCGCCTGGGCGCGCGTGCAGGAAGAAATCGATCGCGTTGGCGAGCAGATCTACGATGTAGACCTGCCTTTCTGCCCATCCGCGGCGCAGGCGCAACGCATTGCCAGGCGCCTGTTTGCGCTGGCGCGGGCCGACGCGGGAGTGCTGAAGACCAATTTCGTCGGCATGGCCGCCTGGGGCAAGACAGTGGCGGCCATTGAAATCCCAGATCTCGACATCATCGAAACCTGCGCCATCGGCGCGCCGCGAGTAAACGATGATGAGGGTACGGTGGAGATCCCTTTCGTGGTGTGGCCGACATTGCCGCCATGGAACCCGTCGACAGACGAGGCGCTGCCGCCGCCGGAGGTGCCGGACATGTCCTACGAGTCGGAGCTTGATACTCCGGCCAGGCCGTCCACAGCGGCTGTGGTGCGGTATCCGGACGGTAGCTACGAGACCAGGGTGAAATTCACTGCTGTCGCCGGCGGTGCCAGCGCAGAAGCCGTCTATCGCACCTATGACGGCGGTGAGCCGAAAGCATATGCCAGCATGACAGAATATGCCGACGGTGGGCTCGTCCGCTACGCCTACGATGCTGCAAATACCGCCGGCAAGAAGGCCGAGTTCAAATGCCGCTTTTTCAACGCCGATGGGGATGGCTCTTATTTCTCACCGCTCCTGACGATCGACCCGATGGTGATCGACAACACGCCATGCGCGGCACCGGAGATCGCCGGGACGATGGAGGGTAGCAGCTCCAGCGGCATGTATCACATCAGCGGCAGCATCGTTTCGAACGACATGCGCGTCGCGCGGCTGGTAACTGACGATTTCAACGGGCCGGCAAGACCGGGGCAGTCAATAGCCTTCAGCCGCAACGTGTCTCAAGGCACCTATGATGAGACCATAACCATCACGGCCATCGCATACACCTCCGATGGCACGCCTAGCCCGACAGCGAGCCGCACTTTCACCGTACCCGGCACCGGCCACGGCTGACGCAACTCACGCAATCGCAAATCACGAATCTGGAGACACTTGGCATGGGCATCCTCACCCAGCTTGCGCAAACGGTATTCAATGGCTGGAACGCCAACGGCACTCCGCGCCAGATCGACCCGCAGGAGGCCGTCGTTTGGGGCACGGATATCGAGCGGGCCATCAGCGCCGGGCTCTCCAATGGCGGCCTGATCTACGACACCAAGGCGAACATGGATGCCGACAAGGCCCATCCGGCGAACTCGTCAGCCTGGGTCATTGGTGACAGCACAGTTGCCAACAACGGTATCTATCGCAAGACCGGCGCTTCGGGCTCCGGTTCGTGGGTGCGCATCGCGGATCTGCCCTATTCGTTTATCAGCGCATCGAACACTGGTGCCGGCACGGCCAATGCCATCACGGCGACGACGAGCATTCCGGTGCCGGCGGCGGATGGTGGAGCGCTGATTGCTGTCAACATTGTCGCAGCCAATACCGCCTCGCCAGCGACCGTCTCTTTCAATGGCGGCGCGGCTCTGACGGTCAAGACCTCTAGCGGCAACAATATCGTTCCAGGCGGCCTGGTGGCCGGGATGATCGTTGCTGGCTATGTCAGCGGCTCCACGTTTCGGCTGCTGTCCGATCAAGTCAGTGCTGCGATACAGGCAGCGGCGGAAGCTGCCGCCATGCGATCCGAGAGCGCTGCCAACACGGCCGAAGCCGTCGTTGCCGCCGTAGACGTAGTTGCCAACAATACGGCCTTCGCAGCAGCGCTAAAGAAAGCCGGGCCCATTCAACTGGCGACTACGTACACAAATGTGACTGTCTCGGCTGCCGATGTCCCTGCGCTCCTTGGCAAGTTGCATCAGATCAAGGCTGATGCACTGACCACCATCAACCTGCCTGTCGGCGCCTTTACGACGATGACCGGCGATATCGCGCGGATCGGTGCCGCTAACGCCAACTTGCGGGTAGTGGGGGCCGATCCGGTGCAGCTTGATATGCTGTCGGTCGCCTCGGTAACGGGCAGTGCCGGAGACTGGCTCGTGACCTACAACGTCGCGTCGTCGGCGGGTGTGAGCGTCGGCGAGGTGCTCAAGGTCTTTGAGTGCGGCCCGGTCCCGCTTCTAGCGGGCGACAACGTTGCTTCTTACATCCTTCGCAACCGCCCGTTGCCTAACGAGTTGTGCACTCCAATCGTCAACACCGGCCGGGCGACTATCACCGCCGGGGGCGACACCATTACGTTCACTGGCGGCATTGACGCAACGGCCAACTGCCTCAAGATTGGCGACCTCTTCACGATTGACGGCCAAACCCGCCAGTTAACAAGCGTCGGTGACAAAACGTGCTCCGTCGCTTCCGCTTGGGGTGACATCAGCCGAAGCGGCGTGATCGGCTGCTACGTGTCGCGGCCGAATAGCGGAACGATCACCATAGTCGGCACCACTGTGACCGGCACCGGCACTAAGCTGCTTAGCGAGGCCAACGTCGGCGACATGGTGCTGGTTGATGGGGAACTGATCGAGATTACAGCAATCTCCTCGGACACCGCCATGACCATCGCCAAGAGCAAGACGCTCGCCGCAGGCACGCCCTGCAGTATCATCACGGGCGGTGTGCTGCATGACGGTGCTCATGTGGTGACGGCGGTCGGTGCCGGCACGATCACGGTGCGCAACCGTGGTCGAATGAAACCTCCCGTCAACCGCGTCACCGGAGGTAGTTTCCGCGTCATCAAGACGGTGCTGAAGCAGACCGGTTCCGGCGACGGCCTTGTGTTCGGCCAAGGCGCAAGCCTTTCGTGGCTGGACCGCATCGCCCTTGTTGGGACCCGCACGGGCGGCCAAATTGGCCTTCTGATGAATGGGCGTGTACCGGCGCTGCCCTTGGCCGGGGACGGTGTGACCAGCTTTGGCGACTTCACCCAGCAGGGTTACACAACGGCCTGCATAACAGGGCCGGACGTTGCGATTGCCGACTGGTACGTCAACGCCGCTGTAGGGCACGGCTGTACCCTCAACGCCCGCATGATCGCATTGAGCGGTGCAACTGGTGTCGGCCTCTGGCAGCTTGAGGGGTCATTCGCAAACGTGCGGCGGGCGGTCATGTCGGGCAACGGAAGCCATGGCCACTTCATCAGCACCGGGGCGAACGCCAAGATCACTGAGGCCAGCTATGTCGCCAATTTCGGCGACGGGCTGCGCCGCCAATCCGGCGGTAGCTTCTACGGCGAGTGCCCGGTGTTCTACGGCAATGGCAGCATGAATGTCCGGCTCTACGGCACTGGCGGGGCAGAGATGGCCCAGTCTGCAAACCTCCTGTCGAACAACGCCGGCATATATTCGGACCACGCAGAGGCATTGCTCCGGGACGGCCTTATTGCAGCCGCACGAACACGCGGTATTGACGCAATCGGCTCACCCAGCCTCGTAGTGAACGCCACATGGGTAAGCGGCAACCGCACGGTTGGCGTCTACTGTGATGGTGGATGCGTCATTGCAGAAGACAGCGCCGTGGTCGGCAACGGCGGTGGTGGTGTCTACGCCAGAGCCAGAGGACGCCTTGAAGCGAACGGAGCGCAGGTCAAGCAGAATGGCGCATACCAGGCCCGCGCCGATGATGGTGGCCGTATTTCGCTCCGTGGCGGCTCTACAACAGCGGTCCAGGTGACGGGCGCTGAGTCGTCCATAGACATCACCGGCTTGCTTGGTGCCGCCCCGACGCTGACCGGCGTGGCTCGCCTCAACGAGTACACGAAGGACGGCGCTATCATCCGAGATGGAGCGGCCACTGCTGGCTTTGCGACCCCCGGCCTGCGGGTCAACGGTGGCGACCTATTGTCACTATTCAAGTTCATCAGCACAGCGTTCAGCTTGCCGGCCGTCCCGGCAGGCGGCCAAGTATCGTTCGACATGACGGTACCCGGCGCGAAAACCATCGGAACGACAGCCATGATCAACGCAAATAACCTGGTGGCCGGGCTCCAGGCTTCTGCAAATGTTGCGGCTACGGATACCGTCAGGGTTGTCGTTTCAAACCACACCGGATCTTCAATTTCCAATGGCAGCGCCACATGGACCATCATCGTCCTTGGCGCGCAATAGGAGGTAAATCATGGACGAGATTAGCATCAGCAGCCTTCAGGCCGATGTTGCCGAACTGGAAGAGCGCATGGACCCCGAGGGTAGCGGCCAGCGTTGCACCCATGTGCTCATCACCTATGAGCAGGCGGAACGCTTTCTGGCCTTGGCTCGCGAAAAGATCGGCGACGGCACTGTAGTGGCCTAGTGGCTCTGCCGAGGCACTGATTATCTACGCGCCGGCATGACGGCTGGCACAACGCCGCAGTAGCGGCATCTCTCCCAAAATCTCCAGACCTGATCACTCACGCCTCCCGGCGGGAAAGGAACTGCCATGACCTCGTTGCTGAAGCGAGGCAGCTCTGGTGCTGCCGTCCGCGACCTTCAGTCATTGCTCAACGCGGCCGGGGCCGTGCCGCTATTGCTGGTCGATGGTGACTTCGGCTTCAAGAGCGAGATCGCCGTGCGCGCCTTTCAGCAGGCGGCCGGTCTGGTGATCGACGGGATTGTCGGGTCGCAGACGCTCGCCGCCCTGAAGCAGGCAACCACGCCAGCTAAGCCCGGCCGACAGGAGCCGGACAAGTCGGCAAAGGCGCACAAGCAGGTAATGATTTTCGCCACCCGGGCGCTCAAGGATGCCGATCCCATGCCGGCCGACGTGACGGCTGACGAGCTTTGGCCGTCTACCGTTTCCCAGGCATAACCACCGGCACGATGCCGTAGAAGGCTACGGCGACCATCAAAACCATGCAGATCAGCAGTGCTATGCGTCGAGCGTTCATGCGCTAGCCGTAGCCATCGCCTCAGACAAATGGATATGCCAGCTTGACCCAGGGCGTCGTTGCGCCCCTCGGCTCCATTTGGCAATCATAAGCCGTGCCCCCGCACCAAGAGGCCCGGAGCCAAGCCCCCCCCACAGCGTCAGGGCTCCGGGTCTCACCGGTTGAAAAACCACACTCTCCGCAACCAACGGCGCGATCATGGCGACGGCTGCAAGCGTCTGCTAGCCGTATGGCACTGCCGCCATAGCGCGGCGACTTCTCGTATCCGGTCATAGCTCCCTCCGCTGACCGAAACCTAACCCACCTTCACTCACGCCTCCCGGCGGGAAAGGAACTGCTGCTGGCTAATCCGCCAGCAGCTCCATCTGATCGCCGCTACGGGGGAAGGCCTTGGCGAAGAGCCTCTTGAAGGTAGGCCAGTCATCTGACGCGCGCATCAAAGTTGTCGTCGCCGAAATCTGCTTCTCAAGGTGTGGGTTTCCGACATGCTCGGTTAGAAACTGGTGGTGGCGGTTCTTGCGCCTGCCGAACTCGTCCTTCGGGTTAATCTCGCGCAATTCGTTAATCACGCCCGGGGGAAGCTGTTCGTAGATGTACGTGTTGGTGAATTTCCCGACGACGCCAGGACGCTTCACAGACTCGGGGTCGTACTCCCATCCGTGGAGGCGGAACATCTCCTTGTAGAAGGAATCTGGGAAGCGCTTAGCCCACTTCATCAGCTCTGGGGCGATGTATGCCTCCAAGATCTTGTAGAGGGCGTCACGTTTACGAACTTCCTGATACCCGGTTGCCTCGTCTACCAGCGCGACAATGCCGACGCGTGCGAGGCCACGGATAATCATTTCGCAGCTCTGGGCGATGGAAAGCTGCTGTTTCTGCAGAACGCCGGCAGCCCTAGCCGCAAGAACGGCTTCGCACAGGTCAACCAGAACTTCGGCTTCATAGCCTTGAGCGCGGCCACCGCTCGGAGTGATGAAGTGAATTGGGTTATGGATTCGCTCAGCTAAGTCACTGATAACGAACGGCTTAATTCGCTCACGAGTGGTGAAAAGCTCGAAACGATTCATGCCGGCAATCATGCTTCCGCCTTGGGCCATCCGCATGGCCCCCAGCATACCAGAGATAGTCAAAACTCTGCGCTCGTCATCGAGCACATAGCAAGGGATTTCCATTTCTCCGATACGGAGCGGACGATCATCAGCCCCGAAAATTGCCTTTGGGAGTGCTGCGCGGGACGGATCAGCCCGCTCCCACCTAGCGACTGCGCCCGCCCGTGCAATCTCGCTTCTCTGCTCAGGTGTCAGTTTCGTCAAACGGGCCTTGCCGGCCTTGGAATGCTTGTCTGTCATGCCTTTGCCTTTGCTATCGAGTGATAGCATCGATTAATGCTATCGCCCGATAGCATCGTCAAGTCCCCTTAAGTAATTTTCACGGAGAAATACTATGGACAAAACCGTTCCTGCCGGAGCGGCAATGCTGCTCGACTTCATCGGAGGCATCGAGGCTCCCAAGGGCTACGGCACCATCTACGCCAACAACCAGGGCAAGTTGCCGATCCCGCTCACCAGCATGACGCTGGGCGAGGTCATTGCCGCGCAGGCTTCATGGACCAAGCAGTTCAAGTCGTCGGCCGCCGGGCGATATCAGTTCATGCGTGCCACCTTGATCGACCTGCGCAAGGAACTCGGCCTGCGCGACGGGCCGATATTCAGCCGCGACCTTCAGGACCGGCTCGGCTATCACCTGCTCAAGCGCCGCGGCTATAACGAGTTCATGGCCGGCAAGATCGGCCGCGCAGAATTCGGCAAGCGGCTGGCGCAGGAATGGGCGTCTCTGCCGGTGCTGGCGGCGACCAAGGGGCAGAAACGCGAATTGGCGCGTGGGCAGTCCTTCTATGCCGGCGACGGCCTGAACAAGGCGCTGGTGGCGCCGGAGCGCGTCGAGGCGATGCTGGACAAGGTGAAGGCGGCAAAGGATTTCGACACAATCGATACCCCCGCCGCGGCGGCGTCAAAGGATGCGCCGCTCGGCAAGTCCAAGCGGCTTTGGACCTGGCTCACCACTGGGGGAACCGGCGTCGGCATCCTCTCCGGTGTTGCCGGGCTCGATGTCTGGCTGCAGCGCGGCATCGGCATTCTGCTCATCGTCCTAGCGGTCTATGCCATCGCCACCATGCCCGACGTGCGCAAACGGCTCGGGCTCGGCTGATGCGCATCTATCTCGCCATCGGCGGCGCGGTCTCTGTCGTGGTGCTGCTGACCTTCACCCACATCCAAGCATATCGGCTAGGCGCCGCCTCCGAACGCTCCGCCACCCTCAATCGCTCCGTCGAAGTCTTGCGCGAAAGGAACGCGACCGATGACCAGATTCGCAACTTGGACGACGCTGGCCTGTGTCGCGCTCTTGGCGGCCGGGTGTCAGGCGACGGCGCCTGCATCTGAGTGCGACAGCTGGCGCAAGCTGACGCCAGCGCCGGAGACGCGGGCCTTTATCATTGGCCAGGACCGGAGCTTTGCCGAACAGGTCGCCGGCCACAATCAGTTCGGGATCAAGCGGGGATGCTGGAAATGAATGAAGCGGAAATCAGGAGGATCGTCGCGGAGACGGTCGACCAGACGCTGACGAAGCTCGGGATCGCTGCCGATGATCCGCTCGAGGTACAGAAAGATATGCAGCACCTGCGGCAGTGGCGAGAGTCTGTGGCGACGGTGAAAAAGCAGGGGCTCATCACCGCGATAGGCATCCTTACTGCCGGAGCGCTTGGCGCGATCTGGCTGGCGATAAAGGGGCCACCCATCTAACTGTGGCAAAAGCAATTCCAGGGCGCGAAAAGTGCCCGCCTAGGACAAGTTGAGGACCACTCCGGAAAGGTCGAGTTTACGCTCTCCCTTTTCAGTCGGGTTGTAGCCATAAGACGGATAGTCACTCTCAAACGAACGCTGATACTCATACTCTGGCATCGGGGCGGGTACGAGCGGCTGGCTCGGTTTCTTGACCTTTGCGACCCGGTCATCAGCAGACATGAGTTGGCTCCATGTTCAATGAAGATGGATAATAGTGCTTTCGCTTAATCCAGCGGAAACCCTCAAACTTGGTTACGGCTCCAATGTCAAGATCGCCGCCAACTGTATTTGCACCAGGCATGAAGCGTACAAATGAGACCGTTGTCTCTGCGAGAAACCTGGCCAGATCGATCGCGTCTTGCACTGGCATTGCCGGCTCCAGAATTTGTGCCAATGACGTATTCGCCAGTTTTTGTGTCAAAGTAACGGCGTCAGTGACAGATATTCCAGAATCAATAAGGACTCCGGTCGTCGCCGGCGAGATTCCCAATACCAGACGGGAGCATGCGTCAGGCTGACCATCCCATTCGATAGTGCAGTCTTCTTCTCCGGCTAGCAGTTGTACGCCAGTTGTGCCGGCGGCGCTGAGTTGGAACTTGCACAATTCGCTGCCGGAACCATTGGTGGAATAGCCGCCAACGAAGAATGTGAAGGAGGATTTTGCCTTAACCGGGTCTGACAAGCGATTGAACAGGTCCTCGAAATGAGTGTGGCAATAGTCGGCCACTTCCTGAATCGTGAAAGCATCAGGATTTATCCCGGTCTCTCCTGCAGTGATCGCTCGGCGAATTTCCTTGGCAATCGTTGATACGGACAAGCTGCCAAAATTGCCCAAACCGCAAGTCATCGCGCTGATGGGCTTGTTCCGGATTAGGTTGAAGACCTTGTGTCCATGATCGTAAACGCGCATCACGGCCTGGTTGCCATGAGCATCGGTTGTAACCATCGATGACGCACTGTCGGCTACGAAGACCAAACAGTCGTGCACCTTTACGGCTATACAGATTGTCAAGAAATCCCCCCGGACCTTCTTGAAGTATTCAACTGATTCTATCGAAGAATGTAAACACCGTTCTTGCCGATTGACGTGGCAAGTGTTGGGCCACCCGCCTAACGAGATCAGCGCCAGAACCTACATCGTTACGAATCCCAGCCCCTCGTCTCACTTGAGGCTGCCGTTTTCCCCGACCTGACGACAGAGACGGAAGGCGCTAGATTGCGGCCGTCATCTAGCGTTCCCTGTCTATTCGCGGTGAGTTGCTCTCCCGCTCCGGTTCGCCGGGGTGGGCGTTTTTCACTTCGCATGTCGATGCTCATGGCGCTTCCAGTCGAGCCGGCGTATTCTGTCGCCCAGCAAGGGAGGTCGATGATGCGAAAGTATCTATCCTTCCATCCAGAAGAACAGTTCAGCTTCACATCCGAAGAACTCGACATGCTTGACGCGCTGGTGACGCGCGTCGTCGGCATACTCGACATCACCGATGAAAGGGAAAGGGACGAGGCAGCCGCGCGGATACTGTCGCTGTACACACCCGGTGGTCGAAGCTTCGATGAAGTCGTCGAATTGGCAGTCCGCCTGCACAAGCAAGGCTCTACGCCGGGAGGACGGCGTTCCGATGGGCCGAGCCCGGAGCGCATTAGGACCGAACGCCAACGGCGGCGGCTGTCGAAAAAGAAAACATAGGCCGGAACCCTGGAGGCCTCCGCATCATTCTACCTGATGCTCGATCAATCCTCTGCCCGCCTGGTCCGACCTCGGCGGGCTTTTTTTGTGTTTCAGTGCGCCGCCTTCGCTCTCGACTTCTTCTCCTTCGGCGCCGCAATGCCTTCCGCCTCAAGGCTCTTGCGCCATGACGCTGTAGAGCAGCCGCGCCTGACGATCGCGCCCAGACGCGTCGCAGGCCGAAAACGAAGAAGGCTGATTCACGCTATGTGAAGTCAGGCTGCAATTGAGCAGCCGCGCGGTTTCGATTGTAGAACGCCCGGAATTGCTCGGATGGTAGCGCTTTTGAGAAGAGCCAGCCCTGTCCAAGCTGGACATTGGCCTCCTTGACGTAGGCTTCCTGTTCGGATGTCTCGATGCCTTCCGCGATCATGCAAAGCTTCAGGTCGTGCGCCATGGCGATGATGTGGGGCGCCACCACGCTTTTCGCCGCGTCACGGCCGATCGCATCGATGAAGGATTTGTCGATCTTGAGAGCGTCGAGAGGCAGTCCTTCGAGCAGCGACAGGCTGGAGTAGCCTGTCCCGAAATCGTCGATCGTGATCTGGTAGCCGGCAGCACGCGCGGCCTTGATCGCATTGATCGCGGCGTCGGCGTTGATGAAGCCGCCCTCCGTCACCTCGAGCCATACCTGTGAAGGGTCGACGCCCTCCTTTCTGACGACAGCGGCGAGCCCCGGCAGGAAGCGTCCACTCTCCATATCGCCAGCGGGAATGTTGATAGAGATATGGAAGTGTCTGTCGTTTCGGAGCAGCGAGCCCATCTCCTTCATGACGATCTCAATCACCAGATCAGTCAGTCTTGAGATGAGCCCCGTTGCCTCCGCTAGGGGGATGAACGTATCGGGATTCATCATCTCCCCCTTGCGCTGCGGCCACCGCAGCAAAGCCTCGGCCGCAACGCAGCGTCCGGTCGAGAGTTCGACGATGGGCTGATAGTGGACAACGAACTCCCGCTTTTGGATCGCCAGCTCCAGGGTCTTTTCCGGGGAGAGTTGCTGCCGCGAAACCCAGATGACAATTCCGATCAGAGCGGTCGAAATAACGAGACTGAGCGGCAGCATCTCCCGCCAATCGCTGCCGGACATAGTTTGAGCCGGCTCGCGGTCGACAATCGCAAATGCGGCCAGTCCTGCCGCGCGATGGGATGCAAAGACATACCGGTCACCAATTCCGGCATTTTGACGGGCGAGGAGCGCGCGGATCAGTTGCGGTTCGGCCGTTCCGGACAACTCCAGCACATGCCCCTGATTGGTAGCCACGCCAAGCGTCATGCCGGTGTCGGTCACCACATCGATCAGCCGCCCGCTTCTGATCAGCACGCCATAGTTGCCGCGACGGAGTTCTACTAAAGGCTTGCTTCGGAAGAGCTTGGGCTCCACGGCGAATACGAGCGAGTAGCCTTGACCAAGATCCATGTCAGGTCGGCGTTGCGGTATTGGCGTTGAAAGGCCCCCGAGGCTGGTACACACAAGATGGCCGTTCCGGAAAAAGCCGATGTCCTGAATACTGTGTGCGTCCAGAACAATCTGCCCCATCCGCCGGATGTGCTCGGGCGAGCAGTCCGCATTGCGTTCCGCCTCAACGCGAACGAGCGCCTGCTTCGCATTGTCCAATGTCAGGTCCACGCGCATCGCGGTCAAGCGGGCATAGTCGCTGACGTATTTCTGCTCCTCCTTGAGGATTCGTATTTGCTGCACATGGGACAGCATGATCATCGGCAGGACGCCAGCGAGGATAGCCAGACAAGCGGCAGAGATTAATATTGTCCTTCTGCGCATCCGGTCTCGACCCTTCACTGGGCGGTTGAGTAAGCCACATGGGAAAAAGCGCTGTGGAACCTACGCCGCCGGCGCTGCGTCTGAGGCGCGTATGGTTCACTGAAGGTGATGAACCGACCATCGCGCGAGCCATCGAGATATCGCTTGGTCTTCGCTCTGTATCGTTGGTAATTTACATTCAACAAAGGCATTTCAATTCTCTCGTATATATTTAAGATAATCTAGTCCTCCTTGGCTACTCGCTGATGCAATCTATGCATATCAAGTCGAACGACTGTCAAAATCTCAAGTAATTCCGCCAAAACGAGGCTGTTGGCTCCGCGTTCGACATCGACAATGAACGCCACGTCTCGACCGATTGCTTGAGCGACCTCCAGTTGGGTCATTCCGATGCTATCTCGATGTCTTCCTAGAACCTTTCCCAATTGCACACGCTTTTCCAGCAGCGCAGCGATGGCATCCTTCTGTAGCAACTGTGATCTTGGCCCATCCATCGCGGGCGGCCCTTCCGCCACTCGAAGCTGATCCAATGGACCGTGGTACACTTCCTTCGCTTTCTGAACGCGCGTCGATGCTGAAGGGCGTGACGATCGTCGCGGAACGTCGACCGCTGCTTGATTGTTGTTGTACAGACCGATTAGCCACCAAAATTCGATCGCGATAAGAGCGACGACTGGAACAACAACTCTCCAACGCGTCTGGGTTTTCGCTTCCTTTCTCAGGATTGTCTTCGCTGTCTGGCTATTGCGACGGGTCCCAAGTTGCGCGCCGTAAAATGCAGAAAGGAATGCATTCTCATCCGGGAAATTGTCGGCTGTTCGCTGGGCTTTGGATTTGTTTTCGGAAGGCACTTGTCCGGCGACTACTGTTGAAGACTCTCCTGACACAACGGTTCGCGGAAGAGACTGCGGAGGTTCAACTTGGTCGAAAAGTGCGTTCAGAGCGGCATCATGCTTCACTTCGTCTGCATGCGATCCTAGGCCGCCTGCATCTCTTACCTGCGTTAGTAAGTATTTTGCAGAAAAATCGCGGCCGCCCTGAGCGGCAGATATTCTCTCGTTTACAAAGTCGTATAGGGCTGCAATTTCTTCTTGAGGCGCACGACAACGTATTTTCAAATCGGATGCTGTCGTGTAGAACGTTAAATAGTTCCAGCCAAAAACACTGCTTACCTCAAAATAACTTAGTTCATCATATAGTAATTCTCTTGTTTGCTCTTGCCGATTAGTTGGCGCGAAAGCTATCTTTTCGCTGGTGGCAAGAAGCGTACCCTTGATTCCACTCTTAAAAAAAGAGCGCTCTGGAATACGGCCGATAAGAGCCATATGAATCGTTTCGCTCAATGGAATATACCTTTTCCGCAGGTCGTCCCAAGGACGGCCATTCCACTCCTTTTCAAGCCATGTCGGGGCAGAAAACAATCGCAGCGCCACGAGCGTCGGCTTTGCTCGCATTAATGGTAGCTGCTATGACATAACGCTGATGTGTTTGCACGTCGTCTAATTTAGTGTCACAGCAATGTTAAGTGGCGCGGTTAATTGTATTTTATTATAATATATACAATTGTAACATTTACGAAGGTATTTCGTTGAGTGCGCCGCCTTCGCCCTCGGCTTCTTTCCCTTCGGCGGCGCGATGCCTTCGGCCTCAAGGCTTTTGCCAGGATGTCGGCGAGACTTTGCCCATCCGCGCCAAATATTTCCCCAGACTTTTGAAATCTCGCTGGTTTCTTCGTCCGTGCTCCAGCACTCCCGCAGCGCTTCCCTGACCACAAAAGAAAGCGCCCCAGCTTTCGCCAGGGCCAGAGGTTACACGGTAGTGCAGATCAGAACTTGTAGGCGATGCCAAGCTTGACGGTGTGGAAGGTGACCTTCCGGTCGAGGCCGAACTCGCCATCATCAAAGATCCGTGCCTTGCCGAGATCGGTATAGGCGTATTCAGTCTTCAGACTGACATGTTCGGTGACGGCATATTCGGCGCCTGCACCGACTGTCCAGCCGGCCCTGGTCTTCGATATACTCCTGCCGCCGCCGTGAATTTTGGAGTATGTCTTAGTGTGGCCATAAGCGAGGCCGCCGGTTCCGTAGACCAGCAGGCGATCGGTTGCCAGCACGCCAGCGCGTGCGCGCGCAGTGCCGTACCAGTCGAGCTTGGTGCCGAGTGTGGGTCCGTGGGGGAGTTCGCTTTCCCCCTTGATGCTGGCGCCCTGGAAATCAGCCTCCGCACCCACGACCCACCGGTCGATCTGGTAGTTATAACCAGCCTGAACACCGCCAATGAAACCATTGGACGGGGCCTTGAAGGACATAGGAGGGACTACGTTGGCTGTCTCATGCTTGAACTTGCCGCCACCGAAGCCGACGTTCAAGCCGACATAGGCACCGGTCCAGCTGAACACCGGAATGACCTCCGGCGCAGGCTCGCTCGACACGATATCTGCGGCGAAGGCGCCGGTCGACAAAAGCGTTGAGAATGCCGCAAGGACAGCGACGCGTTTTGAAAGCACGTTAATCTCCAAATCAGGTAAGAATAGGCTGACAGCTAATGTGTTGAACTCAAAAAGTCTGTTGCGGCGATGCAACATCATCAGAACACAAGAAAAATGCCCGCCGAAGCGGGCAAGTCTCACCAAATACCTATAACGAAAGCTCCTCCTGGGCTCGCCAGTGGCCAGGGGAGAATGAGGCTCGGCGTGCGGAGTCACAAACTGAGTGGAACGCCGAGCCTCGGCTGTGTGCCCCATACAGCCGATGAATGGTACATACCAGGAAAGCAAGTTTATCCGTAGTTAAAAAGCGTAAAAGACGCGGCGGGCGTCAAGCTGCGCAAAGTACCGGCGGAGAGTCGGTGTTTCTTGTCCACTCCGAGCAAATGATGCAAACCTCCAGGGAAGGGAGGGTCTGCCAATGACCATGGGGAGGATTTTGAAGGGCCTGCTCTGCTGTTGCGCCATCACCGCCGTGACGGCGCAGCCGTTGTTCGCGAGCAACTATCCGTGCAGCGGCCGCAAGGGCGGGATCTCTCACTGCCAAGGCAGCACGTTCATCTGCAAAGACGGGTCTTCGAGCGGCAGCAAGAAGGACTGCCGCGCATATACTACGGGCAGCGGCTCGACCGAGGCGCTCGAGCCGGTTGGCAGTGGAATTTCCGAAGTGGCGTCGCCGTCGGCGGCCGAGATCTCCGTTTGCTTTACGCCGGCCCAGCAATGTGAACCGCTGATCGTCAACGCAATCGATGTGGCGAGATCCTCGATCCGCGTCCAAGCCTACGGGCTGACGTCGCTCCCGATCATCCACGCCCTGCAAAGGGCGTCGAAACGCGGCGTTGAGGTCAAGGCGATCCTGGACAAGACCAACGACAAGAAATTCTCGGCGTCGACCCTGTTGCAGGCCTACGATATCCCGGTCTGGATCGACTATCGGCCAGCCATCGCGCACAACAAGGTCGTCATTATCGATGGCCATCTGACGATCGGCGGCTCCTACAATTACACGGCCAACGCCGCGAAGCGGAACGCCGAGAACGTCACCTTCACCGAGTCCCCGGAAGTAGCCAAAGCCTTCCTGCATAACTGGGGCAGCCGCTTAGAAGCGGCACGGCCATTCGATAAGTCGGCGCCTGGGCAGTGAAGGGAAAAACCACTCCGCGTATCCTTCCTCACGCTTCCCTCCCTGCGCGCTCCCTACCGTCTCCTCGTCGAGTTCTTGCTCGTGCTTCAGATCGCCGATCACGATCAACCATTCGCGCAGATCGACCGCAGCGGCTACCTCCAGTGCCAGGCCGCGTTCGTCCGCCAAGCGACCAAGAGCCAAGCCCTCATCATGAGGATCGGCCGGATCAGTGCCATGCCTGAGCCTTCATCTGCTCCGCTCCATGTCTTGGGCGGCGATACAGTCAACCTGGCCTGCGCTGTACTCGCAGATCGCGTACCAAGATCCGTATGCCGTTCTCCTGAAAACGCTCAAAAGGACTGGAGCGATTTCCCCGGTACTGCGGTCCGCCATAGCCCCGCATCAATGGGCCAATCTGGAATTGAATTGGCTGTTCTAAGCGCTGTTTTTGCGGGTCACATTCGGGTTTCCGCGAACTTCCGCACCCTTCCGGAATTAGAACGTTTCCCTCTCGCCTATAGATCTCTCCAGCGTTGCAGCTCACCGAAAGCGAGCCTTTGCCGTCGCTGCGCCACACGACTCGCATTGAAAAGCGGTTCCATTCCGCTAGCCTGTTTGCAGGCACGCATCTCCGACCTTCGAAAGTTGCCCCGGCAGTGGCATTCAATCCCAGTTCATAGATGTGATTCTTTATTGTCTTCACGCGTTGCCATAGGGCGATTTCAAGCCTGTTGCCCCGGTAGGAAAAGGACGGGTCAACCTTGAATTCGAAGCTATACTCAACGGCCTCTCCTCGATTGGAATGTCGGCGCTCGGCCAGACGAGAACTGACATTGCCATTGAGACAGTTGCTTTCCCCGCGCCCGTCTCCGTAATCTTTGGAGCTACAGTCTCCGTTCCGGATGAGAAATTCTGTTTCTGAACCACGAAACGTAGGCTCCCGACCATTGAAATTGTGGTTCTGAAATCCAGAAGTTTGAGCCAGTACCTCGAGGGCACAACAAAAGCTAGGAACAAATGCGCCCGGAAGTATGAATTTTTTCATCAATTCAACTCCATCAATGCATTGCTATATTTGCGGGTAGTGCAATCTATTGATCAAATAGCTTCATGAGCGAATTCGTGTCAACTATTCGGTCCTGGCTTGAGGCCGTCGTCCTGTGGCTATAGTCCTCAACCCATATAACCCGTTTAGGTGTGTGTTGACTCTAGGGGACCTCGTTTACGGTTCCGCATGTTGTCAATGCTTGGGAGGAAAACATGCATACTGGCATGCAGTGGCTGAAACTGTCGGCATTCGTACTGGCATTTGCCCCGTCGGTCGCATTATCTGATCCTTTGCCCAAAGGAGCGGTTCCGCTTACCGCTGACGAAGTTCATGCGATGTACTCGGGCAAGTCTTCGAACTGGTCCGAAAGCCGCGCATATTTTGCCCCCGATGGAACCTACCTGATCTTCGGGAAGGATAAGAAGTGGTACGGCGAGGGGAAATGGGCGGTCGACGGCAACAAAATTTGCGCCAACCTCACTTGGAAAGCCGCAGGCGGCAAGACCGGAAAAGCCGACGATTGCTGGACCTGGTATCATAACGGCTCCAAATACATGACGCTTTGGAGCGGCGATAAAGACAAAAAGAACGCATACGCGGCTGGCGAGTCGAAGAAGTTGACAGCCGGCGACAAGGTGTCAGCGCCCTTTAACGACATCAAGAAAAAAATTGGAGCATAACGGCGAGGAGCGCGCGCGATCTGCGCTCCGCATAACACCAAATACAGGCGCGTGAGATGTCGCCCTCTCACGCGCTAACGTGGCGCGCGCCGTCGGTCAACTCGTGCAGCGGTTGCGGAGTGGCCGACGCGATCATTGCCCCATGCGGGTCGGCCTAGGCGACCGGTACCGGCGCCTGATCAGGGTACCGGCAACGTGCGAAAAATGGCCCGGGGCGTCAACCATTCTGCACCAGTTGCAGGAGCTTCTTCGAATTCCCGCAGAAATCCGCCCAAGCTTTCATCAGTTTGCGCCTACGTTCAAGTGCGTCCGAGCGCCGATAGGCCTGCTCGGTCTCGTCGCCGACGCGGTGCGCCAGTGCGGCCTCGGCCACCTCGCGCGGGAATGAAGTCTCGTCCCCCGCCCAATCACGGAAAGCCGACCGAAACCCATGGACGGTGAAATTTCCGAATCTCATGCGACGCATCAGCATCGCAAACGCCATTGTCGATAGGGGCGATTTTGGCTTGTCGCCGGGGAAAACGTAGTCGGCCGGCCTCCGCTGCCCCTGGGTCTTCAAGATCGCCACGGCTCTGTCGGTCAGGGGAACCCGATGCTCCTTCCCCGCCTTCATGCGCTCCGGCGGCACTGTCCACACGCCCTTTTTGAGGTCGATCTCACTCCAGCGCGCACCGAGAACTTCGCCCGACCGCGCAGCGGTCAGGATCAGAAACTCAAGACCACGCGCAGAGACTGCGTCTGACGCCTGAAGCTGCTGAACAAAACCCGGCACCTCGGTATAGGCCATCGCCGCGTGATGGCCGCGCTGAAGTTTCTGGCGAGCCGGTAGCGCGTTCTTCAAATGCCCCCGCCAGCGGGCCGGATTCTCGCCGGATCGCCAGCCCTTGACCTGGGCAAAGTCGAGGACGCTCTCGATGCGCCCCCGGATACGAGATGCTGTCTCGGCCTTCGACTGCCAGATTGGCGTAAGGACCGCCAGGACATCATGTGTCGTGATCTCGGCCACGGCCTTGCTACGAAGCGATTTGCAATACGCATCGCCAAGCGTCATCTCCCATTGGGCGATATGCTTGTCATTGCGGAAGCTCGGCTTCATGGCCTTGATGTAGTCGTCCGCGCATTCCCCGAAAGTGGTCGGCGCGAGCTTCACTCGTTCAGCAATCGGATCGAGGCCTTCCGCCACCTGACGCCGGCAGTCATCCGCCCGTTTTCGGGCAGCCGCAAGTGAAACAGCGGGATATGATCCAAGCCCCATTTCGCGGCGCCTGCCATTACTCATCCAAAGGAAGACCCAAGACTTCGATCCTGCCGCTGCAACGTTCAAATAGAGGCCTCCCCCATCGGAATGCCTTCCGGGCTTTGAGAGTTTTCTGACACTTATGTCGGTCAGCTTGTGAAGCGCTCTAAGCAACGACAAACCTACCCTTCCCCACAATTTTCCCCACAACGATTGTGGGGAAGCCACGAACGGCTACGAACAACTACAAACAGACGGCTGAAAAATAGCAAGCAGAATCAATGCACCTTGGACGCCAGCGAACAGCCAATGACAGCGGTTCGGCGGACCCTCTCTCCGCCAGATTATCAAACATTTCCCCATCTTTGTGCGCCGCCGGGTTCTGGCTGCAGCACGTGCTTCAACAGCCCAAAGCCCGCATCGCTCCGGCCTGTCTTCTTTGCGGCGGGCCGGTGTCGCTTTCCCAATCACGCGCGCGGAGCTTCTGTGATGTGATCGCCTCGTTCAGGGTGCCGCTCCGAACGCTTCGGAGCGGAGAATTGGGAAGCCGGTGAGAAGCCGGCGCTGCATCCTCCGGTCCACGGCCTCCGGCCAGAACCAAGGCAGCCTCAATATCCCCTGCCCGTGCGCGCTTCGGCGCCGATGCATCATTTCCCACGGCGATCACGCCGTCGGATCCATCTCCAAACCGCTGCAACCCTGAGCCAGACAGGATACCGTCATGGGCATAGTTTCCATCCAGCCGCCCTCCTCCCACGCCGACCCGATCGACGCGCTCGTGGCGGCCCACCGCCCCGGCCATGGGCTGGCCCGGGCCTTCTATGCCGACCCGGCCATCTACGAGCGCGACATGGAGCGCGTCTTCCGGCGTCACTGGCACTGCCTGGCGCATGAGAGCGTGATCCCCAATGCGGGCGACTTCGAGCTGTTCAAGATCGAGAACGAGGCGATCATCCTGTCGCGCGGCGCGGATGGCTCCATCCATGCCATGCTCAATGTCTGCCGCCATCGCGGCGCCGAGGTCTGCACCAAGCCCAAGGGCAACGCCAAGTTCTTCGTCTGCCCCTATCACGCCTGGACCTACAACAACGACGGCTCGCTGCGCGCCGCCCGTCTGATGCCGAAGGACTTCGATCGTTCGGCCCACGGGCTGAAGAAGATCCACGTGCGCGTCGCTTCGGGGCTGGTCTTCATCTCCTTTGCCGAGAAGCCGCTCGACTTCGACCCGATCGAGAAGGCGCTGCGCACCAGCTGCGGCCAGTATGGCTGGGGCGAGGCCAAGGTCGCGCACCGCGAGACCTACGCGATCGACGCCAACTGGAAGCTCGCGGTCGAGAACTATGTCGAGTGCTACCATTGCGGCCCGGCGCATCCGGAATATTCGCAGACGCATGCGCTGGAACAGCCGCTGGAGATGATCGAGCAGCTGAACGCCGCGATGGAAGCCCGCACCTGCGCGCTCGGCGTGGAGGTCGTCAGCGGCAATCATTGGCAGAATTCGGCCGGCGGCCAGGAAGCGATCCACACCTTCCGCTATGCGCTCTATGACGGCGTCTCGACCGGCAGCCAGGACGGCTCGCCAGTGGCGCCGCTGATGGGCCGCTTCACCGACTATGACGGCGGCGTGACCTCCATCCATCTCGGCGGCACGACGTTCCTGGTCTGCTATGCCGATCACGGCATGATCTACCGCTTCATCCCCAAGACGGTCGACAGCTGCGAGATGGAGCTGATCTGGCTGGTGCGCGGCGACGCGGAGGAAGGCCGCGACTACGACCTGGAGAAGTTGACCTGGCTGTGGAAGGTCACCACGGAAGAAGACAAGAAGATCATCGAGCACACCGCGCGCGGTGTCGCCTCGCGCTTCTTCGAGCCCGGCCCGATCGCACCGATGGAGCACAACGAGTTGCGCTACATCAACTGGTATCTCGACGAGATCAGCCGGCCCTAATCAATGCCCCCCGGTCCCGGGGAAGGTTCTGGGCCAAGGATAGCGACGGCACGGCGATCCCGGATCGTCGTGCCGCTCATGCCTTGCTTCCGTCCCGGATCACGCAGCGAAACCCGACGTGACTTGTCGACGTGTCGACCGGCTCCGCATGACGCGCCGCGGGCCGATAGCGGCGGCAATAGTTGGGCGCGCACAGGTGCGAGCCGCCCTTGAGCACTTTTCGCGCGATCCTGATTTCGGGAAGTCGCGGGTCGTAGCTGAGGGCCTGGGCCCCGCCGCGTGGATTTCTGGGCACGCAGCATGCCTTCTCGGCGTCGGCTTCGTGCCTTGCCGACCACCAGTCGGCGGTCCATTCCCAGACATTGCCGATCATGTCGTAGAGACCATACCCATTGGGCCGGAACGCCATGACGGGTGAGGTGCGCTCATAGCCGTCACTTGCCAGGTTCTGGTGCGGGAAAGCGCCCTGCCAGGTGTTCGCCATATGGCGCCCTTCTGCAATGAGTTCATCCCCCCAGGCGAACTCGGCGCCGTCGAGACCGCCTCGCGCGGCAAATTCCCATTCGGCCTCCGTCGGCAGCTCCTTACCGGCCCATTGGGCGTAGGCAAGCGCGTCGCAATAGGCGACATGGACGACCGGATGATCGTCGAGGCCGCTGATGCTGCTGCGCGGACCGTAGGGCCGACGCCAGTTCGCCCCGAACTTGAAAGTCCACCATTGGCTCCAGTCGCGCAGGTCGACCGCATGGCGGGGCGGCGCAAAGACAAGGGACCCCGCCTTCAGCATATGCGGCAGGGCACCGGGATAGTCCTTTGCGTCCGGCTTGATCTCCGCGAAGGTGACATGGCCCGTGGCATTGACGAATTCGCGGAACTTTCGGTTGGTTACCGGCGTGCGGTCGATCCAGAAGCGGTCAACGGCGACCCGGTGGACAGGGGCCTCCTCAGGGTAGTGATCGTTCGAGCCCATGCGGAAAGTGCCACCTGGAACGAAGACCATATCATCGCGAGCTTTGCTGCGTTCCACATCGGATCGCTCAGGCAGGTCCATCGCCGATCTCCATCGAGAACCATCAAACGCCTTACAACTCCGCGCAGCCGCGGTCGAATGCGGCGGCTTGGCCCGCCCGAAAGCCGTTCCGCGGGCGTAGTTCAAGGGAAATTAGGGCAGGCGTTTTGCCTGGCCAGCGCCGCCGGCAATGATGGGACGCAGCGACGGGCTTGCCAGGGGCACCCGGCATGCGGACGAAAAAAAGCCCGCCGGCTCATTGCGAGACGACGGGCTTTGTTAATGTACCATCTACCCCTAGTTGGTGAGCTAAGAACGCGCACCCAACCGTTCGGTTCCCACTCCCTCAAAAAAAATTTGCCCCGCCGAAAAGCTCGCCGGCGGAGCTCTCCGGCCTACTCCCCGTAAGGCACCCAGATGTTCTTCACCTGTGTCGCCCGGCGCAGGAACTCGCGGCCCTGGCCGTCGCTTGACGTCCAGTCGCGCGGAGCCCCGCTCCACACCGGCTTGAGGTTGCCGGCCGACGCCGCCTCGATCGTGGCCGCATCGCCCGCCGCG
>NZ_JBDZDS010000018.1:0-28602 GCF_040045035.1 Mesorhizobium sp. KR1-2 | reverse complement strand
TGAGACCAAAACCACGAAGGAGAAAAGCAGGACCTTGACCACCACCACCGAACCGAAACATACCTGAAAGGCGGGTCAATTCTCGGCGGAAATCCCGGGTCAGTTCCTGGCGGAAATCAACAACACGTACGTATATCGCAACGTTTGGCTCTGACAGGGACGCCATTTGTGTAACTCCTTTTCGAGCTAATCAGGTGCGCGTTTCGGATTGATTAGGCGTCTCGACACCTGCAATTCCGCTTCAGAAACAGAAATGGTCCCGCTACCAAAGTCATCTTCGGCGATTGGAGCGATCGGGTTTCCTTTGGATCGTTGACGTCTTGAAGCCTGTCGCCTCTTAGGCTTTACGCGCTGTGAATCCGGCGAGCAATTTGCCGATAGCCTTTGCCGTCGGGGGACACTCATGGGCTACTCCTACTCTAGCGCACGGTCCATTGAACGAGGCGAGCATAGTATACTACGCCTGCGTATCAGTCGAGTCAAAAGGATCTCACCGTTATAGCGGCAAAAAATTCACGCTATTATGGAAATAAAAAGAAATTATATTTTGTGCTTTCACCTTCAATTTATTATTATTATATCTCAGTGCATTTTTGAGTCATTTAATACCTCGAAATAATGCAATATACGGGACATCTACTTTTATTATTGATTATAATCACTCTTCTAATATGCATTGGCATTAAAGAAATAATGCTCGAATAGAGGTTTCGTTGGTAAGGCTTTTCGCGATAGATATCCTCGACATCGGGTGGCGTCGACAAAGCTCTCGATGGTCAGCACGTGGGGCGAGAGCGGCTTGAGCGTGTCGGGCTCCAGCAGCAGATATTCTGATGTTCCTGGCTTGGGTCAGGTCCACCAGCCATCACAGAGGGAAGAAGGGAAGCATCCACGGCCCTGGCAAGCCGATGCAAAACGGCTTCATCGAGATCCAATTCGGCCCTCGGACTTTTCGGTCAATTTTTACCGGCTGAAAGGTGAGTAAATGACGCGCTATTGTATTGCACGGAGCGCTGCACGCGAATCGATGTCCTCCGCGAATTCGTCAGTCGTAACCCGCGCTAAGAAGAATGTTTCCAATAGCGCGGGTCATTTCCGAAATCATCAGCCTTCAAACGTCCTAGCTTGAGGCACGAAAAAAGCGCCCGATGGACTGAGAGAGACTGCGAACGATCAAACTCCCGATTATCGCGATAGAACCACGTTTGATGTGTCGGATGTACAATGCGGCCATCCTTGTTGGTATAAGACTTTCCGGCCCTTACCGATTGGCCCAGGACTCCCACATGATACAGGTCGCGGCATATTCCATCTGCTCCCAGCGTTTTGAGGACCTGCATGACTAGCTGATCCCGCTCAGCGATGGACGCAACACGCGCCGAAAATTCACCAATGCTGAAATGCCGTTGCCAGCCCGCAAGAAGGCGCTTCATGACATTCACAACTGACATATTATGTTCCGCGTTTAGTTCTTCCGCTCTTTCCGTCCATGCAATTTCAGAGTACTCAACCAATACATCAGCAAATACGTTGGTGTTGTAATTAGGAACAGATGGCAATACTTTTGTAGCGGCGTTGAAAAGATTTACGATATCTCGCGGATTGCACCACGTGATCTCGCTTATGAAGCGCTTTGGCGAAACCCCAAATATATCCCTAGAAAAATATGAGTTCCATATCTCTTTATTTTCGTTCTTTTTGCCAACGTATTTCGTTTCAATAGCAGATATTCGATTCTCAATTATGTTAAAAAGAGGATATTCGTTTACTGAATTTCCTTTATGCCAATCCAATTGAAATCCATGATCAACCAGATACTTATCTATTTCATTTCTCGACATGCTAGCTGCCTTTGCGATCTCAACCCTAACCGCGGCATATAAATAGATTGGAACGCCAGCCTCTATGAATATCCTATTCAAATTTCCAACTGTAATAATTAGATCTCTTATAAGTACACTATCCCTCTTATGTTGCTTCTGTCCTACCATCGACAAATTCATTTCATCAATGTAAAGAATGAATTTTACGTCACTAGGGTAGTTGAATCTACATATCTTATTGAAGACTAGGTCAGAAAACCTACTATAATTCACACTTCCGTCATCCGGCCTCTCCCAATTTAGAACAGCTTCCATTTCTGCAAAATCACTTGCCTTTCCCTTGAGTGACAGCTGGCCGCATTTTATTCCAGATAATATCCTTTGAAGGCCACTGATTTTATTGCCATCAAAGATTTTACTTATAATAGAATTTAGCTTCCTAGCCTCCTTGCAAGAATCAAACATCCGCTCATCGCCAGCCAAAAGCTCCGTTATCTTCTGCGCAAGATATACTCTCCACATATCTCTTGTGTCTGATTCGTCGCCTATGTCAGGTTTAACTTCATTCTCAAAATTAATGTTCTGAGCGATTTTCTCTCTTTCTTGAGTTTTTACATCTTCTGAAAAGACAATTGCCTTTGTGACGTTTCCCGCGTGCCTTTCTAGTTCCATCATGTACCGGAGAAGTGCCGTCTTTCCGGACCCTTTCGTTCCGTAGAATATGAAAGTGTCTCCGCTCCTGATAGATTCGATCTCATCCCTTGCGGGCGGGGCAAACGCGTCCAAAAAGAGCTGTTTCGCGGATGCATCGCGAGTTATGAAGGAACTCCTCGCGTCTGTTTTACCGAATTCGATTTGGTGACGGCGCAACAATTGTGGCATCAACGGCTCTCGGTGGCTGTAGAATCTATTTGAACAAAGTTAGGCACCTTACCTAGTGTCGGCGCAAGGCCCTTGAACGGGTGGGCCCGCTTCGCCAAAACTCCGTCCACAATACTTTACTTCCGTCGTGGCATGCTAAAACCTGTCATCCACTCTCCGTTGCTTGCCACGCGCATCGCCTCCCTACGACTGCCTTAAAACCAAAACATCGATTACAGCCCTGACTAAGGCCTGTATTTGAGCAACCTCTCGGAACCTGAAAGCGACGAAAGCAGAGAGTAAGACGCGGTAGCCGAGTGATAGTTCTTAATGACACTTGGATGAGGAAAGCTGATCGCGCTAGAACCGCCTGGGTGACGAAATAGATCTGGCAAAGGCGCGGGTTCACAGACGGCCGCTCGACCTCGGCTGCCTTGCCACCTGCTGCCTCGATCTCCTCCATGATCGTCGACTATGTGCGACGAGCGCTGGAAGGTGTTAGACCGCCCAAAGGTTTCAAAAACTCGCCAGTTCCGTCAGAAGAGGCAAACCTCGTCCGGTTCTATCCCGATTGCACCGAAGTCCATAACACGCACGGGATCAAAGGGCTCAACGTAGTCATTCCCAGTGCAACAACACACGGCAACAACATAGTGACACTACAAGAGGCGCTGCTGGCATACGAGCGTGGCGACGACCTCGTGTTGTGGAAACTCTCCAAGAAATAAGCCCTACCAATAATTGACGGCCCCGAATCCCTCGGCTTAGTACGTGATATGGCGATACTCGCGGGGGATTATCCATGAGCAGTGATACGCTTCTGACGAATGCTGTACTTCTGGCTGTCACAATATATGTGATCAAGTCGCTATGGGTGTTCGTGGGAAATCGAATAAAACTAAAGGCGATAAAAGAAATACTTGCAACGAACTGCGTAGATAATCAGCGGTTTTATCGAACATACACGACGGGAAGGGCTTTGGTGCCAGTGGATCACCGTTAAGTCCGATAGGGAATGGACGACTTGTTGACCAGTACGTCTGGATAACCAACGGAGGCCGTATAGTTGCAGACTTGCGCTACCCGTCCATGAGGCGGCAGTGGATCGGCTGGTCAAAGTCAAATTGACAGAGAACCAGCGCGGCACACTGGTCAGTTGGACCTACAATCTGGGCGAAGCGAACCTCGCAAAATCCACGCTGCTCAAGCGCATCAATGCAAAGGTTCCCGTCGCAGACATCGAACGCTCATGGCTCCAATGGAACAAGGCCGGCGGCAAAGTGCTGACGGGATTGGTTCGTCGTCGTGCTGCTGAAATCCAGTTGTTCAAAAAGCCATGAAACCCGACGAACTTAGCCGCAACGATCTCGCGTTTCTCGCGGTAAGGCGGAGGGCCACAACATCTCGAAAAACGGGTTTCCGATGATCCGGCCCGGCCCCATCCGACATTTTTCATGTCGGTCGCGTCAACCTCGTCCATTCAAAACGAATATCGCCAGCCATCAAGAATGAAGAATGGTGGTGTCATTCGTTAACGAGTGGCCTCACCAAACGCTGGCATTGTTCCTTGCAAGACGCCGATGCTAAATTGTTACGAGAAACTTTTGAAGGAAATATAAGAAATGGAAGGCGAATACGATTTATTCGGTGAGGACGCAAATGTTGTATGCGAGTATGATATTCAAGTGTTTGAGGGTGCGGCGGTTTTTAGCCGTTTAAAGTATCCTGGTATTGACTGTGAGATATCGAGATTACATATTTTCAATTATCCCGAAATTGAATACTCATACGACTTGTTTGGGAAATTCACTTTCACGGACGCTATCGATATTGCGCTGATTTTGCCCCAGGCAACTGCGGATTTCGACGGATTAAGGTGTTCCGTCACGGAGGCGTCGAGCCTTGATTTGCAAGAGTACAGGCGCAATTTCGGTAGGAGGGCGGCAATCCTACATCTGTTCAGAGTGGAAGATGCTGGCCAGTCAAATCTCGACGTGGGAGCGATCTATAGCGCTTGGGGTTTCGGTCTTGTTCCCACGACTTCGGCCTACGCTGACCAGGCCGAATTCCCGGAGTCAGTGTCCTTCGTTGCGCGCTCTGGGACGCAAGATATGGCATCAAATCCGGTCCATTAACGAGCGTTCGACAGCCCGCGCGGACTGCGCTGGGTGTATGCGGTCTAGGATCAGCCATCGCGATGAATCTCCGCCTCGGAGCAGGGCGCTCCCATTTGGAAGTTTCACTGAAACCTGACCAATCCAAAATTCGAAGGGGTCGGGTTAGCTTGATCGCCGGCCATTTTCGAATTTGCGACCGTCGATCGACACGATGCTGGCCCGATTAAAGTTGGTTCCAGCCATGAACCATCCGCCTATCGATTTCTTGGATGCGACATCACTTGCTCGAGAAGCCTCCTTTGAGCTCCTCGAACGTCTTTATGCATCATTTCACGTTCTCGACCATGACCTCACGGCCAAAGTCGGGGTAAATGTTCTAGCCGATAGTTTTCTGACCGCGTTTTGAAGCTTTAGCGTTCTCAGCGCGTTTCTTGCCCAGACCCATTTTCTTGGCGAGCGTCGACCGAACCGCGGCGTAAGTAGGCGCAACCATCGGATAGTCGGCCGGAAGTCCCCATTTTGCGCGATATTCGTCGGGGGTCAGATTGTAGTGAGTTGTAAGATGTCGCTTCAGCGATTTGAACTTCTTTCCGTCTTCGAGGCAGATCAAATAGTCATCCGTTACTGATTTTTTGACCGAAATCGCGGGCTTCGGGGCCTCAACGGCAGGAGCAACTGACTCTTGGCCGAGCTTGCTGAGGGAAGCATGAATTTCAGCAATCAATCCGGGCAGCGAAGCTGCCGGAATGGCATTGTTGGAAATGTAAGCTGACACGACATCAGAAGTCAGCCGAACAAGCGCATTATCATCTGCAGAAGACACTGTTATCTCCGTTATTTCACCCCCGATCCGGGTTTAGCGAACTCGTCCAGCAATGCAACATGGTTTCGCAACTGTTGGTTCCAGTTGGAACTAATGAGGCAGCGCGGAGGGAGCCACGACGCTCAGAAGAAAATATTCCTCTCCCGATTGAGGTTGGGGTGTGTTCGCGGTATGTTCTCATGCTATGTCAGTAGCAGTCACCAAAATCCTCGCTCCCGTTTCAATTTACTCGGCAGGCACGGTCGTGCCGATGTCGGCCACTCTTGTGCCCGCGGGTTTTCCATCGCCTGCGGCCGACGACCACGAAGACGAAATTGACCCCATTGGCTGGCTGGTCCGCCACCCGTCGGCGACATTCTGGTGGCGAGTTTCGGGCGAGAGCCTGGTCGACGAAGGCATCCACGACGGTGACCTGATCGCCGTCGACCGTGCAGGCAAGAAACGTGTCGGCCGGATTGTCCTGGCCGTTGTCGACGGCGCAGTGACGGTCAAGAAGCTGGCAAAGCGAGAAGGTCGCTATTGGCTGGATCCAAAATCACGGGGGAGGGAATTCACGCCAATCCTGGTAACGGAGAGCCGTCCACCGCATCAGAAACGGACTGACCGCTATTGGGTCCCGCTGTGCAGATAGTTGCCGTTCGGCAACCGGACCTCTTCCGAGCCATTTAGGTGCCCGCCCCAATTGAGTTCCTTTCACACGAACGCATCCTCTTCCGTTTTCGTCAGGATCCCGGAAACAACTCAGCCACTAACGCGCAAGAAGCCTATTACCCCCAGCTTGAGGCCATTCTGATCACCGCGTAGGATTCAAACCAATCAGCCTCGCCTGCGGCAAGAGCGCCAGAAGCCCCATTCCATTTGAGTTCCGGCCTCCCACCCGCAATTTCTGCAAGATCACTGCGAAAGCAATGGAACCGAGATCCAGAAGCTGGGTTGATGGCTTAATTCATGCCGTCTCATGCTCGATTTGAGTGTCGGCCGCAGGGAACTCCGTAGCGATGTCGATGCTATTGTCAGTGCCAGACCATGAAGCACAAATTTGACGTCGGTGACGCTGTGAGCTGGAATTCCGAGGCCGGGCGCGTCAGCGGCACGATCATCCGCGTGCATATCAGCGACTTCGAGGTCAACGGCTACACGCACCATGCGAGCGCCGACGCACCGCAATACGAGATCAAGAGCAGCAAGACCGAGCACATCGCCTATCACAAGGACTCGACGCTCACCAAGCTTCGCGGCTGACGCCATTATTGTCGGGCGCGATCGATGACACCAAAGCGATCCGCCAATGCCCACGACCCCTCAACCGCCCAGGACTGAAACGCTCCGCGCCAGCCTCAGCGATGCCGACGACCGCATCCGCCTCAATCACTGGATGGCGCCGCAACAAGGGATCGCGCCGCGGATTCGGATCGGGAGCCACTGGTTCAACACGCTTTGGGCCTTGCCCATCGGCGCGGCGACGCTTCTCTGCCTGATCGCGCTGACGCAAAGCCTGCGCGAATTGCCCGGCGTAGAGGCCTTCATTCGAAAACATCCCGCCATCGCGCAATCGGCGCCGTCGGTCGACTCGGGCTTCCCCTGGTGGCTGCAGCTCCAGCACTTCCTGAACATGTTTTTCATGCTGTTCATCATACGCGCCGGCCTGCAGATTCTGGCCGACCATCCGAGGCTCTACTGGGGGCGAGACTGCACGCCCGGAACCGATTGGTTTCGTTTCCAGGTTCCGGTGCCGAAGGGCCGCATCTGGACCGCCAAGGACGACTCCGTCACCCTACCGACGTGGCTCGGTATTCCAGGCCTGCGCCATACCCTTGGGTTGTCGCGCTGGTGGCACTTTTCGGTCAACCTGTTGTGGCTGATCAACGGTATCGCTTTCTACGCCCTGCTGTTTTCCACCGACCAGTGGCGCAGGCTGGTGCCGATGACGTGGGAGGTGTTTCCCGCCGCGCTCTCGACGGCGATCCAATATGCCTCGCTGAACTTCCCGGTCGATGAAGGCTGGACCCGCTACAACGGCCTCCAGCAGCTCAGCTATTTCATCACCGTCTTCGTCGCCGCGCCGGTCTCCATCGTCACCGGGCTGATGCAGAGCCCCGCGATCTCCAACGCATTCGGATGGTTCGGCAGGCTGTTCAACCGACAGGCGATGCGGTCAGTTCACTTCATCGCGTTCGCCTGGTTCGTAGCCTTCATCCTGGCGCATGGCGCCATGGTTTTCGTTACTGGCATCAGACAGAACACCAATCACATGTTCGCCGGTGTCGACAACGCCTCCTGGACGGGATTTCCGCTGTTCGTCGCGGCGATGGCCATCCTGACGGTCGCCTGGCTCGTCGTGTCGCCCTTCACTATCCGACACGCCCGTCTGGTGCAGCGCGCCGGTGCGTTCATGATCGGATGGATCATGGGGCTGGCCGAGGGCTGGGATCCGCGCTCGCAACTTACAAAAAAAGACATCTCTCCCTATTTCTGGCCGAACGGCACGATGCCCGATTCCAAGGAATTCGATGAGCTGGTGGCGGACGGCTTCGCCAGCTACCGGCTTCGCATCAGCGGCCTGGTCGAGGCGCCGCGGGATTTCTCCCTGGCAGACCTCAAGGCGATGGCGAAGCAGAGGCAGATCACGACGCATTTCTGCATCCAGGGCTGGTCAGGCGTTGCCGAATGGGGCGGTGTTCGCATGCGTGACATCCTCGACCTGGTGAAGCCGACGCCCGAGGCCCGCTACGCCGTGTTTTATTCGTTGGCCGACGGCGCCGATGGCGGACGCTACTACGATGTCCATAAAATAGAGAACATGCGCCACGAGTTGACGATCCTCGCCTACGAGATGAACGGGACGCCGGTCAGCGTCCTGCACGGTGCGCCTTTACGCTTGCGCTGCGAGAACGAGCTGGGCTTTAAGATGGTCAAGTGGGTTGCGGCGATCGAATTCGTGGCCGACTTCGCCGATCTCGGCGCAGGCCAAGGCGGCTACAATGAAGACCATGAATTCTACGGCTACCGCATGCCTATCTGACGGTGTGACCGTTCTCACCATCGCCTTCCTCGGCGAGCGTCCATCAATTCGGCGAGCTGATCATGTTGGAAAGGATCAAACGCGAAACCATCAGACAACGCCGCTTGCTACACCAGCAGGCAGCAGCCTAAAATGAAAACCCGGATGAGCAAGAACCTCCGTTAGATCACGCAGCCAGTTGGCCTATTATCCCTGACCACGGACACCCCCGTTAACTGGAATTGTTGACGCTCCACAAGCAGTTGAGTGAGCTGACGGGTCTCACCGGCTGCCATGTCGCTTTTAGCGCCAGCGTCCCCTGCCAAACCACCCGCCGCCGAGCAGAATAACGATAAGGACTATGATGAGAAGTGTGGTGAGACTCATGTACGTCTCCTCTGCGTGCCGGCTTCCCTCGCTCATGCGCTACGCGGTGCGTTGGATCGACGGGAGTCCTATGTAGGATAACGTCAAACACCGCCTTTTGTTGCATCCACGCAGGCGCGCATGAAACATCACGACCCTCGACATTGGCTCTGCCCTCGTCGTTGGCGCTATTCCCGGCTGGGGAGGTGCCGGAGTGGGGGCGGGCGCTTTCAGCTTCCTTGCCAAACCTTGAAGGGAGCTTCGCCGCGAAAGCAAAAGTCAGTCGCGAAACCCTCGCTTGGACCGCGGAACTTTACGACGTTCCATTGATTCCGATGTCCCGTGCCATATTTTATCGAATACTCAGCAACAGGAGAGGGATAGCTGTGGAGTGACAGTGATGTACAATCTAGCTTTGCTCGCCAGCGCCGCGATTGTTTTCGCGGGCCTTACAGCCGCACCTGCAAATGCGCAGGGAGTTCCTCAGTCGGTGGAGATCGAAAAGGTTGATGTGTCCACGGTAGCGGCCGGCTATCGCGCATCCAAGGTCATCGGCGAGAATGTGGTGAACGATGCAGGCGATACGATCGGTAAGATTGACGACCTGCTTGTGACACGTGACGGCAAGGAACCTTACGCCGTTCTTTCGGTCGGTGGGTTCCTGGGCATGGGTACCCATTTGGTGGTCGTACGCTACGACAGCCTCAAGTTCGCCGACAACAACAAGATTGTTTTGCCCGGCGGGACAAAGGACGGCCTTAGCAAGCTGCCGACGTTCCAATACGCGAACAAGTAATTGGCATGATAAAATATGTTAATAACACGCGGATGGAAAAATAATCTGTGAAGATTGGCCAAGGCCAAGCGCCTGTCAGGTCGGGGAAGCGGTGGCGCGGGGGAGACCGCACTGCCACCGAGTGCAAGCTCACTCGCAGAAATGGACGCTGGCTCGCTGAGAGATGACGGGCTCGATAGCATCAGATTGTCCGTGGTCGGAATTGCGGCTCCGGCACGATTGGGCGATCTCTTCAGGCATCCTGCCTGAGCGCTCGGCTCAAACGGCCCTCCCAGATGTATCCGCTGTTGAAAAGCTCGATCGCTTTCAGGGCAAGACGTTTCGCCTCGGCGCTTTGCGGCAAGAGTTTTCGTTGCCGTCTGACACGCTCGGAGGCGCGCTGCACAATGGCCAAATGTTCGGGGGTGAAAACTCTATTTTGGCTAGCCATGACGCATTGCCCGAGTGAACGGGAGACGGGTAAACGGGGCACTCCAGCCAAGGTTCCATACGGTACGAAAGGCCGCTGTAGTGAGCAGCGCTGATCGGCAGGGTGCCGGTTATGGGGTAAGGAAATCCCCGCATAGACATGAAGTGCTTATGAGCGCATGGTAACGGCCCATGGGGAGTGCGCGTCCCCATGTCGGGGGATTTGAGCTTTGTACCCCAACAAAGGAGGGCAGCATGTCTTCCAACAATTACCAGAAGTACCTTGGACCTGATGACCTGGCGATGATCGAACGGGTCCTCGTCAAGGCAGGAATTCGAAAGTCGGCTGTCTGCTCAACGACGGGCAGTGATGCCGCAAGCTTTCTCGTTGGTGAATTTCAGGACGGCGTGACCCAGCAGCTGGACCTGGCCTTATCTCTCGATCAATACCTGAGGAGGCATGACGCCTGAAGGCTCCGCCCTCAAGACCGCCATGCAGAGAGCACTGCGTCAGCGATCACGGCTTTCGGTATCGTCGTGCAACAGACTCTCAAGCCTCGCGATCGTCTTGCAGATAACGTCATGTGCCAAGCTTGCCTCGCCCTGGTGCAGGGCGGCCTCGCAAGCGCGCAGATCGACCAACGCTGTCTGGATTTCGCGCTTCAACTTATCCGCAGTTGTTCGCGTCTTCATCGGAGGAGAATAGCCCCCACCCGGACCGACCGTCAAATGTCCCCATTTGAGGCCTGGCTGGACGAACGGATAATGCCGACGCGAGATACGACGTGCAGGAACCATGAGCGGCGAAGTGCCGGATATGGAGTGAGGATAGAATATTCATCGACTCTGTGCGCCATGGGGCGCATGATGAGAAGTCGGCACTTTCTGGAAAGGGCGGTGTCGATAAGGGCCAACATACCCTCGCCCCGACCCAAAGGAGGACATCATGTCTTCCTCCTACCTAACCCCCGCCGACTTGAGCAAGATCAGCCGCCTGGCCGCTGAAGTGCGCGAATCGCAAACATTCCGTAACATTCCCAGGGAAACTACTGCTGCACGGTTTCTCACTCAGGACGTCGAGAAATATCACACAGCCGAAGCGGAACTTCGCAAGAAGCTGGCCGCACATCTTGTTGAGTGGGAAACCACTGGCGCCGCCATCGGGCGATGGGACGATGAAGGCTTTGCAAGCGGCAGGTTGCCCCGCACGGAAGCTCAGCGCCGCATCGACAATGATACCGATGGCGCGCGCAGGCGCGCGACAGAAACCAAGGACCGCAATCGACTGGTTTAAGCCTCCAGCCACAATTATGCGCACCACCAGAACAACCGTCCGGTTTTCCTCCCCTTTCCTGCTGTATGGGTTTGACGCTCCACAGCCGGCCGGTGAGTACATTGTCGATCAGGACGACGAACTGATCGAAGGGATTTCCTGGGTGGCCTACCGGCGCGTTGCGACCTTCATCCATCTGCCTGCGATACGCGCTGGCACTATGACGCGGCAGATCATCCAGATAGACCCCGCCGATCTGGAAGCAGCGCTGGAGAAAGATCGCGAAGTGTCGACGGATGCCACGCCTACAGAACCGCAAAGGCCGACGCCATGACAAACCGCACCGAGGCATTTCGGCCATGAGCGATCAACTTCCAGATCAGGTGCGGGCGGCAATCGCGACGTTCTTGAATGCATGCCAAAAGGAGGCGCGGCCGTTTGCGATTTCGGAAGCCCTTGGCGCGGTGCGGAGCGTTTTCCACGACTTAGAGATTTCGGA
This sequence comes from Mesorhizobium sp. KR1-2, assembly GCF_040045035.1. Lineage (NCBI taxonomy): Bacteria > Pseudomonadati > Pseudomonadota > Alphaproteobacteria > Hyphomicrobiales > Phyllobacteriaceae > Mesorhizobium > Mesorhizobium sp. KR1-2. The sequence goes on along the minus strand of NZ_JBDZDS010000018.1, from coordinate 16,635 downwards.
CCAGGATTTGGTGGATGCCATCACCAGCGAGGCCTCTGTGGCGGGCTTCGACGTCAATTATGATCTCCCTCAGCCGTCGAAAGCATCGGACAAAAGCGACAACGTGGAAGAGCCACGGGACCGTGACGAGCCGGGCTACCGCGCCGACATCAACCCGAAGAACTACGACTGACAGGTATCGGCGCAAGAGCCTGGAGGCGGAAGGCATTGCGCCGCCGAAGGGCAAGAAGCCCAAGGCTAAAACGACGCCCTGAATTGCAAAAAAGACGCCCGCCGCCTCATGTGAGACGACGGGCTGTGTTAATGTACCATCTACCCCTAGTTGGTGCGTTCATAACGTGTAACCAATCGATTGGTTCCATCCTCCTCGCAGAAAAGAAAAAGCCCGCCCCGGCGAACCGGAGCGGGCGGACCTTGACGACGATGATTAGGCTATCTCAGAAAGCCATCTTAGTTCAATTTCGTTTCACGTCGGGGAAAACGGCAGGCGATAGGTGCCGAGTTCGAGCGGCTGCGTTGCTGTTGACCTAAGGCATGTCCCTGCTTGATAAAGTCAGCGATGGCCATGGTGGCCTGCCCCTATTAGGTGGTCCGGTTTCAGTCTTAATGCATGATCGGTTTTCCCGCCATCGTCTGGGCAGATGGTGGTGCCGATCCACGTTGTGGCGCAGGCCAGACAATGGCCTCCGGCGCTGGTGGTTTGTATCCGAGCGATGAGTGTGGCCGCTCGGTATTGTAGTAGCGCCGCCAGGCCTCGATGATGACCTTTGCCTCGGCGAGGCTGTAGAAGATCTCACCGTTGAGCAGTTCGTCGCGCAGCTTCGAGTTGAAGCTCTCGCAGTAGCCATTCTCCCAGGGACTTCCCGGCTCGATGAACGCGGTCTGTGCGCCGACGGCTACGATCCACTCTCGCACCGCCTTGGCGATGAACTCCGGGCCGTTGTCCGATCGAACATGGCCGGGCACACCGCGTAGGATGAACAGGTCCGACAGGGTGTCGACAACATCGGTGGAGTTGAGCTTTCGATCGATGCGGATCGCCAGGCACTCCCGGGTGAACTCGTCGATGATGTTGAGCATGCGGAACTTCCTGCCATTGTGCGTCCGGCCCTCGACGAAGTCATAGGACCAGACATGGTTGGGGTGCTCGGGTCGAAGCCGGACGCACGATCCGTCATTCAACCAGAGGCGGCCTCTCTTCGGTTGCTTTTGCGGAACCTTCAGCCCCTCCCGCCGCCAGATGCGCTCGACGCGTTTGGCATTCACCGTCCAGCCCTCCGATCGCAGCATTGCTGTGATCCTGCGATAGCCATAGCGGCCATACCGCGAAGCGAGTCGGATGATGTCGGCGGTCAACGCCTCTCCATCTGCTCTGCCTTGCGGCTTCTTGCGCTGGGTCGAACGATGCTGGCCGAGAACCTTGCAGGCGAAGCGTTCCGAGACGGAGAACTTCACCATCACAAGGTCGACGCAGCGACGGCGGCGGGCGGGGCTCAGTAGTTTCCCGAGGCAGCCTCTTTGAGGATCAGCTTCTCGAGCGTCAGATCCGACACCGCCTTGCGCAGCCGGTCATTCTCTTTCTCAAGCTCCTTGAGACGCTTCACCTGGTCGCCCTTCAGGCCACCGAACTCCTTGCGCCACCGGTAATAGGTAAACTGCGTCACGCCGATCGTGCGAACCGCTTCGCCAACCGATCGACCCTGCGACAACAGAATATCAACCTGGCGCAGCTTCGCGACAATCTCTTCGGGCTTATGCTTCTTCTGGGGCATTCCAACGTCCTCTCTACGGCTCAATAGCCTACTTCAGGGAGGACCACTTTTCAGGGGGCAGACCAGCTTGGTCGTAGAAGGCGAATGGAGGCCAGGCAGCAGGTGATCGAGGGGTCGCCCGACCGAGCCTCCATCTGTCATGGCGGACAGGGCGCGAAGTGTGTCAGGTAGACGCGGTAAAGCACAAGTCAGGCAAAGCCCGCCGCCTGGGAAAAGACGACGGGCCCCTTCTCTTGTCGCCAATGCCAGGCCGTCGACGGTCAAGCTGGCGAGCAGTGTGGCGAGCTGTGGCTCGTCGATCAGGGTTGCAGCATCCCGTGGCGTCAGCCAAGCCCGCTGGCGCTTTTGGGCCTCTTTCCAGTCACCCTGAACCTTCTCGACCGCAAGCAGGTAGTCGGTGACCATGACCAGGCTGAAACCGCTATCAAACGCTTCCAATATCGATAGCTGCCCAAGGCTCGCTTAAGAATTCGCCCGCTGACCCCGGCTTCTTCTGTGGCTTCGATTGCAGCTGTTCTTCGGCCACTCTTGTGTTTCATCGGCCACCCCTTGGGCACGATGAATCTCTTGGTTGCCCGAGAGGTGATTAGCATCACCTACAACTCGCCACTTTCTGTCAATCTGAAGGGAACAGCGGCCACCTGGCGGGTGGGCTTGCCCTTCACAGCCCGGCGAACCGATTCAAGCGGCCGACCTTACCCGGTGCAATCAATATCCCGGATAGTAGCAGCCGGCGTAGTAGCCGTTGGCATAGTAGGGGTGCAGGAAGGATACAGCCCCGCAACGATGCTGAAGCTCTGCCTCTATGGCTACCTCATCAACCATGTCCGGCCCGTTCGCTTTCAATCTGCAGCGTGGGAAAGGTGCCTTTTGATCACCGCTGAGGATCATTGGCCGAATAGCCCCCCAAAGTTTGGGACCAACCGAACGAATGGCGGCTTTTGGGATGCCTGCGGCTGATCCCGAACGTCCTAGATGGGCGCGTTGCGGACTGGCAGTTTAGGGGCCGATTGCGGTCCGTCCGGTTTCGGTACGATTTGAGCAATAAGCTGCCGTTCCGATAGCGACCCCAACGCTGCCGGGAATTGATTTCCGCTTCCGGCCTGCGATTACCGAATCGGGAATGACACCAACGGAGTGGCTTTCGGACGGTCCGCTTTTAGATCAGAAAGCGAAAAAGCGGTCATCTGTCTGATTGCCCATTGGGGCCGTTAACGGCTGGTCCGCTTTTGAGTGACAAGGCTTACAAGCAGACGTTCGGATCATAAGGCGTCATGGCGGAGGCTGCCACTGATAGGCGAAAAGAACCCGCCGTCGCTGAGACGACGGGCCCTCATGATGTGCCATTTACCCAAAATTGGCGCGCTCACAACGGAGAGCCACGCGTTGGATCACCCGGCCAGTTAGCGCTTCCAGCGACCTTCATACTTGAATTCCGGCGCTGACTTGAGGTCTTCCTTGGTGGCATCCATCGTCGCCGTCCATTTTTTGTCGTTTTCCAAGTAGGAAATTTTCAAGGCACTGGGGCTGACGACAACATAGTGCTCACCCATGCCAAGAAATCCGCCGACCGACACAATATAGCCGGCAAGCGTATCCTTGGAGAGAACCAAGTCCTTGATTTCACCAATGTCTTTGTTTTCACCGTTGGTGATCTTCACCCCAATGAGATTGTAGCTGAGTACGTCCGTTGGCTGAGCTGTGACGAACACGTGGGAACCAGTCCCCACAGCGGTTTGCGCGTGTGCTGCGCCCAGAGCGGCAGCGGCGGCGGCGATCGCGATGAGTGTCCTACGCATGAGCTTTGTCCTCGTTGACCAAGTTCATTGACGGTATTCAGGCACTCACAACTCAGGCATTGCCATTATGTTCCGACAGCCGAGCCGCAAATCCGAGTGAAGCCCACAAGCAGTCTAGCAAGTAGCACACGGCTCAAGCCCGCTCCGGTTCGCCAGGGCGGGCTTCTTTTCACTAGGGCTGATGTTCCCTTCGTATCGGTACGGGGCCAGTCCGCGTCGGCTGCTATTTCTGGCGGTCCCCGAGGTGATGATCCAGTGCTCTCGTCAATTCCGCTTCGCCGGTCAATCCGGTTTGAAACTGGCGCATCACGTAGCGAGCAGCCTCGCGGTCGATGCCAGGCGCGGTCTTTGACGAGCCGAAGCCAGCTTTAGCAAGCACGCGCTGGATCACCGCGAGATCGTGCGAAGTAAGGTATTGATGACTGGTGGGCATGGGCTCCTCCGTCGGGTCACACCTACCCCCCCGAGTTCGGTATTGCCGTCAGTTGCCGACAAAGCCAGAATGCACCTGGAGACGAGCGGGGTCCAGAGCCTGCGTCGGCCTGCCGCCCGTGCTGGGCTTTCATGCCGAATGGAACCTTGGCTGAAGCGCCCCGTTTTCTCGCCTCATGTTCACTAGGACAATGCGTCTTGGCCAGCCAAAATAGAGTTTTCACCCCCGAACATTTGGCCATAGTTCGGCGCGCTTGCGAGCGCGTCAGATGTCAACGAAAGTTCCCTCCGCATGGGGCTGAGGCGAAACGTCTTGCCCTGAAGGCGCTCGACCTTTTCAGCAGCGGTTACATTTGGGAGGCCCGCCTGTGTCGAGCCCTCAGGCAGGACGCCTGACGACATCAATGCCCGAACCTATATCGTCCAGCGGCGGGAATCACCGCAACGCCCCTTCCGATCCACAAAGGCCCGGCGTCTCAGCCGAGGCGGCGGACTTTCTTCTGCAGGCCATGGCATCGCACGGTCGTTTCGCAAGGCACCCTTTTGTTAGCGGCTGACAACGAGAAGCGCCTCTTTCTCGTCGCGCTCGCGCCCGCCAATCACCGCAGCCACCGCGGCGATGAAAGCACCGATGAACAGCGACAGCGCCCCGATCAACGCCGTTGTCAGCCCGGCCTTGCGGGCGGTGTCAGCAGCTTCCTTGGCTTTGGCCTTTGCATCGTCGATCCGCTGCAGTACCGCGTTCACTCGCGCCTCGGCATCGGCCTGCGACAGGCTGGCGCGGGCGCTGACAAGCTGAGCGAGATAGGTGCGATCGTCCGCGGACACGCCGCCAGACGCGGCGCTCGACAGAAGTATGCGCGTCGCCTCGCCTGTGGCGACTGCCGCTCCTTCCGGCCCCTGCGCGCTTGCGGCTGCGGGGTTCGCAGGCCGGAACAGCGCGTCGACGAAATAGCCGGTGACCTCATTGCCTTGGCTGCCGGCCTGGCCTTGGCCGCCGCCGCTGGCAACACCCCCCATCGCAGCACCTGAGGCGACGGTAGAGGCTGCCTTGACGCTGCCGCTCACGGTCGACGACACTACCGAACCGAGAAGGGCCACCAGCAACAGCGTGGCGAGCGCCCAGGCGAGGAAACCGTGCGCGGTGTCCCGGAAATAGACCTCGTCGTCGTGGACATTGACCCATTTGGTACGCAGCCGGCCGGTCAGGTAACCACCGAGAGCGGCCGACAGCCATTGTACGACGATCAGCCAAACCGCTGCCGATACGGCGAAAGTGGTGGCCGACACGCCTTGCGACGACCATGGCGACACGACGCTGAGCCCCAGTCCCGATCCAAGCAACATCAGGATCAGCGTGGTAGCGCCGGCTGTGAGTGCGCCCGCAATGATCGGACCCCATGCGACAGCCGACGCCGAGGATTCGCTTGCGCCCGAGACCGGCGCGATGACCTCACCGGAGGAAATACTGGGCGACATCCCCGCCTCCTATCGTACGAACAACAGGATGAGGATGATGATCGGAATCGGAATGCCGAGAAGCCAAAGAAGAATGCCGCGACCCATGATGAACTCCTCCATATGACGAGAACCAAGCGGCCCGGCAGAGATAACTTCAAAAAGCGTCAAACGTTCCTGCGAATGGCGTTCCGTCGTTAGATCTGCGAGCCTAAGACGGCTCTGCCGAAACAAAATATGGCTCGGTGAAGGTCGCTGCCGTGCCGCCTGCAAATATCCCCTGCGCAGGAACCACGGTCGGATCGCGACGTTGTCCGTCTCCAGCCAAAGCTGCAGGAGAAGTGAAATGGCACACGAGAAACTCGACGATCTGTTCCTTGAAACGCTGAAGGACATCTATTTCGCCGAGCGCAAGATTCTCAGGGCGCTTCCGAAGATGGCAAAAGGTGCGCAGTCACCCGATCTCAAGGCTGCATTCGAAAAGCACCGTGATGAGACTGAAGGCCATGTTGAGCGCCTTCAGCAGGTCTTCGAGATCATCGGCAAGCGCCCCCAGGGCAAGACCTGTGAGGCGATCGAAGGAATTATTGCCGAAGGCGAGGAAATACTCGAGGAGTTCAAAGGCACCCCGGCCCTGGATGCTGGCCTTGTTTCCGCTGCCCAGGCTGTGGAGCATTACGAGATTGCTCGCTACGGCACGTTAAAGCAGTGGGCCAAGGATCTCGGGCTAAAGGACGCAGCCAATCTCTTGGACCAAACATTGACGGAAGAGGCCAAGACCGATGAAGCACTGACGCGTCTGGCCGAGGGCGGCCTCAACCAAAGGGCCAAAGCGGCCTGACGCATGTCGAAGCGGCTTTGCTGACTCCGATGTAGCCCGATGCCCTGGTCGGCGTCCTATTGCGAACTGAATCCCGCTCTCCGCGTCTCTTAAGCGTGATGTCGCAAGAGGCGTACGAGCGTATGGTCCCCCCAAGGCCCGTCGTCTTTCCGAGGCGGCGGGCTTTCCCTGACTTGAGGTGCGCCATGCCGACCTGTCACACTCCGCGCCCTGTCCGCCTGGACAGATGAAGGCCCGGGCTGCCCTCTGTCAGATGCCGCCGAGCCTCCCTTCGGCTCCACGTCCAAGCCACGCCCGCCCGAGCGGTTGCCTGGCCCGGATTGTCAGATCAGAAAGGAACTTGTGATGGCAACGCATCCTTCATCCGAGCACCATCTGAATGCCGCCAAGCATCATGCAGCGGCAGCTCATCATCATCACGAAGCAGCGCACGAGCACAATCGGGGCCGTCATGAGGAAGCACGAGAGCACTCGACGGCCGCGCACGAGCACAGCGAACAGGCTCACCGCCACACGACGGAGGCCCACACACAATCCAGCAAGTAGCGGTTTCCAGAAAAAGCCGCTCCGGTTCGCCGGGGCGGTTCTTTCATGAGGACCGGTGCGCGCTTCGTAGCGGCACGGGGCCGTTCCGCGTCGACTGCCATTTTTGGCGTTCCGCAAGGTGATGATCCAGTGCTCTCGTCAATTCGGCCTCGTCGGTCAGTCCGTCTTGAAACTGGCGCATGAGGTAGCGAGCGGCTTCACGGTCGATTCCAGGCGCGGTCTTTGACGTGCAAAAGCCAGCCTTAGCCAGAACGCGCTGGATCATCGCGAGATCGTCCGAAGTAAGGTATTGATGACCGGTAGGCATGGGCTCCTCCGTCGGGTCACACCTGATCCCCCGAGGTCGGCATTGCCATCACATCTGCCGACAAAGCCAGCATGCACCCGGAGACGGGCGGGGTCCAGAGCATCACTCCATATACGGCACGGTGCCAGCTTGCCGCCCCTAGTGGGCTTTTCGACATCGGACGCGCTCACAAGCGCGCCGGATGATGGCCCGATGTTCGGGGACGAAAACTCTGTTTTGGCTGGCCATGACGCATTGCCCCAGTGAACGAGAGGCGAAAGAACGGGGCACTCCAGCCAGGGTTCCGTACGGCACCACCTATCACCGGTTATCAGCCCGGCGTCTCACCCGAGGCGGCGGGCTCTTTTTGCGGTAAGGCCGAATTCGCTTGCTTTATGGTCCCCGCACCTCCATATCAGGCCCATCGGCTGCTGATCGGCCGGGAACGCTCTTCGAGATGCGAGGTTGGGTTCCCCCATATGCAGCTGTATTTGCCCTGATTGATGGTGTGCCGACCACGAATGTACCGGCGGCGCACATGTCTCAGGATTGAAGGGAAGCGGGCATCACGGCCCGCTTTTTTCATTTCCGGCCTCACGCCATATCTAACACTTCGCCGCTCATGGTTCCTGCACGTCGAATCCTGCGTCAGCATTTTTCGTTCGTCTAGCCAGGCCCCATGGGGAGATGACAGTCGACCCGAGTGGAGACTATTCTCCTTCGATGAAGACGCGAACAACTGTTGGTCACGCGCGCCAATCCAAATAGCCCGGTCCGACCATACGCTCACGCAAGGATCAGTACGATCTCCAGCGTCCCGGGGTCGACGATCGCGATCCGCCCATCCACTAGCTCGAAATACATATAGCCCTCATAGGATGGGACGATCTCTACGATCCGCGGGGGAAGGCGATAGAGGTGGACTTCTCGCGGCACGCGAGCGCCGATATCAACTGAAAAATTGAGGCCGTGGGCAGGTTCGACATGGTGTTCACGGAACGCACGCTTGAGTTCGGAGCGTTGCTCCTCGCTCACATGCCCTCTCTCGGCATGACGTTCGCTGGTTCCACCCCCGTGCTCTTCGCCCTTGCTTTCGCTTGGCTGCTTGTTCTCTCCGCCCGTGCCTGGCTGTTTCTGCTCGCCGCCCTGTTCGTTCCTGTTCTCCTCGGATTGCGGATTTGGCCGCCCTTGCTGGCCTTCGTGCTCCACGGGCTGCCTCGCCCCGCCGTTTTCTTCCATGGGTCGGCCGCCTTCGTAACCTTGACCCTTTTCGTTTCCATTCTGCCCGCCACGCTGTCCCTGGGACTGCTCAGTGGGCTTCTTCTTGAGGATTTCACCTTGCGCAAAGCCAAGGCTTGGAGCGGTACCCAGCGTTACCGCAAGGATACCTTTGATGAGGATCTGTCTCATGGTCAGTCTCCCTAGCTGATCGGGGGGCAACGCCGGGTAGGTGTCAGTGTTCCATCACAGAGTGGCGCATTGCGTGCAGCATTGGGCAAAGAGAGCGGTTTGGCTCCTACGACCGCTCCTGGGATGCACGCCCGTCACGATACGCCTTTGGACCTGACGTCCGCAAACTTCATGGGCGCGCCTGACGTTCCCGTTGGAACGCGGAACGTTTAGCCTTCAGCATCGTTTTGACGGATATGTACGAAGGACAAGGCGATGGCTAACGCTCCCAAGTCAGTGGGGTTGAATATCGACAGCGTCCAAAAGGCGTTCGAGAAGCAGATTGCAGAGCTGCGCGGCGAGATAGGCAAGATCAACAATTCCATTGAGGAAAGGGGGGCTAGGCTGGCCCGCGAAGCGATCGAAACTGCATCAGCTCGAGCTTCGCGTGCCGCAAAGCGGCTTGGCACGCAGACTCAATCCGTGTCTGAAATCGCGCGCGAGAGTCCAGGCGCGGTTACCTTAGTGTTTGGAACGGCGGCATTGCTCGGTTTCGCGATCGGTGTCGCCATAGGCATGACTGCCAATAGTCCGGGCCGCGGCACCTATTGGGGCTGAGCACGCTGCCCTGAGGTCGTGCTCGAGGGACGACCATGCCTTCTATTTTTCAAGGAGAGTCGCCGTGGCCTCATCAGCGATCATTGGAATACTGATCACTTTTCTTGTCGTGGTTCTCGTGCTGTACCTTGTTCAGCGTCTGCCGATCGATGCCGGGCTGCGACAGATTATTCAAATCATCGTCATCATCATCGGTATCGTGGCACTGCTCAAATACCTGGCGGTTTTTTGAACAATTCGGTGAGGAAGCGTTCGCGCGAAGGGTAGCCGGCGGCCCTCACACTCGACCCGCCGGACGCAACGAGCGACGAAGCTGGGCCGCTGCATCTCGACTAGGACTACCTGATCCTTTCGACCATCCACTCCGCCAAGGGGCAGGAATGGACCAAAGTTTTCGTGCTCAACGGCGTCGACGGCTGCATTCCGAGCGATCTTGCCGTTGGCGAGCGCGACGACCTGGAGGAAGAACGACGGCTGCTTTACGCCGCGATGACGCGTGCGAAGGACAGCCTGCACCTGATCACGCCGCAGCGCTTCTTCGTCCACGGCCAGGCGTCACGCGGCGACAGGCATGTCTACGCCTCGCGTACGCGCTTCATCCCTGACGGTATCCTCGACCGTTTCACCCGAACGTCGTGGCCGCCACCTTCCAAGGCCAGAAGCGGTCACGCGCCGCAGCCCAACATTCGGGTCGATCTCAAGGCCAAGGTGCGCGGCATGTGGCGTTAAGGACGGTGGGCGAGCGCTATCGTATGTCTGCGCCAGGCGCGTTCACCCGGACTTGACCGATTTCATGCCGTACCCAAGCCCTCCATCCTGCACGACGTTGGTCAGACGGTCTGCAGCGGAGATGCGGGGACAGAAGACGTTGCCGACGCGTCGTAAGCACTAAGGAAACCCCTTACCTTCCAGGCTCTGTCCGCTTCGGAGACGGTCCAATTCTGCCAACTGCGTGCACCATTCTGGAGGCGGTGGGGCAGTGGCGGAAGAGAGTGGGAGTCGAACCCACCAAGGACCGTCTGACAGCCTCTCCCGGATTCGGGAGGCTTCTCCTGTCGCACGCAAAGGATTGACCTGCGGAACGGCGGTGAATGGGTATTCGACATGATCGCGCCTGATGGCACGGTCTTCCCCAGCCACCTCTCTAATGTCAATGTCCGATCCGAGGAGAAGCTCGGCCATACGCTGTTGTGGGGCGAGAACGGGCCGAAACATGCCGACGCCTGGACCTCGTTCGAGGAGCAGTACGGAGCAACGAAGGTGACGCTGAGCATGGTGTTATGCACGGCTGCCGAGTTCCTGGTGGCGAAGGGCTTCGGTGCCGTGGAACTGGGACTGCAAACTCTGGGCAAACTGGAACGCTTCGTCACATCCCGTTGAAATGCTGCGACTTCCCTTCGGCTCGAATTAGGCTCGTCGAAATGGGAGGGCCTGGGGAGGCGACGCGCTCCGGAGGATCGGAGGCCAAGAGGCGTAGCTGCTATCACCTTAATCTGTTAATGACCGCTTATGGGTTGGCGCGGCCAGCTCGGAATAGCTGAATTGAGGGCGGTTACGGAACGACAGCTATTTAACGCTTTTCGCTGGAACCGGACCGACCGCTTTCGGCCCCCAACCTGCCAGTCAGCTTCGCGCCCCATTCTGGTCGTTCATTGCGTGATGCCGGAATCTCGGAAGCCACCGTTAGCCAGGTTGCAACCGCTTTCGGGTGCCAAGCTAACGAAAGCTGAACGTGCAACTTAGCTACAGCAAATTCTACTGGCGGGGGAGGCGCTAAGCTTTCCCCGTTGGGCATGCCCCGAGTGCTTCGCGGCCTCGCGCTCAAAGCGACGGGCATGAGCGGCGCTGAAGTAGAGTTCTTGGTTCGAGAGGTGCGCCAGAAGGCACGGCGTGAAGGGCGCAGCATTACCTATGCCGACATCGAGGGTGCCCTGGCAGACCGCGGGCCTGCCAGGTCGACTGAGTTGCAGGTTCGTCTGGCAACTCACGAGGCAGGGCATGCGATCGTCCAGATATACCTTGGACTGGGTTCAATCTCGCAGATCATCATCAATGGTGTTGAGGGATCTGCCCATGTCGCTGGGTTCATCGATAGCTCTGAAGTCATCTCGGAAGAGAATCTGACAGATTTGCTCATTGTCACTCTCGTAGGCCGCGCGGCCGAACAAGAGTTCTGCGGTAGTGCGTCAGGGGGGTCGGGAGGGAGCGAACGTAGCGATCTTGCGACCGCCACCAGGTTGGCTTTCAACATGGAGATGACACTCGGCTTTGGCAGCGATCAGCCACTTTTATTTCGAAACGTCGACGATCCGTTCTCACTGATCGCGCTGAATCCGAAAGTCGCAGATAGGGTCCACGGGCGTCTTGAGACCGCGTATGGGAGCGCACGCAAGATCGTTTTACACAATCAAAATGCCATCAAATATCTGGCTGCCTGCCTGTTGGTGGAGGAGACCTTGGAAGGGCCCTCATTGCAATCGGTTGTCGATAAGGTGAGGCAATGCATGTCTAGCGGCAGTTAAGTCGCATCTCAACAACAGAGCTGTCGAAACTGCCGGTGCATGTAATCGTCGTCTCGCTGCGCCTTGTAAAAAAATGACCTTCAAAATAGCTTGACAATTTTAGGTGCTTCATCAACTCTTTTAGAGGTGTTACTTTCATAAAAAATATATTGTAAGGATTAACGTTGTGAATAAATTTTATAAGAAGGCAAATAAATTGCAGGAAATTCGCCTTCAGATCTTGGATCTTATTTATGAGGCACAGGATGCCATAGATGGAACAGAGATTGAGGAGCTGGCGGCGCGCACTTGGCTTGAGCAAATAAGGGCCGCGCTTTATAGCGATCCTGCCTTTGCAACAAGGTTGATCCACACGATGGAGGACAGCGAGGCTGCTCTATTCGAGGAGGCGGACTGCAATCGACGGGCTGAATATTACGATCGTGCTATATAGCCAGCCTCCAGCTGAGACCGTTGTCGATGGGGCCCCTGGCCAAGCGAACTCGCATTGCTCTTTAGCTCCCTATCGCCTATCAAATAGCCAAGGATGCCAGATTGACTGAAAGGCTCCTTCCGCTGTGAAAACAGTCCAACCGGGATGGTGGATAAGGCGTAGCCGAAGAGAGTGTCGAGGTTGCCAAGGGACCGCTCGAGAGAGCTGGTCCCTTTGGTTTAATGGCTATAGAAGGCGCGCGATGGTTGGCCAATCGGATGGAGAGCGCGAGCCACCCCTGCGCTGATGAGCGCGGAAAGGTATGAGGGGGGCTTTTGGCTGTCGGCGTCCTTGCGGGCCTGACCCCAAATCGGAAGCTATCATCAACCCTCGTCGATCTCCGCGGCTGCGACCTGTGCGATCCACATGCTTATCCTCCCCGTCCTCGAAGTAACGGAAAGCCCTCCCCAAGCAGGCGGCCTACCACGCGGTGCTGGGGACCGGGGCCTGAGCGGACATCGACATTGCCGGTGACGACGGCTCGGGCCGCCTCGGCGGGCAGCTCTGGCACGACTATCGTTGCTGCTGCAAGAACAGACAGGATTGCCATTTGCTTCGCATTCATGGCTTGCCTCTTCTGGGTGACGGGGCCTCAATTCCACAGAAACGCCCACGGACACGTACCTGTTGCCTCGGAAAAATAGGTTCGGGAGGATTGAAAGCCAGCCGCGGCCGGTGGTTTGACTGGACGTCGTCGTGAGGCCGCCCTCCATGGGATTGGCTGCTTCGGCTTCTGGGCAGGAATATTTCCTTGCTTCAGCTCTGATTCTCCCGACGTGACCACCGATTCTGCCAGGGTTAAACTGGTCCTGTGAGTGAGTTTTCTTCATGTCGGTGAAGGCCTGCCCCAGACAGTGGGGCGGGCCTTTTTTCTCACTGGTGCACTCGGCTCGCGCTTTTCCTAATTTACCGCCCTTCGCCGTCTCCGGCGCCTACGCTGTTCAAATGGCGCTTGGCTAAGTCGAATGTGCGCCGTCAGGCTTCTCCCTTGAACTGCCCTCCTCAAATCGGGCTTCACCCGAGAGAAGCATGGTGGAACTCCTGAATTGATCTGCGCAGTTCAATAATGAACTCTTGCATGCCGCGAGAGTAATTCTCGTTTCTGGGGGGGGAGTCAAAATTTTAGGTCTATTCACCAAAGAAAGGGAACAGTCATGAAAAATCTCCTCCTCACCTCGATTGCTGTTCTTGCCATGGCCGCTTGGGGCGTCGAAGGCGCATATGCCGGTAAACATGATGGCGGTGGCCAGAGTGCCGGATCGAACAACGGCAACGGAAACGGAAACGGCAACGCTGGAAACAACAACGGCAATAACAACGGAAACAACAATACCGGCTCTGGAAACGGCAACAACAACGGAAACAACAATACCGGATCAAATAACGGAAACGGCAACGGAAACAACAACAGCGGCAACAACAATGGGGACAATAACGGAAACAATAATTCCGGATCTGGTAACGGAAACAACAACGGAACCCATAATTCGGGCTCAAATAACGGAAACGGGAATGGGAATTTCAATAGCGGCAATAACAACGGGGTAGGTAACGGAAACAACAACTCCGGCTCCGGCAACGGGAACAACAACGGCAACCACAACTCCGGCTCGAACAATGGCAACAACAATGGCAACGGGAATAAGATCCCGGTGACTGGCGGCGGCCATCATCACCACAAATCCCACAAATCAACTTGGTAAGGCATGATCCGCGATAATGCCTAAGCCATCGCACTCAGGAACGAGTCGGCCCGTCGCTCATTGAAGCGACGGGTTGTACTCTACCCGCTTTTCGGAAAGGGATGCGCCATGCCACATCATCCTTCGTCAGAGCACCATCACAATGCTGCGGCACATCACGCGGCAGCGGCTCATCATCATCACAGCGCCGCGCATGAACACGAACAGGGCCGACACGAGGAAGCGCGCCAACACTCCCAGGCAGCACACGAGCATAGCGAGCAGGCTCACCGCCATACGAATGAAGCCCACAAACAGTCTAGCAAATAGCAGACAGGCCGCCTCGGTTCTCCGGGGCGGACATTTTTCGTTCCTAGTCTGGTGGTTTGGTGACGAGCCCACGTTTGCGGTAAGGCCAGGACACCATGCAGGAAAAGGAACTGAAGCTCGAAGTGTCACGAGCGGGTGCGGCGTCGCTCCTGGAGAAAATTCCGTTCGGTTCCTCGCCGACGATCCTTCAGCAGAAGTCGATCTATTTTGACACCCCCGCATGGGACCTCTTCAAGCGCGGCGTATCCTTTCGCATCCGGCAGTCGGGAAACGAGAGGATACAATCCGTCAAAGCCGGCAATGGCAGTGCAGCGGGTTTGTTTGCGCGCGGGGAATGGGAGCAATCGGTCGCTGGCGATGCGCCGGTTCTTGACAATCCGCAAGTCCGTAGCCTGTTGGCGAGCTACGGCCAGGACCTAGATCTACTGTTCGAGGTTCATATCAAGCGACATCGTTGGAATGTGACGGAAGGCGATGCCATAGTCGAGGTCGCCCTGGATCTTGGGAGAGTGGTCGCAGCCGACCGTGACGCGCCATTGTGTGAGATTGAGTTCGAAAGCAAGGCGGGCCCGTCAGGCGCGCTGTTCGAGCTCGCCCGCAGAGTCGACCGGATCACGCCTGCCCGTCTCGGAGTGCTGAGCAAGGCGGAGCGGGGCTATCGCCTGCTGGGAGCCGCGCCCGGCGCTATCAAGGCAAGCACCATCCCGCTTGTGCTCGACCTGAATGCGGCAATGGCTTTTGCGCTTGCTCACTCCATGTCCGGTATTTGTGCCGGCTGGTCAGGCCCGGCGATGTCAGGCAGCGAAACCTCCGGCTTTGTCTGACGCTTCTCGATCTCGTAGGTTAGCCACCGGCAGAACATGCCGATGATGGAGGCGACAGTTCCTCCAACCAGGCATGCCGTAAGAGCGATGCTTTCCTTAGCGTGCTGCCAACTCACGACCGCAAGCAGAAGCACGCTCACTGTCGAAATAAAGTATCCGGTGCCCTTCAATCGGTGCAGCGCTGAGCTTGTCATCGAGCGTCCTCCCGCGGTCGCTAGTTAGCGATTGTGGCCTGCCCCCATTCCATATCAGGCGCGAGGCCGCCAGGAACAGCGTCCGTCTCCTCCAGCGCGGCGGCACTTTGCGTTTCAGGCTCGGGTTCTCGCGCAACTATCTTGCGTTCTGCTGAAACCGGCCGAGATGGCATTGCCAGCGGGCAGGATGGGCGTAGGGTCGCGGGGTCGCCGGCCATCTATAAGGGCGCCGGCGGTTGGAAGTCGATGAAGGCATTCACGACGGCGACCTGATCGCAGTCGATCGTGCAGGCAAGAAACATGTCGGCCGCATTGTCCTGGCTGTTGTCGACGGCGCAGTGACGGTCAAGAAGCTGGCAAAACGAGAAGGCCGCTATTGGCTGGATCCAAAATCACGGGGGAGGGAATTCACGCCAATCCTGGTAACGGAGAACACTGAAATTTGGGGCGTCGTTGCTGGTGTCGTTCGCCGATACCCTGTCGATTGACGCAAAGGCGAAATATCGATGCCCGATCCGATCGCTCTCATCGACTGCAACAACTTCTACGTCAGCTGCGAACGGGTGTTCGATCAAAAGCTCGTCGGCATACCCGTCGTCGTGCTGTCCAACAATGACGGCTGCGCGGTCGCTCGCTCTGAAGAAGCCAAAGTCCTTGGCATCAAGATGGCTCAGCCATTGTTCCAATTCCGCGACAAAGCACGAGACCACGGGATTCGACTGCTGTCGTCGAACTACACGCTGTACGGCGATATGAGTCGTAGGGTCGTCGACGCGATTGGACAGTTTTCGCCAGTATATGAGGTCTATTCGATCGATGAGACGTTCGTGGACCTCGGTGGATTTGGAGATCGCTATCTAAAGCAGGCTTCAGAGATGCGGTCTACCGTCCGTGAGCTGACAGGCATCCCAACCTGCGTTGGCATTCCGAGCAAGACACGCATCGGTAATGGTCTCTGTTGAGAACTTGTTGGCGGGTGGATTGCCAAAGGGCAAACAAGGTCGGTCGATCCGCTCGAGTTGATGCCGAAAGATCAGCTGTCCAGAGTTAAAAATTTGCTGACAGATAGCTCGCGGTCCCGTCTTACCATCGCAAGTTACGTCAGGACGCATGCGGGAAGGCCCCAAAAAGTGGCCTTTCTATCTACCGGGAGCGGAAATTATGTGCGGAAGTTTCCCGCAGTCAAACTGTCGGCATCGAGTTAACTCACTTGGACTTGATTAGCCTACTTCAGGGAGGACCACTTTTCAGGGGGCAGACCAGATGCACAAACCTTATTCGCCTTCATTTCAGCGATCTCGTGGAGGATGTCTGCGAAGTAGAAGGTAGAGTGGGTTTGGGGCTATGACTGTTGATTTCCGCCAGGAACTGACCCGGGATTAGCGAATATTTCCATCGAGAAGTGACCCATGTTTGAACCTTGCCCCGCGTGTTTTCAGCGGGGGCTATGGAGTGATCGACATGGCGTTA
>NZ_JBDZDS010000017.1:7876-34724 GCF_040045035.1 Mesorhizobium sp. KR1-2 | reverse complement strand
CCGTCCTCAATCGCATGCTTGCATGCGCCCGCCCGAAATCCGTCCGCTGCAACGCAGCGACTGCATAAATGGCGGCATCAAAAGATGAGAGCCCGGCAACTTTCCGATCCACGCACCAACGCTTATCGCCGTCGCAGCGACGCTGCTGGAGTCACACGACCTAACCGTGTGAACCATAAAGAACGACCTGGCTGCGACCACTGCGCTTTCCGGCATACATCGCGCTATCCGCTGCCTTCAGCAGTTCCGCCGCCGACTGCATATCGGCGCCTGTGCAAATGGTCACCCCGATCGTGGCACTCACCGCAAGCTGCTTGCCCTCGAAGACGATTGGCTTCTCGATCGCGTCGAGCAGATCACTGGCCATGCGCATAGCCTCGGGCACTCCGGATGACGTTTTTGCAAAAACAGCGAATTCATCACCGCCGAACCTGGCGATGCAAACCGCGCTCCTTGCATTCTGTGTCAGTCGCAGTGCCACCTCTCGCAAGACCGCATCGCCGGACGCATGCCCATGGGTATCGTTCACCGGCTTGAAGCCGTCCAGATCAATAAACAGCGCCGCACCCTGTTCGCCATCCTTCGCGCACTGCAAAAGCGCGTCGGCCACCTGTTCCTCGAACCGAAGCCGATTGGCAAGACCAGTGAGCAGGTCTGTCCGTTCGATGGCCCGAGCTCGCAGTTCCGCATCCTTGCGCATGATGCTCTCGCGGCCGAATTCCACGAAGCGCCGCAAATACAGGATCATGAATCCGAACATCATGACCGAACTTACGGCCAGGAGCCTCATCAGATCGTTCCGTTCCCTCTCGGGCGAGGCATCCGCGGAATCCGCATACAGCTCAACCTCGAACGCGAGATAGCCGCCAAACAGAAGTACCATGGCCGCCATGCTCCAGTATCCCTTGAGAGCCTGAAGTAGTTTCATTTGAATCAGCAATCCGAGTCTTAGGGTAAATATTGACAGCCACGAGAAATGTTGCTTCCAGCCGGACCGGCCGCGGGACGCGTAACTATGGACCGGAATTTCCGGGCACGACGACAGCGTGGCACATCCTTTTTACAAGGGTTGAGTCTCGCTTCGAGTTGCGTCATAGGAAATCTGCATATTAGAAAGTTGTTAACATGCTCTGAACGCCCTTGCACTTTCGATAAGCTGGCCCGAAATCGGAGGGAACGCCGCCCCCGATTAAATATAAAACGACGAAAAATTTATTAAAATCCAATGAAACGAGTTGTCGATTATATAAAGAGCAGGCCTGCGCCGAATGATAACACTTATGTGTATCATTTCAGGCCAAAATACTTTCTTTTTATTGCTTCACTTATTTTTGTTGCCATCTCATTCGGATCATTCTTCACATTTGAATGGGCCGAGCAGGAGGCAGCGATCGCAGAAACCTACAATGAAGCATCCATGACGTCGGCGCCTCTGGCCGCAAACATGAATCTGTTTCTGAACACGGTCGATCGGAGCTTGCGCGCAGCACAGGAAGCGGTAGCCGATGCAACGCGCAATGGTGAACTGAACCGTGCTGACGTCCGCGCCATCCTGTTGATGGCCAGCTCACATGGGGCCACGCCTCTTCGCTTTGCGGCTATCGACGCCGACGGCTACCTGATCGCCACGTCGCAGACTGAGGAAGCAGAACATGTGAGCCTTGGGGATCGCGATTATTTTCTGGCGCAGATGTATGGATCAATGGACAAGCCGTTCGTCGGCAACCCTGTGGAGAGCAGGCTGCGAGGCTCCAAGGGAGAATGGATTGTCCCCATCAGCCGCCCCATACGCAAAGACGGACATTTGCTTGCAGTGGTCACGGCAGCCGTCCCGGTCTCGCTTATCAAAAGCCTTTTTGTAGACATCCCGAACGGTCACAGACTGGTGGGCATCCAGAAGCTGGATGGCACATTGCTCACCTCACTGGCGCCGAGCGGCGCGAGCGACACTGCCAGCGTAGACATTGCTCAGGCGCTTCGCGGCAATGCGTTATCCGGCGGTGACCTTTCCTCGCCCATCACCCTTTCCGACGATGAGTACTACGTCGTCTGGAAGCTCATCCCCGACAAGCAGTTGGCCATATTCACCGCCATAGCGAAAACAGACGGTCTCAAGTCCTGGACGAAACGGCGAAACCGGCTGCAAGTCCTTCTTGCCGCCTGCGGCCTCTGTGTGGTTGCCGCCGGCTGGGGGCTCGACAGGAGTATGAACCAGCGCGCGCGCCGCGAGGAAGCCGCGCTTGAAATGGTCAGAGCTTCGTTTGCCAGCATCACGGACCCGCTTTTCTTGGTGGACAACGACTGGAAAATCGCGTTCGCAAACTCCGCCCTCGGCGAACTGGCCTCTCAATCCGTGATCGGAAAGAACCTGTTCGAGGCCTTTCCAGATATCGAAGCGAGCGGATACAAGGCCCTGCTGGTGGAATCGCAACGATCCGCCTCGACATCGGCGAAAGAAATCCACCTACAGGGATCGAATCTTTGGCTGTTGGTGACGGTTTATCCGTTCTCCGGCGGCTCGCTCATCTACGCGCGCAACATCACCGAACAAAAGCGCACCTCGGAGCAGCTACGCCATGCCCAGAGAATGGAGATGATCGGGCAGCTGACAGGCGGAATCGCCCACGATTTCAATAATTTGCTCACCGTCATAATCGGCAATTTGGAGGACATCAACGAGAAGGCAGAGGCGGGCTCCTCGGTTGCCGACGCCGCCGCCACAGCGCTGAAAGCCGCCGATCGCTCCGCCGAATTGACCGCCAGCCTCCTGGCCGTCGGCAGACGGCAGGCGCTCTCGCCCGTGCCTACCGACATAAATGCGCTGGTCAACGGCCTGCACCCGATGATGAGGCGCGTTCTACCTGAATCCATCGACATCGAGGTCGTCATGGCGGCGGATGCCTGGCTCGCCGAGGTTGATCCTGGCCAGGTGGAGAACGCTGTCCTGAACCTGGCGGTTAACGCCCGGGACGCCATGCCGGAAGGCGGAAAGCTCACATTCGAGACCTCGAACGAATACCTCGACGAGAATTATGCCCGCCAGCACAACGAGGTGGTACCTGGTCCCTTCCTGCTCTTGGCCATTTCCGACACCGGTCACGGGATGACCCCCGAGGTCATCGATAAGGCCTTCGACCCCTTCTTCACGACAAAGCCGGAAGGAAAAGGCTCCGGGCTCGGCCTCAGCATGGTTCAGGGTTTCATCAAGCAAAGCGGCGGCCACATCAAGATTTACTCGGAGATCGGTCAGGGCTCCACGATCAAGCTGTATCTGCCGCGCGCAAGAAAGGGGCTCTCCGAAGAGCCGGTCGAGCCGACCGCACGCACGCGCGGGGGCTATGAAACGATCCTGATCGTGGAGGACGATGAACTCGTTCGCGATCACTCGAGCAATCTCGTCACCAGGCTTGGATACAAATCCCTTGTCGCCAGCAACGCAGAAGAAGCGCTGCAAATCCTCAAGGAGCATAGGGTCGACCTTCTGCTCACGGACGTCACCCTTCCGGGTGGAATGAATGGCCGGCAACTGGCCGAC
The DNA here is from genome assembly GCF_040045035.1 of Mesorhizobium sp. KR1-2. Classification (NCBI taxonomy): domain Bacteria; kingdom Pseudomonadati; phylum Pseudomonadota; class Alphaproteobacteria; order Hyphomicrobiales; family Phyllobacteriaceae; genus Mesorhizobium; species Mesorhizobium sp. KR1-2. The sequence continues at coordinate 31,189 of NZ_JBDZDS010000017.1, read as the reverse complement.
CTTGCTCGCGTAACGGACAAGAAGCTGCGCGTCGTCTACATGTCTGGCTATACGCGCAACGCCATCATCCACCATGGGCGACTGGATAAGGGCGTCGACCTGCTGCAGAAGCCATTCCGGCTCGCCGACCTTGCACGAATATTGCGCGAGGTGCTCGACCGGTAACGCTTTGGGGCCGAGGCGCCACGTCTTTTGCAGCTGCCGCTAGATCGGCCTCCACGAGGCGGACAGCCGCGTTTACCCTTTTTAATATTCGGGAAAGGTGAAATTAATCGGGAAACGCTTTGCTGCGCTTACAACGGAGCGTTTCCATGCGCAACACGATCATCCCTTTCGGCTCCAAGAGTCGCTTTCAAGGCAGTGGGGCCCCGCCGCAGAGCGCGCGAAAGACGATTCATGTCGTCGACGATATGGCGGACCAGTTGCATTTTCTGCGCTTTGCATTTGAACAAGCCGGGTATCAGACAGCGTTCCATCTCTCCTTCGAAGACTTCGCAAGCGATATCTCCCACGAGGAGGCGAGGGCCGTTCTGATCGACGTTTATCTCGGCGACAATGACGTCACCGACGTCCTGGACTTTCTCAACCGGAGCAAAAGCAAGGCCGATATCTATCTGACGAGCGGCGATCGGAAAGCGCTGGAGATTTCGCGCCGCTACGCCGAGGAGATCGGGCTGAAGGTCGAGGCTACCATTCCGAAGCCCTTTACCGGCAAGCAGATGCTGGAAAGTTTGCTTCGAAAGAGCGACGGCTTGAGTGCGGTTCTGGAACAACTCGATGTCGCGGAAGCGGTGCGCCTGGGTTGGATTTATCCTGTCCTGCAACCGAAGCTCGACCTTCTATCGGGCAGGATCACCTCGGCGGAACTGCTGAGCAGAATAGTGCACCCTGACCTCGGCGTCATTGCGCCGCAAAGTTTCATCAGCCAGATGAGCGCAGAACAAAATCAAACGTTGTTCATGCAGCACATCGCCTTCATCCGTCAGCAATTCGAATCCGGTTCGTGGCCGAGCGCGGAGTTCCGGGTCAACGTCAACATAGACGTCGCAAATCTTGTCGATGTCAGGGACAAGATGAAGGCGATCGCCGCGCGCACGCCCAACCTGTTCAAGAATGTCGTTTTCGAGATTACAGAGGAAAGTCTTTCCGAGATTCCTGCAAACCAGCTGAAAACGCTGTACAAAATGAGTCTGGACGGCGCGATTTTCTCCATCGACGATTTCGGAACGGGTCTATCGAATTTTTCTCGGCTCGCACGGTTTCCCTGTTCCGAAATAAAGATCGACCGCTCGATCATCCACGGCTGCTCCAGTGTGCCCACAAGGCAGCTTCTGGTAAAGTCCATCATCAACATGTCGCATGACATGGGAGCCAAGGTGGTAGCCGAAGGCGTCGAAGCCGTTGGAGACTTTGCGCTCCTGAAAGAGATTGGATGTGACGAGATACAAGGCTACCTTGTCGCGAGACCGATGAGGGTCGAAAAATTTTTTACCTTCGTTGCCGACTACAATAGCAACCACTTGACCGAAAGTAAGGGATCGCTCTCAGATGCCCAAGTGATGTAGCATGGTTACCACAAGACGCCGCGAACCCGGATGACGAAAGTCATATGATTGTCGCAGTACCATTGGCACTGCTGCACTTGCCGCTTCTGCAGCGACAAGACGCCGACGCAAATACCGTATAGACCGCGAATGTTACCGCCATGGATATAATTGTAATAGAAGATGACAAGCTTATCTGCGATACATTTCGACGACTATGGCCAATCCCATCCGATAAGCTTACTTTTCTTTCCAGTTATAGACAATCCATAAACCTAATTCACAGTCCTGAAATTAATTCATTTGATGGGATCATCGTAGATATCCACCTGCCGGACGGAGACGGCTTAACAATTCTTCGGGAAATTCGCAAGAATACAAATGTCCCTATTGTCCTCATTTCGGGTTCCGGCACCGCAAACAGCCGTGCCGACGCGATAGACCTGGGTGCCGACGATTATGTCATGAAACCATTTTCGATCAGGGAGTTGCAGGCGCGAATGGCGCGCCTGGTCTCGGTTCGAAACGAAAAGGAACAGTCCACCCGACGTGAGCAGTTTACGCTGGGGCGCGTCTCATGCGATCTCCAGAAGCGAACAATATCCAACGTTGAAAACGAATTCCGGCTAACCGACACGGAAGCTCGAATTCTCGGATACCTCTACAACAACCGAAACTTGAGCTGCAGCAAGTCGACATTATACAAAAATGCATTCTTCCGTGACTTCGATCCGAACGACAAAACGCTCGATGTCTACATCAGTCGTCTACGAAAGAAGATAGCGCATCTCGATAAATGGAGCTCGGAATGCATCCAGACGGCACGCGGATCCGGATATCGATATAGCGAGCCCTGATTCTCGTTCTCAAGCTTGATCACAAGCGCAGCCATGGCCGTATCTTCTGACGTTGCCCCTTTGACTTGATCCGGATTGAAGTTCGTTCTGGCCCAAAGAAAGGACCAGAACATGAAACGCAGCCGCTTCTCGGATGAGCAGATCATCGGGATTTTGAAGGAACACGAGGCCGGGGTCTCGGTCGCGGATTTGTGCCGCAAGCATGGCGTGAGCGATGCCTCGATCTACAAATGGAAGGCCAAATTCGGCGGCATGGACGTGTCCGAGGCGAAGCGTCTGAAGCGCCTGGAGGATGAGAACACACGCCTGAAGCGGCTTCTGGCCGATGCCATGCTCGACACTGCGGCCCTGAAAGATCTGTTGGGAAAGAAGTGGTGACGCCCGCAGCCAGGCGGAACGCTGTCGCGCATCTGAAGGCTGCCTTCGGGATGAGCGAACGGCGGGCGTGTAAAGCCATCGGCTGTTGCCGCATGACGGTGCGCTACGAGACCACGCGGCCCGATGATCGCGCGCTTCGGGAGCGGATGCGGGAGATCGCGTGCGAGCGCCGGCGCTTCGGCTATCGACGTCTGCACGTCCTGCTCAAGCGCGAGGGCCATGTTGTGAACCACAAGAAGCTGTTCCGGCTCTACCGCGAAGAGAAGCTGGCGGTGCGTCGTCGTGGCGGGCGCAAGCGGGCGATCGGGACCAGGGCCCCTATGCTGGTGCCCTTGCAGCCGAACGAGCGCTGGTCGCTGGACTTCGTGTCCGATCAGCTCACCGACGGCCGGCGCTTCCGCATCCTGGCCGTGGTCGACGACTGCACGCGCGAGAGCCTGGCGCTGGTTGCCGACACATCGCTGTCGGGCCTGCGGGTGGCGCGCGAGTTGAACCGCCTCATCGCCGAACGCGGCAAGCCGAAGATGATCGTCAGCGACAACGGCAGCGAGTTCACCAGCAATGCCATCCTGGCCTGGGCCGATCAGGCGCGTCTCGAGTGGCACTACATCGCGCCGGGCAAGCCGATGCAGAACGGCTTCATCGAGAGCTTCAACGGCCCTGCGCGATGAGTTGCTCAACGAGACGCTGTTCTCCTCGCTGGCTCAGGCCCGCGCGGCGCTGAACATCTGGCGGACGGACTACAACGCCGCGCGCCCGCACTCGCAGCTCGGCTGGCAGACGCCCGACGAGTTCGCACTGACCTTCCACGCGCCTCGGGCCTTGGCGCTGCGCAATGCGAAAAGCTCCGCGCCAACGCCCGCCGTTCCACCCGCCCATCAGGGCAAAACCAACGCCGGAAACGAACTCAAAACTGGATAAAACCTGGGGGCAAAGTCACACGCATTTTGATTATGGATCAATGACCGGGCGACGGCATCCGGCGCGTCAACGCGATCCGCACTGTCGGCACCTTCATGAACTGGGCGACGGCTCCGACTCCCCCTCCCCTGAGCGAAGCGCAACGGCCCGCGCCCAACGGCGTTTCCGATCGACGCCAATCCGTTGACATGAAACAGCGAACTCAGTCGACCAAATCGCGTATTCTGGACATTGTCAGATGAGCAGGCAGAAGGCGGAAAGTGAGCGACCCAAGGAAGGCATGTGGAAAAGACACTAGGCTATGGCATAGCCGCTCGCTCCATCGCCCTCCAATGCGACTTCTTTGTGAGTTTACGGCGGTAAACTCCAATCTTGTCGACCGTCGCGTTAACCTTTCATTAACGTTAAATTCCTTGCGGCCGGGTGAGAATCGGGTCTAAGTGCGATTATGATACTAATGCACTCCTAAATTCGCATTTTCGGGTTCCCTGTAATGAATATCGCATTTGATGCCGACAAGCCGCTGAGTGACTTCGATCAGCTCATCCTCAAACAGGGAGCTGCATTGTCCGGCCGTCTCGAAAAGCATCGCATGGAAAATTTTCCTCCAGACGCGGTTAAGACCCTTCGGCCGTTCCAGTTGGCCGAAGTTGCCACATATTTGGGAATCAGCCCTGGCTACCTCAAAAACCTATCACTCAATGGGAAGGGACCTCAACCAACCGTAACATCTACGGGCAGGCGCTCGTATACCGCTGAGCAGATGCTGGAGATGCGTCGCTACCTGGACCAGAACGGGCGGTCAGATTCGCGTATGTATGTTCCCCATCGTAAGGACAAGGAACACCTGCAGATCGTCGCAGTCGTCAATTTCAAGGGCGGTTCGGGCAAGACCACAACGACGGCTCACCTCGCCCAGCATCTGGCTCTTACCGGTCACCGCGTTCTGGCCATCGATCTCGATCCTCAGGCTTCGCTAACCGCTTTGCATGGCATCCAGCCAGAACTGGATAACTTGCCATCGCTATATGAAGCCATTCGCTATGACGATGAGAAGAAGCCGATCAGCGCACTTATCAAGAAGACTAATTTTCCAGGCCTCGATATCATTCCTGCGAATCTCGATCTTCAGGAATTTGAATACGACACGCCCTTGATCCTCGCGGAAAAGGGTACTCGAGACATGGGAAGGATGTTCTTCACCCGCCTCGATGCTGCCCTGTCTGAAGTCAGCGATCAATACGATGTCGTCGTCCTCGATTGCCCGCCCCAGCTCGGTTACCTGACGCTGACAGCCTTGTCTTCGTCGACAGCGGTTTTGGTGACCGTTCATCCTCAGATGCTGGACGTCATGAGCATGTGCCAGTTCCTCCTTATGCTCGGTGAAATCCTCGATCCGATTAAGCGGGGCGGGGGCAATATGAACCTCGATTGGATGCGATACCTGATTACTCGGTACGAGCCGGGTGACGTTCCGCAGAGCCAGATGGTCCATTTCATGAGGTCGCTCTTCGGCGGCTTCGTGCTCAAAAACGAGATGCTCAAATCCACCGCGATCTCCGATGCGGGCATTACCAAACAGTCGCTTTACGAGGTCGAGCGCAGCCAGCTTACGCGGTCTACCTATGACCGTGCTCTGGAGTCTCTTCATAACGTCAATGGCGAGGTTGTTTCTTTGATCCACAAAGCTTGGGGCAGGGCGGTCTGATGGCGCGCAAAGGCATCATGTCAGCATTGATGGACGACACTCCTGCGGCTGAGTTTACTGCCGTAAACTCAGAAACCCCAAAGCTGTCTGGACCCGTAGAGACATCAGGTCGCCGAGGTGCTTTCGGCATGATGTCTCGTGCTGCAGACGAGATGGCAGCAAAGGTTGCGGCGGCTGAAGAGGTCGAAAAGCAGCTCCAAAGCGGTACCCGAATCATTGAACTTGATCCCAATGAACTAGAGACGTCGTTCGTTGTCGACCGCCTCCAAGACGATGACGATTCTAGTCTTCAGGAACTGATTCGAGCTATCCGCGAAAGAGGGCAGGATAGCCCAATCTTGGTGCGACCACTGCCAAATGCGGAAGGCCGCTATCAGATCGTTTTTGGTCACAGACGTGCCCGGGCTGCTAAGGCTCTGGGCATCAAGGTAAAGGCGTCTGTTAAGGCGCTTTCAGACCAAGAGCACGTCATCGCACAGGGCCAGGAAAACACGGCTCGTGCCGATCTCAGTTTCATTGAGCGCGCATTGTTTGCCAAAAAACTTGCCGAGCAGTTTGACAACGAGACAGTGATGTCGGCTTTGGCAGTCAACAAGACCGTCCTCTCAAAGATGCAATCTGTCACAAACAATGTGCCGTCTGACCTCATCCTTAAGATCGGCCCTTCTAGAGGCATTGGTCGAGATCGTTGGTATGATCTATCGGTGCTCTTTAAAGAGGGCGCGGTTCCTGAAATCCGTCAACTGCTAGAGCAGGACAATTTCCGCTCCGCATCGTCGGACGAGCGCTTCCTGATTGTCTCGGATGCCGCAAAGTCTGGAACAAAACCTACTCGCAAGCCAAAGGACAGTGGAGGGGAAACGGCGCCCGCTGCTAAGTCATGGACGTCCAAAGATAATTCGGTCAGCTTTGTGATGAATCGGAAGCCGAGAAAGGTCGCTATCGAACTTACGAGCGTGAAAGCGGGATCGTTTGGTGAATGGCTTTCGAGCCGCTTGGACACCTTGTTCGAGGAGTTCAGGCAATCGGAAAATGAGGGAACAGGAGACTAATCCAGCAAAAGAAAAAGCCCCCACAAACGTCGGTCTGTGAAGGCTCTTCGTATTCTCTAAGCAGGTTTACGAATCGCATTTCTCAGAATCAGTGTCAAGCTTTTTGACGACGCTTGCGGCGAGCGGACTTCTTTTGCCTAGTCATAGGTGAAGGAAAATGGAGACGCATATTGCCTCGACTCCCTTTGGGAGCCGGCCGATGTCGCTTGCCATGTTGGCAGCGCAGCGGGACTCACGTGAAAACCTAGCTGAGGGTAGGGTGGTCGACAAATGGCAGCTGTACAAGGACATCTGTGAAGCCAAGACAGTGCTTGGCACCAATGACCGCGCTCTGGCTGTCCTAAGCGCTCTTTTGTCGTTCTATCCAGACAGCGAGCTGTCGGAGGAAAACGGTTTGGTCGTCTTCCCGTCTAACAGACAGTTGTCACTACGGGCACACGGGATGCCTGGCACCTCGTTGAGGCGGAATCTTGCCTCGTTGATCGAAGCTGGCTTAATCCTGAGGCGCGACAGCCCGAACGGTAAACGTTACGCCCATAAGGGAAGGGGAGGGGAGATTGAGGAGGCGTTCGGGCTTTCCTTGGCACCGTTACTCGCTCGCGCCGACGAAATCGCTCAGGCGGCAGACCAGGTGCGTGCTGAAGCCGTGCGTCTCAAACGCACCAGGGAGCGTATCACTCTTCAGCGTAGGGACATCTCTAAGCTAATTGAAGTGGCCGTCGAAGAGGACGCCGCAGGCGACTGGAATGGCCTCTGGAGGCGTTTCAGAGCCATTGTGGACGCTATCCCACGTCGAGCGGCTGTCGCAGAGCTGGAAGCCATTCTCAATCACCTCGTCGCAATTCGCGCTGAAGTGGATAACGCGCTGAGTTCTCTCGGTAATGACCAGAATATGGCTGGCAATGAGTCCCAAATTGGACGCCAGCAATCTAAATCAAATACTGACTCTATTATTGAACTTGAACCTGCTCCGAAAAACCGCGGGGGCACGGTTGCGCCAAGAACCCGGACCGACGAGCCGCCGAAGGGTTTCCCGCTCGGGTTGGTGTTGAAGGCCTGCCCGGAGATTGTCGACTACGCCGTGTCGGGGATCGGCAACTGGCGGGATTTGATGGCGACCGCTGCCCAGGTGCGCGGCTATCTCGGGATTTCACCGTCCGCCTATTCCGAGGCGCTCGAGGTACTTGGCCAGGAAAACGCGGCAATTGTCATTGCCTGCATTCTGCAACGGGCACAGCACATCAATTCCGCAGGCGGCTACCTGCGTGCGCTGACCGAAAAGGCGAGGGCAGGGGCGTTTTCGGTCGGTCCGATGTTAATGGCGGCGCTGAAGACAACCGGCGAGCCCGCAAGAATGGCAGGATGAGGTCTTCTGGTGGGCAGTGGCGACGCTCGCTGGTCAGCCGGGTTCCTGATGGGCTCTCCGGGACCAGAAGTGTTTCAGTTTGGAATGGCGGGGCAGGGGAGGCTATGACCTTACAACCCTGCGGCCTTAGTCAGATTGATCCGGAAACGGTCGCGGCGGCGCTGGTACTTGCGGGTCATTTCGGCGCTGGCATGACCGAGTTGCTTTTGCACGTAGCGCTCGTCGACCTCGGCCGAGGAGGCCAAGCCGGCGCGCAAGGAATGGCCGGCGAACTTCTGCGCGCGCTCGCCCTCTGGCAAATCGCCGCGGACGCCGGCGGCCAGCGCGGCCTTCTTGACCAGACGCGCGACCTCCTGATCGTTGAGCCGATCAGGTCCGACGGACTTGCCCCGGCCGGTGACGCGCCGAAACAGCGGCCCGTGCGCGATGCGGGCGAACTCGAGCCAGGTTTCGAGAGCGGCGACCGGACAGGTCGCGTCGGAAGAGCCGCGGCCGATCTCGACCTCGCGCCAGCCGGTCTTGCCGCGCAGCGTGACCAGCAGGCCCTTGCCGGGAAAGACTTCGACCCAGCCGCGGCCGACGTCGAGCCTCACGATTTCGGAGCGGCGCAGGCCCCCGGCAAAGCCGAGCAGCAGCATGGCGCGGTCGGGCAGGCCGCGTAACGTCACACCCGGGGAAGCGTCTCCAGCATGGCGATCAGATCCTCCGGCAGCAGTGCTTCCTTCTGCCGCGGCGGGGCGGCATGCCTGTTGCGGATACCGGCCATCACCGTGGCGATGTGGCGGTCCTTGCGGTCGAGGACGAGCTCGCGCTGCGCATAGTTCCACACGAGGGAAGATAGCCGTCGCTCTATGGCGGACACGGAGTTTGCTTTCTTGTCGTCGGTCACGGTTCCGGAAGCACAGGCGGTGATGTAGAGCCCGACCGTTTCGGGTGAGGGCGGCAGCACAGCCAGGCCTTGCCGCCGGCACCAGCCCGAAAAGTGCTTCCAGTCGGCCGCGTAGGCGCGGCCGTGTTGGCCGAACTTGCCGCTTCGACATAGCTCCGCGCCCGTTCGGCAAGACCTTCGAGATGCGCGGGAAGCCGTTCTTTGTCGCTCGCCGGGACCGGCAGGGAGGGGACGTTCTCGCGGTCAGCTGACGGCTGTCCCATTTCCCAAACGACGCCGATGAGGTCGGGCAGGTCGTCTGCTCCGCTGCTCCTAGGCAGGATATCGGGCTCTTCACTGCGCATTTGCAGGCACCACCCGCCGGATGTCGGTCTGGGAGAAATCGTTGCCCTTGAACAGCAGGGGCTCATCGGTCAGCTTGGCAAGGGCGTAGGAGAAGCAGTCTCCATAGTTCAGGCCGGCCGGATGACGGCCCTTGCCAAAGCGGCGCCAGGCGCGACGCGCCTGATCGGCGTGCTCGGCCTCCACGGCAATGATCTTGACGTCCGACTTGGCCAGCCACAGATCGAGTTCGGCCCCGCCGGGCTCGCCAAAACGCGTCTCCAGCACCATGGCCGCCTCCAGCAAGGTCGCGGCAGAGATGAGGCGCTGCGGATCGTCGGCGATCATCCGTTCAAAAACGGGCGCCTCTGGCTCGTTGCGGGCGATCGCGACGATTGCGGAGGTATCGATGACCATCAGCCGGGCAGTCCGGTCTCGTCATAGCCGATGATCTCGTCGGCGCTGCGCGTGTCGAGGATGGACATGGCGCCCCAGCGCCGGCGGCTGGCGGCCAGATCTTCCAGCAGCGCGGCCCGGCGGGCGTCGGAGCCGAGACGCCGCAGCCGCTCTTCGAGCGCCCGTCGGGTGGCGACCGTGATGGTTTCGCCGGTGCGTTCCGCGAGGCTGCGGGCAAGGCGCTCGGTCTCGGGATCCTTGATGCTCAAAGCCATCGATAGTTCCAATCTACCTCAATATCTACATTCTACCTATGTAGCACGCCGAAGCGCGACTTGCACGCCATTTGCGGCGTTCTCTGTGGTCGAGCGGAGCGTCCCTGGGCCCGATTTTTGGGCTTCTGCGCCGCGAGTGAGGCCATTTCACGCAGGAATCACATAACGAGCGATAAGCCGGCATTATCGCTCATTGTAGCGGCAAGACAGGCGGTGCGGCTTACGCAGCATTCGTTGGTAGAAACCGCACGGTAGCGTTAGGCTGAGCGGCATGGATTCGCTCAAGCCCGCGTCGCCACTAACCGCAATCTGGCCGTCCCATCTGCCGGGATGGGCGCTGCCGCTCGGGCGCGAGGTCGGCGACCTGGACGCCGCCTTCGCCGCCGTCATCGCGTTGAAATCGCTCGATGATCTTGTCCGCACCGAGCCTGTCTGGTCCGGCTGCTAGCGCGCCCGCCAGGCGCTGAAATGCACAGCAAGCGCCGCCCGGCTCCTCGGGGCGAGGGCGAAGCGGCCTTACGCGACGCCGTGCTGCTGACCGCGCCGGGCGACGATCCGGTGCCGGCGGGCAAGGTGCTTTGGGCCTTCGAGGGGGTCTCCGCACGCAAGAGCGTGATTTCTTCGAAATTCGTCGGCGAACTTGCCGAACTCCTCGATCTCAGCTGGGACGAACGGCTGGCCTAGCCGAATCCAGGACGGACCAATACGGTCACAGAGCCAGCCATGGAGCCCAGGCGTCGTAGTCGCGCTCCGGGCCGCACGACCCTCTGCGGGCAATGTCATCGCGCATCAGACCTCCTGTGATCGGCAGAGTTCTGTTTCCCTCACTTAACTGCAACAGAGCCCGCAGGCCGATCGAAAGATCCGGCGGGCAGTCGCTGGAGGCGAATGGCTTGAACCCGGGGGAATGGTGCTTGCTGGCGGAAGTACCAGATTCGAGAAGCAAAAAACTCCGCCCAGCGGGCGAACTCCTTCAAGGCGGAGCATCAGTTCGACTGGTCCGAGGCAAACACCCGCCAGATCCAAAGCTACTTTGGAGAATTTCCCTCTTGATGGACCTGCCGCAGCACGGCCGACAATTATTGGCTCCCGAAACGAAAAACGCCGTGATGGCGAACGGCAAGTTGGGCGTATCCTTTGGTATTACTCGTAATCTCCACGACGTGTTCGGCGAGATTGACCCCATGCGTCGACGCGCAGTGATCGATGAGATCTTCCACGAAGACGCTGTTTTCTACGATCCGAACAACGGAGTTTGCCGTGGCCGCGCCGAGATCGACCGTATCGCGGGTGTAATCAAAGCTATTCATCCCGACTTCGAATATCAGCCGATCGCACCGCCTGAGGAGATGGGCGATGGTGGGCGTGTCCGTTGGCTGGCGGGCAGCCCTGGCAAGCCGCCAGCTTACGCCGGAACCGATTTCATGATCGTGCGGGACGGCAAGATTGCCGCCGTCTATCTCTTCTTTGACGAGCTTCCGCAGCCTGGGCACGGCTAAACACCCGCATGTGAGCCGCCCAACCGGCCTCAGCCCCGGCGTCCAAGCAACGACTTCATTTCTCGGTTCCGATGGTCGGTAAGGTGACGCCAATCAATATCGGAAAGAGCAGCGTCCATCGCCCACAAGGCATTCAGTGAGACTGCACGGCCAAAGTGAAATTTAAGGCGTGCATGGGTCTCCACGGCGCGCATTGCGCGCTGTTCGTCCGCATTCGTACCTCGATCTCCGCGAGACACCTGGCCGTACAGGGACCAAGATTGGGAAGACTTTCAATACCGTCCGACATCGGGTCTTGCATCCCGACCAAAGCTAGTAAAAGCGCGGGATCGGGCCGCGCTGCGGTGTGGTGCGGCCACCGAGGTCGACGAATACCTCGTCGACATAGCACCACCCCCAACCTTCCGGAGGGTCGTAGCCCTCAATGATCGGATGGCGGGTGGCGTGAAAATGCTTGGTGGCGTGGCGGTTGGGCGAGTCGTCACAGCAGCCGACATGACCACAGGTACGGCAGATCCGCAAATGCAGCCATGGCGATCCGATCTTCAGGCATTCCTCGCAGCCGAGTGCGCTCGGCGTTACGTCTTTGATGTCTCTCGTATGCGTGCATTCATCCATCACGGTCTCCTCGCCGGTTCAGCGGCCGCCGTTCTGGGCAAGATAAGCATGAAGCGCGGCCACCACCTGGGCTCCTTCGCCGACGGCCGCAGCGACCCGCTTGATGGAGCCGCAGCGAACGTCGCCGATGGCAAACACGCCACTACGGCTTGTCTCCATCAGGCCGGTTGTCGGCGCCAAATCCGGTCCGGTGCGCACGAAGCCCTTGGCGTCGAGTGCCACGTCGCAGTTCATCAGCCAGTCCGTGTTCGGGTCGGCGCCAATGAACAAGAAGACATGACCTATGGCGCGTGTCGTTTCCACCCCGGTGTCATGGTTGCGCCAGCGCACCTGATCAAGATTGCCGCCATGGCCTTCAAGCGCCTCGATCTCGGTCTCGGTTAGTACCTCGATGTTCGGCTGTGCCTTGATGCGCTCGACCAGATAGCGAGACATGGTTTCATTGAGATTGCCGCGGCGCGCCAGTAACGTCACCTTCTTCGCATGGTTGGCCAGATAGACAGCCCCCTGACCGGCCGAATTGCCGGCGCCGACCAGGGCCACTTCCCGGCCCTCGCAAAGCCGTGCCTCGACCGGCGAAGCCCAATAGTGCACGGACGTCCCCTCGAACTGCGCCAGGTTCGCGATGTTGAGGCGACGATAGCGAGCTCCGCTCGCGATCACTACCGCGCGCGTCCGCACAGTCTCCCCGTCGCCTACATCGAGCGCGTAGCGCGCGTCTGATTTGTCGCCAGCGGTACTGAGCAGCTTCACCTCGTTGGGTATCACCAACTCGGCGCCGAACTTCTGTGCCTGGTTGTAGGCGCGCGCCATCAGCGCCATTCCCGAAATGCCGGTCGGGAAGCCGAGATAGTTTTCGATGCGCGAGGAAGCGCCTGCCTGCCCGCCGAAGGCGCGGCAGTCGAGCACGATCGTCGAAAGCCCTTCCGAGGCCGCATAGACCGCGGCTGCCAGCCCCGCCGGCCCTGCGCCGACAATGGCCACATCATAGACTTTGTTGGCATCCATCGGCCGTAGCAGGCCAACGCAGCGGGCGAGGTCGCTCTCGCGCGGATTGTGCAATAGCTTGCCGTTTGGAGAGAGTACGATCGGCAGGTGGTGCGGATCGATGTGGAAGCGCTCGATCAGGGTCTTGGCGCAAGGATCGGTGTCGGAATCGAGAGCGCGATGGGGCAAGCCGCTGCGGGTCAGAAAGCCTTGCAGCCGCAGCACGTCCCCGCTGCCCTGAGGGCCGATGATGATCGGCCCGCTGACACCACTCTCCAAGAGGCCGACGCGGCGCAGGATCAGTGCTCGCATGACTCGCTCGCCGAGAGTTGCCTCCTGCACCATCAGGTCCCGTAGACGCTGCGAGCGAATGACAAGGGCTTCGACCTGCTCGGTTGCCTCCGCATCTACCAGTGAGGGGCGGTCCGAGAGCTGTGCCAACTCGCCGATAAAGTTACCCTGGCCGCAGGTGATGATCACCTCGCGATGACCAAGTCCGCGGCCCTGCGTGATGTCGACCTTACCCGACAGGATGACGATCAGCCCGGGCGACACCTCGCCGGCAGTGACGACACGTTCGCCGGATGCATAGGATCTGGCCTCGCCAAACCGGCGGATACGCTCGATATCCGCATCAGCCAGAACGAGAAACATCTGGTCGCGACGGGCGTCGAGCGTCGGGCTAACGGTAGCAGCCATGTCATGATCGTACCGCTATAGTGGCAAGGTTTGAAGTGGCTTGTTGGACGCCTGACATCAGAGGATGGGTTGGGTGCACCGGCTTTCGCCGACCGTCCATGCAACCGTCTCTCGTTCAGCCGGCGAAGGGGTAGGATTGAGAAGCGCAGGCGGCGTTGCTGCCCGCGCTCTGCCAACCGAGGGGCGGCGACGGGAGCGCCTATTTCAACGGCAAGCTAGACCAGCACCAGCCCCTGCCGCATCGCCGTGGCGATGGCATCGGTGCGGTTGGCCGCGCCGAGCTTCGCAAGGATCGCCGCAACGTGGAATTTGGCGGTATGTACGGAAATGTCGAGATGCCGCGCGATCACCTTGTTAGACGCGCCCTCGGCAAGCAGTGCCAGCACCTCCGTCTCGCGCGGCGACAACCGGATCGAGGATGCCTCGTGATCTGCCTCGCCACCGGCCAACAGACCGCCACCCAGGCGGTCGTCGGTCGAGGCGAGACTGGCGCTGCGCCCATCCATTTCTGTTGATGCATGAGCGACACGATAGCCCGCAGCGGCAAGCCGAGCGGCGGCCGCGATCAGCGCCGTGTCGGCGTCCCGCGGAAGCACCGCCGCCGCAGCTGCCGCCCGGCGCGTCGCTCGCGAGGAGAGGACTAGCAATGGTGCACCCAGCATCCGGACACCGCCCGCGGTTTCGTCATCGACGATCGCTACGTCGGCGTGGTCGCCTTCGGCCAGGTCCTCAGGCGTCACCGGCACCAATCCGTCGTCCTCCGACAGGCGAAGGGCAAGCTGCTCGCTCGACGCCGCGTCACCGAGCGCCACCAGAACGAACAGCCTGCGTTGCGTCTCCGCCATAGCCAGCACCCGGCCCTCTCAGTTCAGGGGTTTTTCGCCGATCGTGATCGCCACGTCACGCGCCTCCCCACCGCGCAGGATTTTCAGCGTGACCGCAGTACCTGCGCTGTCCGGCCCCAGCCGGAGGATCAGTTCGCGCGGCCCGCGCACCGGTTCGCCGTTCCAAGCGGTGACGATGTCGCCCAGCGCAATGCCGACAGCTTTCGCCGGTCCGTCGTCGTCAAGCCCCATGACCATGGCGCCCTGGACCTGGCCATGGTGGATCGGATGCAGGCTGGCGCCGAGATAGCCGCGCAGGACGTGGCCTTTCTCGCGCAACGTCGCAACGGTCCGCTCGATCGTCTCGTAGGGGATGACCAGCGCCCGGCGGCGCGGCCCGAAGAGCAGCATCCCGACCAGCCCGCCGCTGGCGTCGAGCACCGGTCCACCCTCGAAACGACCGCCCGCCATCACCGCGAGGTTGATGCGGTGATCGATGGTGCCGCCGCGCCGTGAGCGCCACATCGGTCCGACCTCGGCTACCGTGCCGAATACAGCAAGAGGTGAAGCGCCGTCACGCCCGGCCGCGACGACGACGTCGCCGAGGCGCACCGGCCCGGCCTTTTTGAAGCTCGTGCCGGCGGCGGCTGTTGAAGGCTTCAGTAGGGCGATGCCGGTCGAAGGATCGCGACCGATCAGCTCGGTCTTCACAGTCTCGCCGCTGGGCAGGGTAAACTGCAATTCCTCGTCCGGTTCGACAGCCTCCTCGGCGGCGACGTAAAGGCCCTCGCCCCAGTGGAAGGCCGTCGCGGTCCGGCCATGATGGGTCAAAAAACTCGCGGTCACCGACGCCGCTTGTCCGGCGATGTCGGCGACTGCATTGGAAAAGGCGGCAAGGTCGAAGCTGGTCATCATGCACTCCTGGGTTAGGCCGATTTGGGTTTCCTGAACCCAGATATCGCCCCACCGCATGGCGCTTCCAACTCGCCGAACGGCTAGGAACCGCGGCCACTAGCCATCAGGTCAGGTCGCGGCGCGCCGGCGCGCACAGCACATATAGGCATCGATTGTTCGACTGACATGGAGGCCCCTATGGCCCTGCCCGCGACTGAGTTGAATTCCCATGACGCCGGCCTGCTTGACGCCTACTCTTCCACCGTCGCCGATGCGGTCGACCGCATCGGCCCGGCCGTATGCCGTATCGAACCCGCTGTCGACGGCCGCCGCGCGGCCGGCCAGGGTTCGGGGTTCGTCATTTCGCCGGACGGGCTGATCGTCACGAATTTCCACGTTGTCGGCGAAGCACGCGCCGTACGTGTCGCCATGCCCGACGGCACATCTGCCGAAGGGCGTGTTCTTGGCCGCGATGCCGATACCGACATTGCCCTGGTGCGTGCCGACGGACATTATCCCGACATCGCCCCGCTCGGAGACTCGAAGCGCCTGCGCCGCGGCCAGATCGCTATCGCCATCGGCAATCCGTACGGCTTTGAATGGACGGTGACGACCGGCGTCATCTCGGCCCTGGGGCGCTCGATGCGCGCCTCGAGCGGCCGGCTCATCGACGACGTGATCCAGACCGACGCCGCGCTCAATCCGGGCAACTCCGGCGGACCGCTGGTGTCGTCGGCCGGCGAGGTGATCGGCATCAACACCGCCATGATCCGAGGCGCGCAAGGCATCGCCTTCGCCGTCGCCTCGAATACGGCCAGTTTCGTCATTGCGGAAATCATCCGCTTTGGTCGCGTGCGCCGCGCCTTTATCGGCGTCTCGGCCGACGCGGTCGCCCTGCCACGCCGCGCCGCGCTGCTTTCCCAGGTGACCAGCCGCACGGCGGTGCGGTTGCGCTCGGTCGAGGCGGGCGGACCGGCGGCACAAGCCGGGTTGAAGGAAGGCGACATCATCGTCGCCATCGACGGTCACGCCGTCGGCGGCGTTGACGATCTGGTGCGGATGCTGGACGCCGACAGGATCGACCGGGAAACGGTGTTTTCGGTGGTGAGGCGTTCCGGAGCCAGCCAGGTGACGGTGACGCCGGCTGCACGTGCCTGACTTTGGCTTCCTTTGCCGAGCAAGACTCGGAGCTGAATTGCGGATCAGCATGTAGATACCCACGCACGTTCGGCCGCGCTGGCCCGAATTTCAGCAATCCTTGTGCGCTCATTATTTCGGTGCGCATCTTGCCGACGACGGAATCGATGAACGCGGAAACTGCCAATGGCAGGTGAGCCCGGTTGAGCTCTGTTTTTCGCACGCCCGTCAGCAACGCCGCCTTGTAGAAGGGGCCGTACGGATAGGGGGTCTCGTCGGCGGCCTTCCAGTAGGCCCGCAGCTCGGTGGCGTCGAGGCCGCGCTTGCGCACGCGCCTGCTCAGCCCGAGCACCCAGGGCTGTAGGTCGCGAATGGGATTGACGCTTATGCCGTAAGCCATCCGCCGTTCGGGCTCCATTGCCTAGGAGAAGAACGTCTTCAAGTGACCGAAGGCGGTGAGCGCCGCGGTCGCGGATCGCCTTGACCAGCGTGGACACGTCGACGTCGGCCACGTCCGCCATCGGCTTGTCGCGCCAGGGGTTCCGGGCGGGATTGAGGATGTCCCGCCGTATCGCCTTGGTGTCTGCGAGGACGTGCCGGTTCTGCTGACGCGACGGGAGGTAGGCGATGTAGTCCTCCATCGCCGCGCCGAAGGTGCGCCGCGCGGCCAGGACCCTTGCCGCTTCGGTCCGCTCTTTTTCCTCTTTCGGGTCGAGGCCGCGTGCGAGCAGGGCGTTCCATTCCGCGCCGACGCGGACGAACAGGTTGGGGACGGCCCCATCGGGGAAGTCATATCGCTTTCCGTCGGGCGCTGGGCGCAGGTTGACGATCCGTTCTTCGGTGAGTCCACGGGGTCTGGACATGGCAGCGGTCCTTTCTCGGGCAACGCGATGGGCAACGAGACCGGTGGGAAACGTGCTCCCGGCATGTGCCTTATGGGAATACCGGATAGCGGAAAAAATCCCGTCATTTCAATCGGTTCGTTCCGATTGAACCCGAATGATCCTCGATGAACCAAGTCGGCCATCTGGCTCATAACCGCTTGGTTGGGGGTTCGAGTCCCTCCGCTGCAACCAGTCCTCATGTCGCAGGTGCGTGACATGGCATTTCAAAAGCGAGTGGTTAGATTGTGGGGAAAGAAAAAGGGATCGAGTCCTATGATCGAAGTCGTCCGAAAACGGCCTGTGTTGGCGTTCATAGCCGCTGTAGCATCGGCTGCAGTGGTGGCAGCAGGTGCCGCTATCGGGGTTGTTCAAACAATCACCATTCTCGCGATAATTGCCACTGCGGTAGTCATGGGCTGTCTGGTCATGATATCGATCAGGGGGTAGGTCTTCAGTCACGCGTGACGGCGGCACGAACACGATCTTCCGCGCAAGTGGTAGCTTCGCCTTAGCCTCGAACAAAAGGACGCGCCGGCTTACCCCCGCGGCCTCGTTGCGCCGATCAGCATCTTTCGGCAACTATTTGCCGTTGCCCCCCAGCAGCACGAGACCCGGAGCCCGTCGCACACGCCCCGTCAGACCGGTTCCGGGTCTCAACCCGCCATAGGTCGTCGGTGTCGCGATGCTGGGCGAGTCAGTGCTGAAGGTTGTCGGATGGCTCCGCAGCCGGCCCAATGGCCGTCGAGTAGGGCGGGAACACATGGTGGCCCGGAAGGCACTCGCAGTCTATTCGACCAATGCGCAATAGTCATCGGTAACCACACTGCCGAAGTCGTATCGAGATCAACGAGACCTGGGCCATGGACTTTGATCACGACCAACTGGCCACCGGTCGCAAGATCCGGATCCTGACCATCGTGGATACCTATTCCCGGTTCTCGCCAGCCGTCGATCCGCGGTTCAGTTACCGGGGGGAAGATGTCGTGCTGACGCTTGAGCGGATCTGCGGCAACGTCGGCTATCCAAAGACCATACGGGTCGACCAGGGCTCGGAGTTCGTCAGCCGCGATCTCGACCTGTGGGCCTATCAGAAAGGCGTTACGCTCGACTTCTCGCGGCCAGGCAAGCCGACGGACAACAGCTTCATCGAGTCGTTCAACGGCAGTTCCGGTCGGAGTGCCTGAACACGCACTGGTTCATGAGCCTTGACGACGCCCGCACGAAAATGGAGGAATGGCGTAGAGACTACAATGAGGTCCGGCCCCACAGCGCGATCGGCAACAAGCCGCCGATTTCGCTCATGAACGGCTCTCCGGCATCCCCGCCGGCATGAGCCTTAACCCCGGAAAACTCCAGCTCCCGCTGGCGCAAATACGGGGGGGCACTTCAGCGTCGGCCACGCCGAGGAACTGGTCGCCCGGTTAGAGCTTACGCCCCACACCATCAATCGTATGGTCAGCTACTTCGCCCGCCACGAGGTCGACAAGCGAGCGAAAAACTTCGGCAACGACCAAAACCCGTCGGCCGGCTACGTCGCCTGGCTGCTCTGGGGCGGCGACGAGGCGACAACGACGTTCCGTTTGTTGTGATCGGAGGGGTAGCTGTGAAGTTTTACGACCCAGCAAGGGAAGCGGAAGATGTTGACCTGTTCGTTGGGGCAGATCCTAGCGTGATCGAGCGACTAGTAGCAGGAATACCGGACTTGGCATTAGACCCGAAAGCTAAGGCGAAGTTACTGGACCAGAGAGTGGGCCATTTCAAGGTTGCGGGAGAGTACAAGGTTGACGTGCTAAGCTTCGCGCTCGGACTCAATTTTGAAGAGGCATTTTGCACCGCCGAGATTTGCGAACTCGATGGTGTGGCGTCGAACAAAATCTAGTCAACAACAGTCGGTAATCTCCAATGTTAAAAATGCCACATACTACTTGACCAATGTGATTAAGATCACATACCCTTCTCCAGGGTCCTGGCGGACCCCAACGAACAGTTCCGGAGGAGGACAAAATGAATTTTTGGAGCAGATCCCGCGCGCAGGCGTCGGGCGCGGCATTGCGTGGCGCAGCCCTCCTGGCGATAGGGCTGGGCTCGGCGGTTCCGGCGCTCGCCGCCGATGTCATCCGCGTCGTTTCGCCCTATCAGACCACCACGCTCGACCCAATGCGCTCGGCGGCAGCCGGCAATATCGAAACCTATGGCCAGCTCTATTCGCGTCTGCTGCGGCGTGATCCCGAATCCGGTGCGCTGGAGCCCGCGCTTGCCGAAAGCTGGGATATTTCGGCGGACGGCCTGACCTACACCTTCCACCTGCGCGACGCGCAGTTCTCCGACGGCTCGCCCGTCACCGCCGATGACGTGGCCTTCAGCCTCGACCGCATTCGCACCGACAAGAAGTCGGCCTATCCGGCACCGTTGGGTGCAGTGGAGTCGGTGACCGTGGCCGATCCGAAGACCGTCGTGGTCAAGCTGAAATCGGCCTTCGCACCCTTCCTCGGCAACCTCGAGATCTGGAACATGGGCATCGTGTCCAAGGCCGATTTCGAGAAGCAGGGCGAGGAAAACGCGTTCTCCACAGCGCCCGTGACCTCCGGCCCCTATGCGGTCAAGGAGTGGAAGCCGAACGAGAAGCTCGTCCTGGAGCCCAACTCGCACTACTGGCGCCAGGGCTATCCGAAGTCGGATGCCAGTGTCGAACTCATCGAGATCGCTTCGCCCGAAACCCGCGTCGCCATGCTCAAGGCCGGCGAGGTCGACGTGATGCGTGCGGTGCCGTGGGCGCAGATCGATGATCTGAAGTCCGTCGAGAACATCGACATGCGGCTTGAGCCCTCCACCACCATCTACATGACCCTGCTCAACCACAAGCGCGAGCCCTTCTCCAACATGAAGGCGCGCCAGGCCGCCGCCTACGCCATCGACAACAAGGCATTGGCCAAGGCCATCACGCGCGGCTACGCCGAACCCGCCAACACGACGCTTCCGGGCAGCATCGATTTCCACGACGACGAATATCCGGGCATTCCCTACGATCCCGCGAAGGCCAAGGAACTGCTGGCCGAGTCCGGCATGGCCGGCCATGAGGTGAAGATCCTCGCCACCGCCGCCGCGACCGAGCAGCAGATGGCATTGCTGCTGCAGGCGCAGTGGCAGGCGATCGGGCTGAAGCCGGTCATCGTCAATGTCGACGGCGGCGCCTGGTGGGAGTCCACGGGCAAGGGCGATTACGACGCGGCGGCCAACTGGTGGTACAACGAGACGCCCGATCCCGATCTGGCTGTTCGCTGGGCGGTGTGCGGGTCCTGCGGCTCGAACTCCTACAACACCTTCTATGAGAACCCGAAGGTGGACGAGCTTGTCGAGAAGGGCACCACGGAAACCGACACAGCCAAGCGCGCGGAGATCTACAAGGAGATCCAGAAGATCACCACCGAAGAGGTCGCACAGATTCCTCTCTACTACGCGCCGAATGCTGTGGCCTATTCGAAGCGTATCGAGGGTATCAAGCTTACGCCTTCCCTCCAGTGGACGCTGGAAGACACCTCCATCGTGAAGTGAGCCAAGACAGGCGACGCGCTTTCGACCGAAAGTGCGTCGCCTCTGCTGGAATCGGAGAACCGGATTGGCCCTTCTGCAACTCATCGCGCGGCGCCTGATACAGCTTGCCGGCGTGCTGCTCGGGATCAGCGTCGTAACGTTCCTGCTGCTGCACATGGCGCCCGGCGACCCGGCGCGGCTGCTCGCCGGCGATCGGGCTAGCGCTGAGACCATCGCGGTGATCCGCTCCCAATACGGATTGGACCTGCCGCTCTGGCGGCAATTCCTCACCTATCTCGTGAATCTCTTTGCCGGCGACATCGGCCAATCGCTGCGCTTCCAGCGGCCGGTCAGCCAGCTCATCCATCAATTCATGTGGCCGACCCTGTTCCTGACCGTCTATGTGGTGTGCCTCGCCGTGCCGCCGACGGCCGCGCTCGCGATCCTGAGCGCGCGCAGGCCCGGCGGGACCGCCGACCAGATCATCCGTCTTATCGGTATCGCCGGCCTGACGATCCCGGTCTTCTGGCTGGGCATCATGATGTCGCGCTTCTTCGGCGTCAGCCTCGGCTGGTTTCCTGTGTCGGGTTATGGCGTGGGCTTCACCGGCCACCTCCACCACCTCTTCCTGCCCGCGCTTTCCACCGCCATCTGGCTGGTGCCGGTGCTGACGCAGAGCCTGCGGGCGGCGCTGATCGAAAAGGCCACGGCCGACTTCGTCACCGCTGCCCGCGCACAAGGGGCGAGCGAGCGCGAGATTTTCTGGCGCACCATCCTGCCCAACGCCGTACTGCCTACGCTCAACCTGCTCGGCGTCATGGTGGCCTTCATGATCGGCGGCGCCATCATCGTCGAGACCGTCTATGCCGTTCCCGGCCTGGGAACACTGATGATCGGCGCGCTGCTGGGGCGCGACTACTATGTCGTGCAGGGCCTCACGCTGGTCTTTGCGATGTCGACCGTCCTGGTCACGCTCGCCGTCGACCTGCTCACCGCCTTCATCGACCCGCGCGTCCGGCTTTGAGGAGACCGCAAATGGCCGATGCCTCGATACTGCCCGAAACCGCGCCGCGCGCCAGGCGTATGACACTCTCGATGACGGTGGCGATCGCCATCCTCGGCGGATGGCTGTTCCTTGCGCTGGCGGGTCCCGTGATTGCGCCCTACGATCCGGACGCGATCGACATCATGAACATGCTTTCGCCGCCGAGCGCCGAGCACTGGTTCGGCACCGACCAGGTCGGCCGCGATATCTTCTCGCGCGTCCTGTTCGCCAGCCGGGTCGACCTGTTCCTGTGCGTGATCGGCGTCTTGCCGCCGCTTCTGATCGGAACGACGATCGGCCTGCTCAGCGGCTATTTCGGCGGCGTGGTCGACAGCCTCTTCATGCGCGTCTACGACCTGACTGTCGCCTTTCCCTTCTTCGTGCTGGTGCTGGCGATTGTCGGCGTGCTTGGCCCCGGACTGGTCAATTTCGTCATCGCGCTCACCCTCGTCGGATGGGTCAGCTATGCGCGGCTGGTGCGAGCGGAAGTGCTGACGATCCGCGAAAGCGAATATATCCAGGCGGCCAAGTGCCTCGGTTATCCACCTGTCGCGATCCTGACCCGCCACGTCCTGCCCAATGCCATCGGCCCCATCATCGCCTATGCGGTGAGCGATGCGGTGCTGGTGATGCTGGCCGGCGCGAGCTTCGGCTTCCTCGGCATGGGCGCGCAGCCGCCGCTCGCCGAATGGGGCGTCATGATCGCCGACGGGCAGGCCTTCGTGCAGCAGGCTTGGTGGATCTGCCTGTTTCCGGGTCTGGCGGCGATTTCGCTCGGCCTCGGCTTCGCCTTCCTGGGCGACGGGCTTGGACAGATGCAGCGCAAGCAGGCCACGGCATGAGCAGGACAGAAGACGTGACGCGGCCATTGCTCGAGGTCGAAAGCCTTACCGTCGGCTTCGGCGAGTTCGATGCCGTCAAAGGCGTGTCGTTTCACCTGCAGCCTGGAGAGATTCTGGGAATCGTTGGCGAAAGTGGCTCGGGCAAATCCGTCACCTGCCGCGCCGCAATGGGCCTGTTGCCTGGCGCGGCGAGGGCCAGCGGCCGGGTGACGCTGGAGGGGCGCGACCTGCTGACCCTCGGCGAAGCCGACTGGTGCGCCCTTCGCGGCCGTGACATTGGCATGATCTTCCAGAATCCTGCCTCGCATCTCGATCCGCTGCGCCGCATCGGCAAGCAGATCGCAGCCCCCATGGTCCGGCATCTCGGTATCGGCCGAGGGGAGGGAATGCGCCGGGCGATCCAGTTGCTCGACGATGTCGGCATCCGCGAACCGGAACAGCGCGCCCGTTCCTACCCGCACGAATTCTCCGGCGGCATGAAGCAGCGCGCCATGATCGCCGCCGCCATCGGCTGCGGGCCGAAACAGATGCAGCGCAAGCAGGCCACGGCATGAGCAGGACAGAAGACGTGACGCGGCCATTGCTCGAGGTCGAAAGCCTTACCGTCGGCTTCGGCGAGTTCGATGCCGTCAAAGGCGTGTCGTTT
>NZ_JBDZDS010000017.1:0-7776 GCF_040045035.1 Mesorhizobium sp. KR1-2 | reverse complement strand
CCAGTTGCTCGACGATGTCGGCATCCGCGAACCGGAACAGCGCGCCCGTTCCTACCCGCACGAATTCTCCGGCGGCATGAAGCAGCGCGCCATGATCGCCGCCGCCATCGGCTGCGGGCCGAAGCTGCTGATCGCCGACGAGCCGACGACTGCGCTCGACGTCACCGTGCAGGCCCGCATCCTCAAGCTGCTGAAGGACCTCAACCGCGAAAGGGGGCTGGCGATCATCCTCATTTCGCACGATCTCGGCGTCGTCGCCGACATCTGTTCGCGCGTGGTGGTGATGCGGGGCGGCGAGGTGGTGGAGCAAGGGCCGATCGACGATGTCATCAACCGGCCGCAGCACCCCTACACGAGGCTGCTGGTCGATTCCCAGCCGAGCCGCAAAACCTATCCCGGCGGGAAGGCGGAGCCCGAAAAGGCCGCGCCGCTGCTCAGCGTCGAAAAGCTGTCCGTGTCCTTCCCCGTCCGCCGCGACCTGATCGGCGGTCTTGGAGGCAAGAGCGAGTCATTCCGTGCCCTCGATGGCATCGACCTGCAGATCGCGGCCGGCGAGACGGTCGGCATCGTCGGCGAAAGCGGCTCGGGCAAGAGCACGTTGGCCCGCGCGATCATTCGCCAGAACAAGCCGAGCAGCGGGGCGATCCGCCTCGACGGACAGGATGTCCATGACCTCGGCGGCGATGCGCTCACGGCTTTTCGCCGGCGCGTGCAAATGGTGTTCCAGAACCCCTATGACTCGCTCAACCCGCGCATGACGATCGCGGAGGCCGTGGCCGAGCCGATCTGGCGGCATGGCCTTGCCGACCGCAGGACGGCGCAGATGCAGGCAGACGAACTGCTGGAAATGGTCGAGTTGCCGCGCGGCTTGCGCGACCGCAGGCCACGCCAGCTTTCAGGCGGGCAGTGCCAGCGCGTCGGGCTTGCGCGGGCACTAGCGCTCAAGCCGCAATTGTTGATCGCCGACGAAATCACCTCGGCGCTTGACGTCACCACCCAGGCGCAGATCCTCGAACTGCTGCTTCGGCTGCAACGGGAGCGCGCGCTGACGCTGCTCTACATTTCCCACGATCTCTCCGTCGTCAGCGGCATCTGCCAGCGCGTCTATGTCTTCAAGGGCGGCCGTATTGTTGAAAACGGGCCGGCTCGTCAGGTGCTTTCCGCCCCGCAAGACCCCTACACGCAGGAACTCGTCGGATCGCTGGCCCAGCTGGCGCCCGTAAACCCCGCGTCCATCTCTTTATCGGTTGGGAACAATGCGACTCGATGAATATGTCACCTATGACGGGACCGGCCTTGCCCAGCTGCTTGCCAGGGGCGAAGTCACGCCGAGGGAACTCGGTCATTGCGTCGAGCAGGCCGTTGCGGCGGTCAATCGGACCCTCAATGCGGTCATCGAACTCTACCCCGATGCGCTGAAGGCTCTGCCGGAGACCGCTTCCGACGGTCCTTTCCATGGCACTCCCACTCTGACCAAGGATTTTCCGATCGAGGCGGGCCGCCCGGCCGAATTCGGCAGCCGGCTTGCCCAGGGTTTCCGCGCAAGCTCCGACGCCGTCTACTGGGAGCGGCTGCGCGAAGGCGGGCTCGTCAATGTCGGCCGCACGACAAGTTCGGAGTTTGGCGTGCCCGCCACCACCGAGTCGCCTCTCTATGGCGCGACCCGCAACCCCTGGGATCCTGCACGCGGCGTTGCTGGGTCGAGCGGCGGCGCTGCAGCAGCAGTCGCGGCCGGCATCGTTCCTTTCGCGCAGGGCAGCGACGGCGGCGGCTCGATCCGCAACCCGGCTTCGTTCTGCGGCCTGGTCGGCCTGAAGCCGTCGCGCGGCCGCGTCACCGGGTCGCCGAATGCCAACGCGCCGCTGCTCGGGCTCGCGACGTCCTTCATGCTGACCCGCTCGGTACGCGACACGGCCGCGCTGCTCGACCTCTGCCATGGCCCAGATGCCGGCGACGGCTACGAAATCGCGCCGCCCGAAGGCACCTATCTGGAGGCCATCCAAAGGGCGCCGAAGGAGCTGCGCATCGCGCTCTGCACGCAATCCTGGTCGGGCGCGCGGATCGACCCCGAGGTCGCGGCGGCCACCAGATCCGTGGCCGAGCGGCTCGCCTCCTTCGGGCACCACGTCGAGGAATCGTCTCCGAGCTTCGACTATGGCGTCTTCCTCGAGGCGCAGAAAATCATCTGGGCCGCGGATGCCGCCGCCGACATGCCGGCGATGGCGAAGACGATGAACCGCAACCTTGAGGACATGCTGGGCGCGACCGTGCTTGGTCTCTACCGATGGGGACTGGGCCTCAGCGCCGCACAGCTCATCGACGCGCTTGCGATCTACGACCAGGTGACGCGCCAGGTCGGCCGCGTTTTAGCCGGCTACGATCTGCTGCTGACGCCGACCGCCACCATCGTGCCGGAGCCGATCGGCACCTTCGATCCCAACCGGCCCGGCATCGACGCAGACGGCGTGTTCGACGATCTGGCGCCGAAGGAAACCTTTACCGCGCTGTTCAACGCCACGGGGCAACCGGCGATTTCACTTCCCCTTGGGCGTAGCCAGGCTGGCCTACCGATCGGCATCCAGCTTGTGGCCCGCTTCGGGCGGGAAGATCTGCTGCTTGCGGTTGCGCGGCAACTGGAAGAAGAGTTGGCGAGCGGCCCGGGCATTTGGGGGCAGGGCCGGCCGGCTGTGCATGCCGGCAACTTCTAGGAGCAGATATCTTGGCTAAAGCGCGGAACGGCAAAGGCGGGAAGGAGCCGAACGGCAGCGAGGAGAAGATCGACCTCGAGGCGATCCTTCGCGCGCGCATGCCCGATTTCTCGCCGTCCGAGCAGAGCCTGGCCGCCTACATGCTCGACAACATCCAGACGCTGCCTTTCGAGACAGGCAGCAGCATCGCGCAGGCGGTCGGTGTCAGCGAGATGACCGTGTCGCGCTTCGTTCGCGGCCTCGGCTTCGAGAATCTGCGCGACCTCAAGAACCGGCTGCGCGTCTCGGTTGCCGAAAAGGACAGCGACATCGACGACTACATGGCGCGGTTCCAGATGCACGAAGGCCAGCAGCAGGCGCTGCAGGAAAGCCTGCGCCTCGAGCTGGACGCCATCGTCAAGGCCTATGCGCTGACCACGACCGACATATGGGACGAAGCCGCGAGCGAACTCGCCAAGGCGCACACCGTCTACGTCGTCGGCTTTCAGGGATCCAAGGGCCTTGCGTTGGATTTTGCCAGCCGCCTCCTCTGGGCCCGGCCGAACGTCATTTTCGTCGACAATGCGAGCGGCACCTTCGGCGAAATCATCTGCGCGGATCCAAAGCAGAGCCTGGTGGTGATGGTGGACACCGCCGCCTATGCAGCCCGCGGCATAAAGCTGGCCGAAAAGCTGAAGTCGATGGAAATGCCGCTCATCATCGTCACCGACAAGTTCAGCCACTGGGCCTTTGCCTATACGCGTTTCGTGTTCGAGGCGCACACGCATGTGAAGACGTTCTGGGATTCGACGGCCAGCCTGAGCGTTGTCCTCAACCTGATGATCGATGCGGTGGCGACCAGGCTCGGGCCGAAGGCCAAGCGCAACTTCGCGATGATGAGCGACATGGGCAACCTGTTCGGCGAGTTCGTGGGCGGCAGCTATCTGCGCCGGAAGGATTGAGACGCTTGCGACCTCAGAATGAAACGAAGCGAAAGATATCAAGCGATGACCAGCATTCCCCCGTTCCGCGACCCGACCCAGCCGGGAGCAGCGATCATCCCGCGGCAGGACTGGGACCGCGCACCGTGGAACCGCTGGACCTTCCAGCATGTGCGCGACCTGGTGCCGACGACGCAGGTCTGGCGCGGGCAAGGGCCAGCGAGCCCGCTGCCAGAAAACTTGCAGGACATCGACGCGATCGGTTTCGAGCCGGACGGCGGACGCGACACGATCGGCGGCTTCCTGGACTCGAGTTACAATGACGGCATGCTGGTGCTCCATCGCGGCAAGGTGATCGCGGAGCGCTATCTGAACGGCATGACGCCGCGCACGCCGCATCTGTCGCAGTCGGTCGCGAAGTCGGTGGTCGGCACGGTGGCGGGCATCCTGATCGGACGCGGCCTGGTCGACCCGGCCGCGCCCGTCACCCAGTACCTGCCGGAACTCGAGGCAACCGCCTATCGCGGCGCGACGGTGCAGCATGTGCTGGACATGACCAGCGGCGTCGTTTTCGACGAGACCTACACCGCGCTCGATTCCCATATGGCACAGATGGACGCCGCCTGCGGCTGGAAGGAGCGCCGGGACCCGAACTGGCCGTCGAATGTCTGGGCACTGATCCTGTCGCTGAAGGAAGCCGAGTGCGCGCACGGCGCCTCCTTCCGCTATCGCTCGATCGAGACGGACATTTTGTCCTTCGTCCTGCAGCGAGCCACAGCAACACCACTCGCCGAACTGGTGAGCCGCGAATTGTGGGCGCCGATGGGGGCGGAGGAAGACGCCTATTTCACGGTCGACCCGGCGGGCTACGCGCTCGGCGACGGCGGCTTCAACGCGACCCTGCGCGACTATGCGCGCTTTGCCCTGCTGCATCTGGGCGGCGGCGAGATCAACGGCCGGCGCATCGTTCCCTCCGCCTGGATCGAGGAAACGCGGACCGGGGCCCGGGCGGAACTTTTCGGCGGCGTCTATCACGAGGTCCTGCCGGAGGGGGCCTATCACAACCAGTTCTGGATCGAGGACAGCAAACGCCGCGCCTACATGGCGCGCGGCGTCTTCGGGCAGCTGATCTATATCGACCCGGAGGCCGACTTCGCCGCCGTCATCCTGTCGAGTTGGCCCGAATTCGTAAGCACCACGCGCACCCGCACCGCGCTCGCGGCGGTCAGGGCCATCCGCGAAGCGTTGTCGTCGTAGAGCCAACCTTACAATTACGACGGAATCCGATGCCGGCGGAAGGTCCGGGCGTGGGTGGCGGGTGCGAACCCATTCGGTCTCGTCGCTATCCTGCACCGATACCGAATGGATCATCTCGGAGCGGATCGAGGCGTTTCATGACGACCGCCTCGTGTTCGAGCGCACGCGGAGCGCCAATATCCGGCGCGATCATATGTGCGGCGCACCGATCATAGCGACACTTCGATGATTGGTGCCAAGGCAGTCAAGCTACCTGAGCGAGGGCAACGGCGTCGGAGCCTGCCTGTTAGTGAAGCCGGTCCGACGCGTCTATGGCTGCTTGCAGCACGGCCCCGGCCACGTCGCTTTCCACAGTGGCCAGCACTGGGTTGGCGAGCGCACCTGAACTGCTTGCGCGAGGTATTTCCCGAATCCTGGCCGCACGCTCGGATCGCCATCGGTGTGGCGTCATTGGCACGGGTGTACCCGTTGAAATCGAACTGACCGCGGTTCTCTGTGGCGCAAGGGACTAAGGCCATGCGGATTGCGGTCATCGGAGCAGGCGTCGTCGGGGTCGCGTCAGCGTATCTTCTGGCGCGAACCAATCATGAGGTGGTGCTGACTGATGCGGCACCTCAGCCGGGTTGTGGAGCGAGCGCCGGCAATGCCGCCCAGCTTTCCTGGGCCTATGGCGACGCCATGGCCTCGCCTGCGCTGTTGAAGCATCTGCCCGCCATCATCTCCGGTCGCGATCCGGCTTTCCGGGTCCGCTGGCGGCTCGACCCTGATTTCTTGATTTGGGGGCTGCGTTTCATGGCGAACATGCCGGCCCGGCGCTGGTGGAACAATACAAGCGAAATTCTGCGGCTGGCAGATGAATCACGCCAGGAAATGGCGAAGCTGCTGTCGGAGACGAAAATAGCCTTCGACTATCGCGTCGCCGGCAATCTGCATCTCCATCCCGATGCGGAACGCCTTGCCGCAAGTCGGCCGACCGTCGAGCGGAAGCGGCAGCTTGGCTTCGACCAACGTCTCCTATCGCGGCAGGAGGCCGAAGACGTGGAGCCGGCCCTGAAGACCTACCAGGGAGACATCGCGGGCGCCGTTTACACGCCCGGCGACGCGCTGGGCGATGCAGCCGCCTTTTGCCGTCAGTTGACGGATTTCATGGAGGCCACGTGCCAGGTCTCGACACGCTTTGGGCGCAGGGTGGCCGGATTTGAGCAGCGCAAGGGGCGGCTTTCGGCTGTGCGGTTTGCCGACTGCGATCCGCTTGTCGTCGACGCAGCAGTCGTCACGGCGGGACCGTTGATCCACACCCTGGTCGCCGATTTGCCCGAAGCAGGCGAAATCCAACCCGTGCGAGGCTATTCTCTGACCGTGCCATGGAGGGAGGGCGCGCCGCACGTCAGCTTGACGGATGTGAAGCTTAAGATCGCCTTTGCAACGTTCGGCGAACGGTTCCGCGTTGCCGGGCTTGCCGACATCGAGCAGTCTGGCACCGGCTTCGACGCGGATCGGTTCGGCGTCCTGCGGGAAGCTGCCAGTGCCGTCTTGCCCGCCTGCTTTGAGCGGCCGTCCGAAGAAGTCCCTTGGTCTGGCGAGCGCCCCATGACGCCATCCCTCCCGACCGATCATAGCTCCTTCCCGCAGGATGCGCGGTCTCTACATCAATGCGGGGCACGGCATGCTCGGCTGGACGCTCGCCCTCGGTTCCGCAAGGCGCCTGGCAAAACTGATTCCCTGACGAAATCCCGAGAGTTCGCAGCCTCAAGAAAACGCAACCCAATTCAAGGACGTTCTACGAATCTCGGTTGACATAAGTCACACACAACCTGGCAGGCTCGTGACATAGACGTCGTCCGTCAGGGGCGTGCAGCCGGCGTGTTAACACTTGGCCGACACCGGAATTCCCTTTTCCGAATGAACGCTTTCACTGCGGCGGATCGCGTCAACCGGTGAAAGGCGAGCCCCAAACTGTACCTGCCACGATTGTTGTCCTGGCGAACGAGGTCTTTGTACACGTCTGCTTTCGCATCCTGTCGACCGGAAGCCGCCGGTCCGCTTGCGGCCCCTAAGCTGCCGGCCACCACGCTAAAGGTCGCGGTTGCGCCGAAGACATTCCGTTTTAGGGATTCACGCGGGAGGCCATGTCTGATTCACTTCTGCTGCTGATTTGGGAGGAGGTGATGATGACGAGGTGCCTGAGTGCTGACCTTCGCGGGCGAGTGATTGCGGCAATTGAAGAAGGGGTTTCGACACGGGAGGCTGCACGGCGCTTCCGGGTCGGGATGTCGACGGCCGGGAACTGGTATCGCCGCTGTCGCGAGACCGGCGAGATGGAAGCGCGCAAGCAGGGCCAGCCGTCGCGTTCGAAGCTCGATGCACACGAGGCCTAGCCGACCTCTGCCGCAAGCTCGAGATTTCAGTTTTTCCAACTGCAGGCCGCCGCTTTCGCGGTCGCGTGACTGTCGCTTTCCCGTGCCAGCGAGTAGTCGGCGCCCGCCGGGCCGTCGAGCACGCCGACGATATAGCCACCAAGGCAGGTGAAACGATCCCTGGTTTGGGTTACGTCGCGGCGGATCGTCATCTCGGAGACGCCGAGCTGCCCGGCGGCGTAGCGCAGTCTCAGCACGCCCCCGCGCTTCAGCATCGCGCCCAGCGCTTCCAACCACTCGTTCCTGTATCCCGTCCTGCTCGTGGCCCTCGGCAAACAATTGTTGCACCCTTGACAGTTTACACTTCAATATGAAACGATCCGAACATAATGATTGAATTCTAACAAATTGCGCGGCCGCGGCAAGCGGCCAGCCGGCGCCAGAGGACGGGCACCATCCGTGACACATCCGCAGCATTCGACGCCGCAGGGACTTGAGAACTTCCGGCGCAACGCGGGAACACCGCTGCGCCCC
>NZ_JBDZDS010000016.1:0-38365 GCF_040045035.1 Mesorhizobium sp. KR1-2 | reverse complement strand
GAAACTGTCACGACAACGCCGTGGCCGAAAGCTTCTTCAACCTGCTCAAGCGTGAGCGGATACGCCGCAAGACCTACAGGACCCGCGACGAGGCCAGACAGGATGTGTTCGACTACATCGAGACGTTCTACAACCCAAAGCGCAAACATGTGAGAAACGGGATGCTGTCACCCGTCGACTTCGAACGGCAGCGGAAAATGTAACCCGAGGGCGTCTACAAAACGCGGGACTATTTAGACGCATAGGGCCAAACAGCAACTCCAGGTCTCTCCCAGAGGGAAGTCGGGGGCCTAGGGCTCGCCTTGTTGCTGCTCAACGAAGGTTCGAAACACGACCAGTCGGACGGGAGACTTGGACTGATGAAGTGCGTAGTCACTTCACGAATCCGGAGCATTGCCTCGCGCTCGTGGTTGCGTTATGCGCATCACCTAAGAAACAGCGCGAGCTCGGCAAATTGACCACCTGGAGAATCGTTCGTCCCCACCTATCCCGGCTGGTGCGATTTTTCCATATCAGTTCGATAGAAGCGCGGTCCGAGCGCCAATCGAGCTATCTCGGCATTCTATGGGGACCACTGTCCACTTTGATCTTTACCGCGATGCTGGCTTTGGTTTTCCGCCAGCCGCACCTGATCACAGTGGGCGAGTTCTATCTCTACGTGTTGGCCGGCTATGTACTCTGGAGCTTCATCACCGCGACGGTCACATCAAGTACAACCGTCATCCAGAGACGCTTCGACTTCGCCGTCCATAACAACCTTACGCTTGTCGGTCTTTTTTATAAGCTACTTATCGACCGTCTGTTTGCAATGAGCCTAGATCTCGTTCTGCTCGTTTTTGCAATTATACTTTTAGCCCCGGGAAGCCTAGGCCTTCATCTCGCCCTGTTACCGCCGCTCTTGGTCGTTCTCGCATTGGTATCGCTAGCTGTTGCCTATCTGGTGAACCTTGCCGTGATATTGTTTCCGGATTTGGACGCAATTTTCAACGTTGGGGTTCGCTTCATGTTCTTCGTGTCGCCCGTTTTTTGGGGAGCGGAAGGCGACGCGACGGGCGTACGTGGAGCCCTGATCGACTATAACCCGGCCGCATATTTCCTATCGGTGTTCAGGCAATCTTTCGGCGTCGTTCCCTTGGAGCCCAAAGCGTGGATCGTGGCGATCGGCTTTTCGGTCTCACTCTGCGTCATAGGAATAATTGCCTATGATCGATCCCATGCATTCGTGAGGAACCTGAAATAGACATGGCAAAGATCGATCTTCGGAACGTCTGCGTCAGCTACTTCATGCGTAAGTCCGCTGCGACCGCCAAGAAATTTGAGCGCGACGCAGTCGGAGCGCAGATCGTTGTGGGGCAGCGCTATATCGAAATTGCAGCCCTACAGGACGTGTCGCTTGAACTCAAAGACGGTGACCGCGTCGGGCTCATTGGGACTAACGGTTCAGGGAAGTCGACGCTCTTGAAGCTCTGCGCCGGCGGATTGGCTGCTCAGTCAGGCGAGGTTGACATCGAGGGGGTGGTGAGCCCTCAATTCGCCTTAAGCACCGGTTTGCGCCCTGAACTCTCAGGTCGTCAGAACACGGAACTCAAGTGCCTTTACATGGGCGTTCCTCAGCTTCAGGTCGCATCGCATATCGATGATGTGAGGCGAATTAGCGGCCTCGGAGGATATTTCGATCTTCCCATCAAAAGCTACTCGGCCGGCATGAAGTCGCGCCTCGTTATGAGCCTACTTCGTTTGGTTCACGGCGAAATACTTATAATGGATGAGTGGATCAATGCCGTCGATTCAAGTCTGAGCAAGACGATCGGCGGTCTACAATCCCAGCTCATCGAGCGGAGCAAAATCCTAATGCTGGCGAGCCACTCCGAACGCGTACTACGCGAGTGGGTAAAGACCCTGATCTGGATTGACCAAGGCCGAATCCGCGAGATAGGTACCGTTAACGCCGTTTTCCGTGCATACAACGAGTCACAAAGGCACTGATCTCCAAAGGCGAAAGCAACCTACTGGTCAAATAGTGCGATTTCGCGTTCGATAGTTTGCGCAATCCCTGATTGCGACCTTACGCGCTGTGCTGCAGCAGCAGAAAGTCTCTGGAACAACACAGGTTCTCGATAGAGCTTTTCGACGGCATCGGCCATCGCTGTAGCGTCTTCCGCCGCGACGACCATTCCGCAATCATCATCTACGAATTCCGGAATTGCGGCTACCGCAGTGGTGACTGGAACCAATCCTGACGACATCGCTTCATCGCGGGAAACGCCCTGTGAGTCCATCCTCGTGGGTGAGAGCAATATACCGTGACCCCGATGGAGCTGCGCGACCTCATCGTGCGTCAAAAAACGCCTCTGCAGATCCACATTCTCCAAAGAACGCAACGGCAGTGTCAGTTCGTCAAACAGCGGGCCGTCCCCGACGATCGTGAAGTGCAGCTCCTTGAAAAAATCGCGTTTTGACAAGTCCAAGATTGCCTGAACGGTCAGGTCATTCGCATACTTGCGGCTTGCATACGGCCGGATAGACAGCACCCGTGTCCTCTGCTCGACCGGCTTTGTTACGTAGGGAAATTGCTTGCCATCGATGTGGTTGTGAATAATGGCTGTAGCGATGTCGGGTACCCGAACATCAAAATCGCCTTCGATTTCATCGCGGAAATATTGAGAAACGAAGACGAATTTCAGGCCTTCGCCCGCGTGGCCGAAAATTTCCTTCCAAAGAACCAGGCGCTGATCACTAAGGCGCTTCTGCCGCTGTATCTCGGCCTGCTCCATCCGCTCGAACTCGTACTCCCGACGCTGCCACAACTGGACCTCTGCACCGTGAAGCCAAACAACGATTTTCACCTTTTCGAGATGCGGTTTAAGCAAATCCCATGTCCGCCTGTCGAGCGCATGGACTAGCACGTGCGTATATTGACCGGAGTTCAGCGTAGCCTGCATCGCCACATCATCGACAGTCGCGACATCGACGTCCTCAAACTCGTCAAAGCCGTTCTCTTCCAGGTTGCGCAGCTTGCAAACATCGACGCTGATACCGGCCTCACGATAGTTCCGAACGCGACTGTGCAAAAAGCCATAGCGATAGAGATCATCGTAACTTGGATACTGCTTGGTGAGGACCAAAACTCTGGACCGTGCAACGAGGATGTTGGGCGCACGAACTGTCCGGCCGAAAGCGATGCGTTTTATCGTCGCTTCGCCCACGCCCTCAAGTCGTATCCCGAACCGAATCGATCTGCATTCATCAGGGATCACCAGCGTATGAGACCCAGGAGTTCGCAAGATCGAATGGCTGATTTTCTGACCGTCGTCGTCATAATATTCGCATGCAAACTGAGCGACCGATCCGAAATTGCCCTCGACGAAGATGTCACTGCTGTCAGATAGTCCGAGGTCTTCCCGTTCGAAGCGTTCAGTCGTCCATAGGTATCGTCTTTGGCCGACCGGAAATTTCGAATCGAGATGTAGCGTTTCACTGGTCAGTTCGGCCGACGCCTTGCCTCTAGTCTGGCCACCGATCGCGGCCAACAAGCCTGCTGCATCGAATTGTCGGCCGACGAACTGCCCTCTGGGGGCGCAGGGCAACATGGCCTCTGCTGTCTGTTGCATGGCGTTCATCATTGCGCCGGTTGAGGGCAATTGGATATCGTCAACCGTGGCCAATTCGGTGAACCCGCCTGCATCTTGGCAATAATTGAACTCGTCAATGCTTAAACAGCTTAATCCTTCGGTGAATGCGACAGTTGGCTCGCCAAGCCAAGACGCGATCATATTAGCAGTGATCTTGTCTATCTGCACAATTGCCGAGCGCACGGCAAGTTTATCGACAAATTGATATGACGATTCGGGATTCTGCAGAACGGCTTCGCCTTCAATTAACTTGTAAAAAGATTTCTTTCCGATCGCATCAGCTTCTGCATACTTCGTAGCGAGCGCGAGATCAGTCAGATAATTGGGGCCGTAGTAGTCGTCGGGTGACCACAGGCAAACGAAATCCTTACTGCCGGCTTTTGCCTTTAAATCAGCGGCGAGTTCTTCGGCGCTTTCGAAAAACTCTGCCCCCTCATGTGCGGCTGTGGTGGACACGATTCTGAGACAACTGACGCCGTCGAACCTTTGCCGCCGATAGGCCTCAATAATGCGGCGAATATCGCTTTCCGAATGCGCGGTAGCGACAACATGCATCACCGATGCTGCAGGCGCAGTCGGTGAGTCCAAAAAAATTTTTGACGAGATATAGGCCAATCGATGAGCATAGGTGTGTTCGCTCATAACTTTGCGAAGGCCGGCTAGTCTGAATTTGCGATAGAAGTCGTCATCACGAGTTAGGGGCTGAACACGACTGGCGATGGTGGCCGCGTTGTCTGAAGAAACGAGTAGGTCACCGAAGAACGTCCGGGCGCCGCGAGAATAATTGCTGACGACCGGGGTGTTAGACGCCATCAACTCGAAGACGCGGCGGGCGAACATCGACTGCGACCGCTTGATGGTGTTTATATTGATGCCGAAACGGTAACCCTTGTAGGCCTTCTCGATATCACTGAACGGCAACGTCCCGAGGATAAGCGGATTAAATCTTTCGGGGAAAAGATAGTGAGGGTGTGGGTTGTCAGCGTTTCGGTCATAGATTTCGACAGGCCGGATCGCCCCTAGCGTGTCAAAAAGGGTCGCCATGTCACGCTGACGCTCGGGATAGCGCTGATAATAGGAACCAGCGAAGTTGAAAGCATCCTTCCGCTCTGTCGTTTGGACCGGATTGTGAAACCGCGGCTGGGCCGCAAACGCCAGCAGGTAGACGCGATCGTGACCAAGTGCGTTCTTGTAACCAGGAACACAATCGATGTCCGTAGTAAAAACCAGATCACATTGTTTAGCGACAGGTAGGAAGCCGGAGAAATGGATCGGATCTTCTTTGTTCCAAAAGGCGGTCGGCACCCCTGATTGCGCGCACCACCCTAGAAGCTCTTGCATTTCTGAAGAGTTATGGCTGACCTTAGTTTTCCAAGCTCCGTCAGCGCCTTGCCATGCGGATTCTATGAAGACGAAATCAGGCTTGGAGCGCTCAAGCTGTGACTGCCAACGATCCGGCAGGAGTTGTTCAACGTCTGCCTCGGGAGCGAATGCGGTGTGCGTAAAGGTGTCCATAATACCGGCGATGCGCAGTCTGCGACCGTCGGTAACGGGCCAAGGCTTCTTGCTGAACGAAGTGCGCGAACGCACAATTTGCTGAACTAGCGTTTGTTGATGAGCTTGCGTAGGCGTCTTTTGCCCAGCCCGCGTTGGCTGCGAGCGGAACGCTTGGCGCACCGTCCGTGCGAAGGACATTAGGCTCTGACCCGCCGGCCTCTTTGCCAGTTTTACAAGAGCGTTGCCAATACGATAGCTATAGGAATTCTGGATCGCAGCTCGTTCGCTCATCAGTTTTTGATTAGCCCTTTCCAGCTGTCGGATTTTCGCATCCGCACTAGTCTTAGCCGCTAGCCTAACCCGATCTGCTTCTTCTAACGTTGCCCGAAGTTGGTCGTCGTACTCTTTCTTGCTGCGGTCCCGTTCTGCATCCGATTCTTTCTTGATGCGATCCCGATCTGCATCCCACTCTATCTTGATCCGGTTCAGATCTCCCACTGCTGCCTTCAACTTGTCAGTGGCGACCTTCTTGTCTCTCTCCAAAGCTTGCAATTGATCGTTCAGCTTTCGGATGCGTGCTCCATAGCGATGCTCGAGAGACTCGAAAGCTGCCTCAACGCGACGGATCAACGGCAAGTCGAATGCCGGGATGTCACGTGCCGGGGAGGCGCGCAATGTGGCCACGAACGCGATCCAGCCCTCAACCGGCTCTATCTCGGAAATTTCGAAATACTCATTCAAGAGCAAGTACATTCCGGTAAGGTAGTAAGTTGCCTTGTGGTCAAAATAATCGTTGATTCCGAAAGGTACTGTGACAATGATTTGTCCGCCGTCGCGAAGCGCCTTCGATGCCACTTGGAGCAGCTGCGCGGGCTGAATGAGGTGTTCTAGAACCTCTCCCATCACGACAGTGTCATATCCTTTTGACTCAAATTGATGCGTCAATGCATCGGCTTGAAGGAATGTGACGCGTTCGCGGACGTGTTCTGGCTCGCTCGCGAGCAGGTTTTGAGCATACTGAATAGCTTGCGCATCAATATCGACCGCAGTCACCCGCTTGGCTTCCCTCCCGAGAAGGATGGCGGAAATTCCTTGACTACATCCGAGGTCCAGAACCTTGGTGCCACTGACCCGCGCGCAAATCCAATGAATGCGTGCCTGCGTCGCGTGCATAAAGTTTGGACCAAGCGTACCTTGGTAGGCTTCAGCAACGCGGTCGTGGATTTCCGGAAGGGCTATTGTCATTAATCAGCATCTGTTCAGTTTAGGGCAAATGAGCCATATGGAAGCCACGTTGGCGCGTCAAGGATGATGCACTGTTTGTGGTCATACTTCGCAAGACACTTGCGTCCCACACAACGCCACTATGTCTAGGCTCCGGACCTATTAATTCCGCCTGATCTGTGATTCACGGTCTCCGCTGGGGAGGATGTCGTGATGGGTGATTTGTTTTTTTGCTGCGAGCGGCAGATGGCGCGGATATGCCACATTTTCCGTTGTCGCACGGCGTGCCGCGCGTCGATGACCGGCGGGTGGTGAGCGGCATCGTCTACGTTATTCGCCACGGCCTGCAATGGAAGGATGCGCCCAAGGGCTATGGTCCCCACAAGACGCTCTACAATCGCTTCATGACTGGAGCCGGCTTGGCGTCTTCGACCGCATCTTCGCAGGTCTTGCCGGCGAAGGCCCCAGGCCGGAGCGGATCATGATCGACGCCACCCATCTGAAGGCGCACCGCACGGCGGCGAGCCTGCTCAAAAAGGGGATGTTCCCCGCCGTATCGGGCGCACCAAGGGCGGACTGAACTCCAAGCTCCACACCGTCTGCGATGGCGCGGGCCGGCCGATCCTCATGCTGCTTACGGAAGGCCAGATGAGCGACCACAAGGGCGCGACCCTTGTGCTTGACGCCTTGCCGCCAGCGAAAACCCTCATCGCCGACAAAGGCTACGATAGCGCCGCGTTCCGCCAGGCCCTTGCCACCAAAGGAATCGAGCCTTGCATCCCTTCGAGCCGAAGCCGGAAAATCCCTTATCCTTACGACAAGGAACTCTACCGTCAGCGTCACAAGGTCGAGAACCTTTTCGCCAAGCTCAAGGACTGGCGCCGCATCGCCACACGCTACGACCGCTGCGCACACACCTTCTTCTCGGCCATCTGCATCGCAGCGGCCGTCATCTTCTGGCTTTGATCAATGAGTCCTGACCCTAGCTACCTTCGAAGATTCTAATGGAACGCATTTTAAAGCGGACCTATGGGCTTGGTCTGCCCCCATGGGGTGATCCGGTTGGACTGTTAGTGCATGCTTGGCTTGCTGGCCACCGCTGGCGTTGAAGCCGGTCCGTTCTGGCGAGGCCAGATGGTCGTTTCGGGTGCCGGCGGTCTGTAGCTCAAGGATGAGTGCGGCCGCACGGTATTGTAGTGCTGTCGCCAGTTTTCGATGATGATCTTTGCCTCCTTCAGCGTGTAGAAGGTTTCGCAGTTCAGCAGTTCGTCGCGAAGCTTCGAGTTGAAGCTCGCGCAATAACCGTTTTCCCACGGGCTGCCCGGCATGATGTAGGCGGTCTTGGCACCGACCGCCGCGATCCATTTCCGCAATGCCTTGGCGATGAACTCCGGCCCGTTGTCGGACCGAATATGCGTCGGGATGCCCCGCAGGATGAAGAGATCGGAAAGCACGTCGAGGACATCGACGGCCTTCAGCTTCCTTTCGACCCGGATGGCGATGCATTCCCGCGTGAACTCATCGATCACGTTGAGCATGCGGATTTTCCTGCCGTTGTGTGTGCGGTCCTCGACGAAGTCGTAGGACCAGACATGGTTGGGGTGTTCCGGCCGAAGCCGGATGCACGAGCTGTCGTTCAGCCAGAGCCGACCGCGCTGGGTTGCCTGAGCGGCACCTTCAGCCCCTCCCGCCGCCAGATCCGCTCGACCCGCTTGACGTTCACGATCCAGCCAGCCTGGTGCAGCATCGCCGTGATGCGGCGATAGCCGTAGCGGCCATACTGGAGAGCGAGGGCCGTGATGTCGGCGGTCAACGCCGCTTCGTCATCCGGAGCCTTGGCGACCTTGCGTTGCGTGGACCGATGCTGACCGAGAACCCGGCAGGCCCGTCGCTCGGACACGCCCAGTTCCTCAACGACATGATCCACGCAGGCGCGGCGGCGGGCGGGGCTTAGAAGTTTCCCTTGGCGGCCTCGGCAAGGATCATCTTGTCCAGGGTGAGATCGGAAACAGCCCGCCGGAGCCGAGCATTCTCCGCCTCCAGCTCCTTCAGCCGCTTCACCTGGTCGCCCTTCAGCCCGCCGTATTCAGCCCGCCATCGATAATATGTCACTTCCGTCACGCCTATCGACCGGATCGCCTCCGCCATCGATTTGCCTTGCGCGTTCAGCACGTCGACCTGACGCAGCTTCGTGACGATCTCTTCTGCCTTGTGTCGTTTCGCTGCCATTTCAAAGTCCTTCAGAGGCTCACAAGCCATGCTTCAAGAAGGATCACTTTTCTGGGGGCAGACCAGATCGCAACGACGAGGACGGCGAAGACCGGTAGGCTCATCAGGAGCAGCGGCAACGCGATCGCGATATCGAGCAAGCGCTTGCCGTGGGAGCCGGGCCGCTGGGGCGGCGGCGGTCATGCATGTCCTATGAAACTGGGGATCAAGGTGCTAACACAGGGCAGCCACTTGTCAACCTCGCCCCGCCGCGCTTCAAAGTCGATTTCATGCCCCTCGTCAGCGTCGTCATGCCCGCCTTCAATGCCGAGACGACGATTGCGCAGTCCATCGACTCCGTCCTGTCCCAGACGGTGCAGGACTTCGAACTGATCGTCGTCGACGATATGTCGTCCGACAGGACCATGGAGGTCGTCGAGCGCTACGCCGGCCGCGACGCACGAATCCGCCTGCTGACGACCGGCTGCAACAGCGGCGGCCCCGCCGTCCCGCGCAATCTGGCGCTTGCGCAAAGCGCCTCACACTATGTCGCGTTGCTCGATGCCGACGACGTTTGGTCGCCTCGGAAAACCGAACTGCAGTTGACCGAGATGCAGGCGGCCGGCGCCGCGATCTCATGCACTGGCTTCGACGTCGTCGACCCGCAGGGCCGGCGGATCGGCGGTTTTATTCCGCCCGCGCGCGCAGACTATGCGAGCCTCTTAGAGGGCAACAGCATCGGCTGCCTGACGGCGATCTACGACGCCGAGCGGCTGAACCATCCGTCCTTTCCGATCTGCGGCCATGAGGACTATGCTCTCTGGCTGGAACTGACGCGCGACGGCACGACCGCCCTCGGGCTCCGACAAAAGCTTGCGGCCTATCGGGTCGGCGCGCAGAGCGTCTCGTCCAACAAGATGAAGGTGCTGCGCTTCTTCTGGCACATCTATCGCCACCGCGAAGGCTTCGGTCGGGCGCAAAGCGCCTTCATGTGCGCGCGCTACGCGGCGCTGAACCGCGCCAAATATTACGGCGAGTCGGCAAGCTCGTCGTAAAAGGATGCCAGCTTCCCAGCCTCGGCATTCCAGTTGTACCGTTCGACGACCGCCCGATTGCCCGCCTCCCCCATGCGTCGGGCACGCTCGGGATTCGCGTTCAGCGCATCGATCGCGGCGGCGATAGCCTTCGGATCGGTCGGGTCGACGCAGATGCCGCATCCCTCACCCTCGATGATCTGCCGCCACAGCGGAAAGTCCGCGCCGATCACCGCCAGGCCGGCGGCCATATACTCGAAAAGCTTGTTTGGCTGCGCGGTCACATGGTGTGCGACGGGCAGAAACGTCACGACCCCAGCGATGCACCGCGCCATCTCTTCGCGCATTGCCGTCCGATCGAGCCGCCCGAACGCCTCGACGCGCCCCCAGCCGGGGCTCGCCTCACACATCATCTGCGCGCGTCGCTCGGTGAACGGCCCGACGAGCAGCAGCTTCACCGGTGTCTTGCACAACGCCATGGCATCGACAAGCTTTGGAACGCCGCGGATTTCGGTCACGGCACCGGTGTAGCAGACGAAGCCCGGTTCGATCGATGCATTCGACTCGGCGACGATCTCTTCCTCGATCGGGTAGTTGTTGATGACGCGTGAGGCGATCCCCCGGTCGCAGTAGCTCGCCGCGATGGCCTCATAGGCGGATACGACGCCGTCAAACGAGGCAAGCGCCCGCTTCTCGAACCAACCGAATACGGTCGATACCGCCAGTGCCAAACCGAATTTCAGATAGGGCTTCGTCAGGATGTCTTTGATGTAGTCTTCATGGGAATCGAAGACGACTTTCGCCCCCTCCCGCTTCAGGCGCAACCCGATTGGGATCAGTTCGGGGTCGTGCAGATGATAGATGTCGCTGCCTGTCGAACGCGCCGCCTCGAACACGCGGCGCGTCGTCCACGTCATGCGAATCGGACGTGACGCCGCTCGCTTTCCGGCATCGATGATGCGCACGCCGTCCCGCGTCTCCGGCCCGCGCCCATCGGCGACGACCAGCGTCACGTCATGACCAGCCCTGGCGAGCGAGCGGCACTGCTTCAGGAAGATGCGGATGTCGTAGCGCTCGTGAACGGATGTGAGATGGCATATCTTCATGACAGTCTACCCGTTCGCGACCGACCCCTTCTCAGAGACCTCGAGGCTGTTAGATCGCCGTCGCCTTGAACAGCGTCTGGCCGGGGCGCACGATCGTGCCGAGCTTCTTGAACTCGTTATGGGCGACGAGCAAGAGCAGGATGTCGGCCTTTTCGACGGCCGTTGCGACGTCCACCTTCTCGCGGCCGGCGAGCCCCTCCGGCAGTTCTTCGACATTCGGCTCGACAAAGAGCAGCCGGCTTTCCAGCGTGCGCGCCAGTTCCTCCGCGATCTCGACCGCGGGGCTTTCACGCAGATCATCGATGTTCGGCTTGAAGGTCAGGCCAAAGCAGGCGATGGTCACGTCGCGTGCGGTGCGGTCGGGATTGTCGAGGAGGAAGACGCCGATTGCTTCCTTGACCTTGGCGATCACCCAGTGCGGCTTGGCGTCGTTGACCTCGCGTGCGGTGCGCACCAAGCGCGCCTCCTCCGGCGTGCGCGCGACGATGAACCACGGATCGACCGCGATGCAGTGGCCGCCGACACCGGGGCCCGGCTGCAGGATGTTGACGCGCGGGTGCCGGTTCGCAAGCCCGATCAATTCCCAAACGTCAATGTCGAGCTTGTCGCAGATCAGCGAGAGTTCATTGGCGAAGGCGATGTTCACGTCGCGAAAGCTATTCTCTGTCAGCTTGCACATTTCGGCCGTGCGGGCGTCGGTGACGATGCAGTCGCCTTCGACGAAGATCTTGTAGAGATCGACCGCCGCCTGCGAGCATTTCGGCGTCATGCCGCCGACCACGCGGTCATTCTGGACGAGTTCGCGCAGCACATGGCCGGGCAATACGCGTTCGGGGCAATGCGCGATGCGGATGTCCGACCCTTCGCCATGGGTCTGCGGAAACGTCAGATCCGGACGCGCTTCGGCCAGCCACCCCGCCATTTCCTCCGTCGCGCCGACCGGCGAGGTCGATTCCAGAATAACGATGTCGCCGGACTTCAGCACCGGCGCGATCGCCTTCGACGCAGCCTCGATATAGGCGAGATCGGGCTGATTGCCGTCTTTGAACGGCGTCGGCACGGCGATCAGGAATGCGTCCGCCGGCTCGGGGGTCGTCGTCGCGCGCAGCCAGCCTTCGGTGACCACCGCATGGACCACGACGTCGAGGTCCGGCTCGACGATGTGAATTTTGCCCTGGTTGATCGCCTCGACGGCTCTTGTGCTGACGTCGACGCCGATCACCTTGGTCTTGCGCGAAGCGAAGACGGCTGCGGTAGGAAGGCCAATATAGCCGAGGCCAATGACGGATACGGTCTTGCTATTCATGAAATCAATGCTTCGCAAACTTGTTGGCCAGGGCGTCGAGGATGCGCTCGCACGCCTTTCCGTCACCATAGGGATTGTGGGCCGCGCTCATCCGGTCATAGGCATCGCGATCGCGAAGCAATTCGCCGATCTCGCCGACGATCCGGTCGACATCCGTGCCCACCAGCCGCACCGTGCCGGCATCGACCGCCTCGGGCCGCTCGGTAGTCTCGCGCATCACGAGGACGGGCTTGCCGAGCGAGGGCGCCTCTTCCTGGATGCCGCCGGAATCCGTCAGGATCAGGTGGGCGCGGTTCATCAGCCAGACGAAGGGCAAATAGTTGACAGGCTCGATGAGATGGACCCGGTCTACTCCGGCAAGTAGTCGGTTGACCGGTTCACGGACGTTCGGATTCAGATGGACAGGATAAAGGATTTCGACGTCGTCGAAGTCCTGGACGATCTTCAACAGAGCCTGGCAGATGCGCTCGAAGCCGCCGCCGAAGCTTTCGCGGCGATGGCCCGTGACGAGGATCAGCTTGCGGTCGTCACTCAGGAAGTCGAATTCTTCGGCAAACTCGCCCTGCAGTGTGGCGTCGGCCTGCGCCTTGTCTACGACGTGCAGTAGCGCGTCGACCACCGTGTTACCGGTGACGTGGATGGTGGCCTCGTCGATGCCTTCGCGGACGAGGTTCGCGCGCGAGCCTTCCGTCGGTGCAAAATGCAGCGCGGCCAGCGCGCCGGTCAGCTTGCGGTTTGCCTCTTCGGGCCAGGGCGAATAGAGATTACCGGTACGAAGGCCGGCCTCGACATGGCCGACCGGGATCTTGTGGTAATAGGCCGCCAGCGTCGTCGCGAGTGTCGTAGTCGTGTCGCCATGCACTAAAACGATATCGGGCCTGAAGCTCTCGAAGACCTCGCCGATCGCGGTGAGGATCGCCGCGGTGATGCCCGACAGGTTCTGTCCAGGCTTCATGATGTCGAGGTCGAAATCGGGCACCAGATCGAAAAGCTCTAGCACCTGGTCAAGCATCTGGCGGTGCTGTGCCGTGACGCAAATGGCCGACTCGAAGCGGGGATCACGCGCCAGCGCCTGGATCAACGGCGCCATCTTGATTGCCTCCGGCCGCGTGCCGCTAACGGTCAGCACCTTGAGTGCACTCATGGACAAACTCCTGGATCGCTTCTGGGAAAGCCCCACACATGGTCCTTGTGGACGATACGTATGATGGAAAGCCGGCAGGCGGCGCGTTGAATGCCGGGGCGGGTGTTACGCGATTCGCCGCCGCCCTGACAATCCCCTGCCCCGGCACGGCCCGTCATTCAACGCGCCGCCCGATCGGCGAACTTATTCGCCCTCCTTCCCGCTGCGACTAGAATCGAGAACAAAA
The DNA here is from genome assembly GCF_040045035.1 of Mesorhizobium sp. KR1-2. Taxonomy (NCBI): domain Bacteria; kingdom Pseudomonadati; phylum Pseudomonadota; class Alphaproteobacteria; order Hyphomicrobiales; family Phyllobacteriaceae; genus Mesorhizobium; species Mesorhizobium sp. KR1-2. The sequence goes on along the minus strand of NZ_JBDZDS010000016.1, from coordinate 24,988 downwards.
AGAGAACTATCGATGACCGGAACACCCCTTCTCGATTTGTTTTACCTTCCCTACTACCGGATGAATGCCTATGCAGTGCCCAAGATCTTTCACGATCTCAGCCGGTTCGGCCCCGCCCGCATCAAGATCTTCAGTGATCGAGAAGGCGATCAACCGGCCGGCATTCGACACCTTGATCGAGACCCAACTCGCCCCGCCTTTGTCGAAGGGCGACATCGTCATTCACAAAAACCTTGCCGTCCACAAGAGCGCGCGTGCTGCACAATGCCTCAGGGACAAAGGTGCTTGCCTCCTAGTCCTGCCGCCCTGCAGTCCAGACCTCAACCCGATCGAGATGGCCTTCTCGAAGCTCATGGCCCATCTGCGCGCCGAAGCAGCCAGAACCTTCGGCGCCCTCTGGGACGCAATCGGCAACATCTGCGACCTGTTCAGCCTAAGCGTGCTGGAACTATCTCAAAGACCCGGATATGCGTACCATTAAATGTCCGTTGCTCTAGCGTCATGAACGACACGTTCCATCCTTGATTTCGCCCGGCGGCGACACACGCTATCGATAGTCCGCCCCTGCAAGCGCGCCCGACGAGCCATCCGCCCCAATCCCGTCCGCCCGAAGCCCCTGCAGGCGCGCGTATATATCGACGAGGAGGTGTTCCTGGGCTTCCCAGTTCAGCCGCTCGATCGCGTTGCGGGCATTGGCCGCGAAGCTTTTCCGCAATTCACGATCCTCGACCATCCGCCGCAGGGCGGCCGCCAAAGCCTCGGTGTCGTCGGACGGAACCAGCAGACCGAGTTCGTCGGTCTGGACGATCTTGCGAATCTCCGGAAAGTCTGATGCCACGACCGGCAGTCCCGCCATGACATATTCGAACAACTTGTTGGAATCGGTCGTGTAGTGGTTGAGGCAGGTGTTTTCGATCGGCTGAACTCCGATGTCGGCCGAGCGTGTATAGTCCGGCAACTGGTCGAGATCGACCTTCGGTATCAGCTTCACCCGTTCCTCGAGCTTCAGATCAGCCACCACCTGTCGAACGGCGGGTTCCGATTTTCCGCTGCCAACATAGACGACATAGGCCCGGGGGACCGACGCTGCGGCGGTTGCCAGCCGCTCGAGGCCGCGGCCGGGCTGGACGCCGCCCTGGTAGATGATGATCGGCCAGTCTTCGCTGAGCCCCAGTTCGTCGCGAATTCGCGTCGAGTGTGCCCATTCCTGCCGCCGAGGCCTGTTCTGGAGAACTATCGGCCGGGGCACCTTGTAGGCTCGGGCGAAGAACTGCGCGCGCGCGTCCGTCGTCGTGATCGTCGCGTCGGCGCGCGGCATCAGGTGCTTCTCGATCCAGCCGATGAATTTGCGCTGGCCGGCATATCCCTCGCGATCGGTGCTGATTTCGTGCGCATCATAGACGAGGGCGGAACGCGATATCAGGGAGGCGAGCCAAGCCGTCGGCAGCGTGTTGAAGTCGTGCGCGTGGACAACATCGGGACGCGAGGCGATGACCGCCGCGAGAAGCGCGCTGTGCGTCGTTGCGCGCGTAACGATGCCTGCGGCAAGGCGAAGCCTGCTGCGCGCCGCCGGCTTGGACGGGGCGGCGACGGACCCGCGCGGCGCCGTTGGATTTTCCGGCTTCGCCGTCTTGCCGAGCCTCTGGCGCAAGGTCCAAAGCGGGCTGCGCATGACGCGAACGACCCGCACGCCGGAGCCGAGCGTCTCGCGCCGCTGTGTTTCGCCAGGCGTGTGCAGCGCGAAGACGGTCACCTCATGGCCGGCAGCCTGAAGGGTCTCGGCCTCCTTGAGCACGCGCGCATCGTTGCGGAAATTGTTCCAGACGATCATGGAAACTCGAGGCATACTGACCTTCCCCTGAAGCCGTTTGCAGCGAGCATGAACCATCTGCAGCCCGCGACACCTCGTGGGTTCGTGCGGGCGAAGAAACAACCACGGACACGCCACTTGTATCGAGGCTCTGCAAATAACCCATCATGCCATTGAGGAAAAGAGGCAGGACATTAACTGCCGTCTGGCCGCCGTCGCGCAAGCGATCGTTTCAAGTCGGCGATCGGAGTTATTTCGGCATGCCACTCGGCCGTGCTCACTCGCAGCACCTTGGGCTTTTGATCAACGACTGGTATGTGGGCGCGCACGCCCTTCCGATGCGCAGGTTAGCCGGGAAGCCTAGGTAACGAAGCTTCACGCCAAGATCGGTCAGCTTTTCGTCGAGCTCGATTTTTCCAGTTCGCCAACCGGCTGGTTTTGCGACAACAAAACACCAAACGCATTGATGTCGACCAACTGAGCAGTTCGGTGAAGTCGATCACTGTCGAATAGCGGCGAACTCCCGGCCGGATCTACGGATCGCGTCAGGGGCGCTTTCAATCGGCGACCAGTCGAACGTCTCCCGAAAACGGCTCGAATCGATCTCCAGATTGCCCAGCAGGCTGTCGGCAATCTGGCCCTTGCCGGCGAGCCGGAGGGGCGCAGCTAGCAATGACACCGGCAGGGGAAGCAGCGATCGCCGCCTGCCCATGCCTTCGCGCAGATATCGCATCATCTCTGCAAGGCTCACGCTTTCGTGGTCTGCGACCGCATAGGCGCCGCTGTTTCCGGGCTTGGCAAGCTCAACGACACGTAGGATAGCGCTGACAAGATTGTCGATGGAGACCATCGTGCGGCGGTTGTTGACTGCACCGAACGGCAGCAGAGGACCGAAAGCGGCGAGCTTTAGCATCGATTGCCAATTGCCCTTCGCATTCGCGCAGTAGATCAACGGTGGTCGCAGCGAGATTCCGGTGCGATCCGCCGAAGCGAATTGCGACACAGCGTTCTCTCCTGCGAGTTTCGACCGTCCATAGGCATTTGCGGGCATTGGGGGTGTCTCATCGGAGACGGTGACTGTGTTCGCGCTAGCAGTGACGACCGCGATGCTCGATAGGAAGACCACAGTCCCTACGCCGCACGCCGCAGCTTGGTCAACGATGTGTGCGGTTCCCGCCGCATTGACCCGTTCGTAGTCGTCCAAGGAATGTGTGGAATGCGGAAGCAAGGCGGCCAGATGGATCAGCACGTCCTGATTACGCAAAACGACCGTCCAGTCGGTGGCGGCGTCGATCTGTCCTATCTTGACATGACGTACGCCCGGCGGAAAATTGCCCTGGTGCCTTGACACGGCTGTTACTGCGTTGCCTGTCTGACTGAGGCGATCGAGAAGTGCAGTGCCAACCATTCCGCTGGCACCGGTAATGACGATCCGTTTCATTGAGGAAACTCTCTTAATCCTATTGCAGGGGCGGATTTAGTAACCTGCCTATTGCCAACTTCCAGATATGATTCAACCGGTATAGCGACGAATGTCCGCTTGCGGATGATCTTCAGCATAACCCCGGTGCCATCATGTCATCGCGATGCTGGATTTCGACGCGCGACGATGGCTCCTGCCCGGCAATCACGTCATGCTGATCCCGCTCTTTTCTCGTGCCAGACGTATGCGGTGATATTGTAGGCAATGTTTGCCATGCCAATTTTCATCGTCGCTTTGGCGATGCCGATAATGCGGACGAACAACCCCCATGCGGGCGTCCTGATGAGCGAAGACGTGCTCCATGCGTGAGCGGATCTTCGACCGCCAGCAATTGGCTGTGTCGGTCGCCTCGCTCATCGGTCGGCCCTTCGGCTTCTTCTGTGGGTGTCGCAGACGAAGCCGTTCCTGTCGAGCCAAGGCTCGTTCTTCTTCGACCGATACGCAGTATCGGCCCAGACCTTCGATCCGGTGTTCGGCCGCTCCACCGCGTTGCGAAGCTGAGCACCATCATAGGCGGCGGCATTTGTCATGGTCCTGCCGCAGATTAAGCCATACCGCTAATCGATCGAGGCGTGCCTTCGAGAATTTCACCGTCCATCGTGCATCCCGATCCTTCTGACGCAGTTTCGCCGGCTGTCCTTCCAGGGATCCGGTATCTTGCCCGCCTTGACCTCCGCCTTCCGGTCGTCCGTGTTGCGCTGCTTCGGCGCGGCCACGACTGTGGCATCCACAATCTGCCGCCAACATCCTCTACAATATGAAGCAGTGACTGATCTATCTGGATCGCATCGCAGCCGCATGAACACCGTGGCCGAAGAGGCCAATGCCGCGGCATCAGGCGACGACTTGCCGTCCCGACATCCGCTTGCGCATGCCCAAATGCGTCGGCCAGGCTTTAATCACAATGTTGATCGAAACCCCCAGCTTCGCAGCCACGATCTTAAACAAAGGCGACATCGCGGCCGCCGGCGCGGGGGCGATCGCCGCAAAAGGCGCGCGAAGATTCGTCCTGCTGGTTCCGCGCGGCCCTGATGCCGCAACGCTCGAAAAGCGCGTCGCCCAATAGCTTGAGCGTCTACGGTGCCAGGCTCGCGGTGACCGTGGCCTACGACACCAACGAAAGCGCCGCCAAGGCCGTGGCCGACGTGAAGGCGCTGGTCGAAGCGCCGGAGGCGATCTCATTGCCACCGGAGGCAGCAACCCCGCCTTTGTCGCCGCGGCGCTGAAGTCCGAAGGGCTGCTGACGAAGGACATGGCGCTGATCGGGACGAACCGGTGGCTCGAACACTCGATAGACGACCCTGCCCTGCAAGGCGCCTACATCGCCACGCTGGACGTAACGGAGACCGATCCCATCGGCAACCGCTTCAAGGCAATCTTCAACTATACGGCCGACATCACCGCGGCCTATGCCTATGACACCGCAGAAGAGCGTGTTCGAAAATCCCGCCGGGTTCCGCGGATCCACAGGCGTATTCCGCTTCAGGCCCGACGGCGGCAGCGAAAGTTCGATGCCATTCCATCGGATCCAGAAAGGCGCGGAGAAGCAGGTCGCCGAGTCGACCTCGGGTAAGCGGGGCAGATCGGCCAAGCTTGAGCCTCATATTTGCCCAAAGCCTCCATGCCGGCCCAGCAATCTCACGAATTATCTCTTGAATTCAATTAGATAGATGTTCGCTGTTTCATCAGTTAGGGTGCGCCATTCTTTTCAAAACCATGCCTTAGGGCCTCGGCTGCGACTTGCGGCGCCTTTGCCATCTCGTCAGGGGGCAAGCAGAACCATCGCCGTCTCGCAGTCGGCATAGCCACTCCAGCCGCCGACCCACGTCTTTCGCCTCTCTATTCGGCAGGCTGCACGCGCTCGGTGACGACCAGCACGACCGGCTGGGAGCATTTGGTCACGACGGCCATCGCCGTCTCGCCGAAGAACAGTTCGCGTCCGGGGCGTTGTGCTGCGCCCATGACCACGAGCGAGGCCTGCTTCGCTTCCCGGCAGATAGCCTCGTCGGGATTGGCGTGCATGCGGATTGCCGTCTTGATCGGCACGTCATAGCGGTTCGCGAGTTCAACGATCTGCTTCAGCATGGCCTCCTCCCGCCAGCGGGATATGGAGGGACGCCGACCGCCCCGCGCGCTGCCGCGGGCCACATAGAGCGCCTTGACGCGTGCCTTGCGCGGCCGCGCCAGCGCGAGCGCCACGTCCGCAGCGCGCCGCGCCACCTCCGTGCCATTGATCGGGACGAGAATGGTCGAACCCTTGCCGAGACGTGGCGCCTGGCCGGTGCCGGCCTCGCCTTGCAGGACAAGACACAGCGGCCCTTCAAACCCGGCGGCGATGTCGTTGAGCTTGGGCGTGAAGGTCCCCTCGCCGCTCGTGCTCCCGGACAGGCCCACGAGAAGCATGTCGTAGCCCTTGCGAGCTTCGTCCGCGATGGTCTGGGTGGTCACGGGAGTTTCATTGCGCGCGGTCAGATGCACCTCCTCCACGGCAGTGCCTTCACCTTGCTGGACCACATCGGCGCTCGTCTTTGCCGCCCGCCGCAACTGCCTGACATGCGCCTCCGGCTTGCCGCGTCCGGGCGAGGCAGAGGGCGGTTCCATGTCGTGGCGCAGCAATGTGATCGGCATCCCGCTGCCGCCTCCGATCGCGCCTGCGAGCCGCGCGGTGAATTTCCCGATGGGGCTGTCGTCCACAATGACCAGCAGCCGCTCCAGCCTGGCGATGAAACCGCGCTCGTCTAGCGCTTCGCGCTCGATGCGCTCCTTCTCCTCCGGCGTCATCGGCAGCCGACGCAGCGCCCAACGCAGCATCGGCGGCATCGACAGGGTCGTGCAGACCGCCATGGTGACGATCATGGTGAAAAGCGTGTGCGACAGCACGTTCATGGACAGGCCGATGCTGGCCACGATGACCTCGGTCGAGCCCCGCGCGTTCATGGCACAGCCGACGGCCGTCGCTTCTTTCCAGGACATGCCGGTGATCTTTCCGCCAAGGAAGGCGCCGCTGAACTTGCCGACGCTGGCAATCGCGATAAGCGCCACGGTAAGCAGTGCGAGCGGTGGAGCCGCAAGCACGGTCAGGTCTGCCGACAGCCCCGCCATGCCGAAGAACACCGGCATGAACAACGCGGTGATGATGCCGCGCAATTGCGCCTCGATGTGGCCAGAAAGGATCGGCGACTCGCCGATCAGAATGCCCGCCACGAAGGCCCCGAGCACCGTGTGCACGCCAATCAGGTTGGTGACCCAGGCCATGATTCCCATGATGATGAGGATCACGGTGATGACAGCGTAGTCGCTCTGAAGGGCGTCATTGCTCCAGCGGATCAGCGCGAAGACCATGCGCCGCCCAATGGTGAAGCTGAACGCCATGAAAGCCACGACTGCCGCGATTGTGCCCAGCAGCGGCAGGGGTTCGACTTTGCCATGTGCGGCGATGCCGAAGGTGACGGCGATGACGAGCCAGCCGATCGTGTCCTCGAGGATGGCGGAGGAAACGATGATCTGGCCCAGGTTGCGCCGCATGAAGTTCATCTCGCGCACCACCATCGCCACGATCTTGACCGACGAGATCGAAAGCGCCGTGCCGAGGAACAGACCGGCGACCAGGCGCTGGCTCGGATCGGGCAGCAGCGATAGCGGCAGGAAGGAAGCAAAAGCGAAGCCAAAGACGAAGGGAATGACTATGCCTGCGGCGGATATGACAAGGCAGGACTTGCCGACCCGGCGCACAAGTTTGAGGTCGATTTCCATGCCCGTGAGCATGAGCAGCAACAGGATGCCGAGCTGGGACACCGCCTCGATCATGCTCTTCTGGGCAGGATTGGAGGGGAAGATGCCGTGCTGGAGGGACGGCCACAGCCAGCCGAACAAGGTTGGCCCGAGGAGAATGCCGCCAATCAGCTGGCCGACGATCGCGGGCTGATCGAAGCGCTGGAAGATTTCGCCGAGGCCACGGCCCACCACCAGCAGCAGGATAAGTTCCAGCACGAAGATTCCTTCGCTGGAGCCGGGCAACCCCGCGCCGGTAGCTCCAAAATCGCTCCCCGTGGCTGCGGCCGCATGAGATGCAGCTATTGCCATTGAAAGAAAGCACGCTACGCAAGCCATCTGGCTGCGTTGCTGACGACCTTCCCTGCCCATAGGGGCCTCCGCCACCCTATGCGCTAAAACGCGCGAGGCCCGCCAATGTTGCGCCTCCGCGTGGAGTTCGTTTGGGTGCCGGCCGGGCTCGTAGCGTCCCGGCCGGCCCGACATCGATGCTTACTTCTTGACGGGCGCGTAGAAAGTCCCGTCGATTTCGGCGATGTCGCCCTGATCGAGCGCGGGAACCTCCAGCACCGTGCGCGGCGGATAGGGACCATCGCCCCAGATGTCCTTCTGGACCTTGTTGACCACAGGGCGCAGGCGCGCGACGTCGGTGACGAACACCGTCAGGCGCACCGCGTCATGCTTGGTGGCGCCGGCTGCTTCGGCAACCGCGAGCATGTTTTCGAACATCTGGCGGACGCGCGCTTCCTCTCCTTCGACCAGCTTGCCCGTGGCGCGGTCGACGCCGCGCATGCCACCCACGAAGACGAAGTCGCCCGCGCGGGCGCCGATGCTCCAGGTGCCGCTGGGGGTGATGGTGTTTTCCGTGGGAGCGATGATCTGCACCGCGCTCGTTTCCTCGGCGTGAGCGAGAGCAGGAGCCAATGCGGCCGTGGCAGCCAAGAGAAGAATGCGCAGGCTTGTTTTCATGAACCTATTCCTGATTGTCCGATTGCGATGAAGGGTGAATTCGGCGCGACCAGAAAGGCGCGTCGGTGAAACGTTGCTCGACGCCATACATGGCCTTCTGATTGGCAAGGTGATTGGCGATGCCTTCGAGGAAGGCCTGTTCGTAAGCGCGAGCGGGCGCTGGATCGCCGGCGATCAATGCCAGGGCAGCGTCCGCGACGTTGATGCCGCTCCAAAGAGCGGTGGCAAGACCGTTGGCTCCCAGCGGATCGAGCACCGCGGCGGAGTCGCCGGCGCGAAGGATGCGACCCTCGAAAATCCGGAACACCGTGACAGAAGCCGCCGGCGCGATCTCTGGTGCTGCGTTGCCGGCTACCCCATCAAGCCCAAGGCTCTCGAGCCGAGCTGCGATGGCCCGTGTGTGGCTCGCAAGGCTGGCCCAGAGCGCGCCGTTCCGGCTGGCGCCCGCAGGCAGGAGGTCGGAATCGGTGAACAGGCCCAGCATCATCCGCCGGCCCGGCATCGACGCCATGTACCACCAGCCGAGTTCCACCGCCTCGACCAGCGTGGCGGCCATGGCTTCGGTGTCATCCGGCAGGTCCAGCACGCGCCATGCGGCAACCAGCCTGTCGAGACGCCGCCTGTTTGCCGCCTCCCCGGAGGAAATGGCCGCCCGGCCGGTGCAGTCGATCAGGGCGGGCGCCTCGATGACGCGCCCGTCGGCCAGGTTCACGCGCACGCCGGTCGGCAAATGCTCCAGGGTGTTCGCAGTGAGAGCAAGGCGCTCGACACCGGCTTCGGCCAGGCTTTGCGCCATGCGCTGCTCGAGCCGGGAGCGGTCGATATGGAAACCGTGGCTCTCATCCCCCGCCTGGCGAAGCGCAGGGCCGCCCCAGATCGAGAAGCGTCCGCCGCCCCTGAGCGCGGTATCCGCGTCCAGCAGGCCCGCCCAGCCCAGCGTCTCCGCAAAATGCTCGGCCTTGTAGGACAGCGTTTCGCCTCGGCTCGGCGCTTCACCAAAGGGCGCGACCAGAAGCGGCGCGTGCCCGGCCATGGCCAGGCGACGGGCGGCGGACATGCCCGCCACCCCCGCACCGAGAACGACGATACGGTTCATGCCCGCCCTCAGAGGGTCGTGCTGGAAGCCGCAATGTCCATGGAACCGCGCTGGACCTCGACATACAGGTGCTCGGGCACGCCGGGGAGGCCCTTGGGGCCGGGACGGCGCACGAGAACGCCCATGCGGGTCCACAGCTCGATCATGCGGCGCAGGCCATCCGTATAGCCGGCCTCCACATGCAGGCCGACGCCGGCGGCGCCACGCGCCCAGGGCACCCGCGAGTGATAGAAGCGCAGGCGTTCCTCCTCGCTGAGGTCGGTGCGCATGAGCTGCTCGTAGAAGGCTTCGGGAAGCACGTCGACCGGCAGCAATGCGGGCCACCAGACCGGAGTGGGGAAGCCGTCCGCGGTCTGCACTGCCTGGCAGCTGAAGGCGTCGCCCTGCCAGGGAACGCCCATCCAGCGCGTCATGTCCCCCGGAGCCTGCGGGCCGATCGGCGCGCCGTGCTCGGGCTTTTCGGGATTGCCCGTGAACACGTTGGTCGGGTTGAGCTGGTGGCCGAGGTCCTGGATCAGGCCCGGACGGTTGGAAATCGCGAGGCGGAAGGGCAGCGACGTCTCGTTACGTCTGCGATAGAGCTCGGGATGGCGAATAGGCCAGGTGATCTCCACGCCCGGATGGAACGCGCCGCCCGAGCAGGCGTCGAGCGCAGCACGCGTGAGGGCTTCCGGCTGGAGGGCGACCGGGAGATCGTCGAGACCCGCGACGGCGTCGCCTGCCTCGTCGGCATAATCGTCCACGAACAGTCCCTTGGCCCACAGTTCAAGCACGCGGTGCTGCGTGGGCGTGAGGGTGAGCCAGGAGTGGGTGCTGTCGGGATAGTTGACGCCATCGCCCAGCATGAGCGGTAGCGCGTCCACGCGCTGGTCTTCCCCGCCTGGCCGGCGGAAGGCCTCGAACACCTTCTTGCGATCGTCCTGGCCTTCGTCCGTCGGGCGGGAGAGTTTCTCGATGACCGCCGGATCGGAGAGATCGCCGATATCGTTCCAGGCCGCGCCGAGGAAGGATGCGGCAGCCACCCACTGCATGCTGCCGGCCCGGCGCAGGATCGGCAGCACGTCGCGCCGGAAGGACACCTTGTCGGCCGGCGCGTCGAGCTGGCCGAGCGAGATCATGGCTTCGCGCGCGGCATCGTAGAGCGTGACGATCGGTTCGAGCTGCGGCGCGAACTTCGGTCCGCAGCACACCACCCATGCCGGATCGCACTCGACCTCGGCGCCGTAGATGGTGACGCTGGCCTTCACCCAGCCGTCGCTCCAATCGTCGTGCCAGCCGTCGTTGTTGGTGAAGTCGCGCACGGGGTTCTGCGGGATGGCCGTGCGGGAAACACCGTTCGCCGCGAAGACCATCAGGCGGCCCTTGTCGTCAGTGCGCAGATGACCAAGCTCCACGTCCAGCGCCTGCCAGAAGCGTCCCTGCATGCGATAGGCGGCTTCATCGCCCCCGTCATTGGCCGAGGCACCGGAAATCTCCACCGCGCCGGGGTCGATCGCGAGCATGTCCGCACGCTTGTCGAGAGGGATGGAGGCGTTGCGCAACGCGCCCGGCACGCCCGGGGCGGCTTCGCCGCGGTCCATGGCGTTTACGAAACCGTACCAGGCAGCCTTGGTGTTGGCCACATGCACGCTCCACCGCACGCCGTCGGAGGCGTCGAGTTCGCGCACCACGCGGCCCTGATCGTCATAGCCGTAGATGCGGAAGCGCTGCACCTGCTTCTTTATCCGGCCGTCGGCATCCTTGAAGCCGCCCTCGGGCTCGTTGAGCAGACCCGGCACCTCGGGCGCCAGGAACCACTGGTCGGCATTGCCGACGCGAGAAAAGCCGATCGCCGGAAAGATCGCTGCCCGGGCGATGCGCGCGCCCTCAGGCGCAGCCTCTTGCGCCTGGAGCGGCGAAACCGCCGCCTTGAACATGAGGGGCGCGGTCAGCCCCAATGCAGATGCACCAAAAAGAAAGTCACGACGTTTCAAGGAACCCACCCGTCCTGTATTTAGACCGGCTCTTCGTGACAGCCCGCCCCCTAACAGACAATTAATTGCCGACGCAAAAGCAACCATTAGTTGCATATTTCAGAAAAGAACAACTTATTCCAACCAATTGGCCTGCGCCCAGCGGAGGTAGGACACATACCTTCACCCGCGCCGGCCAATTCGAAATAAGGTCGCCTTTGCTCACCGCTCCTCAGCCGGCCGCGACCGCCGCGCGGAAGCGGGTGACAAAGTCCTGCAGTTCGGATCGCGCGATATCGGATATGGCCCAATAGGAGAAGGCGCCGTCGGTCCAATGGACGATCGAGAACCCGCCGGCCGAAACGTCTTTGGCGACCGGGGTCGCCACGGTTCCGGGCCCCTGCGGTGCCGCCACTACAGTGATCAGATGCTTGCGAAGCCGATAGACCAGGGCCGGCATCGGCTTGTTGCCGATCACCTCCACCCTGCCGCCCAGAAGCACATATCCGTCCTTCGACAGGTCGACCGTAGGCGGCGACATGCCCACCTTCGCATCGAGCCAGGGCTTGACCGTGTGGCTGTCCGAGGAGGCGACGTCTACCGGGCTCGCCGCAATCAGGCTGCGCTGATAGCTGCTGGCAATGTCGGCGACGAACTCGTCCTGCCCGCTGCGCCTCGTTGCCCAATAGGTCGTCCCGCTTGCGACAACTGCCGTAACGAGGATCGAAGCCGCCAGGGCGCGCCAGTCGTAGGAGCCAAACCGATACTTCATCGGCGCCACGGCCGCTTTGTCTTCACCGGCGAGCGAGGCAATCCGGGCCCGGAATTCCCCGCTGACCTGGGGACGGGGCAAGCTGCCAATGGCTGCCTGCAAGGCGACGACGCGCGCATATTCGGCGGCAAGCGCCGGCTCCTCCGCCATGCGCCGCTCCAGCGCCAGGCTCGTTGCCGCATCGAGTTCGCCATCGGCCAGGGCCTGGACCAGCAGACGCAAGTCCGTCGGGTTTGTCGGCAGTGCCTCACCGGCGCTCATCGCTCGCTCCCCAGTTCCGACATCAACAGTCCCCGGGCTCGAGACAGGCGCGACATCACCGTGCCGAGCGGCAGGCCGAGCATGGCCGCGATCTCGCGGTAGCTGAGGCCGTTGACGTCGCGCAGCACCAGAACTTCACGAAAGGGCGGCGGCAGCCGCGATATTGCCGCTTCGAGAGCCGCCGTATCCGCTTTCGCGATCAACTCGGCCTCGGGGCCGTCGGGATCCGCGACGCCTGCTTCGGGAGCGGCCGAAAGTTCGTCGAGATCGGCGAGATCGCCCGTGATGACGAGGCCGCGCGGCCTGTTTCGCGCCAGCCAGGTGTAGAATACGTTGCGCACGATCGTCAGCAGCCAGGCCCGGGCGTTGCCGCCCGCATAGGTCTCGATGCCGGCAAAGGCCTTCAGGCAGGCTTCCTGCACGACGTCCTCGGCATCGTCGACATTGCCGGTCAGCCAGCGGGCGAGCGCAAGGGCGTCCGCGAGATGCGGCAGGACCACCTCGCCGAAGCGTTCAGAAGGGGACTTGCTGCCTAACACAGCCACATCGTCCGGCACTCCAGAACAGATTTGCCGACCGCCTTCACTGGGTAACGGTGATCTTGCCCTGCATGTGGGGATGAATCCCGCAGAAATAGGGAAAGTCACCGGGCTTGGTGAAAGTGAAGGCGTAGGTGTCGCCGGTGTCAAGCGCCTTGGAGCGGAAGGAGCTGTCCGTCGCAACGACCAGATGGGGGATGTCGTCGTCATTCTGGAAGGTGACGGTGGTGCCGACTTTCACGGTCAGCTCCTGGGGCGTGAAGGCGAAGTTCTCGATCTTGACGCTCGCGGCGTCTCCGGCGCGGACCGGTACTTGCACTGCCGCCATCATGCCGAGGGCGATGCAGAGAACGGCAAGCTGCCGGGCAGGAAAACGGATGGGAAGCATGTAGATTTCCTCCTATTGAGGGCGGTGACGCCACCGCCCTCCAGATCGCTGACGGCGGGCCGCTAGCTGTCGGCCAGCGTGCTGTCGATGATCGCGAGATCCGCCTTGCCCCGCTTCACCGCGACATCGGTGATGCCGAGCAGGCCGCGAAGCTGGCCGGGCGGCACCGTCATCGGCCCGGGCGCCGGAGCGGTGCCGGGCGCCGGCTGCGGGAAGGCGGTCGAGCGGGCCGTGTGGAAGGTGATGTTGCCTTCGACCTTCTGCATGATCTGGTGAATGTGCCCGTTAAGCACCGTGACCGAGCCGAAGCGCTTGAGCATGGCGAGCGCCTGTGCGGCGTCGTCCGTGCCCCATCCCCATTCGGGATAGATCGCCCAGAGCGGAATGTGGGCGAAGACGACGACCGGGGTCGAGTTGCTCACCCCCTTCAGGTCGTCGGCAAGCCAGGCCAATTGCTCGGCCCCGAGATTGCCGAGGCCGCCGGCCTTCAGGTTCACGACATTGACCAGCCCGACGAAGTGGACGCCGTTCTGGTCGAAGGAGAACCAGCCTTCTCCCTTGGTGTTCTTGCCATAGCGGTCGAGATAGGCGCGACCTTGGCCCTCATCGATCACGTCGTGCTCGCCTGGCACGTAGTGCACGTCGAACCCTGCCCCGCCGATGATCTGCTCGGCGGCGTCGAACTGGTCGGCCCTGGAGAGATGGGTGATGTCGCCCGTGTGGATCATGAAGGACGGCTTGATCGGCAGAGCATGGATCTTGGCGATGGCCTCCTTCAGCGTGTCGATCGCATGCGGATTGGCCGCCTTGTCGAAGCCGATATGGCTGTCGGAGATCTGCAGGAAGGTGAAGCCCTGGGAGAGTGCCTCTGCTGCCTTGGCCTCGCCAAGCAGGTTGAGCGAGACCGGCACCCCGCCCGAGATTGTCCAGAGCACGCCGGTGCCGGCCCAGATCATGCATTCCAGCGCGTGGCGCCGTGTGATGCCGTTTCCGTCATTGTCATCGTGATGAGAAGTCATGTCGGTCTCCTGTCGCGTCGTGGGTGGCGCATGCTTAGGAGACCGGCGGACCGGCCCGTTTATTCCCGCATCCCGGCTCTCAGGCAGTCACAGTGACGTGATGGCAACGGGACACGAAACGAGCGCAAACGGCCCGAAAACCGTCAACCGGTTCTCGGGCCGTTGCAAGGATGACGGACCTTGGAGTCGTTTGGCCAGTCGCCAGACGACTGCTCTAGAGTGCGAAGACCTTGTCGTGGGTGCCGACGAAGAACTTGCCTTCGGGCGTGACCCAGCCGCGGAACATGCCGTCGGTGTTGTAGGGCGCGGCGATATTGCCCTTGGCGTCGACGGCCACCAGCCCGGCGCCGATGCTGCGCGGCTGGAACTCGTCGATGATGATCTTCGAGGCCGCCTGCTCCAGGCTTTCGCCGAGATAGGCAACGCGCGAAGCCACCTCATGGCCCACCGCGTGCAGGATGAAGAACTCGCCCTTGCCAGTGCCCGACACGGCGCAGACGCCGTCGCGCGCATAGGTGCCGGCGCCGATGATCGGGGAATCGCCGACGCGGCCCTCGGGCTTGTTGTTGTAGCCGCCGGTGGAGGTGGCAGCCGCGAGATGCCCCGCCGCGTCGAGCGCCACCGCGCCCACCGTGCCGTGCTTTTCGGACTCGCTCGCCTTGGCCGCGGTGCCCTGCTTTTCATGTTCCTTCATGGCGGCAAGCGCCTTGACCCGGCGCTCGGTGGTGAAGTGGCTGTTCGGCACCACTTCCAGGCCGCCTGCCTTGGCATAGTCGTCAGCGGCATGGCCGGCCAGAAGCACCGCCTCGCCGCGTTCCATCACCAGCCGCGCGGCCTTTACCGGGTTGCGGATGTGACGGGAGCCTGCCACGGCGCCGCCGGTCTGGGTTTCGCCGTCCATGATCGAGGCGTCGAGCTCGTGATAGCCGGCCGCGTTGAGCGCCGCGCCATGGCCGGCGTTGAAATGCGGAGAATCCTCCATCACCACGACTGCGGCTTCGACCGCGTCGAGCGCCCGCCCGCCGGCGGACAGGATCGCCCATCCCGCCTCGAGCGAGCGGCGCAGATCCACGCGGGCGGCCGCCCATTCCTCTTCGCTCAGGTCGAGCTTGGCCATGACGCCGCAGCCGCCATGGATCGCCAGTGCAACAGGTCCCATTTCCAATTCCTCAAATGCTGCGGCCGCCCTCGCGGGCGGCCGCTTTCTCATTGGCTTATATCAGTTTGCCGGACGGATGTTCATCGCCAGCGTGTCCTCGTCGGAACGCGGGATGATCGTCAGGCCCTTCTTCAGGCCCCAGGCCGAAACCGTCGAGGCGACCGGCAGGAGCGGCCGCTCCTTGGCGACAAGGGCGTTGGCATCCTGCAGCAGCATCTCACGCTTGGGCGTGTCCATCTCGGCCGCCGCGGCTTCGATCAGCTTGTCCATTTCCGGGTTGGAATAGAAGTGGACGTTGAAGGCGCCGAGCTTGGTGGCCGGATCGTTGGTGTGCGCAAGCGCGCCCAGCGTGTAGTTGGCCTCGCCGGTCAGCGTGCCCCAGCCGGACATGCCGAAGCTGTAGTCGCCGCGGGTGTTGGCCGGGAAGTAGACCGCGCCGGGCTGCGCATTGGCCTCGACCGTCACGCCGATGGAAGCCAGCATCTGGGCGATGGTGGTGCCCACTTCCTTGTCGCTCGGCAGGCGGTCGTTGGTGAAGTTGAACACCACCTTGAAGCCGTCCGGATAGCCGGCGTCAGCCAGGAGCTGCTTGGCCTTCTCCACATCCGGCTGCGTGACCTGAATGGCCGGATTGTAGCCGAAGATGTTCGGCGTCACGATCTGCGACTGGGCCTTGCCCATGCCTTCCATCGCCACCTCGGTGATGGTGTCGCGGTCGATGGCCAGATCGAAGGCCTCACGCACGCGCGGATCGAGGAACGGGTTCTTCGGCAGGGCCGAGCCGTCATTGGCCGTCACCTGCGGCGTCTGCTCGCGGAAGTCGAAATAGAGCAGGAAGGCATAGACGCTGTCGATCTTGGTGATGCTGATCGAGGAATCCTGCTCCAGCGTCGGGATATCCGAAGCCGGGATGCGGGCGGCGACGTCGACCTGGCCGGCCTTGAGCTGGGCAACGCGCGCGGCGTCGTTCGGGATCTCCTTGCGGATCACCTTGTCCCACGGCTCCTTGCCGCCCCAATAGTCGTCGAAGCGCTCGAGCACCAGCTCTTCCTTCGGCGTCCAGGAGACGAACTTGTAGGGGCCGGTGCCGATTGCCGCCTTGCCGGAGTTGAAGCCCTCGGTGGCGTGTTCCGGCGTGTCGGAAAAGTCCTTGGCCGCGACATGCGAGACGACGAACAGTCGGATGAAGTCGTTCGGCAGCGTCGGCGCCGGGCCGTCAGTCTTGATGCGGATGGTGTAGGGATCTACGATCTCGATGCCCTGCACGCGGCGCACATAGACCGTCGTCGGGTTCGGGCCGGTGACGTGCGGGATGCGCTCGATGGAGAACTTGACGTCCTCGGCGGTGAAGTCCGAACCGTCGTGGAACTTCACGCCCTTGCGCAGCTTGAATTCCCAGGTGGTGTCGTCCAGCGCCTGCCAGCTTTCGGCCAGGCCCGGCTCGAGCTGCAGGTTGTCGCCAGATTTGATCAGCGTGTCATAGATGTGCTTCATCGCCTCGGCCTGCGTGCCGGTGGCAGTGAAGTCGGGATCGATCGATGCCGGGCCCGACCGGACGGCGACCGTAAGATCGGCCGCCATCGCCATGCTGGAAACGCTGGCATACAGGCCGAGGGCAAGTGCCGCCCCGGTGGTTACGCGCAAGAGATTCATACTTCTTCCATCTCCTCTGGAGTGTCGGTTTGTTGGCTGGATTTCTTGTTGGACGGCCAGGTCTCTGGCCACTTCCTCGAATCGGCGACGACCTTGGCCAGCAGTTCCGAAAGCATCAGCTGCTCGGCCGGGCTGAGCCCTTTCAGCATCAGCTGCTCGCGTTCCCGCATGGGCTGCATGGCCTCGTCGACGATACGTCTTCCTTCATCCGTCAGGTGCAGGACGAAGCTTCTGAGATCGCCCGGATCCACCTCGCGGCGGACGATCTTCTTGTCGATCAGCTTCTGGATCGCGCGGCTGATCGTATTTCTTGGAAAGCCGGACGAATTGCAGATGGCGCTCGCCGTCACGCCGTTCTTGAGGCTGAGCGAGTAGAGCACCACGAATTCGACCCGCTGCAGGCCGAATTCCACCTCGATCCAGCGATAGATCGGCACGTTGAACTGCAGCGCCAGGAAATTGATCCGGAACGAGAACCAGCAGGGGTTCTGCCACAGTTTGACGGCGACGAGCTCGTCGACGGCGCCGTCTGGCGTGTCCCGCCGTCCCGCCTCCATGAGCAGATCATCAAGGGTCGTCAAACCGGTGTCGTCCGACGCCATGGCCTCTTCTCCCCACCCGTCGTTTGTTCCGGATGGAACTTGACTTAGCGCAAATCGGCTGTCAATTTCTTTTTTTAGTTCCTAATAGAACAATGTTGAACTAATGCGACGCGGCGCTGACGGCGCTTTCGCCTCTGCGTCAATGCTCGTGTCGAACCGACTTCGCATAGCCTGAAAGTGAGAGCACGATGGACATAGCCGGGATGAATTGGATGCAGGTGGAAGAGCGCGTCGCCAGCGACGACCGCTGCATCCTGCCGATCGGCAGTGTCGAGCAGCATGCCTATCTGAGCCTCTGCACCGACATGATCCTGGCTCAGAAGATCTCCATCGATGCGGCCGCGCCGCTCGGCATTCCGGTCTTCCCGGTCATGCCTTACGGGCTCGCCGCCTCCTTCTCCGCCTATCCGGGCACCATGACGCTGAGGCTTTCCACATATATCGGCGTGATCGAAGACCTGCTGGACAGCATGTACCGGTCGGGCTTCCGCCGCATTCTCGTGGTCAACGGCCACGGCGGCAATACGCCGGCGACGGCTGTCATCTCCGAATGGCTGAACGCGCACCCGGATGCCCGCGTGAAGATGCACGACTGGTGGCGTGCGCCGGCAACCTGGCAGAAGGTGATGGAAACCGACCCGGCGGCCTCGCACGCCTCGTGGATGGAGAATTTTCCGTGGACGCGTCTTGCGAATGTGGCCCAGCCGACCGAGCCCAAGCCGCGCATCGATTTCGCCCGCCTGGCGCGCGTCGATGCCGTGACCAAGCGCGAGATGCTGGGCGAAGGCAACTATCACGGCCTTTTCGAGCGTCCCGACGCCGACATGCTGGCCATCTGGGACGTCGCGGTGGCAGAGACCCGCGCGCTTCTGGAATCCGACTGGAACTGATCCGAGCCAACTAGGGCAAGATGACGTCCGCAACGGACGCGACAGGGGAGCGATGTTTTCTTTCGTCTTTCAACGCACTTTCCAGGCGGGACTCGTGGTCATCGCGATGTCCATGCTGGTGTTCTGCGGGGTCTACGCCGTCGGTAACCCGATCGACGTTCTGCTCTCTCCCGACGCCACGCAGGAAATCCGCGCCCAGGTGATCGCCCGCTACGGCCTCGACCTGCCGCTGTGGCAACAATATCTGGAGTTCGCCAACCGGCTCATCCATGGCGACTTCGGCACCTCCCTCGTCTACGGCATGCCGGTCGGCTCGCTGATCCTGTCGCGCCTGCCTGCCACGCTCGAACTGGCGCTGTTTGCGGTCATCCTCGCCTCGGCCGTCGGCATCCCGCTCGGCGTCTATGCCGGATACCGGCCGCAGAGCCTCGCCTCGCGGGTCATCATGGGCGCCTCGATCCTCGGCTTCTCCGTGCCGACCTTCTGGTTCGGACTGATGCTCATCATGGTCTTTGCCGTGCAGTGCGGCTGCATGCCGGCCGGCGGGCGCGGCGCGACCGTCTCGCTCTTCGGCGTCGAATGGAGCTTCCTCACCGCCGACGGCTTCAAGCACATGCTGCTGCCCGGCATCAACCTGGCGCTGTTCAAGCTGTCGATGATGATCCGCCTGGCCCGCGCCGGCACCCGCGAGATCATGCTGAGCGACACGGTGAAGTTTGCCCGCGCCGCCGGCATCAGCGAGCGCACGATCCTGCTGCGCCATGTGATGAAGCTGATCTCCATCCCGTTGGTCACGGTCTTCGGCCTGGAGTTCGGCTCCACGCTGGCCTTCGCCGTGGTGACGGAGACGATCTTCTCCTGGCCCGGCCTCGGCAAGCTCATCATCGACAGCATCACCTCGCTCGACCGCCCCGTCATGGTGGCCTACCTGATGCTGGTCGCGCTGCTGTTCATTGTCATCAACCTGTCCGTGGACCTTGTCTACGTGCTGCTCGATCCGCGTCTGAGAAAGGGACGGTCATGACGAACGCCTCGACTCCGCTGCGCAATTTCTTCAGGGAATTCTCCCGCAACCGTGTCGCGCTCGCCGCGGGCATCGTGACCTTGCTGATCGTCGTGCTGGCGCTGGCGGCCCCGCTCGTCGCGCCACAGGACCCGTACGACCTCGCCCATCTGGTGTTGCGCGACGCGCGCCGCGCGCCGGGCTATGTCGGCACCAGCGGCTACGTTCACCTGCTCGGCACCGATGCGCAGGGCCGCGACCTGCTCTCGGCGATCCTCTATGGCCTGCGCATCTCGCTCAAGGTCGGCGCGATCTCGGGCGCCATCGCCTTCACCCTCGGCGCCCTGGTTGGCACCAGCGCCGCCTATATCGGCGGCCGCACCGAAAGCCTGCTGATGCGCATCGTCGACCTGCAGCTTTCGTTCCCGGCGATCCTGCTGGCCTTCGTGATCGCGGCCATTCTCGGCCAGGGCCAGTACCAGCTCATCCTGGCGCTGATCTTCGCCCAATACGCCTATTTCGCGCGCACCGCGCATGGCGCGGCCTCCGCCGAACGGCAGAAGGACTATGTCGAGGCAGCGCTCTCGGTGCCGCTGAAGGCACGGCGGGTGGTGCTTCGGCACATCCTGCCCAACGCCCTGCCGCCGTTGATCGTGGTGGCCACGGTGCAGGTGGCCAGCGCGATCTCGCTCGAAGCCACTCTCTCCTTCCTCGGCGTCGGCCTGCCGCCGACGGAGCCGTCGCTCGGCATGCTGATCGCCAACGGCTTCCAGTATTTGCTGTCCGGCCGCTACTGGATTTCGATCTACCCCGGCATCGCGCTCATCCTGTTCATCGTGTCGCTGAACCTCGTCGGCGACCAGATCCGCGACCAGCTCAACCCGAGGCTGCAGAAATGACGGCGCCGCTCCTGCAGGTCACCGACCTCAAGACCCATTTCCACACCGCCAAGGGCCTGATGAAGGCGGTGGACGGCGTGTCGTTCTCGCTGGCCGCCGGCGAAGTCCTCGGCCTTGTCGGCGAATCCGGCTCGGGCAAGAGCATCACCGGCTTCTCGATCATCGGCCTGATCGATCAGCCGGGCCGCATCGAAAGCGGCTCATCGATCAAGCTCGAGGGGCGCGAGCTCGTCGGCCTCGCGCCCAATGAGCTGCGCGCCATCCGCGGCAAGGTCATCTCCATGGTCTTCCAGGATCCGATGATGACGCTGAACCCGGTGCTCAGCATCTTCACGCAAATCCGGCTCGCCCTGGAGGCGCACGGCAAGATCTCCACCGCCGAGGCACGCCAGCGCGCGATCGCGGCGCTGAAGCAGGTGCGCATCCCCGACCCCGAGCTCAAGGTCGACTTCTACCCACACCAGTTCTCCGGTGGCATGCGCCAGCGCGTGGCAATCGCCATTGCGCTTCTGCACAAGCCCAAGCTGATCATCGCCGACGAGCCGACCACCGCGCTCGACGTCTCGATCCAGGTCGAGATCCTGGCCGAGATGAAGGAACTGGTGAAGGAAACCGGGACCGCGCTGATCTGGATCAGCCACGACCTCGCCACCGTCGCCTCCATCGCCGACCAGGTCGCCGTGATGAAGACCGGGCGCATCGTCGAGGCCGGCGCCACCAACGACGTGTTGCTCAACCCGCAGCATCCCTATACGCGCGGACTGCTCGACGCCCTGCCCTCGCGCGCCGAACCCGGCGCCATGCTGGCCCGCAACAGCGGCGACGGCGAAGCCGATCCGGCGCCGCCGCCACGCCGCGAGGCCTCCGGGCAGACCCGGGTGCCGAAGCACGACGTGCCCTATTTCGTCATCGAGGGCGTCAGCAAGCAGTTCCGCAGGAACACCGGCCTGCTGCACGACCTCGCCGAGAAGGCGGGTCTTGCGTCGCCCGTTCCCGTCGTGCAGGCGGTCGACAATATCAGCCTGACGCTGGCACGCGGCGATGCGCTGGGTCTCGTCGGCGAATCCGGCAGCGGCAAGTCGACGCTGGGCCGCATCGCGGCCGGCATCTACGCGCCCACCACCGGCAAGGTCAGGCTCGAGGGCGACCCGGTCATCTCCGGCGGCCGCAACCCCACGAAAGTGACCACGCGCGTCCAGACCATCTTCCAGGACCCGTTCGCCTCGCTCGACCCGCGCATGCGCGTCGGCGACAGCATCTCCGAGGGACCGCTGGCGCATGGGCTCGTCACGCGGGCGCAGGCCGGCGAATATGTCCGCCAGTGGCTCGCCGCTGTCGGGCTCGACCCGGCCTTCGCCAGTCGCTATCCGCACCAGTTCTCCGGCGGCCAGCGCCAGCGCGTGGCGATCGCGCGCGCGCTCGCCATGCAGCCGGACGTGGTGGTCTGCGACGAGCCGGTGGCCTCGCTCGACGTTTCCATCCAGGCGCAGATCATCAATCTGCTGATCCGCCTGCGCAAGGAACTGGAGCTGACGCTGATCTTCATCAGCCACGATCTCTCGGTCGTGCGGCATCTGTGCGACCGCGTCGCGATCATGTATCGCGGCCGCATCGTGGAGGCCGGCCAGACCGCCGAGATCTACGAGAACCCGCAGGACGACTATACGCGGCGGCTGCTCGCGGCAGTGCCGGTGCTGCCGCAGCAGGTGCAGGCGGCCGCGGCAGCAGTTTGAACCATCAAAATACGAGGTGAATGATGGAACCCTGGCAGTGGGACGAGTCGGTTTGGCGCGGCAAGGTGGAGAAGATCCGTGCCGGCCGCTCGCTGAAGCCTAAGGCATGGAAGAACGGCGCGCGCTGCGCCGTGGCACTGTCCTTCGACAGCGACCATGAGAGCAACGAGCTGCGCGACGGCGGCGAATCCATCGGCCGCATGTCGCAGGGCCAGTATGGCAACCGCGTCGGTATCCCGCGCATCCTCAAGACGCTCGCCGACAACGACATCAAGGCGACCTTCTTCGTTCCGGCCGTGGTCGGCCTGCTCTATCCCGACGAACAGCGGCGCGTAGTTGCCGAGGGCCACGAGATCGGCCTGCACGGCTGGATCCACGAGCTCAACACCAAGGTGCCGCCGGAAAACGAGCGCGACCTGCACTTCCGCGCCGCAGACACGCTGGAGAAGATCACCGGCGTTCGCCCGGTCGGCATGCGCACGCCGTCCTGGGATTTTTCCAGCGTGACGCTCAAGATCCAGCGCGAACTGGGCCTGCTCTACGATTCCTCGCTCATGGCCGACGACGACCCGTACGAGATCGTCGAGAACGGCGAACCGACCGGCATCGTGGAGCTGCCGGTGGAATGGATCCGCGACGACGCGGTCTATTTCAACATGAACCGCTTCACCGCCCTGCGCCCCTATATGGCGCCCTCGGGTGTGCTGGACATCTTCCGCCGCGAGTTCGACCGCGCCTATGAGGAAGGCGGCCTGTTCCTTTTGACCATGCACCCGCATGTCATCGGCTACCGCTCGCGCATCTCCATCCTGGAGGAGCTGATCCGGCACATCCGCGGCCACGACGACGTCTGGTTCGCCACCCATGCCGATATCGCGGCCTATGCCGCCGAAGGCCTGCGCGACGGCAAGTGACCCTCGACGCGCCGGCTGGCCTCCCGCCGGCCGGCGCGGCACCTGAAAAACCCTTCGTGCGGGGCGGGCGCGCCCAGCGACGCCCCTCCGGCTTACCGGAGAGCAAGTTGGCCAGAATCATCTACATCAACGGCGACTATGTCGCCGAGGACCAAGCCAAGGTTTCGGTTTTCGACCGCGGCTTCCTCTTTGCCGATGCCATCTACGAGGTCTCCGCAGTCATCGGCGGCAAGCTGGTCGACAACGACCTGCACCTCGCCCGCCTTGAGCGTTCGCTGAACGAGATCTTTATTCCCATGCCGTTGCAGAGGGACGAGATCGCCCAGGTCCAGCGCGAGCTGATCGCGCGCAACGGCCTCGACGAGGGCGTGGTCTATCTGCAGGTCACCCGCGGCGTCGCCGACCGCGACTTCGGCTTTGCCGACGACATGAAGCCATCCTTCATCGCCTTTACCCAGCAGAAGAACCTGGTCAACGCCGCGTCCGTGCAGAACGGCGTTGCCGTCGGCATCGTCGCCGACAGCCGCTGGGCGCGTCGCGACATCAAGACGACCATGCTGCTGGCGCAGGTCCTGGCCAAGAAGTCGGTGAATGCCGGCGGCTTCCACGAGGCCTGGATGGTGGAGGATGGTTTCGTCACCGAGGGCGCCTCCTCCACCGCCTTCATCCTCACCGGGGACGGCGTGCTGGTCACCCGGCCGAACTCGCAGGCAATCCTGCCAGGCTGCACCCGCCGCGCGGTGATAAAGATTGCGGAAGACCGGCAGCTTCGCTTGGAGGAACGGCTGTTCACCGTCGAAGAGGCTTTTGAGGCGGCCGAAGCGTTCCTCACCAGCGCCTCGAGCCTGGTCACGCCGGTCAACAGGATCGGTGATCGCATCATCGGCGACGGCAAGCCCGGCCCGGTGACGCGGCAACTGCAGAAGATTTATCTGGAACTGGCGCTCGCGGACTGACGCCGCCACTCCTTGCGACGGCGGCCGCCCCTTGCGGCCGCACGCCTTTGACCTGTTCTGTCTTCAGCTTCGGCTTCAGCGAAGATGGGCTCGGCTCCCTTTGGGCCGGCAGTTCGGTCCGAGCCGTTTCGGGCCTTCGTATGAGAGGCCGATCCACTCTCCCGTATTCTTGGTCTCGACCTGGTGTGAACTCCCCTACCCGGAGCGCTGAGGGTAGACCGCCCTAGAAGAAGTCGCAGTCGCCGTCTGCTTCGGCGTCGCGCGGCTGGTCGGACGTCGCGCCGGCGAGGCGGTTGGCGAGGTCGGCGAGCGGGATGGCGGCGAGCGCCGGGCCGGCGTCGATCCGCCAGTTGGCGGGGGCAGCGGCGGCGAGATCGGCCAGCAGGCCGGCGAGCGCGCGCAGCGTCTGCTCGGTGAGGTCGAGACCCTGCAGGGCGCGCAGCGCGTCGGGATCGGTGCGCGCGGCCTCGGCGAGCGGCTGCAGGCGTTCGACGGCGGCGGCGCGCTCGGCGAGCTCGGTGCCGAGACGGTCGAGCAGGTCGGACAGCGACGTGTCGGCGTTGGGCGTGGTGCTGGCGCTGGCGCTGGCGTGCATGGGCGGGACCTGGGGTTTTGTCAGAAGAACTCGACGGCGCCGGCGCGCACCAGCGGGTCGCGGATGCAGGCGGCGACGCAGGAGCCGAGGATGGTGGTCAGCACGACGCCCTCGTCGGCGACGACATGGTACTCGCCGCGCAGCACGGTGAGGCGGGCGGGTTTGGCGGTCACGTCAGCACCCCGACGATGGCCTCGATGGCGTGCTTGAGCTGGGCGGTGGTGAACGGCTTGGTCAGGTAGTTGTTGACGCCGAGCGCGGCGGCGCGCTCGACCAGGGCGCGGTCGCTCTTGCCGGTGAGGATGATGAACGGGGTGTTGCGCAGCGGCCCGTAGGAGCGGATCGCCTTGAGCAGGCCGAGCCCGTCGAGCTTGGGCATGTTGAAGTCGGAGATGATCAGGTGGCAGGGCTTGTCCATCATCATGCGCAGCGCCTCCTCGCCGTCGCGGGCGAGCGCGATCTGGCGGATGCCCATGTCCTGCAGCGCCTCGGTGATGAGCAGGCGGCTGGTGGTGGTGTCGTCG
>NZ_JBDZDS010000015.1:0-56126 GCF_040045035.1 Mesorhizobium sp. KR1-2 | reverse complement strand
GCTGCACCCGATCCCATTCCGAACTCGGCCGTGAAACGCTCCAGCGCTGATGGTACTTCGTCTCAAGACGCGGGAGAGTAAGTCGCTGCCAGGTCTGCCAAGTGCATGAAAATCTTCTCCGAACGACAAGGCCCGCCTGAAACGGGACACCCGGGCCGCGCAAGCGGCCCTTCGCTTTGGCGCCAACCGGCCAAAGTCCAGCAAGTTGACGCGGGGTGGAGCAGCCCCGCCGGACCGCAGAAGGCGAAGCCTTCGAGGACCGGCAAACCAGACACCACCGGGCTGCTCGCCAACGCCGAACACCAGTTGACGCGGGGTGGAGCAGCCCGGTAGCTCGTCAGGCTCATAACCTGAAGGTCGTTGGTTCAAATCCAACCCCCGCAACCAGACCAAACGCCCCGGCCAAAAGCCGGGGCGTTCGCGTTTGCGCAGATGCAAACTCAAGGGCCGCTTGCAGACGCTGCGAAAAGAAAGCGCCAAGCGTCATCCGCCTTTCATTGGACGGCCGCATTTTGCGCCGATATCGTGGCGTCTCACGTGTTTCTTCTGTTACGATCCGGCATGCATGCAGGGGGAGGCTCATCACCATGGCAAGTAACGCCAAAAGCAAGTCCGTCGCCGTCAAGAGCCCTCCGGAAGCGAACATGCCTGGCAGAAGGGGCCGGCTCGCCGACTATCTGTTGATCAGAGCACCCGCCGAGGACGTTGCCGCCTATGATGCTGCCGCGCTGGCGCGCGCAGCGGAACTGGCCGAACGCGCCGTTGCCGGGCACCACAAGGGCGGGACGGTGATCGCCATCGACCGCGATCCGGAGATCAGGCTCGACGGGCGGCCGCTGACGGTGGTCACCGTCGTCAACGACAACATGCCCTTCCTGTTCGATTCGATCCTCGGCGAGATCAACGACAGCGTCGGGGAGGCCTCGCTGGTCACTCACCCGGTGGTGCTGGTGCGCCACGGCAAGGACGGTGTCGAGGAGGTGCTGGGCGAAAGCGGTCCGCACAAGGAAGACGACCGCGGCGCCGACCGGCTGAGCGTGGTGCATGTCCACGTCAAGGCGCTGAGCGACGAGCAGGCGGCGGAGCTCGAGGGACGCCTGCGCAAGGTGCTGGCGCAGGTGCACGCGGCCGTCGCCGACTGGAAGCACATGCTCGCCCGGCTCGACCAGGCGATCTCGCAATTCCGCTATGGCGAGACGCCGCTCGAGAAGCATGCGGTCGCCGACGCCATCGCCTTCCTCGAATGGCTGCGCGACGACAATTTTACCTTCCTCGGCATGCGCGAGTTCCAATATACGGGCGGCGAGAAGACCGGCACGCTCGACCGCGCCGGCAAGCCCGGCCTCGGCATCCTCGCCAGCTCCGACGTGCTGGTGCTGCGGCGCGACGCCGACGGCGACAGCATCACCACGCCTGAAATCCGCGCCTTCTTGCACGGACCCGAGCCGCTGATCGTCACCAAGGCGAACGGCAAGTCGGTGGTGCACCGGCGCGCCTATCTCGATTATATCGGCGTCAAGACCTATGACGAGAGGGGCCGGCTGGCCGGTGAGCTGCGCATCGTGGGCCTGTTCACCTCCACCGCATACACGCGCTCGGTGATGAAGATCCCCTATCTGCGCTCCAAGGCGCAGACCGTGCTCGACGCGTCCGGCTTCGACCCCGCCGACCATTCCGGCAAGGCGCTGATCAATGTGCTGGAAAGCTATCCGCGCGACGAGCTGTTCCAGACCTCGATCCCGACGCTGAGCAAGAACGCCGAGGCGATCCTTGGCCTGATCGAGCGGCCGCGCGTGCGCGCCCTGGTGCGCGTCGACCAGTTCGACCGCTTCGTCTCGGTGCTCGTCTTCGTGCCGCGCGACCGCTACGATTCGGATGTGCGGGAGAAGATCGGCACCTATCTGAAGACCGTGTTCGAAGGCCGGCTGTCCGCCTATTATCCGGCCTTCCCCGAGGGCGGGCTGACCCGCATTCACTTCATCATCGGCCGTTCGGGCGGCAAGACGCCTGAGGTCGAACAGGCCACGATCGAGGCGGCGGTCCGCGACATCGTGCGCACCTGGGAAGACGCGCTGGTGGAGGCGGAGGCGGCGTCGGGCACCGGCGCGGGGCTGGCCAGGATCGCCAATCGCTTCCCCGAGAGCTATCGCAACAGCTTCACGCCCGAACAGGCGCTCGCCGACGCGCGCCAGATCGTGACGATCAGTGCCGACAACCCGATTGCCATCGATTTCTATCGCGACCACGGCCAGACGCCCGAGCAGGCTTCGCTGAAGATCTATCACCACGGCGCGCCGGTGGCGCTGTCGCGGCGCGTGCCGATACTGGAAAATGCCGGCTTCCGCGTCATCAGCGAACGCACCTTCGAAGTGCGTGACGGTGCGGCGGGCTCGATCTTCATCCACGACATGGAACTGGAGAACGGCTTCAACAAGCCTATCGACCTGTCCGACGATGGTGCGCTGTTCGACGAGGTGTTCCTTTCGGTGTGGCGGGGCGACGCCGACAATGACGGCTACAATGCGCTGGCGCAGACCGCGGCGCTGCCCTCCTCGGCAATCGGCATTCTGCGCGCCTATGGCCGCTATCTGCAGCAGGCGGGCATTCCGCAGAGCCAGGATTTCATCGCCGCCGCGCTCAACCGCTATCCGCAGATCGCATGCGCTTTGTTCGAGCTGTTCGTCGCCCGCTTCGACCCGGCCGTGAAGGACGGCGAGGTGACGGCGATGCATCTCAAGGCATCGATCAAGGATGCGCTGGAGCAGGTGCCGAACATCGACGACGACACCATCATCCGGCGCTACCTCAACCTCATCGAAGCCTCGGTGCGCACCAATCATTTCGTGACCGATACGAAGGAGAAGGGCCAGTCGCTGGCGATCAAGCTCGATTCGCGCGCCATCGAGGGCCTGCCCGAGCCGAGGCCGTGGCGCGAGATTTTCGTCTACGGGCCTGAGGTCGAGGGCGTGCATCTGCGCTTCGGCTCGGTCGCACGCGGGGGCCTGCGCTGGTCCGACCGGGCGCAGGACTACCGCACCGAAGTGCTGGGCCTGGTGAAGGCGCAGCAGGTGAAGAACGCGGTCATCGTGCCGGTGGGCGCCAAGGGCGGCTTCTATCCCAAGCGCCTTCCCGTGGGCGGCGGCCGCGACGCGGTGTTCGAGGCCGGCAAGGCGGCCTACATCAACTTCATCTCCAGCATGCTTTCGGTGACCGACAATCTCGAGGGCGACCGTGTCGTGCCGCCGGCGGGCGTGACGCGCCGCGACGGCGACGATCCCTATTTCGTCGTCGCCGCCGACAAGGGCACGGCCACCTTCTCCGACACCGCCAACGCCATCAGCGAGGCGCATGGCTTCTGGCTGGACGACGCCTTCGCCTCGGGCGGCTCGGCCGGCTACGACCACAAGAAGATGGGCATCACCGCGCGCGGTGCCTGGGAGGCGGTCAAGCGCCACTTCCGCGAGATGAACCGCGACATCCAGCGCGAGCCCTTCACCGTGGTCGGCGTGGGCGATATGTCGGGCGACGTGTTCGGTAACGGCATGCAGCTTTCCGAGCAGACGAAGCTCATCGCCGCCTTCGACCATCGCGACATCTTCATCGATCCCGATCCGGACGCGACGACCTCTTTCGCCGAGCGCAAGCGCCTGTTTGCTCTGCTGCGCTCTAGCTGGCAGGACTATGATCAGACAAAACTGTCGGCGGGCGGCATCGTCGTCTCGCGCAACCAGAAGTCGGTGACGTTGCCGGCGGCGGCGGCGAAGGCCATCGGCCTTGCCAAGACGACCGCTTCGCCCACCGAGGTCATCAAGGCCATCCTCAAGGCGGATGTCGACCTGCTCTGGTTCGGCGGCATCGGTACCTATCTGCGTGGCACCGGCGAGACCAACCAGGAAGTCGGCGACCGTGCCAACGATGCGATCCGCATCACGGCCGCGGAAGCGCGCGCCAAGGTGATCGGCGAGGGCGCCAACCTGGGCGTGACCCAGCGCGCGCGCATCGAGTTCGGCCTGCTCGGCGGGCGCTGCAATTCGGACGCCATCGACAACTCGGCCGGCGTGAATTCGTCGGACGTCGAGGTCAACATCAAGATCGCGCTGGCATCCGCCATGCGTAAGGGGGCGCTGACCCGGCCGGCCCGCAACAAGCTGCTCGCCGAGATGACCGACGAGGTGGCAGAGCTGGTGCTCTCCAACAACTACCAGCAGCCGCTGGCGCTGTCCTTGCAGCAAAAGCGCGGCCTTGCCGACATCGCCCATCAGGGCCGCTTCATGAACGCGCTGGAGACGCGCGGGCTGCTCGACCGTGCGGTCGAGTTCCTGCCTTCGGCGGCGGCCTTGGCCGAGCGCGAGGCGCGCGGCGAGCCGCTCACCCGGGCCGAGCTCGGCGTGCTGCTTGCCTATGCCAAGATCGTGCTGTTCTCTGACATCGTCGGCAGCGACCTTCTGGACGATCCGCATTTCGAGCGCGACCTGATGGGGTACTTCCCCGAAAAGATGGCGAAGAAATATGCCGACGAGATCAAGGGCCACCGGCTGCGCCGCGAGATCATCGCGCGCGTGCTGGCCAATGATGTGGTCAATCGCGGCGGTCCGTCCTTCGTCAACCGTCTGCAGGAGGCCACCGGTCGCAACGCGGCCGACGTGGTGCGTGCCTTCGTGGCGGTGCGGGCGGGCTTTGAG
Organism: Mesorhizobium sp. KR1-2; assembly: GCF_040045035.1. NCBI lineage: Bacteria > Pseudomonadati > Pseudomonadota > Alphaproteobacteria > Hyphomicrobiales > Phyllobacteriaceae > Mesorhizobium > Mesorhizobium sp. KR1-2. Next base: position 51,444 of record NZ_JBDZDS010000015.1, on the reverse strand, counting down.
CTGCCGGCGCTCTATCGCGAGATCGACGCGCTCGACAATCGCATCGACGGGCAGGTGCAGCTCGACCTCTACCACTCCGTCGGCCGGCTGATCTTCGTCGCTACCAGCTGGTATCTGCGAAATGCAGCTGGCGAAGGCCCGGTGGACGACGAGATAGCGGTGCTCCGCGAGGCGCGCCATGCGCTGGAGCCGAAGCTGGCCGAGCTGCTGCCGGCCTTCAACAAGGCGCGTCTGGCCGACCGCCGCGACGGCTTCGTGGCCGCTGGCGCTCCGCAAGGTCTGGCCGAACGGCTGGCGCTTGGCGATGTCGCCGAACTGATCCCGGACATCTCGCTGGTGGCGAAGGCCGCCAGGTCCGACATCGCGGCGGCGGCAAAAGCCTTCTTCGCGGTCAGCGATGCCTTCCGCATCGCGCGCATGGAAGATGCCGCGCGGGCCATCACGCCGTCCGACTACTATGACGAGCTGGCGCTTTCACGCGCCACCGACACCATCGATGCCGCACGACGCGGCATTGCGGTGGCGGCGCTGACCGGCTTCGGCACGGCGGCCGATCCGGTGCCGGCCTGGCTGGAGGCCGGCGGCGGGCGCGTCACGCGTATCCGCGAGCGGCTGCAGGGGCTGACTGAGGGCGGCGACATCACTGTCTCGCGCCTCACCGTGGCTTCGGGACTGATGAGCGACCTGACCGGTTGACGGCTGATCGCCGGCAGTCGACAACAGGGCAAGAAGCGGTTCGGAGCGGACCGCACCGCGCACGCGTCCGCATAGACACGTGGCATCCTGCCTGGAGGGGACATGGCCGAGGTTAGCATGGAGAGCAGCAGGGCGTCGCGCGCCGGCATCTGGGGCTGGATGTTCTTCGACTGGGCGGCGCAGCCCTTCTTCACGGTGGTCACCACTTTCATCTTCGGCCCCTATGTCGTCTCGCGCATGGCGTCTGACCCGGCCGTCGGGCAGGCGGCCTGGGGTTACGGCATCGCGGCGGCCGGCTTCGTCATCGCCATCCTTTCGCCCATCCTCGGCTCGATCGCCGACCACACCGGCCAGCGCAAGCCGTGGATCGCCTTCTTCGCGGTGATCAAGATCTTCAGCCTCTGCATGCTCTGGTATGCGGCGCCCGGCTCGCCGCTTGTGCCGACGATCCTGTTCTTCTCGCTCGCCTCGGTGGCGGCGGAATTTTCCATCGTCTTCAACGATTCCATGATGCCGCGTCTGGTGCCCAAGGCGGAGATCGGCAGCATCTCCAACATCGCCTGGGGGCTCGGCTATATCGGCGGCATGATCGCGCTGCTGTTCGTGATCCTGTTGCTGGCCGGCTCGCCGCAGACGGGGCTCACGCTGATCGGCACCGAGCCGCTGTTCGGCCTCGATCCGAAGCTCGGCGAGGATGCGCGCGCCACCGGGCCGCTTTCGGCGCTGTGGTACCTCGTCTTCATCCTGCCGATGTTCCTGTTCACGCCCGACAGCGCCAAGGGCAAGGCCTTGGGACCTGCGGTGCGTGACGGCCTCTCGGAGCTCAAGTCGACGCTCGGCGAAGTGCGCCGGCGCAGCGGCATTCTCCGCTTCCTCATCGCCCGCATGATCTACCAGGACGGCGTCAACGCGCTGCTCGCGCTGGGCGGCGTGTTCGCGGCGGCGATGTTCGGCTGGTCGATCACCGAGATCGGCTTGTTCGGCATCATCCTCAACGTCGTGGCGATCTTCGGCTGCCTCGCGGCGAGCCGTCTCGACACGTCGCTCGGCTCCAAGAAGGTGGTGATGATCGCGCTGACCCTGCTGATCGTGGCGACGCTTGGCATCCTGTCCACCGGGCCGGGCTACACGCTGTTCGGCGCGCTGCAGCTCGATGGCGCAGACACCGGCGGCTTCTTCGCTACGCCGGCGGAAAAAGCCTACATCCTCTATGGACTGCTGATCGGGCTTGCCTTCGGGCCGGTGCAGGCTTCGTCGCGCTCCTATCTGGCGCGCAGCGTGACGCCTGCCGAGGCGGGCCGCTATTTCGGCATCTACGCGCTGGCCGGCCGCGCCACCAGCTTTCTGGCGCCGTTCCTCTACGCGACGATCACGGCCATGACCGGCACGCCGCGGCTCGGCATGACGGTCATCGTGGTGTTCCTGGCGGTCGGCATGGCGGTGCTGTGGCCGACACCCTATCCGGCGGACAGGGCGAAGTGAAAGCGCCCCTCTTTAGGGTCGCCATCTCCGCAATCCGCCACCGACGCCGAACTTGCCTCGGACTGCCGGCTGAGAGTCCGAGGCCTGGGTCCCCGGAACCTCCGCACTTCGCTGCGCTCGTGCTCCGGCCCGAGGACGACGGGATGAAAGGCTGCGGCATCCTTTCAAGGCCGTCTCCAGCAACCTTCGACAATCTACAAGAACCTTCAACAGGTTGAGATTGAGGGTGCCCGGCAAGCCCTCGACGCTGGCGATTGGCGCCGGCCGCCCCACCTCGTCATCCTCGGGCCGGAGCACGAGCGATAGCGATGTGCGGAGGTTCCGGGGACCCATGCCGCTCCGTCGAAGCCGCCGCAGCGGTGCAGAATGAGCCGTCGCGTCGTGGGCGCCAGCGTTTTCCCTTCCCCATGAGGGGAGCGTGGCCCGAAGGCCGGGAGAGGGCAATCCATGCCGTGCGCGGCAATGGTTTGCACGAAGGTGAAGGTCAAGGGGGTAGCGCGCTGCCGCGATGACCCCTCCCGCCTTGTTGCGCTCGGCACCCTCCCCTCAAGGGGGAGGGTAAGACCTCAGTGCCTGAAATGCCGGATGCCGGTGAACACCATTGCGATGCCGTGCTCGTCGGCGGCGGCGATCACCTCGTCGTCGCGCATCGAGCCGCCTGGCTGGATGACCGCCGTGGCGCCCGCCTCGATGGCTGACAGCAGGCCGTCGGCGAAGGGGAAGAAGGCGTCGGACGCCACCACTGACCCCTTGGTAAGTGGCTCGGCCATGCCGGCGGCTTCGGCCGCGTCCTGCGCCTTGCGCGCGGCGATGCGCGAGGAGTCGACGCGGCTCATCTGGCCGGCGCCGATACCGACGGTGGCGCCGTCCTTCACATAGACGATGGCATTCGACTTCACATGCTTCGCGACGCGGAAGGCAAAGCGCAGGTCGGTCATCTCGCGCTCGGTCGGTGCGCGCTTGGTCACCACCTTCAGCTCGAAATCGTCAACCACCGCATTGTCGCGCGACTGCACCAGCAGGCCACCGGCCACCGACTTGACCGCCATGCCGGGCGCGCGCGGATCGGGCAGGCCGCCGGTCACCAGAAGGCGCAGGTTCTTCTTGGCGGCGATGATGGCCTGCGCTTCCTCGCTGGCCTCAGGCGCGATGATGACCTCGGTGAAGGTTTTGACGATTTCTTCCGCCGCTTCCGCGTCGAGCAGCCGGTTGACGGCGACGATGCCGCCGAAGGCCGAGACCGGATCGCAGGCGAGCGCCTTGAGATAGGCGTCCTTCAGGTTCGTGCCCTCGCCGACGCCGCAGGGATTGGCGTGCTTGATGATGGCGACGGCGGCCGAGCGGGCCGGATCGAACTCGCCGACCAGCTCGAAGGCGGCGTCCGTGTCGTTGATGTTGTTGTAGGAGAGCTGCTTGCCCTGCAACTGCTTTGCCGTGGCAACGCCGGGGCGCTTCTCGCCGTTGACGTAGAAGCCCGCCTGCTGGTGCGGGTTTTCGCCATAGCGCATGACGTTTTCCAGCTTGCCGCCGAAGGCGCGCCAGGTGGGGTGCTCGATCGCCAGCGCGTCGGCGAACCAGCCCGAGATCGCAGCGTCATAGGCCGCGGTGCGGGCGAATGCCTTGGCGGCCAGCTTCTGGCGGAACTCGTAGGAGAGGCTGCCGGTGTTGAGTTCCAGCGCGTTCAGCACGGCGGCATAGTCTTCCGGATCGGTGACGATGGCGACATAGGCGTGGTTCTTGGCCGAGGCGCGCACCATCGCCGGGCCGCCGATGTCGATGTTCTCCACGATCGAGGCATAGTCGGCGCCCGACTGGCGCACTTCCTCGAACGGGTAGAGGTTTACCACCACGAGGTCGATGGGCTGGATATTGTGGGCCTGCATGGCCTCGGCATGTTCGGGGTCGTCGCGTACGCCAAGCAGCGCGCCATGCACCGACGGGTGCAGCGTCTTGACGCGGCCGTCCATGATCTCGGGAAAGCCGGTGAGTTCGGAGACGTCCCGCACGGCGATGCCGGCGGCGGCGATGGCCTTGGCGGTGCCGCCGGTGGAGACCAGCTCGACGCCGGCCTTGGCAAGGGCGGCGGCGAAGTCGATCAGGCCGGTCTTGTCGGAAACGGAGAGCAGCGCGCGGCGAACGGGAACGAGGTCCGGGGCGGGGATCTTCTTGGAGGCGACGGCCATGGGAGCGGGCCTTTCTGCGGCTGGGTGAGCAAGGCTCGGCCCTACCACATGAGGGCCGGAAATCAAGCGCCGACGCCCCGCTTAACCGTCAGAGCGGCAAGGCGTCCAGTTCCTGCTGCCAGTGAGCGAGCCTTGTTTTCAGCGCCTCGCCGGTGGGGATCATCTTCGGATCGAACCGTTCGACTTGCTCAAGAACGAGGCAGTCCTGGCCATGCTGGTTCCACGCGGCCTGGAGGGTCCGTGAAACATGGTTTCCAAGACGGAGCGAGAAGGTAACACGATTCATGATCGCGTCGAAATCCGGCGCGTAGCCGACCCATTGCTGGCCGGATTGGGCGCAACGCAGCGCATATACGCCGGCGTTCGCCTCGCGGTTCTTGTAGGCGGCAATCGCGGCCTTCTTGTCGCTGTTGTCCATGAGAGAGCCTTTCCAGGATGGGCTCTAGACGCTGCCGCGCTGCGTTGTCAATTTTGCGGCCGCGAGCGGATGTCAGCTGGGACCGCTTGCTCTGCTCAGCTGCCAGCGAACCTCGGGCTTTTGCGAGGCCTTGAACGCAAGCACGATCTGGCGGCTGAGGCGGGGGCCGCCAACGCCGGCGAAGAAGATCGATTCCTCGACCTGTGGCGCGACTTCTCGGCAGGTGAAGACCCAGTGATCGGCCTGCGGCGCCGACAGGACAAGACGGCCCTTGCTGTCGCGGAACAGTTCGACGTCCGGATGCAGGTGGAAGCGGATGGTGGCGTGGTCGCGACCGTCGTTCAGCGGCCGTGCGCCGCCTTCGCGCAGGAAGCGGTCGGTGCCGAGGAGCAGCGCGCCTTCGTCCGACAACATCATCTCTCGCTCGTGATAGATGCCGAAGCGGCCGACATAGCCGTCGTGGCTGGCAACGAAGCCCTGCACGCCCCTGGCATCGGTGCGCTGGCAAGGCACGTGCCGCGCGCCCCCGATCAGCGGCGAGCCGAGCAGGTCGTTGACGCGCGGCGAATGGCTGAAGCGGGCCGACGAGGTGTCGTTCAGCGCGGCGGTGGAGTGTGCGGCCGTGGCACGCGAGAGCGGACGGAATTCCTCCGCGCCATAGGCATCGACGCCGGCATTGACGACGTAGTGCTGCCGGCCCGATGACATTTCGAAGGACAGGCAGCCGGCATGGGCCTTGTTCGATACCAGGCTCGGCGGCGACAGGCCTGTGTCGGCGATCACCGTGGTGCCGCCCATCGACAGGCGTTCGTAACCGGAATGCGGCGCGTGCAGCAGCGGTGCCCCGGCGGTGTCGTCGTGGCGCGTGATGGCGGCTATGCGGTCGTTGATGGTCACGCCCATGCCGTTGAACCGGGCCATGCTGCCGTCCTGATGACGGAAGAAGCGCAGCGCCGGCAGCATGCGCTCGACCGCGCCGATCAGCGCCTTCGGCGGGGATTCGGCCTGGTTGGCATAGGTCTGGCGCAGCGGCAGCAGGTCGGCCAGCAATTCCAGAACCGCCATCGGGTTGCGTGAGATGTGGCCGCCGTCCGGCAGGATCTGCCGGTTCAACTCCTCGGCAAGATTGCGCGTGGCGCTGCGAAGCGCGGCTGTGGAGGCGGGCAGGGACAGTGCTGCAAAGGCGAGCGCGATGCGCGCGCGCAGCTTCTCTTCCCCGTCGGGCATTTCGCGCGTCATGGAGCGGAGATAACGGATCTGCAGTGCCAGGGAGCGCAGGTAGCCGCGATAGAAGGGCAGTTCCGCACCCTGCAGCACCACGGAGGAATGCTGCAGCCAGGCGATGATGCGCCGCGCGGTGATCGCCGGTTCCCAGGCGACGCCGGCAATATGCCCGCCATGGGCGGAGATCCAGTCGCCGACCAGTGCGCGGGCATTGGCGGCGGCCAGTTCTGTGCCGGCGGCGCGCATGTGCCGCAGCCAGCGAAAGCCGTGCAACGACCTCTTCCAGCTACGGCTGGCTGCGTCGACGTGGAAAGGCGATTGGCCGCCGGTCTCGACCTGATGGCCGGCGAAAGGATAACGGCCGTAATAGATCTCCAGCGCGACTTGCGGGTCGGCAAGACGGAGATCGGGCGGCGCGATCAGGACGCGTTCTGGCGTGCGGCCAGTGAAACGCCAGCGATAGATCGGGCCCGCGCGCAGGCGGCGACGGGTCTTGCGCCAAAGCTCTTTGGCGACAAGTGTCCAAAGTTCTGCCGTGTTGCCTGCCGCAATCGACAAAAACCGCCCCTCCACGAATAGAAGTTGAAAAAAAAGATTAAATTTTATTCGAATCAATGCTTACTGCGGAGACGAATCTATTTGGCCGCAGGCCTGCAACTTTTGATATGTTGAAAATATCGAATGCGATTCATGCGTGCAATTGAAGCCGGCAGCCTGTTATTGTCAATAGGCGATTAAGACTTTCGGCGAAGCCGCGCGGCGAAAAAGCCGTCGAGACCGGAAAGCTCCGGTCGCCCCATATCCATGTCAGCCGGCGTGGTGCGCAGCTGCCCCTTCGGTGTCAGGAACGGGTCGATGCCCCCGATCTCGCCCGGCCGGATCGGATCGTCCGCGACACCAGGCGTGGCCAGGAAGGCGGCGTGCATCTCCTCGCCCTCCAGCGGGTCGAGCGAGCAGTTGGAAAAGACGATACGGCCGCCGGGCTTGACCAGGGAGACGGCACGCGCAAGCAGCCGGCTTTGCAGGTCGGCGAGCTTGGCGATGTCCTCGGGCGTCTTGGTCCAGGGCACGTCGGGGTGGCGGCGCACGGTGCCGGTGGACGAGCAAGGCGCGTCGAGCAGCACAGCGTCGAAAAGCTCTTCGGGCTCCAAGCGCAGAATGTCGGCCTGCACGGTCTTTGCCGAAAAGCCGAGACGGGCAAGGTTCTGTTCCAGCCGCGCCAGACGGTTCTTCGAGCTGTCGATGGCCGTGACGCGCGCGCCGGCAGCGAGAAGCTGCGCCGTCTTGCCGCCAGGGGCGGCGCAAAGGTCGGCGACATGCAACCCGGCGACATCACCGAACAGGCGTGCGGGCAGGGCGGCCGCCGCGTCCTGCACCCACCAGGCGCCTTCGGCAAAGCCGGGCAGGTCGGGCACGTCGGCGGGAAGCCGGGACACTCGCACAGAACCCGTGGGCAGCACGATGCCGCCAAATTTTTCTGCCCAGCCCTCGGGGTCGGACTTCACGGTGAAATCGACAGGCGCCTCTAGTCGATGGGCTTCCAGAATCTTTCTGGCGGCTTCGGCGCCATAGGTCTCGGCAAGGCGGTCGCAGAACCAGTCAGACGCGTCCTGCGTGCGCGCCAGCATTGCGGGAAGCTCGGCTTCCTTGCCGCGGGCGATGGCGCGCAGCACGCCGTTGACCAGTCCGGAAAAGCGGGCGGTGCGCGGGTCGGCCTTGGCGTGGGTGACGGCGAGGTCGACCGCTGCGCTGTCGGGAATGTCGAGGAACAGGATCTGCGCGGCCGCCACATTGAGGATGTGCGAAAGTGCTGTGGCGTTGGCCGGCAACGGCCGCTCCAGCCGCGCGGCGATCAGGTTTCCGATGGTGCGGCGATAGCGCAGCGCCGTGACCAGGATGGCGCGCACCAGCCCGCGGTCGCGCATGTCGAGCTCGCGGAATTGCGGATGGCCGTGGTCATGGTCGGTCAGGCCGTCCAGCGAGGTATGTGCGTCGATCACCGCCGCCAGCAGTTTTGCGGCCGCCTTGCGCGCGGCGAGGCCGGGCGCGCCATTGCCGTCGCCGCGGTCGGAGGCGGCTGGTTTGGAAAATGACTTCTTCGGTTTCGTGCGCCGCCGCTCGTCCACGCTCACGACCAGGGACCCTTCGGTCCGGTCGGCTTATGCCCCCACGGTCCCGAATCGGGCTCGGACGGCTTCGACGCACCCCACGGGCCGCTTTCGCCGCGCGAGCCGGTGTCGCGTGCGGCGCTCGGAGGGGCATTGACATCGCGGCTGGTCATGCCGCCGCTGCCGCCCATGCCCTGGCGCGCCATGTCCTGAAGCGCGGCAATGCGGTTTTCGGTATTGGGGTGGGTGGAGAACAGATTGTCCATACGCTCGCCGGAAAGCGGGTTGATGATGAACAGAGGCGCCATTGCGGGATTGCGCTCTGCTTCGGGATTGTGGATGCGTTCGACGTTGCGGGCGATCTTGTCAAGGGCCGAAGCCAGCCACAGCGGCTGGCCGCAGATTTCTGCGCCGCGCCGGTCGGCCGAATATTCGCGGGTGCGGCTGATCGCCATCTGCACGATCATGGCCGCAAAGGGCGCAACGAGCACCGCGACCAGCATGCCCACCATGCCGAGCGGATTGTTGTTTTCGCGGTTGCTGCTACCGCCAAGGAAGAAGGCGAAGTTGGCGAGCATGGAGATGGCACCGGCAAGCGTCGCGGTGATCGTCATGGTCAGCGTGTCGCGGTTCTGGACATGCGCAAGCTCATGCGCCATCACGCCCGCCACTTCCTCATGCGACAGGCGCTCCAGCAGGCCGGTCGTGGCGGCAACCGCCGCATTCTGTGGGTTGCGCCCGGTGGCAAAGGCATTAGGCTGCGGATTGTCGATGAGGTAGACCTTGGGCATCGGCAGGCCAGCGCGCCGCGCCAGCTCGCGCACGATGGCGTAGTATTCGGGGGCGCTGCGCTCGTCGACCTCGACCGCGTTGTTCATGCGCAGAACCATCTTGTCAGCATTCCAGTAGCTGAAGATGTTCATCGCCGCCGCTATCAGGAAGGCGATCATCATGCCGCTGCCGCCGCCGATCAAATAGCCGACCGCCATGAACAGTGCGGTCATGAAGGCCAGCAGCATGGCGGTGCGTATGAGGTTCATTCTTGGTCTCCAATCGGGGGCCGCGGGAACGGGTCGATCCCCGCTACATGTTTCGCTATATGATGGGTAGCAACCCGTCAGGTTTCAATCACATAGGCAGGAGTTTCCATGGCCGAGCATGTCACCGAAACGGCCGAAACGGAGGCCGCCGCAGCCGCACCGGAACCGAAGAAGCTGACGCCGGCGGCCGAGCGCGCGCTGAAGGAAGCCGAAGCCCGCCGCAAGGCCTATCTCGAACAGGAAGCGGCCGTGCCGCGCGAACTGGGCGGCCGCGGCGGCAAGGAGCCCGTGCGCTACGGCGACTGGGAGATAAAGGGCATAGCTGCCGACTTCTGAGCCCAAACCCTCGCGTGGGTTAATGACCCGTTTCGGGACGATCGCCTGCCCCGTTTTGGCGCGGGGCCAGGGCGGCGCCCATCTTATGGTGAACAGTTGGTAAAGCGATTTTTGCTGCCGCATCGTCGTTTACCTATTATTCACCTTGTTTTTGGGTCCAGAATATAAAAATCAATAACTTACACTGTCGCATGTCGCGCTTCTGACGCGTTTGGCGCGAAGCTGGCCGAATTCCTGCAGCGCTCCCGGCAATTGTCGATCCAGACAGCTGAACGGGGGAAGCAGGCATGCGTGCGATCAACGGGCTGATAAAGCAGGCGAAGGCGCTTTCTGGCGACAGCAGGGGCAATTTTGCGCTTCTGACGGCGGTGGCCACGCCCGTGCTGATGATGAGCGTAGGTCTTGGCGTCAACGTCGCGCAGTCCTACCACCTCAAGTCGAGCCTGCAGCATGCGCTCGACGCTGCCGTCACCTCGACGGCGCGCGACCTGACCACGGGCAAGATCACGGAGAAGGATGCCAAGTCGGTGGTGATGGGGTTCCTCGATGCCAACACCGATCCGAGATTTGCGACGACCGCAACGTACACCCTCGACAGCCTGAACGTCGACATGGCAGCCAAGACCGTCTCGGCCAGCGTCTCCGCCAACGTCTTGCTGGGCTTTCCGCTGTTTTCGGTGCTGGCGCCCCGGGTCAGTGTCGATTCGGCAGCGCTCTATAGCGACAAGGCGGTCGAAGTGGCGATGATGCTGGACCTGACAGGCTCGATGAAAGGCAGCAAGATCGCCGATCTCAAGACGGCTGCGACAAACGCCGTGACAACGCTGTTGGGGAGCCAGAACGCCGCCAAGCCTCGTGTGCGCATCGCGCTCGTGCCATATGCCAACTCGGTCAATGTCGGGGCGCTGGCGGCCAAGAGCGTCTTTGTGGAGAAGGTCGCCGCGGATCGGCAGCGGACGGGTGGCAACGCCGATCCGATTTTCGTTTCAAGCGGAGGAGCGAGGCTCGACAATTGCGCGACGGAGCGCCCCGGCGCCCATCAGTATACCGATGTCGGGCCGGACGTTTCCATGGTGCACCGCGACTACCTGCTTTCCGGTTACGCCGACTATTACAGCACGACGACATGCCCCTCGACGGCGATCATGCCGCTTACCGCCGATGGCGCGGCGCTCAAGAAGACCATCAACAGCTTCGTTGCCGAAGGCGGCACGGCCGGCCATATCGGCGTGCAGTGGAGCTGGTACATGCTTTCGGAAAAGTGGGGCGACACGGTCGGGACAGCCTCACGACCGGCAAGCCCCGATCCGAAGAAGGTCGCGAAATACGCGATCCTCATGACCGACGGCGAATTCAACCTGTCCTACTTCGACGTCAGCGACAAGAAGCAGGCCTATAACGATCTCGGCAAGAAAGCCACGCGCGACGCGGCCAAGACACTGTGCAAGGCCATGCGCGATGCCGGCATCGAGATATTCACGGTCGGCTTCATGCTCCAGGAGCCCAACGCCAAGGCGACCATGAAGGATTGCGCCAGCCCGGACAGCGGCTGGGTGCGGCACTATTTCGAGGCGGCCACGGGCAAGGAACTCGACAGTGCGTTCCAGGAAATCTCCTCCAATATCGAGGCACTGGTCCTGACCAAGTAAGCTCTGCTGCGGGCCGCCACGCGACCAAAAAGGAAAAGGCCGCCGCTTCTTGCGACGCAGGCGGCCTTCCCGTTCTTTCGTCCAGCGTGCGGTCGCAAGCTACGATCCGTCAGGACCGCGGGCCGCACATCATGCGCTTCAGCGAAGAGGCTGCTCCCCGCGAAGGCAATCCGCCGAGACCTCACTCTGGAAAACGAAATCACTCGACATTGGATCACCTCCTTTCGATTGGTTGAACACGGCGTCCAATGTGGGGCCCGGCGATCCGATGCGCAAGTGGCGAATTACCCCTTCTTGTTCTGGCGGTGCTCGATCAGGTCGTCGACCACGGCCGGATCGGCAAGCGTCGAGGTGTCGCCCAGCGAGCCGAAATCGTCCTCGGCGATCTTGCGCAGGATGCGGCGCATGATCTTGCCCGAGCGTGTCTTGGGCAGGCCCGGCGCGAACTGGATCTTGTCGGGCGAGGCGATCGGACCGATCTCCTTGCGCACATGCGCGACGAGTTCCTTGCGCAGGTCCTCGGTGGCTTCGACGCCGGCCATCAGCGTCACATAGCTGTAGATGCCCTGGCCCTTGATGTCGTGCGGATAGCCGACCACGGCGGCCTCGGACACCTTGTCGTGGCTGACCAGCGCCGACTCGACCTCGGCCGTTCCCATGCGGTGGCCGGAGACGTTGATGACGTCGTCCACGCGCCCGGTGATCCAGTAATAGCCGTCCTCGTCACGGCGGCAGCCGTCGCCGGTGAAATACTTGCCCTTGTAGTTGGAGAAGTAGGTCTGCACGAACCGTTCGTGATCGCCATAGACCGTGCGCATCTGGCCCGGCCAGGATTCGGTGATGCAGAGATTGCCGTCGGCCGCGCCCTCCAGCACCTTGCCCTCATTGTCGACCAGCTGCGGCACTACGCCGAAGAACGGCCGCGTGGCCGAGCCGGGCTTGAGGTCGGTGGCGCCGGGCAGCGGGGTGATCAGGATGCCGCCGGTCTCGGTCTGCCACCAGGTATCGACGATCGGAATCTTCTTCTCGCCGACGACGTTGAAGTACCATTCCCAGGCTTCGGGATTGATCGGCTCGCCCACCGAGCCCAGCACGCGCAGGCTCTTGCGTGAGGTCTTCTTCACATGGTCGTCGCCCGCGCCCATCAGCGCGCGGATGGCGGTGGGGGCGGTATAGAAGATGTTGACCTGGTGCTTGTCGACCACGTCCCAGAAGCGCGAGGCCGACGGATAGTTCGGCACGCCCTCGAACATCAGCGTGGTGGCGCCGTTGGCGAGCGGACCGTAGAGGATGTAGCTGTGGCCGGTGACCCAGCCGACATCGGCGGTGCACCAGTAGACGTCGCCGTCATGGTAGTCGAAGACATACTGGTGGGTCATCGAGGCGTAGACGAGATAGCCGGCGGTAGTGTGCAGCACGCCCTTGGGCTTGCCGGTCGAGCCGGAGGTGTAGAGGATGAACAGCGGGTCCTCCGCCTTCATCTTCTCGGGCTTGCAGTCCGGCTTAACCGAGGCGGTCTCCTCGTGGTACCAGAGGTCGCGGTTGGCGAACCAGGCGATCTTGCCGGCGGTGCGGCGCACCACCAGAACGTTCTTGACGATCACGCCCTGGCGGCCGGCGATGTCGATGGCCTTGTCGGTGTTCTCCTTCAGCGGAACGGCCTTGCCGCCGCGCAGGCCCTCGTCGGCGGTGATGATGAAGGTCGATTCGCAGTCCACGATGCGGCCGGCCAGCGCATCCGGCGAGAAGCCGCCGAAGACCACCGAGTGGATGGCGCCGATGCGCGTGCACGCGAGCATCGCATAGGCCGCTTCCGGAATCATCGGCATGTAGATGGTGACGCGGTCGCCCTTCTTGACGCCATGCTTTTTCAAGACGTTGGCGAACCGGCAGACATGCTCATAGAGCTCGTTGTAGGTGATCTTCTTGTCGTCGTAGGGATTGTCGCCTTCCCAGATGATGGCGGTCTGGTTGCCGCGCTTCTTCAGGTGCCGGTCGATGCAGTTGTAGGAGACGTTGGTGACGCCGTCCTCGAACCACTTGATTGAGACCTTGCCGGTGAAGGAGGCGTTCTTGACCTTGGTAAAGGGCTTGAACCAGTCGATCCGCTTGCCGTGCTTGCCCCAGAACCTGTCCGGGTTCTTCACGCTGTCGGCATACCACTTCAGATAGGTTTCATCGTCGATCAGCGCATTCTTCTTCCACGCCGGCTGAACGCGGTAGACCTTCGTATCGGACATATTCTCTCCCCAGGACCTGGCAAACACGCCGCAACTGCCGCTGTGCCGTGGCGGTGCTCGTATTCGGCCCGAATTAATATCATTCCGCGATGGGGAACAATATTAGACCTTGGATTTGCACTGCGTCGAGGAGAACTAGCCATGTTCGAGACGATGCAGGATGCCTTGGCACTCACTCTGTGAAGCGAGTGCCAAGCTATTGATTTTATGAACGAAACCCTTGGGCAGGAAGCGCGTTCTATGTACGATTAAGCATCCGGCCGGAAGATTCACTATATTGCGGGGAGAAGCGGCAGGAAGCGGTGAGAGCCATGCGCGACGTTTCCGAACTGGAACTGATGCTCAAGGGTTACGGGCTGACCACGGCACAGTTTCTCTACCACATGCCCGACCATCCGCATCTCTTGCAGACTTTCATCTGGCAGGACTACGACCTGGCGCCGGAGTTTCCAGGATTGTTCAGGTTCATCCGGTTCTGGGAGACGCGGCTTGATGGGCCGCTCCACTCGGTGCGCTATACCCACAGGCTGATGATCGCCCCGAACGAATGGCGCAACGTGAAGGGCGAGTTCGTGCTGCACTGACGGCAGTTGGGCCGGACTTCGAGAAGAAGTTTTTCTTGCTCAATTCTGCTGTCTGATTTCTCGGGCGCCAGCGCGGGGCCGCCGGCGGCTTATTCTAGCCGAGCAGACGCGCTAGGATAGCGAAGGCAAGCATGCCGAAGGCGGCGGCTGCAATGGGCAGCAAAATCTCGAGGGCCGCAGTTGTGCCTGTCATGTGCCCCTTGCCGATGTCGAATTCGTTTGGCGCCCGGTCTGAAAGCTGGGCTGCTGCTTGCCTCGCAAGCCTTCCTTGGCTCGTGGTCTACCTGGCGCCGAAGATCGCCGAGCCGACACGAACGCTCGTCGCGCCGAAGGCAATCGCCGTCTCGTAGTCGCCCGACATGCCCATCGACAGCTTTTCGACGCCGGCCTGCTGCGCCAGCTTTTCGAGCAGGGCAAAGTGCGGGCCGGGGTTTTCCTCCGCCGGGGGAATGCACATCAGGCCCTCAATCGCGAGATTGTGAACCTCGCGGCAGCGTTTCACGAACGCCACCGCCTCGCGTGGCTCGATGCCGGCCTTCTGCGGCTCGGAGCCGGTATTGACCTGCACGTAGAGCTTTGGCGCGCGGCCCTGCCTGACGATCTCCTTGGCCAGCTCGGCGGCGATCTTCTCGCGGTCGACCGTCTCGATGACGTCGAACAGCGCCACCGCTTCCTTGGCCTTGTTGGACTGCAAAGGGCCGATGAGATGCAGCTCAATGCCGGAAAATTCCTGCTTCAGCGCCGGCCACTTGCCTTGCGCCTCCTGCACCCGGTTCTCGCCGAAAGCACGCTGGCCGGCTTCGAGCACCGGACGGATGGCATCGGCGTCGAAGGTTTTCGACACGGCGACCAGCGTTGCCGCGCCTTCCGGGCGGTCCGCCTCAAGCTCGGCGGCGGCAACCTTGCGCCTGACCTCAAGAAGCTGTTCGACCGACTTTTCCATGCCCTGGCCCTGCTGCTTTTTGCCCGCCTCTGCCCCACTGGAGTTGACGGGTCCGGGAATCCATGATGAACACCCACGACGATTTCCTGAACCGCGGGTTTTCGCCCCGGTTCCATGCACGCTTTTAAGTGAAAAACATCCGATGGCAACCGAACGATACAATCCGCGCGCGACCGAGCCCAAATGGCAGAAAGCCTGGGACGCCAAGAAGCTCTTCGAAACGAAGAACGAGGACCCGCGCCCGAAGTACTACGTGCTGGAGATGTTCCCCTATCCGTCGGGGCGGATCCATATCGGTCATACCCGCAACTACACGATGGGCGACGTGGTGGCCCGCTACAAGCGCGCCAAGGGCTTCAACGTGCTGCACCCGATGGGCTGGGACGCCTTCGGCATGCCGGCCGAAAACGCCGCGATGCAGAACAAGGTCCACCCCAAGGACTGGACCTACGACAACATCGCCACGATGCGCGCGCAGCTGAAGGTGATGGGCCTGTCGATCGACTGGAGCCGCGAGTTCGCCACCTGCGACGTCGACTACTACCACCGCCAGCAGATGCTGTTCCTCGACATGGTCGAGAAGGGACTGGTCACGCGCAAGTCGTCCAAGGTCAACTGGGATCCGGTCGACATGACGGTGCTCGCCAACGAGCAGGTCATCGACGGTCGCGGCTGGCGCTCGGGCGCGCTGGTCGAACAGCGCGAGCTGACGCAGTGGTTCTTCAAGATTACCGACTATGCGCAGGACCTGCTCGATTCGCTCGAAGGCCTGACCGAGTGGCCCGAGAAGGTCCGCACCATGCAGTCCAACTGGATCGGCCGTTCGGAAGGCCTGCTGCTCCGCTGGGCGATCGCCGACGGCACTGCTCCGAATGGCGAGACCGAGTTGGAAGTCTACACGACGCGCCCGGACACCATCTTCGGCGCCTCCTTCATGGCGGTTGCCGCCGACCACCCGCTGGCCAAGAAGGCCGCCGAGAAGAACCCCGAGCTGGCCGCCTTCATCGAGGAAGTGCACCACATGGGCACCTCGGTGGCGGTCCTCGAAACGGCCGAGAAGAAGGGTTTTGACACCGGCATCCGCGTCGTCCACCCCTTCGACGACAGCTGGACACTGCCGGTCTATGTCGCCAACTTCGTGCTGATGGAATACGGCACGGGCGCGATCTTCGGCTGCCCCTCGGGCGACCAGCGCGACCTCGACTTCGCCAACAAATACGGCCTGCCGGTCGTGCCGGTGGTGATGCCGGAAGGCGCGGATGCGGCGACCTTCCAGGTCACCGAGGAGGCCTATACCGACGATGGCGTGATGATCAATTCGCGCTTCCTGGACGGGATGACGCCCGAGCAGGCGTTCGAGGATGTCGCCAACCGCCTCGGCGAGCAGACCATCGGCAACCGCCCGGTGGGCGAGCGCAAGGTGCAGTTCCGCCTGCGCGACTGGGGCATTTCGCGCCAGCGCTACTGGGGCTGCCCGATCCCGATGATCCACTGCGACGACTGCGGCACAGTGCCGGTGCCGCGCGCCGACCTGCCGGTGAAGCTGCCGGACGACATCGACTTCGACAAGCCGGGCAACCCGCTCGACCGTCATGCGAGCTGGCGCCATGTGACGTGCCCGAAATGCGGCAAGGACGCCCGCCGCGAGACCGACACGATGGACACCTTCGTCGATTCGTCGTGGTATTTCGCCCGCTTCACGGCGCCGTGGGAAAACGAGCCGACCGATCCAAAGGCCGCCAATGAATGGCTGCCGGTGGACCAGTATATCGGCGGCATCGAGCATGCGATCCTGCACCTGCTCTATTCGCGCTTCTTCACCCGCGCCATGCGCGAGACCGGCCACCTCGACCTTGCCGAGCCGTTCAAGGGCCTGTTCACGCAGGGCATGGTGGTGCACGAGACCTACAAGTCTGACGACGGCCGCTGGCTGGCGCCGACCGAGGTGCGGCTGGACACCGACGGCACCGTGCGCACCGCCATCGAGATTGCGACCGGCAAGCCGGCGACGATCGGTGCGCTCGAGAAGATGTCGAAGTCCAAGAAGAACACGGTGAGCCCGGAAGAGATCACCGACGGCTACGGCGCCGATACCGCGCGCTGGTTCATGCTGTCGGACTCGCCGCCCGAGCGCGACGTGGAATGGACCGATGACGGCGCGGCCGGCGCGCACCGCTTCGTGCAGCGCGTGTGGCGCATCATTTCCATGGCGGCCGAATCGCTGGCCGGCGTCAAGCCGGCATCCTCGGGCGAGGGCGCGGCGGGAGCCGTCTCCAAGCCCGCGCACAAGGCGCTGAAGGCGGTCGGCGAGGACATCGAAAAGCTCGCCTTCAACCGCTCCATCGCCCGCATCTACGAGCTTGCCAACGTGCTGTCCGGCCCGGTGGGCGAGATCGCTGAGGGCAAGGGCGACGACGCCCTCAAGGGGGCGACCCGTGAAGCGGTCGAGATCCTCGTGCATCTCATCGCGCCCTTCATGCCGCATCTGGCCGAAGAGGGCTGGGCCGCACTGGGCGGCACGGACCTTGTGGCCGAGCGGCCCTGGCCGCAGTTCGACCCGGCGCTGGTGGTGGACAACGAGTTCACCTACCCGGTGCAGGTCAACGGCAAGAAGCGCGGGGATTTGACAATCGCTCGCGACGCAGATCAAGTTGCCGTCGAAAAGGCGGCGCTTGCGCTGGAGTCGGTCCAGAAGGCGCTCGAAGGTAAAGCGCCGCGCAAGGTGATCGTCGTGCCGCAAAGGATCGTCAATGTCGTTGCCTGACCAGACGCGCAGCATCCGAACCTTCTTGCCGCGCGGTCTCGCCGTGCTCGGCGCCGTGACCGCCATGGCCGCAATCTCGGCCTGTACGGTTCGCCCGCTCTACTCCGATGCCCCGGTGGTTTCGGGTGTCGCGGCCGGAACGGTCGCCCCAGGGCTGAACACCGTCGCCATCAAGCCGGTTCAGACGCGCTACGCGCAGCAGGTGCGCAACCACCTGATCTTCGGCTTGAATGGTGGTGCCGGCCAGCCGCCTACCCCGCTCTATGGCCTGACTCTGGATGTCACGGAGCGCAAGACGGCATCGGCGGTCGTCCAGCGCGCCACCGAAGACGAGCCGACTGCGGCAACCATGACGCTGACTTCGAACTATACGCTGGTCGAGATCGCTTCGGGCAAGGTCGTTGGCGCCGGCAAGCGGAGCATCGCGGCGTCCTTTGACGTGCCGAGACAGTCCTTTGCTGCCTTGCGTGCCGAACGCAACGCCGAGGATCGCGCGGCACGCGAACTCGCCGAGCTTCTGAGGCTGGCGATCGCTCAGGATTTGTTGAGGCCCTGACGTTCGCGTCGGGCTTCGATCCCCCTCTCGGGCTTCGGAGGGCATCCTCTGGATGGAGGAGTCGTCCGACGGATCGGATTGGGAAGTGCGGCCGGCGAGGGTGCCCCCGCCGGCCCGGCATGATAATCAGGCGATCGTCTGACCGGTCTTGGCCCAGTCGGCCAGGAACATCTCGAGGCCCTTGTCGGTGAGCGGGTGCTTGACCAGCGCCTTCAGCGTTGCCGGCGGGATGGTGGCGACGTCTGCGCCGATGAGCGCGGCGCGCTTCACGTGCTCGACCGTGCGGATCGAGGCGGCCAGGATTTCGGTGTCGAAGCCGTAGTTGTCATAGACCTGACGGATTTCGGCGATCAGTTCCATGCCGTCGAAGCCCATGTCGTCGAGACGGCCGATGAAGGGCGAGATGAAGGTGGCGCCGGCCTTGGCGGCCAGCAGCGCCTGGTTGGCGGAGAAGCACAGCGTGACATTGACCATGCGGCCGTCGGAGGTCAGCGCCTTGCAGGCCTTGAGACCATCCAGCGTCAGCGGCACCTTGATGCAGATGTTGTCGGCGATCTTGGAAAGGACCTCTGCTTCCTTCATCATCGCGGCATATTCGGTGGCAGCCACCTCGGCCGAAACCGGACCGTCGACGATGTCGCAGATCTCCTTCGTCACTTCCGCGATGTTGCGGCCGGACTTGAGGATCAGCGACGGATTGGTGGTGACGCCGTCGAGCAGGCCGAGATCGTTGAGTTCACGGATTTCCTTGACGTCGGCCGTATCGACGAAAAACTTCATGGGATGTCTCCTTGGCAAATCGGCAAAATTATCGCGTCTTGGGAGGCGCGCGCTTGTTCGGGGTTTGCTCTAACGTAAAGTCCGGGCAAGGTCACGCGCCATGAAACAAGATTCGCCCGAAACCTTGGCGTCGCATAGGCCGGCGGCGATCGTGCCGGTGCTGGTGCCGATGCCGGCCGAGCACCCCTACAGCTACGCAGTGCCGGCCGGAATGAACGTGGTGCCGGGCTCGATCGTGCGCGTGCCGTTGGGGCCGCGCGAGGTGGCCGGCATCGTCTGGGACGGGCCGGGCGAGGCGGTGGACGCGCGCAAGCTTCGGCAGATCTCCCATGTCTTCGACTGTCCGCCGGTCGATCAGGCCATGCGGCGCTTCGTCGACTGGATCGCCTCGTACACGCTGTCGCCGCCCGGCATGGTGGCGCGCATGATCCTGCGCGCGCCCGAAGCCTTCGATCCCGAGCCCTGGGTCGAGGGCCTGCAGCTGACCGGATTGGAGCCTGACCGCGTGACCGACGCGCGCCGGCGCGTGCTGGAGATGGCGTCCGACGGCATGGCCTGGACGCGCTCGGGTCTGGCACATGCGGCCGGCGTGTCTTCCACCGTCATCGACGGACTTAAGACGCAGGGCGTGTTCGAGACGGTGATGATCCCGCCGCGCCCGGTGGTGGCGCCGCCCGACCCGGAATTTGCGCGAGCCGATCTCACTGGCGACCAGCAGGCCGCCGCCGAGACGCTGCGCGAAAAGGTCGACGCCGACGGCTTCAGCGTCACGTTGCTCGACGGCGTCACCGGCTCGGGCAAGACGGAGGTCTATTTCGAGGCGGTGGCCGCAGCACTTGAGAAGGGCAAGCAGGTGCTGATCTTGCTGCCGGAAATCGCGCTGACCCAGGCTTTTCTCGAGCGCTTCCAGAACCGTTTCGGCTCCAAGCCCGGCGAGTGGCACTCCGATCTTGCGCCGCGCAAGCGCGAGCGCGTCTGGCGGCAGTTGGCCGAAGGCGGGGTTCGCGTGGTGGCAGGTGCACGGTCGGCGCTGTTCCTGCCGTTCCAGAACCTCGGCCTGATCGTCGTCGACGAGGAGCACGACCCTGCCTACAAGCAGGAAGACCGCGTCTTCTACAACGCCCGCGACATGGCGGTGGTGCGCGGCCATATCGGCGGCTTTCCGGTGGTGCTGGCGTCGGCCACCCCTTCGGTGGAAAGCCGGGTGAATGCCGAGCAGGGGCGTTATGCCCGCTCGGTGCTGGCGGCGCGCTTTGCGGAAGCCGCGCTGCCCGACATCAAGGCCATCGACCTGCGCCGCGCCCCGCCTGCGCGCGGCGGCTTTTTGTCTCCGGCGCTGATCGAGCAGATGCAGAAGACGCTGGAGAGGGGCGAACAGTCGCTGCTCTTCCTCAACCGGCGCGGTTATGCACCTTTGACGCTCTGTCGCGTGTGCGGCCATCGCTTCCAGTGCCCGTCCTGCTCGGCCTGGCTGGTGGAGCACCGGTTTCGCGGTCAGCTCATCTGCCATCACTGCGGCCACAACGAAAAGCGGCCGGAGGCCTGCCCCGAATGCGGCACGCTCGACCATCTCGTCGCCTGCGGCCCGGGCGTGGAGCGAATCGCGGAAGAAGTCGTCGGGCATTTTCCCGATGCGCGCACGATCGTTCTGTCCTCCGACATGCTGGGCGGCGTCAAACGACTCAGGCTGGAGCTGGAGGCCATCGCCAAGGGCGAAGCCGACATCGTCATCGGCACGCAGCTTGTGGCCAAGGGACACAATTTCCCCAACATGACGTTGGTGGGCGTGGTGGACTCCGACCTTGGCCTCGCCAATGGCGACCCGCGTGCGGCGGAACGGACGTTCCAGCTGCTTAGCCAGGTGACAGGCCGTGCCGGCCGCACCGGCAAGAAGTCGCTCGGCCTTCTGCAGACCTACCAGCCGGGCCATCCGGTGATGCAGGCAATTGTCTCGGGCGATGCCGAGGCCTTTTATGACCGCGAGATCGTCGAGCGCGAACGCGCGGGGCTCCCGCCCTTCGGCCGGCTGGCGGGCATCATCGTCAGCGCCGACACGCGGCCCGAGGCCGAAAGCCATGCGCGGCAGCTGCGCCGCGCGGCACCGGAGGCACGGGATATCCATGTGCTCGGGCCGGCCGAGGCGCCGTTGGCGCAGGTGGCCGGCCGCCATCGCTTCCGCCTGCTGGTGCACGGTGAGCGACGCTGTGACATGCAGGGGTTCATCCGGGCGATGCTGGCGGCGGGGCCGAAGGTACGCGGCTCGATCCGGGTGCAGGTGGACATCGACCCGCAGAGCTTTTTGTAGGCGGGTGTGACCGCTTTCCATCTGGCGCGGCGGACCCCTCTCGATAATATGCGTGAACATGCGGCGAAACGCTGCGATTCTGGAGGGGCATCATGGATTTCGCATTTCCCTGGCCGATGTCGCAAGGCGAATGGTGGGCTTGGTCTTCGGCGGCGGTCACGGTGCTGTTCGGCCTGTTGCTCCTGTTCGTTCCCCGGATCTCTCTGCGCCTGCTGCGTCTGCAGCCGGCCGAGAACAAGCCGGAGGCTGTCGCCGAGGCGCGTGCGACCATGTCGGGCTTCTATCTCGGGCTCGGCCTGTGCTGCATCCTGCTCGCCCAGCCGCTGCTCTACCTGGCGCTCGGCTTCTCTTGGGCCTTCACAGCCTTCGGGCGTCTCATCTCCATGCTTTCCGACCGGGGCAATACGCTTTACAATTGGGTTTGGTTGCTCGTCGCGCTGATCCTGGCGGCCTTGCCGCTGGCTTTCGCCTTCGGCTTCGTCAGCTGAATGGACGTTTGCCCCGGCATGGCAATGCCGGGATGCGACAAATCTGCCTGAAAGCCGCATCTTCAACGTGTTGCGACTCTGAAAGGCCTGTGCTAGACGGCAATCGACTTTCGATCGGGGGATACGACAGCCGTGTCTCTGCGATTGATAAAACGCAGCAAGGTCAAAGATTTAGCCAGAGTTACCGACTCGCGCCCAGAATCTTCCGGCCTGTCAGACAAGAGAAAAGACGGACCGTGGCACAGTCTAGCTCGCCGATCTCCGCAGTTGCCGACCGTTATGCGGCTTCGCTGTATGAACTGGCGGCCGATTCCAAGCAGGTCGCCAAGGTCGAATCCGACCTCGGTCGTTTCGAGGCCTTGCTGGAAGGCAGCGAAGATCTTTCCCGCATGATCAAGAGTCCGGTGTTCTCCGCCGAGGAGCAGGCGAAGGCGATCGACGCCATCGTCACCAAGGCCAAGATCGACGGCCTTGCCGGCAACTTCCTGCGTGTCGCGGCGGCAAACCGTCGTCTCTTCGCGGTTCCGGGCATGATCAAGGCTTTCCGTCGCATTGCTGCAGAGCAGCGCGGCGAGGTGGCAGCCGAGATCACGTCGGCGCATGAGCTGACCGCCCCCCAGCAAAATGAACTGAAGGCCACGCTCAAGGGCGTTGCCGGCAAAGATGTCTCGATCACGGTCACGGTTGATCCGTCGCTTCTGGGCGGCCTCGTCGTGAAACTGGGTTCGCGCCAGATCGACACATCGCTCAAAACCAAACTCAATTCGCTCAAGCTTGCACTGAAAGAGGTCGGCTGATGGACATCCGCGCCGCGGAAATATCCGCAATCCTAAAAGATCAGATCAAGAATTTCGGCAAGGAGGCTGAGGTCTCCGAGGTCGGTCAGGTTCTGTCAGTCGGCGACGGTATCGCCCGCGTCTACGGTCTCGACAACGTCCAGGCGGGCGAAATGGTCGAGTTCCCCGGCGGCATCCGCGGCATGGCCCTGAACCTCGAAAGCGACAACGTCGGTGTCGTTATCTTCGGTAACGACCGTGACATCAAGGAAGGCGACACCGTCAAGCGCACCGGCGCGATCGTGGACGTCCCCGTCGGTCCGGGCCTGCTCGGCCGCGTCGTCGACGCCCTCGGCAACCCGATCGACGGCAAGGGCCCGATCAAGGCCGCCGAGCGTCGCCGCGTCGACGTCAAGGCCCCCGGCATCATCCCCCGCAAGTCGGTGCACGAGCCGATGTCGACCGGCCTCAAGGCCATCGACGCGCTCATCCCGGTCGGCCGCGGCCAGCGCGAGCTGGTCATCGGTGACCGTCAGACCGGCAAGACCGCGATCATCCTCGACACCATTCTGAACCAGAAGGCCATTCACCAGAGCGGCCCGGATTCGGAGAAGCTGTTCTGCGTCTACGTCGCCGTCGGCCAGAAGCGCTCGACCGTCGCGCAGTTCGTGAAGGTGCTCGAAGAGCGCGGCGCGCTCGAATACTCGATCATCATCGCCGCGACCGCTTCGGACCCGGCCCCGATGCAGTTCCTGGCTCCGTTCGCCGGCTGCGCCATGGGCGAGTACTTCCGCGACAACGGCCAGCACGCGCTGATCGGCTATGACGACCTGTCCAAGCAGGCCGTGGCCTACCGCCAGATGTCGCTGCTGCTCCGCCGTCCGCCGGGCCGCGAAGCCTACCCGGGCGACGTCTTCTACCTGCACTCGCGTCTGCTCGAGCGCGCCGCCAAGCTCAACGACGAGAATGGCAATGGCTCGCTGACGGCTCTGCCGGTCATTGAAACCCAGGCCAACGACGTGTCGGCCTACATTCCGACCAACGTGATCTCGATCACCGACGGCCAGATCTTCCTCGAGACGAACCTGTTCTTCCAGGGTATCCGTCCGGCCGTGAACGTGGGTCTGTCGGTGTCGCGCGTCGGCTCGTCGGCCCAGATCAAGGCGATGAAGCAGGTTGCAGGCTCGATCAAGGGCGAGCTCGCGCAGTACCGCGAAATGGCGGCGTTTGCGCAGTTCGGTTCCGACCTCGACGCTGCCACGCAGCGCCTGCTGAACCGCGGCGCTCGCCTGACCGAGCTCCTGAAGCAGCCGCAGTTCTCGCCGCTGAAGACGGAAGAGCAGGTCGTGGTGATCTACGCCGGCGTCAACGGCTACCTCGACAAGCTGGCCCTCAACCAGGTCGGCAAGTTCGAGCAGGGTCTGCTTTCGCACATGCGGGCGGAAGGCAAGGAAGTCCTCGACGGCATCCGCAAGGAGAAGGCGCTGAGCGACGACCTCAAGGCCAAGCTCAAGGCTCACATCGACGCTTTCGCGAAAAACTTCGCCTGAGGCTGACGGATAAGGCATGGCTTCTCTAAAGGACCTCCGAAACCGTATCGCCTCGGTCAAGGCGACGCAGAAGATCACCAAGGCGATGCAGATGGTCGCCGCGGCGAAGCTGCGCCGCGCCCAGGAGGCGGCGGAAGCAGCCAGGCCGTATTCGCAGCGCATGAGTGCGGTTCTGGCCAACATCACCCAGGCGGTCGGCACCAATGGCGACGCGCCTGCACTGATGGCCGGGACCGGCAAGGACGACGTGCACCTGCTCGTCGTCTGCACGGCCGAGCGCGGCCTGTGCGGCGGCTTCAACAGCCAGATTTCGCGTCTGGCTCGCGAGCATGTCCGCAAGCTCAAGGCCAACGGCAAGACGGTCAAGATCATCACGGTCGGCAAGAAGGGCTACGACATCCTTCGCCGCGACTTCAGCTCGCTGATCATCGATCGCATCGAGCTGCGTGAGGTCAAGACGATCGGCTTCGCTAACGCCGACGCCATCGCCAAGAAGGTGATCTCCCTGTTCAACCAGGGCGGCTTCGACGTCTGCACGCTGTTCTATTCCGAGTTCAAGTCGGTGATCAGCCAGGTTCCGACCGCGCTGCAGCTCATCCCTGCCGCAGCACCCGCCACGGGGGCTGATGCGGGCGTGGCCGGCGGCGCTGTCTACGAATACGAGCCGGAGCCGGGTGAAATCCTGAGCGACCTCATCCCGCGCAACATTTCGGTGCAGATTTTCCGGGCGCTGCTCGAGAACGCTGCCGGCGAAATGGGCGCCAAGATGAGCGCCATGGACAATGCGACGCGCAACGCGGGCGACATGATCAACAAGCTGACGATCACGTACAACCGCCAGCGCCAGGCGCAGATCACCAAGGAACTCATCGAAATCATTTCGGGCGCGGAAGCGCTCTAGCACATGAGGCCGGGAAGCGAGCTTTCCCGGCGGCTCATGTGGAAACAGAAACGGACCAAGAGGTTACAGCATGGCTAAAGCAGCTACACCTAAAGCGGCACCGGCGGCCGAAAAGGCCCCGGCAGCAAAGAAGGCAGCGCCCGCCAAGGCGGCTGCTACGAAGGCTTCGGCCGCAGTGCAGAGCAAGGGTGCGGCCGGCCGCATCTCGCAGGTTATCGGCGCCGTCGTCGACGTGCAGTTCGATGGTGAACTGCCGCCGATCCTGAACGCCCTCGAGACCGACAACGGCGGCCATCGCCTCATTCTCGAAGTGGCGCAGCACCTCGGCGAAAACACCGTTCGCTGCATCGCCATGGATATTTCGGAAGGTCTGGTTCGCGGCCAGGCTGTCACCGACACCGGCGGCCCGATCACGGTTCCGGTCGGCGACGAGACGCTCGGCCGCATCATGAACGTCATCGGCGAGCCGGTGGACGAAGCCGGCCCGGTTAAGACCAAGGTACGCCGCGCCATCCACCAGCCGGCCCCGGATTATGTCGACCAGTCGACGGAAGCTCAGATCCTCGTCACCGGCATCAAGGTCGTCGACCTGCTCGCGCCTTATGCCCGCGGTGGTAAGATCGGCCTGTTCGGCGGCGCCGGCGTCGGCAAGACCGTTCTGATCCAGGAACTGATCAACAACGTTGCGAAGGCGCACGGCGGTTATTCCGTGTTCGCCGGCGTGGGCGAGCGTACCCGCGAGGGCAACGACCTCTACCACGAAATGATCGAATCGGGCGTGAACAAGGACCCGCACGAGAACAACGGCTCGACCGAAGGTTCCAAGTGCGCCCTGGTGTTCGGCCAGATGAACGAGCCGCCCGGTGCGCGCGCCCGCGTCGCTCTCTCCGGCCTGACCATCGCTGAGCACTTCCGCGACCAGGGCCAGGACGTGCTGTTCTTCGTGGACAACATCTTCCGCTTCACCCAGGCGGGTTCGGAAGTGTCGGCGCTTCTCGGCCGTATTCCTTCGGCCGTGGGCTATCAGCCGACGCTCGCCACCGACATGGGTCAGATGCAGGAACGCATCACCACCACCAACAAGGGCTCGATCACGTCCGTGCAGGCCATCTACGTGCCGGCCGACGACTTGACCGACCCGGCGCCGGCGACGTCGTTCGCGCACCTTGACGCGACGACCGTGCTTAACCGCGCGATCTCCGAAAAGGGCATCTACCCGGCCGTCGACCCGCTCGACTCCACCTCGCGTATGCTTGACCCGCTGATCGTCGGCGAAGAGCACTACAACGTCGCCCGCCGCGTGCAGGAAATCCTCCAGCGCTACAAGTCGCTGCAGGACATCATCGCCATCCTGGGCATGGACGAGCTGTCGGAAGAGGACAAGATCACGGTCGCCCGCGCCCGTAAGGTCGAGCGCTTCCTGTCGCAGCCGTTCTTCGTCGCCGAAGTGTTCACCGGCTCGCCGGGCCAGCTCGTGCCGCTGGAAGACACGATCCGCTCGTTCAAGGGTCTGGTCGAAGGCGAATACGACCACCTGCCGGAAGCGGCGTTCTACATGGTCGGCTCGATCGACATGGCCATCGAGAAGGCCCAGCGTCTGGCCGCAGAAGCGGCATGAGACGAACTGCCAAACGGCGCGGGCGGGTTCAGCCCGCGCTTCGGGGCATGCGTCGAAACGTATGCCCAACCGGGTTCCGAACTTTGTGAGACATCATGGCTGAAGCTTTCAAATTCGAACTGGTCTCGCCCGAGCGGCTGCTTGTCTCGGAAGAGGTTCAGTCCGTCGTCATTCCGAGCGCGGAAGGCGAGATGACGGTTCTGGCCAAGCATGCGCCGGTGATGACCACCATCAAGCCGGGCGTCGTCACGGTGAAGTCGGTCAGCGGCCAGGAAGAGCGCTACGTCGTGTTCGGCGGGTTCGCCGACATCCTGCCGTCGGGCTGCACGCTGCTTGCCGAATCGGCAACGGCCGTGAAGGACATCGACCGCGCCGATCTCGCTCGCCGCATCCAGGAGGCCCGCGAGGACGCGGCCGACGCCAAGGACGACGAGGGCAAGACCCGCGCGGAGGCCTTTTTGGCCCAGCTCACCACGCTGGAAGGCGCGATCCTGCCGGCCTGATAGCTGCAGGATAACGAAAGTATCGAATGAAGGCGGGTGGCGACACCCGCCTTTTTCGTTCGTATGACCGGCTGTCGCGGCCGCGCCCCCGCCGCCTGCGAAGTCTGGCCTGTACCGCGCCGGATCGCGCCCGCTACCGCATAGGTGTGGGGGCTGAGCCCGTTGCCGCCGAACGCCGCGGCTCTATATGAAATTCCTATTTCTTCATCGGCCTGAGTGACTCGAACCTTTATGTCGCCGGTGACATTTTCCGTCGGCATTTGACGAGCCGCCCGTCGTTGTGGTCGGCGTATTTTTTGGTGACGCCTAGCGCAACAGCGCCGGCGTAAGCGTTGTATGGGGCAAACGATGTCGGACATCATCTTCCTGGCGATCGGCATCGTCTCGTTCGTGCTGCTCTACGCCTACGCCTTGGGCTGTGATCGCCTGTAGGAGGGAGTTGCCATGCTGATCGACTACCTGCTCGGCGGCGGTGTCAGCCTGCTGATCATCATCTATCTCGTCTTCGCCCTCCTTCGACCCGAGTATTTCTGACGGGTCGCGCATGATTGTGAAAGCGGAAAGACCATGACGCTCAATGGTTGGATACAGATCCTGATCTACTGCGGGATCGTTGTTTTGCTCGTAAGGCCGTTGGGTGGCTACATGAGGCGGGTCTATCAGGGCGAGCGCACTCTCTTGTCGCCGCTGCTCGTTCCTGTTGAGACGCTGCTCTACCGGCTTGCTGGAACGGATGAGCGGGAGGAGCATCATTGGACGACTTATGTCGCCGGCATGCTGGTTTTCAATCTGTTCGGCCTGCTCGTTCTCTATGCGCTTCAGCGCTTCCAGGGCGGGCTGCCGTTCAATCCCGAACGAATGGGCGCCGTCGATCCCGCGTTGGCCTTCAATACGGCCGCCAGCTTCATCACCAATACCAACTGGCAGAACTACGCCGGCGAAACCACCATGTCCTACCTCGTGCAGATGGCAGGGCTGACGGTGCAGAATTTCGCGTCCGCCGCGACCGGCATGGCACTGGCCATCGCACTGGTGCGCGGCTTTGCGCGCCATTCGGCGAAGTCGGTCGGCAATTTCTGGGTCGATCTCACCCGGTCGACGCTCTACGTCCTGCTGCCGCTGTGCGTGCTGTTGACGCTCTTCTACGTGTTTCGCGGCGTGCCGCAGACGCTGGGTGCCTATGTCGAGGCGACCACGCTGGAAGGCGCGCGCCAGACGATCGCGGTCGGCCCGGTGGCCTCGCAGCTTGCGATCAAGATGCTGGGCACCAATGGCGGCGGTTTCTTCAACGTCAACTCCGCGCATCCCTTTGAAAACCCGGACGCGCTGAGCAACCTCGTGCAGATGGTGACCATCTTCGCGATCGGCGCCGCGCTGACCAATGTCTTCGGTCGTATGGTCGGCAATCAGCGCCAGGGCTGGGCAATCCTGGCCGCCATGGGTGTGCTGTTCATCGCCGGCGTCGTCATCGCCTATTGGGCGGAAGCTGCCGGCAATCCGCTGCTCAACCGGCTCGGCCTCAGTGGCGGCAACATGGAAGGCAAGGAGGTGCGCTTCGGCATTCCGCTCTCGGCGCTCTTTGCCGTGGTCACAACGGCGGCTTCTTGCGGTGCCGTCAACGCCATGCACGACAGCTTCACCGCGCTCGGCGGCATGATTCCGCTGATCAACATGGAACTCGGCGAGATCATTGTCGGAGGCGTCGGCGCCGGCCTTTATGGCATCCTCATCTTCGTCATCATCGCCATTTTCGTCGCCGGCCTGATGGTCGGGCGCACGCCCGAATATCTCGGCAAGAAGATCGAGGCCAAGGAAGTGAAGATGGCGGTTCTGGCCATGTTGTGCCTGCCGCTGTCCATGCTCGGCTTCACCGCTGTCGCCACGGTACTGCCTTCGGCCGTGGCCTCGATTGCCAACCCAGGACCTCATGGCTTTTCGGAAGTTCTCTACACCTACACCTCCGCGACCGCGAACAACGGTTCGGCCTTCGCCGGCCTAAACGGAGATACCCCCTGGTACAACCTCACCATCGGCATTGCCATGCTGATGGGCCGCTTCCTGGTGATTGTTCCCGCAATGGCCATCGCGGGATCGCTGGCAGCCAAGAAGACCGTTCCGGCATCGGCGGGTACGTTCCCCACGGATGGCGGACTTTTCGTCGGGCTGCTGGTCGGCGTCATATTGATCGTCGGCGGCCTCACCTTCCTCCCGGCGCTGGCGCTTGGACCCCTCGCCGAACATTTCGCGATGCTGGCCGGCCACACCTTCTAGGTCGAGACAAGCCAATGAGTCATATCAAACCGCCAAGCCTTCTCGATGCGGCCATTCTCTTGCCGGCCGCACGTTCTGCCGTTGCCAAGCTCGATCCGCGCTCGCTGGCCAGAAACCCGGTGATATTCGTCGTCGCCGCGGTGTCGCTGCTGACCACGGTGCTGTTCCTGAAGGATCTGGCGATCGGCCAGGGCCACCTTGCTTTTTCGTTCCAGATCATCCTGTGGCTGTGGTTCACGGTGCTGTTCGCCAATTTCGCCGAGGCCGTAGCCGAGGGTCGCGGAAAGGCGCAGGCGGATTCTTTGCGCCGCACGCGCACCGAAACACAGGCCAAGCTGCTGACAGGCAAGGATCGCACCGACTTCACGCTGGTTCCTGGTGCCTGCCTCAAGGTTGACGACGTGGTTCTGGTCGAGGCCGGCGACATCATCCCCTCGGACGGCGAGGTGATCGAAGGAGTGGCCTCGGTAAACGAAGCGGCGATTACTGGAGAATCGGCGCCGGTGATCCGCGAATCGGGCGGTGACCGCTCCGCCGTCACCGGCGGCACGCAGGTCCTCTCCGACTGGATCCGCGTGCGCATCACTGCGGCCGCCGGCTCGACCTTCCTGGATCGCATGATCTCGCTGGTGGAAGGGGCCGAGCGCCAGAAGACGCCGAACGAGATCGCACTCAACATCCTGCTCGCCGGCTTGACGCTGATCTTCGTGCTGGCGACCGTCACTATCCCGAGCTTTGCCACCTATTCGGGCGGCACCATCCCCGTCGTGGTGCTGGTGGCGCTGTTCGTGACGCTCATCCCCACCACAATCGGTGCTTTGCTGTCGGCCATCGGCATCGCCGGCATGGACCGTCTCGTGCGCTTCAACGTGCTCGCCATGTCGGGCCGGGCCGTTGAGGCGGCGGGCGACGTAGACACGCTGCTTCTCGACAAGACCGGCACCATCACGCTCGGCAACCGACAGGCTGCCGAATTCAAGCCGGTGAGCGGCGTCAGCGAACGCGAGCTGGCCGATGCGGCCCAGCTTGCTTCGCTTGCCGACGAGACGCCGGAAGGGCGTTCCATCGTGGTGCTGGCCAAGGAAAAATACGGCATCCGTGGGCGCGATATGGGAGCCCTGCATGCGCATTTCGTGCCCTTCACTGCGCAGACGTGTATGAGCGGCGTCGACGTGGACGGCAGCTCGATCCGCAAGGGCGCCGTGGATGCCATCCTCGCCCATGTCGCCAAATATTCGGATGCGACGCTGGCCCGTGCCTCGTCGCAAGTGGTGATGCGATCTGCCAGCGGCAGCGTCGCCGAGACCCGCGCCATCGCCGATGAGATCGCCAAGGTCGGCGGCACGCCGCTGGCAGTGGCGCGCGATGGGCGACTGCTCGGCGTCATCCACCTGAAGGACATCGTCAAGGGTGGCATTCGGGAGCGCTTCGCCGAACTGCGGCGAATGGGCATTCGCACGGTGATGATCACCGGCGACAACCCGATGACGGCCGCTGCCATCGCCGCCGAAGCTGGCGTCGACGATTTCCTTGCGCAGGCGACGCCCGAAAACAAGCTGCAGCTGATCCGCGCCGAACAAGCCAAGGGTAAGCTGGTCGCCATGTGCGGCGACGGCACCAACGATGCGCCGGCGCTCGCTCAGGCCGACGTCGGGGTCGCCATGAACACCGGAACGGTGGCGGCGCGCGAGGCCGGGAACATGGTCGATCTCGACTCGGACCCGACCAAGCTGATCGAGATCGTTGAGATCGGAAAGCAGCTCCTGATGACGCGTGGTGCGCTGACGACCTTCTCCATCGCCAATGACATCGCCAAATATTTCGCGATTATCCCGGCGATGTTCTTAGCCTTCTACCCGCAACTGCAGGTGATGAACATCATGAACCTGTCGACGCCGCAATCGGCGATCCTGTCGGCAATCATCTTCAACGCGCTGATCATCATCGTGCTGATACCGCTGGCGCTGCGCGGCGTAAGATACCGGGCGGTCGGGGCGGTGGTGCTGCTGCGCCGCAATCTCCTGATCTATGGTCTGGGCGGCATCATCGTACCCTTCGTCGGCATCAAGGCCATCGACATGGTCGTGTCAGCTTTCGGCCTCGCATAAGGAAGACTGCTATGCTCAAGCAACTTCGCCCTGCGCTGGTCATGATCGTTGCCTTCACCGCCATCACGGGCCTCGCCTATCCGCTTGCCATGACGGGCCTTGCCGGGGTGCTGTTTCCGAAACAAGCGGCGGGCAGCCTGATCACAGAGAACGGCACGGTGATCGGCTCCCAGCTGATAGGCCAGAATTTCACCAGCGACCGCTATTTCCACGGACGTCCGTCGGCGACGGTTGCTCCTGATCCGGCTGATCCGTCGAAGACGGTGGCTGCGCCCTACAATGCCGCCAACTCGGTGGGCTCCAATCTTGGCCCGTCGAACCCGGCGCTGATCGAACGCGTGAAGGGCGACATGGAACGGCTGAAGGCAGAAAATCCCGGCCAGCAGGTGCCGATCGATCTGGTGACCACCAGCGGCAGCGGCCTCGACCCGGACATTTCGCCGGACGCTGCGTTGTTCCAGGTGCCGCGCGTTGCCAAGGCGCGCAACATGGCCGAGAATCGGCTGCATGATCTGGTGGTCGCCCATATCGAGAAGCCGATGTTCGGCATTATCGGCGAGCCTCGCGTCAACGTGCTGGCGCTCAACCGCGCGCTCGATGCGCTGGCGAAGGAGTAGCCACACAAGTGCGTTCCGATCGACCTCGGTGCGCTGTAGGCTGAGGAACGAGACGGGCCGAGCGCCCGGGACCGAGTGACATAAATGGTCGACGACATCGACAGGCGTCCATCGCCGGATGCGCTTCTGGAAGCTGCGGAGCGCGAGCTGCGCGGCAAGCTGCGCATTTTCCTTGGTGCTGCGCCTGGCGTCGGCAAGACGTTTGAGATGCTGCTTTCGGCGCGCGCGCGCCAGGCCGAGGGCGTGGATGTGGTCATCGGCGTGGTCGAGACGCACGGGCGCAAGGAAACGGAGGCACTCCTCGAGGGCTTCGAGATCATCCCGCGAGTGGCCGTACCCTATCACGGCCGAACGCTGGAGGAGATGGATCTCGATGCCATCCTGGCACGGCGGCCGGCACTGGTGCTGGTCGACGAGCTGGCCCACACCAATGCGCCCGGCACCCGCCACCCCAAACGCTATCTCGATATCGAGGAACTTCTGGCTGCCGGCATAGACGTCTACACGACCGTCAACATCCAGCATGTCGAAAGCCTGAACGACATCGTCGCGCAAATCACGCGCGTGCGCGTGCGCGAAACTGTGCCGGACTCCATCATCGACCGCGCCGATGAGATCGAGGTCGTCGACCTGACACCCGGTGACCTGATCGAGAGGCTGAAGCAGGGCAAGGTCTATATGCCCGCGACGGCGAGGAGCGCCATCGAGAACTATTTCAAGCCGGGAAACCTTACGGCCCTGCGCGAGCTTGCGTTGCGTTGCACGGCGCAGCGCGTCGACGAGCAACTGGTCAGCCACATGCGCGAGAACGCCATCGAGGGGCCGTGGGCCGCTGGTGACCGCGTGTTTGTCTGCGTCGATGAGGCGCCGCGCTCCCAGGCTCTCGTGCGCTACGGCCGTCGCCTGGCCGAGCGCCTGCGCGCGCCGTGGTCGGTGGTGACGATCGAGACGGCGCGCTCGGCGCGCTTCTCCGAGGCCGAACGCGACCAGCTTGCAAGCACCATGCGGCTGGCCGAGGCGCTGGGGGCGGAGGCCGTCACGCTGCCTGGCCGGGCCGTAGCCGAAGACATCATGCGCTATGCGCGCGCGCGCAACGTCACCCACGTCGTTGTCGGGCGCTCCGACAAGGCACGCTGGCGCGAATGGCTCGAGGGTTCGGTCACGCATGACCTGATCCGCATCGCCGGTGACGTCAGCGTGCATGTCATATCCGGACGCGCCCCCGCACCGAAACCGGCGCGGGGGGGGGTCGAGGTGGCCAGTGCCGGCGGGCTTTCGCTGCAGCCCTATCTCGCAAGCACGGCGATCGTTGGGGTCGCCCTGGTGCTGGGCGAGGCGCTGCATCAGTCGCTCGACGTCGCCAATATCGGTGTCGTGTTCCTGATGGGCGTTCTGGTCAGCGCGCTACGGTATGGCCTGGCGCCCAGTATCTTCACCAGCATCGTCAGCGCGCTCGCCTTCAACTTCTTCTTCCTGCCTCCGCTCTACACGTTCACCATCGGCGACCCGGAAAGCATCGTCACGCTCTTCTTCTTCCTGATCGTCTCGGTGATCGCCAGCAACCTCACCTCGCGCGTGCGCGCGCAGGCCCTGGCTGCGCGGCAGCGCGCGCTGATGACGGAGAATCTCTACCTCTTCAGCAAGAAGCTGGCAGGGACCGGAACGCTCGACGACGTGTTGTGGGCTACAGCCTTTCAGATTGCCTCGATGCTGAAGGTGCGCGTGGTGCTGCTCTTGCCCGAACAAGGGCGGATCGTCGTGAAGGCCGGCTATCCGCCGGAGGATACGCTCGACGACGCCGACCTGGCCGCGGCGAAATGGGCGTGGGAGAACGACCGTCCGGCCGGGCGTGGAGCGGACACCCTGCCGGGAGCCAAGCGGCTGTTCATGCCGTTGCGTACGGCTCGCGGCGCCATCGGCGTCGTCGGCATTGACGACGACCGCCAGGGGCCGCTGCTGACGCCCGAGCGGCGCCGGCTCATGGACGCGCTGACGGATCAGGCAGCCCTTGCCATAGAGCGGGTCCATCTGGTCGAGGACCTGGACAATGCCAGGCTGGCGGTCGAGGCCGATCGGCTGCGCTCGGCACTGCTGACCTCGATCTCGCACGACCTGAAGACGCCTCTGGCGGCGATCATGGGGGCGGCCGGAACGCTGAAGGAGTTTTCCGGCGTGCTTGAGGTGTCGACGAAGGAAGATCTTCTGGGAACGGTGCTGGATGAGGCGGAGCGGCTCAATCGCTTCATTGCCAATCTGCTCGACATGACCAGGCTGGAATCGGGGGCGATTGCTCCCAATTTCGGCCTGCACGACGTCAACGAGATCGTCGGCAGCGCCCTGCTGCGGGCCAGGAAAATCCTTGCCGGACATCGCGTCGAAGTCGATCTTCCGGCCAACCTGCCGATGTTGCGCGTCGACCCGGTGCTCTTTGAGCAGGTGCTGTTCAACCTGTACGACAACGCCGCGAAATACTCCGGGCCGGGTTCGCTGATCCGCGTCCAGGCATTCCTGGGTGACAGGACGCTGACCTTGCAGATTCTCGACGAGGGGGAGGGGATTGCGCCGGACGAACTGGAGGACATCTTCGGCAAGTTCACCCGGGCCCGCAAGGGCGACAGCGTGCCGGCGGGCACCGGGCTTGGCCTTGCCATTTGCCGTGGTTTTATCGAAGCCATGGGCGGCTCCATAACCGCAGGCAACCGGACCGACCGCAAGGGCGCGGTTTTCACCATCCGCATGAGATTGCCCGAACAGCCAGGAGACCCGCGATGAACGCCCAGCAGACCAGGATCCTTGTCGTCGATGACGAGCAGCCGATCCGCAAGCTGCTGCGCGCCGGGCTCTCCACGCAGGGATATGCCATCATCGACGCGCCGAACGGCCGAACGGCGCTTGCGGAAATGACGAATGATGCGCCTGACCTGGTGGTTCTCGATCTCGGCCTGCCCGATATTCCGGGGCAAGACCTGTTGAAGCGTTGGCGCACCGAAGGAAGCACCGTGCCCATCGTCATCCTGTCAAGCCGCACCGATGAGGCAGGCATAGTCGAAGCGCTCGACCTTGGTGCCGACGACTATGTGACAAAGCCTTTTGGCGTCAACGAACTCATCGCGCGCATCCGCGTGGCGCTGCGCCACAGGCTGCAGCAGCAGGGCGAAAAGCCGGTGTTTCAGACCGGCGCGCTTTCGGTCGACCTGGTGCGGCGGATCGTCAAAGTCGAGGGCCAGGAGGTCAAGCTCTCGCCCAAGGAATACGACATACTGCGCGCGCTGGTTCAGCATGCCGGCAAGGTGCTGACCCACAACTTCCTGATGAAACAGGTCTGGGGCGAGGTGCAGGATGTGCAGTATCTTCGGGTCTATGTCCGCCAGTTGCGCCAGAAGATCGAACCCGATCCCGAGCAGCCCCATTACATCCGTACCGAGACGGGAGTCGGCTACAGACTTCGCGAGGCTGACTGATATCCCCGTGATACCGCAGAATGACGACGCACGAGTCCATTCGCGCGCCTCAAGTTCGAACAGGGCTCGTCACGCGACATGTTTTCGGGGCATTGCCTTGGCGTTCCGGCCCCTTACAAATCTGCTTCTGCGAGATGGAAATGAGAGCTGGACTTCTATCCAGCCCTCGAATCGACGGAGGCTCTGCTTCAGTCGTGCATCTTGAGCTCGCCCGCTTCGATGCGGATCGGCAGGACGTTTTCAGCCGGCGGCAGCGGGCACACGGCGTGATGCGTGAAGGCGCAGGGCGGATTGATCGCCTTGTTGAAGTCCAGCACGATGGTCTTTTCGGTGATGTCCTCGCCATAGAGGAAGCGCGAGGCCGGGTAGGTCTTGTCGCGCGCGGTCTGGTCGCGCAGCACGAATTGCGGCATCTGCGGCGTGCCATGCGTCGGCAGCAGCTCATAGCCCACACCGTCGCGGGTGAAAGCGGCCTTGTGGGTGATCGTCACATCGGTCGGAATGCCCAGCACCGTGTCGACCGTCATCTCGATCGCCGTCTCCAGCGGGATCCAGTCGGCGACGATGCGCCAACTCGGATCGATGGGGAACGACTCGATGCCCGGAAATTCGTCGCGCTCGGTCGACTCGGTGTCGCGGACGCGCAGCGCGTTCTGGCCGTTCAGCGTCGTCACTTCGAGCAGCAGCTGGCCGGCGGTAAAGCGCGGCGGATGCTTCTTGTCGAGCTTCAGCAGGGTGGGCTGCGAACCGTCCGCCGGCGAGAAGGCGACGCCGCCGTCGGAGCCCTGGGTCAGCGTCCCGACATGGGCAGGACCGGCCGAAAGCACGATGTCATTGTCCTCGGCAGAGCCGACCGTCACCGAGCCCGGCTCCAGCCACCAGCGGCCGATGATGTTGAGCCAGCCGTCATCGGCCTTGAGATTGGCCAGTCGCTTGGCGCGCCAGTCTTCGATGCTGCGGATGTAGTCCTGATCGGTCGTCATGCTCTCTCTGCCTTTTGATCTGTGCACGCCCGTGATTGCTAACGAGGCATGCGCGGAACGCTCTTCAGAAGTTTCTGCGTATAGGGGTGCTGCGGGGCGTCCAGTATCGCGCGGGTCTTGCCGCTTTCCACGATATGGCCGCGCTCCAGAATGATGATCTCCTCGCAAAGCGAGGCGACCACGCCGAGATCGTGCGAGACGAACACCAGCGTCATGTTTTCCGACAGCCGCTTGAACAGATCGACGATGCGAATGCGCGTCGAAAGGTCGAGCGCGCTGACCGCTTCATCCGCCAGCACAAGTTGCGGGCGGGCGACGATAGCGCGGGCGATGGCGATGCGCTGGCGCTGGCCGCCGGAGAATTCGTGCGGATAGCGGTTGATGGCATCTGCCGGCAGGCCGACCGCATCGAGCGCGGCAGCGACCGCATCGCCATGCGCGCCCGGAATGCGCAGCGACTGCAGCGGCTCGGAAATGATGTCGCGCACCTTCTGGCGCGGGTCGAGCGAGGAATACGGGTCCTGGAACACCGCCTGCACCGAGCGGCGATAGTCGCGCATGAAGCCGCGGTCGGACGGATCGAGGGCGGAACCGCCGAAGTTGATCGTGCCGCCGGCCGGCTTGGTCAGCCCCAGAAGCAGGCGCAGGATCGTGGTCTTGCCCGAGCCGGATTCGCCGACGAGGCCAACGCTCACGCCTTTCTTCACCGCAAAGGAAACGCCGTGCAGCACCTGGCGCTGCCGGCCGTAGCCGAAGGTCACGTCGCGCACATCGAGCAGGGTCATGCCGTTCCCTCAAGCGCGTTGTCGAAGGAGCGTGCGGCCTCGACGAGGGTCTTCGTGTAGTCGTCGCGCGGCTGGTCGAAGACCGACTTCACTGGCCCCTCCTCCACCGCGCGGCCGTTGCGCAGCACCGTCACGCGATCCACCACCGTCGCAACCACCGGCAGGTCGTGGCTGATGAACAGCAGCGCCATGCCAAGCTCGCGCACCAGGCTGTCGAGCAGTTTCAGGATTTCCGCCTGCGTGGTCACGTCGAGCGCAGTGGTCGGCTCGTCTGCGATCAGCAGCTTCGGCTTGCAGGCGAGCGCCATGGCGATGGCGACGCGCTGGCGCTGGCCGCCCGAAATCTCGTGCGGGTAGGAATTGGCAATCCGCTCCGGCTGCGGCAGCGCGACATGATCGAGGAATTGCAGCACCTCGCGCTCGACCTCGCGGCGCGAGGGCGACTTGCCTTCGCGCGCCAGACGCCGCGCCAGCGGCCCCGCCACCTGCCTGCCGATCTTCATCAAAGGGTCGAGCGCGGTCAGCGGTTCCTGGAAAACCACGGCAACCGACGAGCCGCGCAGGCCGTTCAGCGTGCGTTCGGGTGTGCCGACCACCTGCCGGCCGTCGAGCAGGATCGAGCCGGCGGGCACGATGGATTTTGGCAAAAGGCCCGTCACCGCCATGGCAGTCAGCGACTTGCCCGAGCCGGATTCGCCGATCAGCCCCATGCGCTCGCCAGCGCCCAGGGAAAATGACAGGTCGGAAACCAGCGTCTTGTCGCCGGTCTTCAGCGTGAGCCCATCGACAGAAAGCAGCGGCGTCATCGCGAGACCCTCCGCGTCGGGTCGCCAATGTCGCGCAGGCCGTCGGCCAAGAGGTTGATGCCGATCACCAGCGTCACCAGGGCAATGCCCGGCGCGATGGCCCCGATGGGGGCCGTGTAGACCGTGCCTTGCGCTTCCTGCAGCAGGCGGCCCCACGAGGCATTGGGCGGCGGCGCGCCGAGGCCGAGATAGGACAGCGAGGCTTCGGCAATGACCGCGATACCGAATTGCAGCGCGAAATTGACGCTGAGCGTCGGCCAGATGTTGGGCAGCACGTGCCTGACCACCACGCCCGGCCACGACGTGCCGGAGGTGCGCGAGGCGGTGATGTAGTCGTTCTGCAGCACGCGCTTGGCGAGGATGCGGGTGAGCCGCGCCACGATTGCCGACATGGCGATGCCGAGCGCCAGTATCGCGGTCCAGAGGCTTGCGCTGTCGCTTGCCGCCACCACCAGCATTGCCAGCAGCAGCGTCGGGAAGGCGATGAGGATGTCCAGCGTGGCCGCCAGCGCATCGTCAAGCAGGCGCGTCGCAAAGGCGGCAAGCAGCCCAATGGTGACGCCGATGGCCGCGCCGATGGCGACCGCGCCCGCGCCGACGATGAGCGCGATGCGCGAGCCGATCATGATCTGGGTGAAAAAATCCCGGCCCAGCCGGTCGGTGCCCACCCAATGGGCGAAGGATGGCGGTTCGAGCCGGCCGCCGGTCATGCTTGCCGGATCGTAGGGCGTCCAGAAAAGCGTGAGCAGCGCGAGGACGACGTGAATGCCGACCAGGATCAGGCCGATGGTGAGGGTCGGCGACCAGCGCGACTTGCGCTCGCTCGAAACCGTCGCGGGCGTGAGTTCTTCGGCGGCGCTCATGACCCCGCTCCCACCTTGTCGCGCAGTCTGGGGTCGATCAGCCGCTGGACGAGATCGGCCGCAAAGCCGACCAGGAGCACCAGAAGCGTCGAGACGAAAAGCACGCCCTGCACATTGGGATAGTCGCGCTGCTCGATACCGAGAAGCAGCATGGACCCCAGGCCGGGCAGCGTGAAGACACGCTCGATCACAACGGCGCCGAGGAAGGTGGACGCCAGCTCGATGCCGAGAATGGAGATGACGGGCACGGCCCCGTTGCGGATGCCGTGGCGAACGAAGGCTTCGGTGAAGCCGGCACCCAGCGCACGCGCGGTACGCAGATAGTCGCTGCCCAGAACGTCCAGCGTTGCCGCGCGCACGTAGCGCAGCAGCGAGGCGGACATGACGATGGCGATGGTCAGCACCGGCAGCGTCAGAGCCCGCAAGGCTTCGACCGACGCGTGCCAGCCACGCGAGGGGAAGCCGCCGGACGGGAAAATACGGATATTGATGGCAAAGGCCATGACCAGCAGGATGCCGACCCAGAAAACGGGAATGGCAATGCCAAGCTGCGAGACGGTCGAGATCAGCGCGCCGTACCAGCGATCTGCCTTGACGGCGGAGACGATGCCGAGCGGCACGGCGATGGCAATGGCAAGGATGAACCCGAGCAGCGCCAGTGGCAGCGTCACCGCCAGTCGCGCGGCGATCTCGTCAGCCACCGGCGCGCGGCTGATGAAAGAATTGCCGAAGTCGAAGCGTGCGAGGTTTCCGAGGAAGCGCAGGAATTGTTCGCCAAGCGGCAGGTTCGATCCGACTTGCTCGCGCGCCGCTTCGATCTGCCGCGGGTCCGCTCCGACCGACAGCAGCGCATTGGCCGGATCGCCCGGAAGCAGCCTGAGCAAAACGAAGAGAACCAGCGAAGCAATGAAGAGCGACAGCACCAGAAGGCCAAGTCGCCGAACGACGTAGGAAAAAATGGCGATTCCTTTCGTCCCTAGAGCGAGGTGGCTTCTCGTTGAAACGCCATCTCGCTCCAAACTTTTGTCTTTGGAGCATGATCTTGTCCGAAAAGTCCGCAACTCTTCGGGATCATGCCCTAACGGAAACATCGTGCGGAAGGGCTTCCGCACGATGTTCGATACAGCACAGGTCGACGCCCCTAATAAGGCGACGGTGTCAGCGTGTCAGGGTCAGTCCGCGCTCTTCTTGATGCCGTAGGCGAAGAACTGCGAGTTCAGACCGTTGACCGGATAGCCGCTGACGTTGGCCTTCGATATCACGATCTGCGGATAGAGATAAAGCCAGCTGCTGGCCGCATCCTCGGCGATGGTGCGGTTGGCCTCGGTCAGCTTGGCCGTCTGCTCATCCGTCGTGGCGCTGGTCTCGGCCGACTTGATCAGGTCGACAACCTTGGGATTGTCGTAGCCCCAGTAGAAGTCGGGATTGCCGTAGAACACGATGTCGCGGTGGTTGACGTGCTCCTGCAGCGTCGCCTGGAAGTCATGCGCCTTGTAGATCTTCGTGTACCACTCGTTGGCAGTGATCACGTTGATGTTGACCGTGATGCCGACCTTGGCCAGCTCGCTCTTGATGAACTGGGCGACGATCGGATGCGGGTCGTAGTTCGGCGTGTCGAGCGTGAAGGTGAAGCCATCGGCATGGCCGGCCTCGGCGAGCAATGCCTTAGCGCTGTCCACGTCATACGGATCGACGCCGGTCAGGTCGACATACCACGGGTCCGTCGGCGGCACGAAGGAGCCGATCAGCGTGCCGTATTCGCCCCAGATCGAGTTGAGCAGCTTCTTCTTGTCGATGGCGCGGGCAATCGCCTTGCGCACCTTGACGTCGTTGAAGGGCTCGACGCGATCGTTGAATGCGAACAGTTCCTTGGTGGTGGACTGGCCTTCGCTGACCTTAAACTCAGGATTGTCCTTGAACTGGGCAAGCGAATCCGGGCTCTGGACGCTGGTGACGATGTCCACCGCGCCGGTCAGCAGCGCGTTGTTGAGCGCGGTCGCGTCGGTGAAGTAGGTGAACACCACTTCGCCATTGGTCGGCTTTTCGCCCCAATAGCCGTCGAAGCGCTTGAGGGAAATGGTCGAGCCGCGGCGCCAGTCTTCCAGCTTGTAGGGGCCGGTGCCGTCCTCTTTCGCCGTAATGTCGGCCGCGGCGTCGTTGACGATCCAGACATAGCTCAGATTGTAGGGCAGCGAAATCGAACGCGAGGCAAGCTTGATGACGACCGTGTTGTCGTCCGGCGTCGCGATCGAGCTGATCGGCTCGAGGCTCTTCTTGCGCGAGCTCTTGGAATCGGGAGCGACCACGCGCTCGATACTGTACTTGACGTCCTTGGCGGTCAGCGGCTCGCCCGAATGGAACTTTACGCCCGGCAGCAGGGTGATCGTGTAGGTCAGGCCGTCGTCGCTGACCTTATAGTCGCTGGCGAGCACCTTTTCGACCGAGCCCGAGTCGGTCAGGCGGAACAGTGCCTCATAGACGTTGCTGTTGAACGCCTCGTTGACGCCCTGGCCGGCGCCTGCGGTGTTGTCGAGGTTCTGCGGCTCGTAGAGCGAGCCGATCTTGATCGACGCGTCCGCGTCGTAGCCATCGGCCGCCTGGAGGACTGAGCTGGTGGAGAGGATGCCGACGAAGGCGGCGGTGACCGCAAGGGCGCGCATCCCGTACCGACCCGAATATTTGCCCAATAGGGCCGTTGTACCAATCATTCAAACTGCTCCTGATCTAGGTGTTCTTTTGTGTGACGGAGAGCCAGACGATCCACCCGAACCGGTCGACCATCCCCTCAATCCACGCAATAAGTCCCGGCTGCCCCCAGATAAAGGTATGAGCGCTCGGCCGGAACTCCCTGCAACCGCCACAAACTGTCCGATGGTTAAATATTGCAGTGAAGGAGCCATGTTGCCGAGGATTTTTATGGCTCCTCCCGAGGAAAGATTGAAAATCGAAGGTCACAAAGCGGCCGCACTCGACATGGTTATTCCCCTCACCATGCGTCACCTCGCGCGACCTCTCAAACCGCCGCAGCATTAGCTCAGTGGCGCAGCCGCCAAGCCCGAAAGTGTTTGTTTACCACGCCAAAGCAAAGCCGCGATTGTTGCCGGTTTGTCACAGCCTATTGCAGCTATAGCGTGTAAACGGAGCCACCCGATGCAATTTGAAAGTAGGATTTGAAAGTAGGATCATGAAGTTCAAGCATACTCTCGGCCTCGCAGCAGCTGTCGCTTTTCTGTCGTCCACCGCCTTTGCGGCTGATGTCGTCTCCTATGAGCCGCCGGCTCCGGTAGCCGTGACCCCGATCTTCAGCTGGACCGGTGCCTATATCGGCCTGAACGCCGGCTATGCCGGCGGCAA
Organism: Mesorhizobium sp. KR1-2; assembly: GCF_040045035.1. Lineage (NCBI taxonomy): Bacteria > Pseudomonadati > Pseudomonadota > Alphaproteobacteria > Hyphomicrobiales > Phyllobacteriaceae > Mesorhizobium > Mesorhizobium sp. KR1-2. The sequence continues at coordinate 9,052 of NZ_JBDZDS010000015.1, read as the reverse complement.
GGCGAAGCACCTGGCCACCGTGACCGACGTGGATGGCGTCGAGTCCGGCTCGTTCAATCTCAACGCCAACGGCTTTGTCGGCGGCGGCCAGGTTGGCTACAACTACCAGATCGACCAGTTCGTTGTCGGTCTCGAAGCCGACCTCCAGGGCTCCAACGTCAAGGCTGAATTCTCCGCCACTGACGATGACGGGGACGAGATCATCGCCGGCAGAATGGGCACCAAACTTGACTGGTACGGCACCGTGCGCGCTCGCATGGGCGTCGTCGCCACGGATCGTTTCCTGGCCTACGCTACGGGCGGTCTCGCCTATGGTCGCACGACCAGCTACGCCCACGATTCGATCGATGGCGAAGCCTTCGACGTGAGCAAGAAGAAGACCAAGGCTGGCTGGACGATCGGCGCCGGTGCTGAGTATGCCGTCACCGACAATGTCACCTTCAAGACCGAGTACCTGTACACCGATCTCGGCAAGGCCAACCTCTTCAACGGCGCGATCGACGACGACGTCAATCTCGATCTCAACCGGAAGCTGAACTTCCACACGGTCCGCGCCGGCATCAACTTCAAGTTCTGATACGCAGCTTCAGCTGCCATCGGAGGGCCTCGGCATCGCCGAGGCCCTTTTCTTTTGCCGGGTGCCAAGCAAGCAAAAGCCGCCGTCCCTTGCGAGGCGGCGGCTTGTTTTCAGGCGAATTTCTCCGCCCAATATGCTGAGACGTCAGATCTTACCGTCAAGTCCCATCTGGTGGTACTTGTGCATGATCTTGTCCTGGTTCTCGAGCAGCCAGTCGATCGAAGGCTCGTTGGCCATGGCCTTGCGGATGGCCTCGGTCGTTCCCTTCCGGTGCAGGTCGAACAGAATCCGATGGTCGAGGTTCTGGTCGTCGATCACGCTCGGCGCCAGCCAGACCGAACAGATGATGCCGAGATCGTTGGCCTTCTCCTTCGGGATGAAGCCTGCGCGCACGGCATCGAGAACGCCATTGGCGATCGCGAACTGCACCGTGCCCATCAGGATATTGGTGTAGCGCGAGCTCTTCACCGTCACCTTGGACACGCACAGCGTGACGGGACGAACCATGATGTCGGTGTTCAGCAGCGCGAAGACCCGGGTATGCCCGGCAACCTGATCGCCGGTCAGGGTGGCAAGGGCGGTGCCGACAGGACCGTCGAGTTCGCCGATCACCACTTCCGGTTCAGACGCGGTGCCGGGAGGGCCGCCTGCGGCCAGGGCCTCACCGGTGCGCATGACGATACGATTGCTCATTCCAACTCCTCTATAGTCAAAGCAAGGGGGCAGTCACGGTGCATGGCAGCCGTGGTTGCGGGCATCATGGCCGCCCATGGTCAACAAGAGGTTAAGCCGAGGCTCCCCTGCCCACTCTTGCCAAGTCCTTGGAATTGAGGCTTCATTGCCGCAGGGAATGGAAGCGCCAGGGACCATCGACGATGGCAGCGGTAGAGTCCGAACGTTTTGCAGCGACCCTGACCGCTTTGCGCGGACTGCTGATGATCGCTGCCGCGATCGTCGCCTTCATGTTTCCGGAACAGGCCGTCACGTTCCTCGTCCTCGCAGGCGGAGGCCTGCTTCTGGTGGACGGCATACTCGGGCTGGCGACCCCGACCTACTCCGGTCCGAGGAAAACGACGACATTCTGGTTCAGCGTCGTGCGCAACGCTCTCGCGATTGTCGCCGGGCTCATGGTGCTGTCCGGCTCCTTCCTCCTCACCATCTTCACCATGGGCTTCCTCGCAGGGCTCGTGGGGCTGGTTGCGATCCTGGTGGGCGTCATGGAAATTCTTTCCTCGATGATGGATCGCGAGCGCCGTTCACGGCTCTGGCCCTCCTTGTTCGGGGGCGGCCTCTACATCCTGTTCGGACTGGCGCTAATCTTCATCCCGCTTTCCAGCGCGGTAACTCTGGTGCGCGTCATAACCGTCCTGCTGGTGCTTTACGCGCTCAGCCTGTTCGTGCGCGCCTGGCGGCTGCGCGCCAGCACGCCTTGAAGCAACGAGCCGCCCCCAAAAATTGAGGTATGGACAGGCATTGCCCAAGCCGCTGCGATCCGGCACATTCGTCATCGACGAGGAGAGGTTGAGCAATGGATTCGGTCGAAAAATTCGCGCTGTCGATCATGCTTCTTTTTGGCGCACTCATAGTGGCCGGGCTGATGGCGATAGGCATAGCCTGGAGTAACAAGCCGGCCTTCCTGTATGCACTGGCATCGGCCATCGTGGTTTGGGGCTCGGCCTTTGCCGTGCTTTTCAACAAACCGACGATCTACGGCGCGCTTCTCGTCGTGGCTGGCCTTTTGGTCGCTGCCTCGATTACGACGATCGTCACCTGAAAATCTGGCCTCAGGACTGATGCTTTTGGATTTCAGGGCTGAAGTCCGAGCGCCGGGCCTGGAACGAAATGCAACCTCGCAATGTGGTTGCTATGTCTAAAGGGTCGCCCCGGCGCTAGAATGCTAGTCTGCAGTATCACCACGTGTCTCCTCGTGGTAAGCGTTTAACTGGATCGCACGAACGGGCGCGCAGCGGGAATCCAAGCCGTGGGCTGCGGCACTGATCATTGCCAGACGGCGCCCAAGCCTGTGGGAACCGCGGGATAACGATCGCCGCCCGGGCCCGAGCAGGAGAAAGCTCGCCCGCGCCGCTCTCGCATGGAAACCGTTGGATTTTAGGCTGCGTCGGCTTCGAGCACTTGCTGCCCGTCTGCCTCAAAACGGTCGGCAATCCAGGATGTTGCCTCGTCGAGGGAGGCGAACAGCCGATGATGTCCCCCGAGCTTGCCGAACCCTGTCTCCAGGAACCAGCCGCCCTTTACCGAATAAACTTCTTCATCGACCTGGGTCAGAACGGCGACGAGCTGGTCCGATTTCATGACCAGCAGTCCATGTTCCCCATTGGCGACAGTTGCCAGGCGGACATTCATAAAGGAAAAGTCCTGCAGCCCCGCGCTGCCCAATCGCATCATATTGTCCATTTGAGCAGCCCCCCACTCGCGAAAACAAAATGTCATAATGGAAATTGCCAATATTTAGGTAATTATCAATATACTGACTTGGCCTCAAGTATTACGTTCTCGGTCGGCTTTATTTCTGGGGAAAACTCGACTTCGGTCATCGCGACATGCGGCACATGTTCACGCAAATGGTAGCCGCTCATGACCATTCTGGCTTCGCATGGGCCTCAATGGTAACGCTAAGGGCCGTGGCAGGCGTCCGTGATGGAGCGTCTCCCGCAAGGATTGCTTATGCGGGAGACTGCTGTGGCCTGCGGTCCGCAGTCTGAAGGCCAAGACCAAGGTCCCTAGGCCTCCCCTTGGAAGAGATCGTTCAGCTTGTAGGCAACCTCTGTCCGGTTGGTCGCCTTCAGCTTCTTCATGATATTGCGGATATGGACCTTGACGGTACTTTCTCGCAATTTCAGCTCATACGCGATGATCTTGTTGGCTTTTCCCCTCCGCAGCGCTTGCACGACCTCCGCCTGGCGGAGCGTGAACATACCGGCCAATGGCTGTACGTCCTGGCTGCTGGAGTCCACGAGGTGCCGCATGGCCAGCAGGCTGCTAGCTGGAACGAAGATGCCGCCCGCGATGGCCAGGTTGATCGCTTCAATGCAGACTTCGACCCCGACGGAGGTGGGGATGTAGCCGTGTGCGCCGACTTCCAGTGCCTTGACCACCTGTTTCACGTCATCGGTATCGGCCAGTATGACGACGGGAACCGATTTGAACTCGGCAGTAAGTGCCGAGATTTCCGCTGTCACGCTGGGGTCCGTTGCTTTCCTGCCGCCCAGGTTTAGGAGAATTGCTGCCGGCGTAGAATGCAGGTAGCTCTGCGTTCGCCATTCTCCGATGGACCCCAAGGCCGAAATTTCCATTCCGATATCGTGGTGGACTAGTGCGTTAGCGAGACACTCGCGATCGAGCGCCCTACTATCGATAATCAGCAAGCGTTCATGGGGGTGGTCTTCGGTCTCGCCACCCACCGGCACTGTTTCAAGGTTGCTCCTGGTATGAGCAGGGCTCGAATGGCCCCGATATTGTCCTACGTTGATCTCCATCGGAGTACTTGTCCTTTCAGCACACGGATAACCCCTTCGGTGATTAATCGGCCCATTGGTTAGTTGATTTTATATTGCCAGGTGCGCCAGTGTGGCGCTTAGGCGGAAGGATTATTTAGATGGTCCCTGTATATTCTCCAGATGGTGCTTTCCTACCACGATCGGGAGAACTTTATACGACGATAGCTATATTGTGAATCTTTTCATTAACATAGATTAATCTGAAATGATGATGAGAACTTCGCCCACGCAGTGGCTATGCCCGTCATCAGTGGTGCTGCTATCCGTCCTTCGGGCTTCCAACCGCGCTGGATTCAAGTCTTGAAAGTCTTGCGCGCTGGCGGGTGGTGGGAGGCCTGTCGCGATGCTCCGATTTGGTGAAGTCCGTAGGTCCAATTGTAGTGGAGATAGCCCCCTTCAAAACCCGCGAGGTTGACGAGTTTTGGCCGGCTCAAGAACTCGACCGTGCCGGCGCGAAACGAAACTAATTCTCTCTCGCGCAATTCTCGCAGGATGCGATTGATGTGGATCTGTGTGAGGCCGAGCACGTCGGCCAAGTCATGCTGCGTGAGCGGGCAGCTGTAGCCGTGTTCGGTAATTGCGCCGGCGGCCCCCAGCCTCTCGCCCAGTTCGAGCAGGTAGTGCGCCGTGCGCTCGAGGGCGTTACGCCGGCAGACGCTGGTCAGGCGCTCAACAGCGATCGAGTGCTGACGCGCAATAATCCGTGAAAACAGCGCGCTTAGCATTGGATGGCGATCAAGCGCCTTCCTGAATACTTGTCCGGAAATCTCGAACACCGATACCTCCGAGAGGGAGGTGAGGGAGTTGGCGCCTCCTCCATCAAGGGAAGGTATGAAGAGCACATCCCCGGCGAGGGGAACATCAATGATCTGCCTGTTTCCGTTGGAAAGATGGCGCGAGATGCACACCCAGCCGCTTTTGATGATGAACACTCGGGGGCGGGTGTCTCCTTGGCGGTCGAAGACCGTATCGGGCGGATAATGCTTTGGGGTTATCCCTAGGAAATCGGAATCTACGTCAGCAATGCTCAAGCTAACGCATATTGGGGGGGATTTGACGAATTGGAGAAGCGTTTGTTCGCTCATGGAAAGTTATCTGCGTGGCTCGCATGAAAAATACAATACTATTCTGGTGTTAGGCTCGCTTTATGCCCTTTTGTGTTCAGTCAAGCGTAATGTTAGTCATTTTGACTGAATTAAATTGCGAATTATTGCAGTAGAGATTGAAACAAAGTCATCCAAGTAGAAATATACAAATGTCAGTATAAGCTGTAGTCATTTCTTTGAAGTAGGTTAATCGCCGTTTGCGCACATGCTACAATAGATGTAGTCGCCTCGAAAATATGGTCTTATCGGCGTGGTCTGCCCCCAGAAAAGCGATCCTTCTTGAAGTATGGCTTGTGAGCCTCAGAAGGACATTGAAATGGCAGGGAAAAAACACAAGGCAGAAGAGATCGTCACGACGCTGCGTCAGGTTGACGTGCTGAGTGCGCAAGGCAAGTCGCTGGCGGAGGCGATCCGGTCGATAGGCGTGACGGAAGTTACATGTTATCGATGGCGGGCTGAATACGGCGGCCTGAAAGGCGATCAGGTGAAGCGGCTGAAGGAGCTGGAGGCGGAGAATGCTCGGCTCCGGCGTGCTGTTTCCGATCTCACCCTGGACAAGATGATCCTGGCCGAAGCTGCCAAGGGAAACTTCTAAGCCCCGCCCGCCGCCGCGCTTGCGTGGATCATGTCGTTGAGGAACTGGGCGTGTCCGAGCGACGGGCCTGCCGGGTTCTCGGTCAGCATCGGTCCACGCAGCGCAAGGTCGCCAAGACACCGGATGACGAAGCGGCGTTGACCGCCGACATCACGGCCCTCGCTCTCCAGTATGGCCGCTACGGCTATCCCCCGAGGCCCATCAGCACGGAAACGACGGCGCTCGAGCTGCCACGAATAGCGATCTGCGCAGACTGTCCCTCACCGGCTACCAAGGCGCCATCGACCACAACATCATCCCACTGTTAGGCCGCAAGAAGGTGCGGGACTTGATGCGGCCTGACATTGTCGGGCTGATGGTAAAGCTGCCGTCATCCACCGACTTGCGCAGAACTACGGCCACTGTCATGAGTGCGGGCGATTGCACACGGGCGCCGAAGCCGTGAATCAACCACCAGGCTGACACGTGCCATTAGCAGCTGCAAACAACACAAAACACCATGGGGACAAATGATAGCTTGGAGCGCAAACATCTTGGGGCAACTAGCAATTTGTCTATTCCTCATAGGCGGTTTATTCGGCTGCTCTGGAGAGGCCGCGGCGTCAGCGGACGCCACGCACTACGAATTTTTTCTGGAGAACAGCACGCTCGAAATGAAAGATGGCGTGCGCTTGGCCGTGACCTACTACCGGCCCGTGGCCAAAGAGCCCGGAGAAACTTTCCCGGTGATTATGGAAATGCTGCCTTATCGCAAGGATGATTTTTTCGCGCTTGGCGATTATGAATATGGCTCATATTTTGCCAAGCGCGGCTATGTTGTCGCCCGTGTGGATGTGCGCGGTACGGGAGGCAGTGAGGGCGGCATCCCCGAAAGCGAGTATTCTGAAGCGGAGATTTCCGATGCGGAGGAGTTGATCGCCCAGCTGTCCAAAAAGAGCTGGTCCAATGGCAATGTGGGAATGTATGGCCTTTCATGGAGTGCCTTCAACTCACTGATGACGGCCCACAGAAAACCGCCTGCGCTCAAGGCAATCATTGCGGCGCATGGGTCGACCGACCTTTTCTACAATGACGTGCACTACATCGACGGCGCTTTGCACATAGATTCCTATGCGCATCAAATTGATACCGATAATTCGATGCCGCAAAGCCCGGACTACCGCATTGATGAAGATTATTTCCGGAATCGTTTCGACAGGGAGCCCTGGATATTCACCTGGCTGCGCCAGCAACAGGATGGCGATTTTTGGCGCAAGGAGTCCCTCAGGTTCAAAGCACCCCTGGAGGTTCCAAGCTATCTGATCGGGGGATTGCTCGACGGCTACCGGGATTTCGTCATGGATGTGGGTCGGACCGCCAAGGCGCCGGTCATTGCGGAAATCGGGCCATGGAACCACGCATGGCCTGAATACGGCGTGCCCGGCCCCAACTACGAGTGGCGGCAAAGGGCCCTGCGCTGGTGGGATTACTGGCTCAAAGGAATAGACAATGGAATTCTGGATGAGCCTCGCTGGATGGCATTCATGCGTACGGGGCACGCGCCTGCCACCGATCTGACTACTGTCCCCGGTTATTGGCGCTGCGATAAGCAGTGGCCATCGGACGGCAGCACCACCCAACGCCTTTACCCTCAAACCGCGCAACATCTGGGTAATGTCCCCGCAGCGCAGGAAACCGCCCAAACCTTGCTCTACCGCGCCGGCATCGGGATGGCAGCTGGTGGTTGGTGGGGCGAGCAAACGGGCGACATGGCAACGGATGATGCCCACAGCCTGGTCTACGACTCTGCCCCCTTGGCCGAGGCCCTGGAAATCATGGGCATGCCGCAAGTGCGCTTGCGCGTGGCCGCAGATGCTCCTTTTTACCAGTGGACAGTGCGTTTGGAGGATGTTGCTCCGGATGGCAAGGTGTCCTTGGTTAGCGGCGCGATCATCAATCCTTCCCAGCGTTTTTCGCGGCTTGAGCCTGCGGCGCTGATATCCGGTGAACCGACTACGCTGACCACCTCGGTTCACTTCACCACATGGCGCTTCAAACCCGGCCATCGTATCCGCCTGGCCGTCGCCAACGCGCAATTTCCCATGATCTGGCCCAGTCCTACGCCGGGCGCCACCAGTCTTTTGCTGAGCAACGACACATGGCTCGAATTGCCGGTGGTGCCGATGCAAAACGAAACGACCCAGGCTTGTATCCTCCCCCCGCCGGAGCCCAGTGATGCGGCACCTTTTGGCAAAGAGCTGGAAAATAACGGCCCTGTTTTCAACAGTTTCCGCAATGAACAAACCGGCGATTCGACATTCACGACCGCCAACGACATTGCCTGGATCATTCGTGACGACAAATACCGATCCAGCGAGTCATACCGATGGGACGTCAATGACGCCATGCCCGCCAACGCCCGCTACCAAGGCGAACGTAGAAATATTTTTACCATCAAGGGCAATGAAATAGACCTCTCGACCAAGGCGCGGATCGAGTCGGATGCCTTATATTTCCACGTCACTTTCACTAAGACTTTGCGGAAGAACGGCGAACTGATCAGAGAAAAGACATGGGCAGACCATATTCCGCGGATGTATCAGTGAGGAAGCCTCTATAATTCGACCGAGAATTCGAAAACGAGATTCGCGCGCGACATGGCGTACACCACCGAGAACGCTTCGAGGGCCGAGTGATTTCCAGGGTGTTCTTGATGGAGAGCTTCGCCATGTCGAAGCCGGACAGAGGCTGGCGCGAAGAGCACCTGTCGCACTATCGTAAGGCGACAAGCGAATGGGCGGCTCGGGTACGCAAACGAGGCGCTGCTAAAGGTTTGCCCTTTCTCGACGACTCGGAGCCCTAAAATCTTAGGCTACGCGAGCAGGCCAACCTAGTCGCTACGCGGTAGGCCGGCCATCCCTCGTCAGTCCGCTTGTGTTCAGAACCACTGATTGCGAGTGATGTCGGCTTTCGGGCAGCGAAATCGCGCTGGCGCGGCGCAATGAGTCAACTCACGCCATTGTGCGAGCAAGCCCGGATGACTGCCACAGGTCGAGAGCGGGCTGGCAGCTTTCCAGCCTCCTTTACTTTGAAGTGGACCGTCAGTTTTCGGCCCGAATCAAGCCGTCTGATGCATTTCCGCAGCAAGGTCGGATGACGTTGCCCCTTTGACTTGATCCGGATTGAAGTTCGTTCTGGCCCAAAGAAAGGACCAGAACATGAAACGCAGCCGCTTCTCGGATGAGCAGATCATCGGGATTTTGAAGGAACACGAGGC
>NZ_JBDZDS010000014.1:0-61082 GCF_040045035.1 Mesorhizobium sp. KR1-2 | reverse complement strand
TAACGCCATGTCGATCACTCCATAGCCCCCGCTGAAAACACGCGGGGCAAGGTTCAAACATGGGTCACTTCTCGATGGAAATATTCGCTAATCCCGGGTCAGTTCCTGGCGGAAATCAACAGAGGCAGCTACGCTCGCGAGGATGAACCCCGAAACAAGATCGAAGATCCGGGTTCCGGTCCTGTTTCGGAGGAACGAGGCGACGAACCCACCGCCAAACGAAAAGCCATAGCAGGTGAGCATGCTTGTCAAGACAAGAGCCGTCACGAATTGCAGCCGTTCGGTTTCGGTGTCGAATGACTGCTGCAAGGCTGCCGGAATAAAGAACAATTCGAGATAGGTGAGCGGGTTCAGACACACCACGCTCAAAACCCGGACGATGCAGGACGAGCCGCTCTCCCGCACTGCGGCCCCGTCTTCGAACTCCCGCCCCTTGACGAAAGCACGAAACGAAAGGAACGCGAACCAGCAGATGGCTGCGAAGCCAAGTGCTAGAAGCACGGCATGAACGCTCGGGTCTATGCTTCCGGCCATTACTGTAAATGCGAGTGATGCCACTATCAGCGCGACATACGTTGCGCAGACAAGACTGGGCACGATCACAGTGCGGCCGCGCTTCACCCCTTCCCGCATCATCATCAGGTTGTTGGGGCCAATAGATGCCATTGAGGCGAAGCCAAAGGCAAGACCAGCTTGAAATCCGAGCATATCACCATCCAGCCTCATGCTGGCAGCCTCTCATCCTGAGCAGGCCAGCGGCCTTGGTTGAGCAACTGCATTGCCGCAATGGCTTCGTCTTCCGTGGAAGATACCAACATCATGCCGTCAGCCATGGCTGGCAGGTCGAGCGCGTTGTCCCAGACCGGATGACCGTGACGCCCTCGCTCTCGTCGCGAAGCCTCGCGGATTGGACACTCCCACATCGGCATCCCACCGCGCTTCCTCCAACTGGAGGATACGAATCCAACTCATGTCCGTGTGTACTGCGGCGCGACGGGGCACGTGTTTCCCAGGTTGTGACGGCTGGGCTAAGATGATCTTCTCACGAGTGTCTGAGGATGCGACCATGAGTGAATTTCCGTCGCAGGAAGACTTGTCCGAGACGATCGGCGCGATCTATGACTGCGCCCTCGATCCCGGAGGCTGGGAGGCCACGCTCGACCGGATTAGATGCCTGACGAACGCCTGCAATGCCCAACTCGGGTTGTTCGACCTGGTAGGCAAGCGCGTGCTGCTGGCCAAGAGCGTAGGGGTCGAGGCGCACTGGCTGGAGAGGCAGGCCACGTATCAGGCGGAATTCGCCATGTGGCAGAGGCTGCCACAGGCCATTCCCTCCTCTCCGGATGAACCGCAGGTTCGTTCGCGCGACCTGCCACCGGAGATCGTCGCGTCGTCGCCCTTTGTGGTCGAGTGGTGCGTCCCGCAGGGCATCGTCGATTCAATGGGCATGGTGCTGCTGCACAACCCCACCCGGCATGCGCAGGTCGGCGTGGGGCGGCATCGCTCGGTCGGGTTGATCACCAAGCGCGAGATCAGGCTGGGACAACTGCTAGCGCCGCATCTGCGGCGCGCCGTCACCATCAGCAACATCCTGGAGGCGAAATCGCTGGAGGTCGACACGGCGCGACAGCTGTTCGATTCCCTTGAAGCCGGCGTGGTGCTTACCGATGGCCGCGCCCGGATATTGCAGGTCAACGTCGCTGCCGAGGCCATGCTGCGGGCCGGTGCGCCGGTTCGCCGCGCGGCGGGCGTGTTGCAGACCAGCGTCGCGCAGGCGACGATAGAATTGCATGCGGCGATCAGCCTTGCCGCCGGCAACGAACCCGCCATGGGCGGCATCGGCTTGGCGGTGCGGTTGACGGAATTTGGCCAGATACCGGCCCTTGCCAGCGTGCTGCCGCTGTCTGCGGGCACGGTACGCAAACTTCTCGAACCGCGGGCACGGGCAGCCGTCTTCATCAGCACCGTCGATGCGGGTGCCGATGGCGCGGAGGTGCTTGGGGTTGCCTTTGGCCTCACTCGCACCGAAACTCAGGTGCTCGGCATGCTGCTCGCCGGCCACACGCTGACCGCAAGCGCGATTGCCCTCGGCATCGCGCGCACCACGGCAAAGACCCATCTCGGCAACATCTTTGCCAAAGTGGGCGTGTCGCGGCAGGCTGACTTGGTGCGCCTGGCTTCGCATCTGAGTGCTCAGATTGGGCGGCCCCCTAAAGATGGCCCGCGTACGTAGGCGCGGGCTTCCAGCAGCGACCAGGCGCAGAACGCCATCTAGCCTAGCCAGCAACAACGTCGGCCTTCAGAAAACATTGAAGCTGATTTCAACGACCGACATGGGTCCGCGTCGCTGCCTAGCAGTTCAGCGGTGGTGTCGGGAACACGGATAAGAGCTCGAAAATTCAAGGTACTCCGAAAATGGTGTGAGAGTCCCTTCCTCCGCTGGCTTACCGGCACCGAGGGCTTCTCGCCAACGCAGGCGGTGGCGATCGTGCTGGCCTGGATCCTGAGCCTTGGGTGGATGATACGGCACCTTCGTCGCTACCATCCGCGCTGCTCAGCAGAATGACCACTCACGGCGCAAACCACAACCTTCGGCATGGTCACACGTAATGTCTGCTTCCGGCCGAGGCCATGCTGGTCTCACGACCGATATTAGGCGCAGAGCTGTAGGTCATGTTGGCTGACCGAAAGTCCGCTTGCTTGCTATGCCCGCCCGAAAGCGGTCATTCCGCTTTCCACTCCGGGACAGACCGGAGAGCCAACCTTTCCAACAGGCCGAAGCGGTCATCCGTGGTGCATCGGGTGACCGCTTCAATGTCAGATTTCAGTTCGCTCGGCTAAAAGCAACGCATCCTCTACATCGACGCCAAGATACCGAATGGTGTTCTCGATCTTGGAGTGACCGAGCAAGATCTGAATGGCGCGGAGATTGCCCGTCGCCTTGTAGATCATTGATGCCTTCGTGCGACGAAGCGAGTGAGTGCCATACTCCTCTGGACGCAGGCCGATCGCGGTCACCCACTCGTCAACCAGGCGGGCGTACTGCCTCGTGCTCGTGTGGCGGGAGTGAGTGATCCGGCTCGGGAATGCATAGTCATCGACGGTGCCCCGACGTCTTTCGAGCCAAGCCAGAAGGCTGGCTCTCACGTCGCTGGTTATCTCGAACTGGACTGGACGACCCGTCTTTTGCTGAACGACGATCGCACGGGTCCTTATTTCCGGCCCGGCGACTAGATCGCGAATCCTGATCTTGACCAGGTCGCAGCCGCGAAGCTTGCTGTCGATAGCCAGATCGAACAGAGCACGGTCCCGAATGCGTCTTTCGCGATCAAGAAAGAAGCGAATAGCCCAGATCTGTTTCTGGGTAAGCGGACGCTTGGTTCCCACCTTCTTTCCCGCATTCCAAGTGGCGCGCTCACGGCTAGCATCATCGTATTGAGAGTGACCCATGTGAGTTCTCCTCGGCCTTGATTGGCCAATGGAGAAACGGAGGCGCCAGCGTTACCGCTCGGGGGCCGAGAGCGGTCCGGCAGCTTCGGAACTCGGAGCCTCAAAAAGCGGACCTATAGGTCAGCCCGAGCATCATAGTGACGTGAACCTTTTCTGCCCCTCCTGAGTCGGACTGGCTTCTCGAAAGCGGCCGTTCAAGGCAACCAACGCACATGGCCCGACAACGACGTTCACTTGGCATCGCTTCAACGACCGCAGCCAAGCCGTTTACTGCCGTTCTTCCGGTATAGTTATCGATTGCTAGCTGCAAGGTAGCTGCGTCGAATTTGCAGCATGGCGCATTGAAGCGACCGCTCGCCGCATCCCAAGGTCATTTGGCGAGTGCCAGCCTTCAGTCGAATTCCTCTTCAATCCCGGCAAGCCGTTCCTTTGCGTTGTGGTTCCCGTTCGCAACATGAACAGTTGCCTTTGTGGCACGTCGATGTCTCCGCGTCCGCTCGAATAATCGCCGATGGCGGTCGCCCGCTTATGCTGCGGGCAGCAAGGTTGTGATGACGGTGTGCCGGCCGCCAGGGCGTATTTTTGAAACAACGCCGCGAGCTTCGATGATGATACCCGGTCGAGTTAAGGCTGGCCAAGTAGAACTGCCGCGTTAGCTCTAGAGGAAATTGCGTCAAGAACGAAGGTTTTGCCTGTCGACCCAGTCAGGTGACGGAGGAAGGCATGTCAGACACCGTGCTAGATCTCGACCCTTTGCTCGACCTTGCCTATGGCGCCGCGGTGCGGGAAGGCGCCTGGTCCGACCTGTTGTGCCGTCTCAATATGCAGCTGAACGCAAGTCAGATCGGCCTTTTTCGACATAGTGTCCTGACTGGCACCGGGGACATTCAAGAGGCCGTCGGCATTACGCCCGACTTCCGAAACCGCTATCTTTCCATGTCGAACGTTTGGTTGCGAGACAGGCACCGTCTTGGCCCAGGGGGAGTGACGTCGGGTGCCGAGCTGGTCCCGCCCTGGGAGCTCGTTTCGACGGAGTTCTATCGCATGTGGTTGCGACCACAGCGCGTATTCCAAGCGCTGATCGGAGTCGTAGCTCGAGACGACTCGGTCGTTCATTGCCTCATCGCCTTCCGCCAGGACCGGATGCCGGAATTCGAAGACAGTCGCAGGGCCCTGCTGGCAGCGATCCTTCCTCATCTGCGGCGAAGCTTCGATTTAGCCATCTCTTTCAATCGGACCATGGAGGAGTCAAGTCTGCGGCTACGGCTTCTCGATCGCATCCCCGGGGCTGTTCTGGTCGTCGACCGATACGGTATCGTGCAAATGCACAATGCCGCTGCCAAGTGCCTTCTCTCCGAACGAGACGGCCTTCTCCTCGTGGCCGGCCGGCTCTCTGCGGTTATTCCCAGGGAAAACAATCATTTGAGCTCCGTCCTGGCGCGGGCAAGCGATGGAGGGTGCGCACCCGCAGATGTTCAGATGTTCGTAAGCCGCCCAAGCAGCCAGCCGCTGATGCTGACGATATGCCCGATCGGAGCGAGGCCGAACCGGGGCGACAAGGACCAACCTCTGATTGCGGTGTTCATCCGCGACCCTTCGCGATCCGCTTCGCCATCGATCAACCAACTGCGGCACCTGTTTCGTCTGACCCCGGCAGAGGCGCGGCTTGCCACACTGGTCCTGACCGAGCGAAGCCTGCTCGCGGCCGCCGCCGCCCTGCAAATCTCGAAGAACACGGCACGCACGCATATGAAGCGTATTCACGCCAAGACCGAAACGGGGACGTGGTCTGATCTGCAGCGGCTGCTCGGTACTACAGCTTGGGACTTGCAGGGTCGATCCGAATGACCTCGGCCTTCGTTCCCAGACCCGGACTTCGGCCTTGTCACCCCGAGAGGTGATGACAGGCGGCGGCATGAGTTACATCTTTCCTGTTCAAACTCGCATTGCATCAACGAAAAGGCGGTGAACCGCTGGCAGGCGATCCGATAGCCACGGCAGAACACGGCCATTCGTCCAGCGCCTTCCTCCGCAACAGTCGCGGAGTGCGGATTTTTTGCCAACCCCACGGGAGGAAACAGCCATGCCCAAGACAGCGTTCAAAGTCGATCTGTCGAAGGCTCCCGAGCAGGCGGAGCTCAAAACCCACAATCGCTGGCATTCGGACATTCCCATGGTCGAGACGTTTCGACCGGGAGACGAATTCCGGGTCGAGTGCTACGATTGGACAGGCGGCCAGATCGACAACAATGACAGCGCCAACGACGTTCGCGACGTCGACCTCACCAGGGTTCACTATCTGAGCGGTCCCTTCGGTGTGGAGGGTGCGGAGCCTGGTGATCTCCTCGTCGTCGACTTGCTCGATCTCGGTGCCTTGCCGGACTCGCAATGGGGCTTCACCGGGATATTCGCGCGCGAGAACGGCGGCGGATTCCTGACCCAACACTACCCGCAGGCCCGCAAGGCCATTTGGGACTTCCATGGTATATACTGCACCTCGCGGCATGTGCCGGGGGTTCGGTGGGCCGGCATCATTCACCCGGGCCTGATCGGCACGCTGCCCTCACGCGAGCTCCTCGAGCGGGCCAACAAGCGCGAGGCGGAGCTCATCTCCACCGATCCGAACCGGGTACCGCCCTTGGCCGTTCCGCCGTTCGCGGACACCGCCCTGATGGGCAAGATGACGGGCAAGAAGGCTCAGGATGCCGCGAAGGAGGCATGGCGCACCGTTCCTCCCCGGGAGCACGGCGGCAATTGCGACATCAAAAACCTGTCGCGTGGATCGCGGGTCTACTTCCCCGTGTATCAGAAGGGCGCCGGACTCTCGATGGGCGATATCCATTGGTCACAGGGTGACGGTGAAATCACGTTCTGCGGCGCCATCGAAATGGCCGGCTTTATCGATATCGGCGTCGACATCATCAAGGATGGCGTCCGCAAATATGGCGTCACCAACCCGATCTTCCAGCCCAGCCCGATCGAACCGCGCTTTTCCGAGTATCTGATTTTCGAGGGCATTTCGGTGGACGAGACCACCGGCAAACAATATTACCTCGATGCCCACGTTGCCTATCGCCGGGCCTGCCTGAATGCCATCGAGTACCTGAAGAAATTCGGATACACGGGCGAGCAGGCCTATGTCCTTCTCGGGACTGCCCCGGTGGAGGGCCGCATCAGCGGCATCGTGGATATCCCGAATGCCTGCTGCACCCTCGCCATTCCGACGGAAATCTTCGACTTCGACATTCGTCCGAATGCCTCGGGACCGACCCGGCAGGTTTCCGGAGAGCGCGATGTGGCGGTAACCACTTGAGGGGCACTTATCCGCCCGAGGCGGGCCATCCGCGCTCGGGCGGCACTCAATCAAGCGGGAGGAACGTGTGATGATCCTCGGATTGGCTCTGTTTTGGGTGGGAGCAGTTCTTTTCCTCAATGGCATCTGGCTCATGGGGAAGATCGGCGACCGGGAGATTGCAGTCATCGACGTCTTCGTCGGTGGGCTCACCCTTATTGTCGCGCTATATTTTGCCTTCGGGCCGGGCGCAAACGCAGCCTCGATAAAGGCAGCGGCGCTGACGCTGCTCTTTTCGTTCACGTATTTTTGGGTTGCCTGGAACCGGTGGAACGGAGCGGATGGCCGTGGCCTTGGCTGGTTCTGCCTGTTTGTGGCAATCACGACGGTTCCAGTGTTCCTGGACACCTTCGCGCATGCGAAATCCACCTGGGACATCTGGTTCGGCATCTCCTGGCTATCCTGGGGCGTCCTCTGGTTCCTGTTCTTCCTGATCCTGGCGCTTGGCCGCACGCAGCTGACGCGATCGACAGGGTTTCTATGCATGCTCCAGGGCATCTACACCGGATGGATCCCCGGCTACCTGCTGCTCAGCGGCCTGATGCCAGGCGGCCCGGTCCCTCCCCCGACCTGACAGATGAGATCGCGGCGCTCAGCCATTCGGGAGATCACAGCCATGCCAATCTATTCTTTCGCCTGTCTGACCTGTGGCGAGTTCACCGACATGCGCAGCATGGACCGGGCGGCCGAGGACGCGGCGTGCCCGCTCTGCGGAAGTCCGGCTCCACGGACAGTTTCGGCCCCCTATATCTGGGGCCGGGGCGTGAATCCTCTGGTCCGTTACGCCCATGAGCGGAACGAGCGCAGCGCTCACGAGCCCCGCGTGGTCAGCCGGCAGCAATGGCAATGCGAGGCTGCCGCGCCGACACAGTCCCGGCTTCATGGCGCCGGCCTCTGCAACTGTTGCGTGACAAGCAGCTTTGGCCACCGGTAGTCCAGCGACCGACGGCCTGGTGCGCCGCCGGTCCCGCCCATCAAGGCGGTCTATCATGGCCATGCAGGGCAGGACTGCCGTCGTACGGCCGCCTCGTTCCCCACCGATGCCGGAGCAAATTTGCTTCCGATGGCGTCCTGCCCGCTGACTAGTACAGCATGGGCATGCGGCCGCGAGAACGCCGGATGGTTGTGAGCCGAGCGTTGCCGTTGGCGGGACATGACGTCTCAAGCGCAAGCCTCCCGCAACTACCATCAGGTGCTGCGATGTTCCCTACTGTTCTCGTTTTTCTAGGGGGCGGCATCGGCTCGGCGCTTCGCTACGGCGTCAACGTTGCTGCGGTTCGTATCTTCGGGCTCGCCTTTCCCGTCGGCACGCTGACAGTCAACATCGTGGGCTCGTTCGTGATGGGCCTGCTTGCCGCCTACTTCGCCCCCAAGGGAGAAGCGGCTCAGGCCTGGCGGATTTTTTTCATGACAGGGGTCCTTGGGGGCTACACTACCTTCTCGGCCTTCTCGCTCGATACAGCTTATCTCTACGAACGGGGGCAGCCCGTTGTGGCATTGCTCTACGTGCTCGTGTCGGTCGCCGGCTCCCTTGCCGCCGTATTTCTCGGGCTCATGCTGATGCGATAGCAATGGGGAGTTATGCTGCGGTTCAAAGGGCCTCGATAAGCGTAAGCGGATCGCGCGAGGTGGGTGCCGCCAGCAGGCGGCGACGCGGCGGCCGGCAACGCCGCGTCGCCGACTATTTCACCGAGTTCGAACACCTTCATCGCCCAGGCTTTGAGCAGAGGCGACGGGTCGCATCCGGTCGTACGAAGAACGTCCGCTGTTGAGATGCACCACGGATGTCCGGAAGTGGCGCAACCGCGACCTTCAGCGTGATCGCCGGCGATGTCTGCTCTCAGGAAGCCGCGAACCTGATCTTTATGGCCGACATGGGGCGCGTTGCTGACTGGCAGTTGGGGTGCCGCAAGCCGACCGTCTGCTTGCGGTAGGCGCCGCAATAGCCCGGACATTCGCTGTCGAATTCGCCCGGGGCCTGGCGATGAGCCCATAGCCACTACCTCGCCTGAGGCAGGCGCGCTCCCAACAAATCATCCTGAAATTGATCCATTCAGACCCATAATGACAAACCCCGCCGAAAATCGACGGGGTTTGTCAGCAGTCTGAAGCATCGCGCAGATGCGCGGTGCCGTTTGGCGGATCGGCCTTTGCAGCCTCAGTACAAGATGTTCGGCAGCAGCATGCTGAGGACTGGAATGTAGGACACGATAAGCAGGGCCACCATCATAAGCAAAATCGTCGGCAAGGCGGCCCTGAAAACCTCGAACAGGGTCATTTTGGCGACGCCCATGGCAACGAACAGGTTGAGGCCGACAGGAGGGGTGAGCATCCCCACCGACAGGTTGACCAGCATGATGATGCCGAAATGGATCGGATCGACGCCGACCTGCTGAGCGATGGGTTGCATCAGCGGGCCGAGGATGATGATGGCGGAGGCGCTGTCGAGGAAGCAACCCGCCACCAGCAGGATGAGGTTGAACAACGCCACGATCAGGACCGGATTGTCGGTGCCCGACAGGATCTGGCTGGCCAGTTGCGAAGGGGCGCCGGTCGTTGCCAGCAGCCATGAGAAGGCCGAGGCGCCAGCGGTGATCAACAGCAGCGGCCCGGCCAGCAGGCCGGTATTGCGCAGGATGACCAGCGTTTCCCGCACAGAAATGGTACGATAGACAATAGCCCCGATGAACCAGCCATAGATGCAGGCGGTGGCGGCGGATTCGGTCGGGGTGAACACGCCGGTGTAGATTCCACCCAACAAGATCACGGGCAGGCCGAGCCCCCATGCCGCTCGCTTGAATGCAGTGACGATGCGCTCCAGGGTGGGGAACGGATCGCGCGGATAGCCCTTGCGGGCGGAATACCAGCACGCATAGCCGATCAGCAGCCCACCGATCACCAGCGCAGGCAAAAGCCCAGCGGCAAACAGCTTGCCGACCGAGGTGCCGGTGACGGAACCATAGATGATGAGCGCGATGGAAGGCGGCACTATGGGGCCGAGCGTGCCGGCGGTGGTCACGAGCCCGATCGAGAAGAAGCGATCGTAACCCGCCTTGACCATGGCCGGATACATGATCGTGCCGATGGCAACGACGGTGGCGGGACTGGATCCCGATATGGAGCCGAACATCAGGCAGGCGACCACCGTGGCGGCGGCCAGGCCGCCAGGCAGCCAGCCGATGAGCGCCCGCGCCACGTCGATCAGCCGGTCCGACAGGCCGCCGATGCGCATCAGTTCGGCGGCCAGCACGAAGAACGGAATGGACATGAGCGAGAAGTTGTTCATGCCTGAGAACATGCGCATCGGCACCACGAGGGGGTCGATCCCGCCCGCAAAATAGAGGATCAAGGTGACCGCGAGGGCGAGCGCCGCAAAAATCGGCAGACCAAGCACCAGCAGCCCGAAAAAGGCCGGAACCAGCGTTCCTACCATGGTTCTTTCTCCGTCAGGTGTTCATGATGTCGGCCTGCGGCGGGACATAGTCCCGCCCGGCGAGAAGATTGGCGAGCACCAGCAGGTAACGCAGCATCATGAACACGCCCGAAGCCGGTATGACCAGATAGATGTAGCCGACCGGCACGCGCATGGCGGGCGAGAGTTGCCCCATGCGCAGCGTGTTTATCGACAAGCGGCTGCCGTAATAGATCAGCACGCTGGCGAAGATCAGGCCGAGGCAAACGGACCCGATACGCAGGGCGTGCGACAAACGGGGGCCGGAAAAGGCGTAGGCGGCATCGACGCTGATGTGCGCGGCATAGCGGACTCCCATTCCCATGGTCAGGAAACTCATGGTGATCAGGGAATACAGGATCAATTCCTCCGACCAGTAGATAGAGTTGTTGAAGACATACCGCGCCACCACTTGGATGATGGCGACGATGGTTGCCGTGAGTACCAGGACTGTGACCAGACCGTTTTCGATCCAGTCCACGATCCGGTTCGATGCCTCGATCATGATTTCCGGCCCCCGAAACCGTCAGCCCTTGGCCGCGGCGATGGCCTTGTCCAGAAGTTCCGGCGTCACCTTGGGGCGGAACTCCTCATAGATCGGCTTCGACCGCTCGATGAAGGCTTCACGCCCTTCCGACGAAAGCTCGCGAATATCAATCAATCCCTTGATCTCTTCCAGGATCTTGGCCTCGTCCTCGAGCGTGTATTGGCGCGCCGCGTCGCGGCCCACGACCATGGCGTCCTCGACCACTTTCTTCAGGTCATCCGGCAGACTGTCCCACGCCTGCTTGTTCATGATCGCCGCATAGGTGTGATAGGTGTGGGCAGTCAGCGTCATGTTTTTCTGAACTTCGTAGAACTTCATGGAATAGATGTTGGCGAAGGGATTCTCCTGCCCCTCGACAACGCCCTGCTGAAGACCGTTATAGACCTCGGTGTAGGCCATCGCGGTCGGGTTCGCCCCATAGGCGCGATAGGTGGACAGGATGGTCGGGGCCTGCAGCGTGCGCATCTTGATGCCCTTGAGGTCATCCGGGCTCTCGATCGGGCGCACATTGTTGGTCATGTGCCGGAAGCCGGCACCCCACATGGCAATGCCCTTCAGATTGTTCGGCTCGAGAGAATCGAGCAGCTCACGGCCGACCTCGCCGTCGAGCACCCGCTTCATCGACTCGTCGTCGGTGAGCAGGAACGGCAGGTCCATCAGGTACATCTTCTCGTTGAAGTTCGCGAGATTGCCCGTCGGCGGAATGGCGATGTGGACGAGCCCCATCTGGGTCTGTTCGATGATCTCGACGTCACCCCCAAGCTGGGCGGCCGGGCGAATGTTGATCTGGATGCGGCCGTCGGAGTTCTTCTCCACCTCTTCCTTGAAGACAACGGCGGCTCTTGCGTTCGGAGTGTTTTCCGTCAGCACGTGGGCGAAGGTGAAGTCGAAGTCGGCGGCCATGGCTCCGATCGCGCCGAAGCAGACGGCCATGGCGGTCGCAGCCGACAATTTGAACTTATGCATTGTCATGGTTCTTCTCCTCTTTGAATCATGAATGGATTGGGCGGTTTCAATTTGAAAGGGGCAGGGACCCGAGGATGTCCGTCGCTTTGCCCAGCGCAGCCTCGACGGCGAGGCCGGCTGCGAGCAGGTCCCGCTCCTGCATGGGCGGCCCAATCAGTTGGAGGCCGACCGGCATGGCGTGGGCGTCGAGGCCAATGGGAAGGCTCATGGCACACCAGCCGAAGAGGTTGGCGATAGCGGTGTTGCGCAGCACCATCATGTTGGCCCTGCGATAGGATTCGGTATCCTCCAGCTCCGACAGCAGCGGTGCGCTGATCGCCACTGTCGGCGTGGCAAGCACGTCGCACTGTTCCAGGGCCTGCCTTGCAAGAAGACCGTTTTGCGCCAGCACGGCGCGCCGGCGCAGATATTCGGTCGCGGAGACGCTTTCGGCGCCTTCCACGCGCATGCGGACAACCGGGTCCAGTCGGGCGATTCGCTCGGGAAAATTGCGGTTCAGGAAATCACGCAGTTCGAGGCTGCCCAGCCCGCCGAGTTGGAACACTGCGATCACCTCGTCGCAACCTGGCAGTTCGAGCGGTACCAGCCGCGCGCCCTGCGCCTCGAGCTTGCGCAAGGCGATTTCAGTGACATCCGCAATCGACGGCTCGACCTCGTCCCAGAAGAAATTTTGGGGCACGCCTATACGCAAGCCGGCGAGCGGGCAAGCCTGGATGGACTCATCGGATTCACCGTCGAGCGCGGCGAAGGCATAGGCCAGATCTTCAACCGTTCGACACAATATGCCGGGCGTATCGAGCGATGGAGACAAGGGAACTATCCCCTGGTTCGACCAGCGCCCATGGGTGTTCTTGAGCGCGACCTGACCGGTCAACGAAGCGGGGATACGGACAGAACCGGCGGTATCGGTGCCCAGCGCCACCAGCGCCGATCCCTGTGCCAGCGAAACGCCGGCCCCCGAACTGGAGCCGCCGGGCGCGCGCGGCGCTCCGGGAGCCGACCATGGATTGACCGGCGCGCCCCAGTGGGCGTTGACGCCCAAACCGCCGAAGGCAAACTCGACCGTATGGGTCTTGCCTGTTACCACGCCCAACTGGCCGAGCAGCCGCTGCACCAGCGGGCCGGAGCGTGCCCAGCTTTCGGGAAAGGCAGTGTCCGTTCCCGCGAATACCGGCAGTCCCGGAACCCCGAAAAGGTCCTTCACCGAAACCGGAATGCCCATGAGCGGGCCGAGGTCGACACCGCTCGCGAGCAGAGTGTCGACCGCTCCGGCATGGACCATCGCGCGCTCGCCTGCCCAGGTCTTGTAGGCATTCAACCTTGCCTCGGTCGACCGATAGCGCGCGGTCGCTTCCTCCATTAGCGCCCGCGCGGTAAGGTGACCTTCCCTCAAATCGCCTGCGATCTGGCGCAGCGACCTGTCGGCGTACAACATCCATACCTCCCAAATTCGTCGTTGCGACGACTAAGACCAGACGGGTGCGGGACGGCAACGCCTTTGTGCCGCGAGACTGGAACCCCCGTGCTGGAGGGCTCCACTCGGATGGCTGCTCTTCAAAGCAATATCCGTTTGATATCGCTATCGAATTTGATGGATGTGACTGCCCTGGTAGGCGCTCGGCTACGCTGCGTGTTGCCGGGAAGGCAAAAGTCCGTTGCCCTCATTTGCGCTCGATTGCCCGTTCTTTCCAATTAGGGTCGGCGCCGAAACCTCAGGAGATCAGATATGGCGCATGAAACGGAGAGGCGGCTGAAGGAATTGGGAATCGTCCTTCCGAGGCCACCCAAGGCTGTCGGCAACTATGTTCCAGGCGTGGTGGTGGGCAACATTCTCTACCTGGCCGGGACGCTCGGCACCCAGCCGGACGAGAATGACGAAGATGTTCTGCCCTATGCCGGCAAGATCGGGACCGATCTGACCATCGAGCAGGGCTACGCCTCGGCCCGGCTGATGGCCATTAACCATCTGGCCATGATGAAGGCCGTGCTCGGCGATCTGGATCGCGTGAAGCGGATCGTCAAAATGGTCGGCTACATAACCTGTGGCCCTGGTTTCCAGCTTCCGCATCTGGTTCTCAACGGTGCTTCAGATCTCTATGTGGCACTGTGGGGGGAGGAACGCGGCAAACACGCCCGTGCCGCCTTGACTCAGCACGAGCTGGGTTTCAATGCGCCGGTCGAGGCAGAACTGACGATCGAGATCTACGAATAAGCAGCCGACAAGCTGGCCATCAACTCGGCGTCGGCCCTCTCGCCAACCGCGAAGGCGTCGACGATAGAGCTCAGAAAGGTGGACGCTGCGGGCGGAAGCTGCTGGTTGCGGCGAACTACGGCGTGAATATGCCGGTGTTCGAACTCTGGACATTTCAGGTTGATAGGGACCAGTAGCCCCGCCCTCACTTCATTCAAGGCCGCCTGCAGGGGAAGATAGATAACCGCGCCCGTGCAACTGGCGTGATAGGCGAGGAAGTGGAATTGGTCGGCAACCAGGGCGGCGTTGGGCCGCCGACCGATGCGGGCGAAGGCACGCTTGACCAGGTGATGGATACCGAATGTATCGTCAGGCAGCACGCATGGCATGTCGGCCAGATCGGTGAGTGTGACTTCCCGCCCATCGGCAAAGGGATGATCAGGCGAGGCAAGAGCCAGCAGTGACTGGCGCCATGAACCGACGATTTCGATCATTGGATGCGAAAAATGATCGTAGAGGAAGCCGATTTGGCAGACATGCTGTTCGAGCGCCTCCAGCACCCGCATACGCCCCCTGACCCGCACCCTGAAGTTCACAGCACCGTGTGTCTGTCGGAACGAAGCGATCTGGTCGGAGAGAAACGGCCGGGTGATGCCTTCGACGGTCGCGATAGAAACGGATCCGCCCTTCAGCCCTTGGAGGTCGGCAATTTCGCCTTCAATTCTGTCGACTCTGTCGAAGATCTCTTCCAGATGGCTGAGCAGAATGTGCCCGGCCTCTGTCAGCACGACACCCCCGGAGCGGCGCTCCACCAGCCGAATTCCAAGGTCATGCTCCAGCTTGCTGATCTGGCGACTGATTGCCGAAGGTGCCACTTGCAACCGGTCGGCTGCCTGGCGGATAGACTGGGCGCGAGCCACCTCCATGAAATAGCGTCCGGCCACCAGATTCAGCATAGACAGTTGCGACACAGCCGGACTTCTTTGATTGGAGTTCCCGAGTTTGGTGATTTTGCAACTTATGCTCAGTCAGTCTAGTCACGCGGATCCAAAATGCGCTGCATAGGGCGTTCTGCGTTCGGCGAGGTCCTGACTCGCCGCATGATGGCGGCGAGCGCGACCTCGAATAGCGTCATCGTATTGAGAGTAACCCATGTCAGTTCTCCTCGGCCTTGATTGGCCGACAGAGAAACGGACAAAAGCCAACACTACAGCTTGGGGGCCGGCAGCAGACAGTCCGGTTTCGAGCCTCTGATGTGGGATAGCTGCCGGCAAAAAAGCGCGGCGATCCCAGAGACGGCTTCCGCCCCCACAGACAGCAATAGCTGCCATTCCGCTCCCCCACCCCATTCTCGCCGAACCATGCATGGTTAAACGATCAGACAGCAACCGATCTCATTCGGCACCTGTACCGTAGTAGCAATTACGTACCGCAGAATGTCTGCAGGACGCGCTCTTCGTCTGCTGGTGGCTGCGCGTATTCCTCCATCTCGGGCTGCTCGTCGAACGGACGCGCCAGGACAGCGAGCAAGCTCTGGAAAGGGCCAAAGTCGCCTTCATCGGTGGTGGCGGCGATGGCAGCTTCGACACGGTGATTGCGGGCTATGTACTTCGGGTTCACCGTGCGCATCCGAGCAGTCCGGTCGGCTGCATTCTCCGGCTCGCGAGCCAGCCGTTCACGCCAGCGCGAAGCCCAGCTATCGAAAGCAGTAGGGTCGATGAAGTGGTTGCGTACTGGGCCGGAGCCGTCGACCTCATGAGCGAGATCGCGAAATGTAAGGGTGAAATCCGCCCCGTTGCGCGCCATCAGGTCAAGCAGTTCGGCGGCAAGATCAAGGTCGCCCGGCCGTTCGGTAAACAGCCCGATCTTGTGGCGGATGCCTTCATGAAACGCAGCCTCGTAGCGTGCCTGGAACAATCCGATCGCCGCTTTCGCCTGCTCAAAGCCTTCATCGTCTCCGCCTGCTTCGCTTCCCAGAATGGGCAGCAGCGCTTCGGCCAGTCGCGCCAGGTTCCAGACGGTGATGCGGGGCTGGTTTGCAAACGCGTAGCGGCCTTGATGGTCGATGGAACTGAACACAGTCGCCGGATGATAGGCGTCCATGAACGCACATGGACCATAATCGATCGTCTCGCCAGAAATTGCTACGTTGTCGGTATTGAGGACGCCATGGATAAAGCCGACCAGCATCCATTGTGCCACCAGCTTCGCCTGCGCTGCTACAACGGCGTTGAGGAACCCAAGGTAGCGACGGGGGACTTCGGCGAGATGCGGATAGTGCCGCGCAATTGCGTAGTCCGCCAACGCCCTCAGGCCGTCGATGTCTTCCCGTACGGCAAGGTACTGGAACGTGCCGACGCGGATGTGGCTGGCGGCAACGCGCGCTATCAGCGCTCCGGGAAGCCTGGTCTCGCGGTAGACGTGCTCGCCAGTGGCAACCAGCGATAGGGTTCGGGTGGTTGGGATCCCGAGTGCGTGCATCGCCTCGCTGACGATGTACTCGCGCATCATCGGTCCGAGCGCTGCGCGCCCATCGCCATTGCGGGAAAACCGGGTCGGACCGGAGCCCTTCAATTGAACGTCGCGCAATTGGCCGCTGGTATCGAGCAACTCTCCGACGAGGACGGCACGACCGTCGCCAAGCTGCGGCACGAAGTTGCCGAACTGGTGACCCGCATAGGCCTGGGCGATGGGGCGCACGTCAGCGGGGAAGCGGTTTCCGGCCAGCATTTCGATACCGTCAGGACTACGCAACCAGCCGATGTCGAGGCCTAGTTCCGTCGCCAGTGTTTCATTCAGTTCAAGCAGACGCGGTGTCGAAACCGAGGATGGATCCGGACGGGCGTAAAGCCGTTCGGGGAGGTCGGCGGCATAAGTGTGTTGGAACCGGGGACTGCGCATGACATCTCGGGGCTTGTTCAGGATACCAGCTAGATAGGGATGCTGCGGGTCGCGGGCCAACAATTTGAGAGGGGCTGTTGGGTCGCAACCCAATCGCAGTTTCTGATATTGGACGTCCAGCCAGGAAGCTGCTGTCAATTGTCGCCGTAGCGCCATTCCATATCTAGAAGGAAGCGAGCGGCCGAGGGTCTGATTCTAATTGGCGTACTCTTGACGTAGTCCTCGTTCTGGGTCTCCAAGCGCAGACCAACGACTCCGAAGTCAGCATTCTCGCCAGTGCCAGCGAGGACTGATAGTTCTGGGCTCTATGAACATTCTCGGCGTGATCTCAGATACTCACGGCCTTCTGCGTGAGGACGCTGTTGCGCTTCTCCAAGGCGTCGACCACATCGTCCATGCGGGCGACATTGGAAACCCCACCATCATCGAGAGTTTGGAACGTGTTGCGCCAGTCTCGGCAATTCGCGGCAATGTCGATGTCGAGCCGTGGGCGTCTATGTTTCCAGATACCCTTCAAGTGACGCTGTTCGGGCAGAAGATATTCGTGATCCACGACCGAAAGGATATGACGTTTGCTCCAGCCAGGATGGGCATCAATCTCGTGATTTCTGGTCATTCTCATCGTGCCAGTATCGAGAGCCGCGATGACGTTATTTATCTCAACCCGGGCAGTGCAGGCCCGCGCAGGTTCAGGCTGCCCATCACCTTGGCAATGGTCCAGATCATCCACGGGCGATTGGTGCCCAAGATTTACGAGATTGCCTCAGATCTTCACTGAAGCCGTCAGCATGTCTGACAAAGGGCCGGTTCCGGGCCGTCCGCTGCTGGGCGGCAATGAGCGGATAAGCTGCCGTTCTGCATCCGCCCCAATACCGGTCATTCCGCCACGTCGCAGGGCGTCGCGAAACCGGCCGTCGAGGTCGCAGCCTGTGCGGCGACAGCAAGCTGAGACATGACGCTCCCCGCAACACGCAATGCCTCCTCGCCAAGAGCCTCAGCTAACCGGATGCGGGCGCGCTCCCAGGCGGCCATGGACTCGTCCATCAACCGGCGACCCTCGTCGGTAAGCACCAAGCGTTTGCCGGCCCGGCCCCGTCCCCCATGATTGCGCACAAGATTGCTCCGCTCGAGGTTCTTTACGCCGCGGCTGAGAGTGGTGGCGTCCACCCCGGCGCGCGCCGCCAGCTCAGCGAGCGTCGGTTCATGGCTACCGCCGATCCCCACCAGAAGGCTGAACTGCTCTGCGGTGATCCCCAAGGGCCGAAAGCAGGCATTGTAGTAGCGAGTGAGCGCCCGTGCGGTGACCCGGGCCTGGAAGGCCGGGCATTCGGTTTCGACGCGGCGATAGAAATCAGAAGCCTCTGTCATTTGCAGGTCTCGACACTCTCCAATTCATGAAATACTGCATATACATCATTATTAGGGAGCTGCGCCATGACGGCCTATGTCCACGTCAATCTGCGTATCAAAGATCCGGCAAGGCAAGCCGCATTGGCGCCGCGGTTTCAGTCAGCGCTACAGGCTGCAGGGGGCCGCATCCTCCATTTTGGGCCGGTAGCCCAGATGCTGGAAGGGGACGTGACGCCATTGCCGATGGCCGGCATCTTCGAATTCTCGACCCTAGCCGACGCGCTGGCGTTTTATCAGTCAACGGAGTACGCGCCGATCAAGGTTGAGCGCGACGCGGCGCAGGAAGCACGCATGTTTGTTGTCGACGCGGGCTAAAGAGTTCGAAGACCGCGATTGTCCGGCCGCCTGGCCCTGACGGATGCGCCGGTTCTTCCCGTTTCCCAATCCTTTTGGGAAAGCCGGCCACCTGGGCAAAGGCGGCTATCGCAGGTCCGCCCCCTGGAACCGGCCTGTCTATAATCCACCGATCTGGCCGTTGTGCTTTTCGTCGGCGGCATCCGGCTTGGGGCCGTTACCGGACGGTCAGCTTCTGGTCTCGAAAATGCGATAGCGGTCATTCAGCGCGGCAAGACTGACGTCGCCACCTGACCCAAAGGCGATACCTGCTGAATAAGCAGAGCGCCTTGCGGGCAGGTGCCTTTGAATTGTCTAGGCTACCAAGAATACGACACCGGCTGCCTCCTTACGAAATGGTAAGCTAGCAGTCAGGGAGCGGTGAGATCTTGAGGATAGTAATCGGGCTGTGGCGGCGCTTCTGGCTTCTCCCCCCGGTCTCGAGCATATGAGCCTGTTTCCAAAGCTAGGTTTGCTGGCTGCCACGTGCCGAGCCAGGGTTCAGCATCTACCACGAGACGCTCTGATCGAGGATCCGTTGCGTGCTCCCGCGGTAATCTGTCGTCCCTGTCCAAACGGACAGCGCCTTCCAAGGACGAATGATATGAGCTCGATCCCGGAAAAAACTCTCACCAAGGTTCCCGAGGTGACCCTCGGGTTCTGGATAGTGAAAATCGCTGCCACAACGCTTGGCGAAACAGGCGGCGATACGGTCACGATGACACTGAACTGGGGCTATCTCGTCGGAACCGCTATCTTCCTGTCACTACTCGTCGTGCTTGTCCTAGCTCAGATCGCCGCCAAGAAATTCTATCCAGGTCTCTATTGGGCTACGATTGTCGCCTCGACGACGGCTGGAACGACCATGGCCGATTTCGTCGATCGTTCGCTCGGCATCGGCTATACTGGCGGCTCCTCGATGCTTCTTGCCTGTCTTTTGGGGGTTTTGGGGCTCTGGTATTGGACCATGGGGTCGATATCGGTAGAGACGGTGGCAAGCCCCAAGGTGGAAATGTTCTATTGGGCAGCCATCACTTTCTCGCAAACCCTTGGCACCGCCCTTGGCGACTGGGTCGCTGATACGTCGGGCCTAGGCTACCTCGGAGGCGCGCTGGTTTTTGGCGCCGCACTGGCTGTTGTTAGCGCAATCTACTTTTGGACGAATTTCTCACGCGTCATACTGTTCTGGGCCGCCTTTGTGCTTACGCGCCCCTTGGGCGCCACGGTCGGCGATTTTCTCGACAAGCCGCTCCATGACGGCGGTCTCGCGCTCAGCCGACCACTGGCGTCTCTGGCTCTGACGCTCTTCATCGTTGCCTGGATCGTCCTGTTTCCCCAGCGTGCGGGTCGGCACTTAGGCGCCTCCGATAGCGCGAATTAGCGAAATCGTTCCAAATGGTCAGGACAACGCTCGAGGTCCAAAATGCAAGGCCTGCAACATCGGATATACAGGCTGGTATACAGGCTGCCTCTGTTCGTCATTTACATGGCAGGAAATGCGATTCTGACCGTCACGCCGGGCCGGTTGTCATCGAGCGAAAGTTCCGCCCCGTGCAGGTCGGCGATCGCGCGCACCAGGCTGAGGCCAAGGCCGCTGCCTGGTGTCGTCCGGCTCTTCTCGACCCTGTAGAGCCGTTGAAACACCCGCTCCCGCTCGGCAGGCGGAATGCCAGGCCCATTGTCGGAAACCTCGGTCACGACCTTGTCGCCACGATTTCCGACCTTGATTTCGATCCGCGTTCCGGGACCAGAGTGCCGAATGGCGTTCTCGACCAGGTTGGCGAACATCTGGACCAGAAGTTCACGGTCGCCGGAAATGGGGCTTGCCTTATGGTGTCCCTCCGCAATGGCCAGGGACTTACCGTCATCCTCGGCCACGTCGGCGTAAATCTCGATGATCGAGGCCACCACCTCATTGAGATCAACCGGCGCGAAGCGGGCCTTGCGCGATCCCGCCTCGATCTGTGCGATGCGGAGCAGCGCGTCGAAGGTTTCGTTGATACGGTCGACTTCGG
The DNA here is from genome assembly GCF_040045035.1 of Mesorhizobium sp. KR1-2. NCBI lineage: Bacteria > Pseudomonadati > Pseudomonadota > Alphaproteobacteria > Hyphomicrobiales > Phyllobacteriaceae > Mesorhizobium > Mesorhizobium sp. KR1-2. The sequence goes on along the minus strand of NZ_JBDZDS010000014.1, from coordinate 40,466 downwards.
CACGTGCTTCATTCAGCTCATCGGCAACCGGCGCACCTTTTTCATCGCTGTTGACGGCGCTCTCGATGGTCAGTTTGAGCCGATTGAGGGGCGTCTTCAAATCATGCGCAATATCCGTGCTGACCTGCTTCATGCCTTCGACCAATGCGGCCAGTCGTTCCAGCGCAGCATTGATCTGGCTGGACACCGCATCGATATCGTCACCGCTGCCAAGCAAGGGAATGCGGGCGTCCAGCCTGCCGTTGGAGACGGCGACCATCGTGTCGGCGATGCGATCGAGGCGCCGTTGAACGCGGGAGGCGAGCAAGGCACTGCCGGCAAAGGCAATGGCAATGATAATGCCGAGCGCCCAGCCAAAACTGGTCAGTGCGATCTTCTCCAGGTGATCGGTCTCGGCAAGGCTGACGCCGACGGCAAGCCAGTTGTCACCGACCTTTCCCGAGACGATACGGTAGCTGGTGTTGCCCGGTAAGCCGAGATCGCCGGCCGGCAATGTCGTGATGCCTGCCGGCTTGGACGTCATGGTGAAGTTGCCGGCCAGCGTTTTGCCGGTCGGATTCAACAAGACAAAAATCCTGTCCTCCGGCTTGGTCAGCCGCGCATAGGTCTCGACCACGCCGACGAGATCCTCCAAATCGCCTTCGCCATAGGTGGCGGCCACCACCGACCATGTCTCGCGCGCCGTGCTGTCGAGCCCGGCGGCAAGATCGGCCTTCATGATCTGGTAGGCGATGAAGCCGGTGGACAGGAATGCGAAGACGAACAGGCTGCCGAATGCCACCGCAAGGCGGAACGGCGTGCTGCGGAACAGGCTAACGCGGCGCATGCAGGCTGTAGCCGGTGTTCCGGAGCGTGTGGAGAAGCTGCGCTTCGAATGGCTTGTCGATCTTGGCCCGAAGCCGGCTGATGTGTGTCTCGACCACGCTGGTCTTCGGATCGAAATGCAAATCCCACACGCGCTCCAAAAGCATGGTGCGCGTCAGCACGCGCCCTTCGTTGCGCATCAGGATTTCCAGAAGCCTGAATTCGCGAGGTTGCAGATCGATCGGCTGGCCCTGCCGCGTCACCAGTCGCTTCACCAGGTCCAGCTCAAGGTCGGCCACCTGCAAGACGGTCTTCTGGTCTTGCACCGGAGGCCGGCGAGCCAGGGCATGGACGCGCGCCAGCAGTTCGGAGAACGCGAAGGGCTTGACCAGGTAGTCGTCGCCTCCGGCCTCGAGCCCCTCGACCCGATCGTCGACGCCACCGATCGAGGTCAGGAACAGAACGGGGACCTTCACATTTGCAGCGCGCAGCGCCTTGACCATCGACAGGCCATCGAGGCCCGGGATCATCCGGTCCACCACCAGCACGTCGTAGGGCGAGCGCGTTGCCTGGAAAAGCGCATCGCGGCCGTCCACGATGACGTCGCAGGTATGCCCGGCTTCCGAAAAGCCTTTGACCGCGTAATCAGCCGTTTTCTTGTCGTCTTCCACGACGAGGATGCGCATGCACTCCGCCTCTCAGCCCCACCAGGCAAGTCGTTGGCGATAGATATCACTTCATTCGCACAACGGCGACATCTTCGAGCCTGAGCGACAAATACCTCAATCAGGTGCGGCCTCGCTAACGCTGAGGTCAATCTGCTCGCGCGGCTGCATCAGCGTCATATAACCGATCAGCAGGGCAATACCGGCGAGAAAGATGAAGCTTGTCACCGTCGTGCCGAGACCGAGGCCGCCGTGCTGGCCCGGCTGGGAGAAGAAGTCGCCCAGCGAAGCCCCCACCGGGCGTGTCAGGATATAGGCGAGCCAGAAGCTCAGGATGCTGTTGAGACCGAGCAGATAATAGCCGAGGGCAATGACGCCGATAACGCCGCCAAACAAGAGGCCCGTTGCCAGGTACCCGAGCTTGAAGCCCTCGGCAACGAGGTCGCCAGCAGCGGTGCCGAGGGCGAAGGTGAACAGCACCGCCAGCCAGTAGAAGAGCTCGCGCCGCGTCGTGAAGATCGTATGGATCGAAAGCGTTCTCTCGACGAGATACCAGAGCGCGAATGTGGCGGCCAAGGCAAAGCTGAAGGCGATGGTCGTCGTCTCAAGGCTGACGCCGAAGTTGTCGACCAGATTGTCGGTCACCAACGTGCCAACGACGCTGATCAGGACCACGGTGACCCAGTAGACCCAGGGGATGTACTTCCTCTGAGCAAATTGCAGGACAAGCGCTGCAATCAGCACACCGCTCAAAATCCATGACGTCGTGGAGAGACCCAGCTCCAGGTCCAGGTTCATATAGTCGGCGGCGGTTTCCCCCACCGTCACCGCAAGCAGCTTTATCAGCCAGAAATCGAAAGTGACCTCGGGTACCTTGTTCTGCATAGGCGCGCGGTTTGCCAGCGTCGTCATGGATGGTCTCCTCGAAGACGGGGATATCTCGGATGAATTGTTTGGGGGACGCCTACTTGGCGAGCGCTTTCAATGCCTGGGCAAAGAGCTCGTCGGCGCCGGCATCGTCGTCAGCCTTGCAGCGCTCGAGACCCTGAGATCTCAGATCGTTGGCTTTGGCCTTGTCGGCGTCACCAACCTTGGTGGCCTCGAGAGCCGCATTGACGTCCTTGAGCATCTTTTCGCACGGCACCGGATTTTCCGCGGCACTGGCGATTGCAGGAAGAACGTTGATCGCAGCGACAAGTGAAAGGGCAGCGAGGGAAAGTGCGTTCATGGCAGGTTTATCCCGTTGGTGTCGGAAAAATGGGTCTTGTCACGGCCAGAGAGCGCCGTCGCACAAAGCTCTAAAGCCCAAAGGTCAACTCCGCCTGTCCGGCAGCTTACGGTTTGGTAAGGAACGACGATCGCCAAGCCCTGACCGCCTGGCTCCTGAAACCTTTCGAAAGCGTATGACAGCGGCGAACCAAGGGTAAGATCGTGATGTCATGTTGCACGAAGCGGGGCGGGCCGCCGTGCAAGGAGACATCTCATGCCCTCAACACTGCCAATTAGAGTTTCGGCCCTTCCCTTGCTGACACCATGCATGAGAAGCGACCGTTCCAGAGAAAACGCTAGGGCCTCCCTTTTTCAGTTGCGATGCTGCTCGCGCAGGAGTTCCGATCAAGACACCATCAGGCCAACGTCTGATTGGGGGCCGTTTCCCGCCTGTCCGCTTTCGGAAACAATGCGCGCAGAGCTGCCGTTCGCAGTATGAGGTGTGGACGTCAATCCTTCGCGTTCAGATGGATTCCGGTCAAACGAATCTTCAACCCCTGCCGGCTCGCAGAGGCGCCAGAAGCAACTCTTCAAACCGGCAACCAGTGTTGGCCGATTTCAGGGCTATAATTTGCGCAACGGAAATAACCCGCTGGCCAAACTTGAAACGAGCCCGCCCGATCGACGGCGATGTAGAGGGCTACCAGCAATGACCACCGGCAGCCCTTCCCTTTACCGGTACCCCCCCTTGCCTGAGCGGCGCACGAACAGTGCGGTGATCAGTGCGTAGACCACCCCGGCAACAACAGCGGTTGGCAGCGACGCGGTTAGATAGTCGTAGGGCCAACGACTGTCATAGCTGATCGGGTTTAGGAGGTAGAGATAGGTCAGGAACCCGGCAACCATCGCGACGAGCGAGGCCGGATTGAACCCGCCCCAAAAGCGGTAGGCGCTTTGCGGTCCGCTTTCAATCAGCCCCCGCAGGTCGATTCTGCGCTTCCTCAAGAAATAGTAGTCTGCAATCTGGATGCCGCAGAGTGGCGCAAAGCCCAGCCCGATGAAGGCCAGAAACGTTCCGAAGTTGGCGAAGAACAGTTCCGGGATGAACAATCCGACGATCCCGACCGGCGCAATGGAGATCAACAGCAGTGCCGGCCAACGAAGGTTTTGAAGCGCCGGGAAATGCCGCAGCCCGATCGACGAAGAGTAGACGCCGGCAACCGCAGTACCAAGATTGGCAGCAGCCACGAACAGCAGAGCGATCACGCCGTAGACCGGGCCGCCGACCGTCCGCATCCATTCGGCAGGGTCCGAAATCTGGAGAACCAGGATCCCTGCGATTCCGATTGCGGAGAGGAGCGGTACCGGTGCGCCCATGCCGACCATGATTGGCAACGCCGCCTTGCGCCCATTCGGGGCCATTCGCACCATCGCGCCGATATAGGGCCACCAGGACAACAGCGAAACGATGCCGATCTCGACCCCCGTGGTATAGTTCCACAGCGGCTGTTCGGAGGCATAGGCCGGGATTGCCGCCTGAAGATCGTCCCAGCGCTCGGTCAGCAGGATGTAGAGCATCCAGAAGCCGACGAAGACGTGCGCCACGAGGATCTTGGCTACCCTGTCGACGCCGGACGAACCTTTGAGCAGGAAGAGGAACACGAGCGCCAAAGCCAGCAGCACGGTCGCTGACACGAGTAAGCTGCCTGAGCCGTCGGTGACAAAACCAAGCGCGAGCAGAAGCTGCTTAGTCGATTTGGCGAAAAAGATCAGCAGAAGCGAGTTCCAGCCGACGATGGAGACGAACTGCATGGCCGCAGGAATGACCCAGCCGCGCGAGCCGAACTGGGGTTTCGACGAGGCGATGGAATCCACACCGAACCGGATGCTGACCGGCACGGCCGCCAGCGCCACAATCAACATGCCGATCATGCTGCCAGCGAAAAGCGTGAAGAAGCCTTCGCGGAAGTTCAGGTAATAGCCGACATACTCGCCGATGATGTAACACCAGGTCGCGGCGGCAGCCGTGGCCAGCGAGATGCCCAGCTTCCATGAGCCCCAGGTGCGTTCGCCGGGCAGCAGGGGCCAGGCGCTTTTGTCCGCCTCGATCAGGACGGCTTCGGTCGTGCTGCTCATCGCCGTCACCTCGCCAGCCAGAGCGCGATGATCGGCAGCACGATCCCCAGCCCGATCAGGGCAAGCCAGGCCGCGCCGTCATAGTCGTCGCCTTGATTCTGCTCGCTCTCAAGCAGAGCTATCCGTTTTTCCAGTTCCGGATGGAGCCTTTCCTGCGCCATTTCCTTCCCTCCCATTGGTCTCTCGTTTTCTTTGCTCCCGGTTCACGCGCACCCCAGGAGACAGGTGCAAACCGTCAGCCGCGCAGCCGTTCACCCTTCGGGTCATACCAAGGTCGCAGTTGCAGCCGGACTGGGTAGCGCTTCCAGGCGATTTCGACCTCCCAGCGACCGGTTTCGAGCCACTCGGCCTCGAAGCCACCGGGCCGGACGACATAGCCCATGCCAAGCGAGGCGCCGATCCTGTGGCCGTAGGCGCCCGAGGTGACGGAGCCGACGATCTCGCCGTCCCGCAGGATCGGCTCGTTGTGGTAGAGATGCGGGGGAATGCCGTCGGTCTCGGTCCGAAGTTGCACCAGCCGCCGCTCCGGCCCGGCCTCACGCTGGCGAAGCAGCGCCTCGCGCCCGATGAAACCGCCTGGCTTGTCGAAAGCCACGGCAAAGCCGAGGCCCGCCTGCAAGGGTGTATCTTCCTCGCCGATGTCGTGGCCCCAATGGCGGTAGCCTTTTTCCATTCGGAGGGAGTTGATGGCGAAATAGCCGCCCATCTTCAGGCTCAGCCCCTCACCCGCCTCGACCAGTTTCTCAAAGACATGGCCCGCGAATTCGGAGGGCATGTAGAGCTCCCAGCCGAGTTCGCCAACGTAGGTCAGGCGGCTGGCTCGGACACGGGCATAGCCGAGGTCGATCTCGCGGCTGGTGCCGAAGGGAAAGGCTGCGTCCGACAGGTCCGCGGGCGTTAGCTTCTCCAGCAGCGCGCGCGATTTCGGCCCCATCAGAGCCAGCATCGGCATGCCAGAGGTCACATCCTGCACGAAGACATGGGCATCGCCGGGCATTCGTCGCTTCAACCAGGCCATGTCGCGGCGCTGAGACACGGCGATGGTGACCACGAGGAACGAGCTTTCCGACAGCCGCGTGACCGTCACATCCGCCTCGATCCCGCCAACCTCATTCAGCCACTGAGTATAGACGACGCGGCCCGGCGGAACGTCGACCTCATTGGCGCAGATGCGATTCAGGACGCGCGTAGCATCGCGCCCTTCGACCAGATATTTGATGAAGCAGCTGTGGTCGAATAACGTCACGTTCTCTGCCGTGTTGCGGCATTCCTCGCCACAGGCGTCGAACCAGGTCTGCCGGCCATAGGAATAGCCTATGCTGGGCATTGTGCCCGGCGCGCCGAAGAACCCGGGGCGCTCCCAGCCCGCCGCCTCGGTCATGAAGGCACCCATCGCGACCAGCCGGTCGTGGAAAGGGCTGCGGCGCACTCCCCGCGCTGTCTCGAACTGGCGGTTCGGCCAGTGCATGTCGAAGAGAAGGCCCAACGTCTCGGTCGTGCGGTCTTCCAGATATTTCCGGTTGGACTGGAAGACCTGCATCCGCCGCACGTCCACATCCATCAGCTCCATCGGCGGACGGCGGTCGCGGATCCAGTCCGCCAGCGCCTTGCCGACCCCGCCCGATGAAAGGATGCCGATGGAGTTGAAGCCCGTCGCGCAGAACAGACCTGGCACCTCTGGCGTCTCGCCCAGCAGGTAGCGGTCATCAGGCGTGAAGCTCTCGGGGCCGTTGAAGAACAGCTGGATACCGGTACGTTCCAGAAGCGGCACACGCTGGGTGGCCATTTCGAGATAGGGCGCAATGTGCTCGACATCTTCGGGCAGCGTGCCGAAGCAGAAATCCTCGGGGATGCCCTTCTGGCCCCATGGCTTGGCGTTCGGCTCGAAGAAGCCGACGAGCAGCTTGCCTGCGTCTTCCTTGTAATAAGTCCACTCGTCGCCCAGGAAGAGCACCGGCAGGTTGCGCGGCAGCCCCTCGACGGGCTCGGTGACGATGTAGAAATGCTCAGCAGCATGGAGGGGAATGGTGACGCCGGCCTCGGCCGCCAGATCGCGCGACCACATCCCGCCGCACAGGACGACAGTGTTCGCGCGGATCGGCCCCTTGTCGGTCATCACCCCGGCGGCCTTGCCGTTCTCGACCAGGATTTTCGTGACACCCGTGTTCTCGAATATCCGCGCCCCGCGCATCCGCGCGCCGCGGACATAGGCCTGCGTCACATCGGCGGGGTTCACCTGTCCGTCATGGGGAAACCAGAAGCCGCCGACGATGCCGTCGGTGTTGATCGGCGCCCAGCGTTCCTTGATTTCTCCTGGTGTCACCGGCTCCACCGGCAGGCCGAAATTCCGGCCCATCGAGGCGCCGCGGGCCAATTCCTCGTAGCGAGCTGGCGTGTTAGCAACGCGCAGCGAGCCGTTCCGCTTGAACCCTGTCGCCTGCCCCGTCTCGGCTTCCAGTTCACCGAACAGTTCGCCCGTGTACTTGGCAAGCTCCGTCATGCGACGCGTGGCGCGCAGCTGGGTCACAAGCCCCGCTGCATGCCAGGTGGTGCCGCTGGTCAGTTGCTTGCGCTCGCAGAGTACCACATCGGTGATGCCGATCTTGGTCAGGTGATAGGCGACCGAGCAGCCGGCCACCCCTCCGCCGACGATCACCACCTCGGCCCGATCCGGGAATTCCGTCGCCATCATCCCCCCTTACCTCAGCGCGTACCCGGATAGCTTTCCTCGCGGGCATAGGGGAACCACCAGAAGTCCTGTTTGCTGGCGCCCGGGTCGATCATCACGAACTTCGTGTTCTGGAACTGGCTCAGCCCCTCAGGCCCAAGCTGCCGCCCGTTCCCCGAGAGCTTCCGTCCTCCGAAAGGCAGCGCGTCATTGTCGAGCAGCGGTGCGTTGATCCAGAGGATGCCCGACTGAACCTCTCGCACTGCCCGGAAGGTCTCGTCAGTATCGCGACTATAAAGGTTGGCGCCCAGGCCGAAATCGGAACGGTTGGCCAGTTCGATCGCCTCGTCGAAGCTTGTCACCCGGCAGATCGGCGCGACCGGGCCAAAGGATTCCTCTTGCAGGATCGACATCTCGGGCGTGACTTCCGTCAGCACCGTCGGCTCCACGAACCAGCCCTTGTTCAGGCTAGCCGGACGGCCGCCGCCCGTCGCGACCTTTGCCCCCTGTTTGCGGGCATTGGCCATCAGCGCCTCGAACCGCTCGCGCTGGCGGTGGGTGGCCATCGGTCCCATGTCGACCTCCTGCAGCCCGTTGCCAATGCGCAGCTTCTTCGCCTCCTGCACCAGAAGGTCGACGAACTCATCATGCACCGCCTCGTGCACATAGAACCGCTCGGCCGAGGTACAGACCTGCCCGCAGTTGAGATAGGCCGCGAAGGCCGCCCCCCGCGCCGCGACGTCGAGCGGGGCCGAGGGCATGACGATGAACGGGTCGTTGCCCGAAGCCTCGATCAGGCAAGGCTTGAAGGTTTCCGCACAGGTCCGTGCCACAGCCTGCCCCACAGAAACGGAACCGGTATAGGCCACGCCATGCGTATTGCGGCTGGCAATCAGCCGCTGCGCCACCCGCGGACCACCGGTCACGCACTGCATCAGCCCCGCCGGCAGCGCGCGGAACAGCTCCATGAATTTCAGCGTGGTGATGCTGGTTTGCTCATGCGGTTTCACAATCACCGCATTGCCCGCGGCCAGCGCGGCCGCCGCCTCCCAGCAGAGCAGAACGAGCGGATAGTTGAACGGCAGGATGATGACGACGGTGCCGAGCGGCTCCTTCACCGCGAAATGGAACTGGCCAGGGACCGTCGTGCCCGCGATGCGGCCGGCCTCATGCCGCGCGACTTCGGCATAGTAGTCCATTGCGGTCGCGCACCACGACACTTCGTCGAGGGCCTCCTTGTAGGGCTTGCCCTCTTCGCGTGTCAGGTATTCGGCATAAAGCGCCTTGTCGCGCCGCATCACGGCGGCAATTTCGTGCATCACCACGGCGCGGCTGCGCATGTCGATCGCATTCCAGCCTTTCCCGGCGACCAGCGCCGCCTCGATCGCAGCATCCACCTCGGCATCGGTCGCGTCCGCGATTTCGGCGATCCGGTCCTCGGTGGCCGGGTCGATCACGTCGAGCCGCTCGCTGGCGGCGCTCGCCACGAACTCGCCGCCGAGGAAAAGCTTGCCCGAAAGCTTGCTGAAGGTTTCAATGGCGCTCATGGGCCCCTCCCCTGTATGTTTGATTTTTTTGCAAACATGTCATGAAATCTTGAACAGTCAAGCGCCATATTCTCGCGCTTGACATTGACGCGCTCGGCAGCCTTGCGCATATCGCGCTCGACACCATTTCCGCCGTTGCGGCGTTGCATGCAGGAGAGTGACAGGGATGGGGCAGAAACCGATTTCGGCAAAGGATGAGGCGAGCACTCGCGACCCGAGCGACCTCGACCTTGGCGCGAGATTGCGCGCGGTGCGCAAACGTGCGGGTCTGTCGCAGCGGGAACTGGCAAAGCGAGCGGGCGTCACGAACTCGACCATCTCGATGATCGAGCAGGAGGCGCATTCGCCGTCGCTCGCTTCGCTACACCGGATTCTCTCGGCCGTGCCGATCTCGATGGCCGATTTCTTTGCCCTGCCCTCGTCACAGCAGAACGTGCTGTTCTACGACCGTGACGATCTGGCGGTGGTGGCGCGCGGCGAGGCCGACCTGCGGGTGCTGGCCGCCGAGCGACGAGACAAGAGCCTTCAGATGTTCATCGAACGCTACCAGCCGGGCGCGGGAACCGGCGACGAGCCCATCGCCCATGACGGCGAGACGGCAGCGGTCGTGCTGACGGGAACGGTCGAGGTCACGGTCGGCGACGTGACGCGTGTGCTGCGGCGCGGCGGCGGCTATCAGCTGATCGGGCGTCAACCCTACACCCTGCGCAATATCGGCCGCACGGTCGCAGTCGTCGCCTGCGCCTGTACGCCACCAATGCTCTGACGGGCCAGCATCGTCAGAAAGCGCTGCTTCCTGGTAACCTCGCTGATCCGCATGGACATATCAACGAGGTCAGGGGAGCACGCGCGCATCTCACGACTCCGCTGCAGCGGTCCGGATTTGCTCATCTTACGGTGGAAGCCGGACCCAATGCAGACAATTAACTTGGCCCTGCTCAACTACCGCTCAGAATCAGCTCCTCACCTTACGCGCAAGGACTCGATCATAGATCCGCACTTGGGTGAAGGATTCGAACGCGCCAGGAGCCGACCTCTCGAGTGCCATCTGTGAATGAGGTGTCTGGGTAGAACCTTGCCGTTTGCGCCGGCCACCTCAGCGGCTTGATCGACTGTCAGCAATGAGGCCGACGCAGAACTTTCAGCATCACGTCAAAAAGCCATCCGCACGATATGGCGAAATCAGCCCAAATGGCCGCTATGGGGCGCATTGGTGACTGGCGGTTTGGGGGCCGACATCTGCCGTTCCGCTTTCGAAACACATTCGGCTGAAGCGGACATTCGGCAAGCGACCTCAAAGCGGATTTGCCGCGTCGGCGCGATCCGTCGGGCTAGTTGCGTGATTAGGCAGGAACGTACGACAACCTAATCACGTTCGCGTCCATGCGCTCGCTGGCTCCAAGGCGCAGCGGCGGCCGAGCGCCTGCGAAGAACGGCTTGCCGGAACCGAGCACGACAGGGTGCAAGTAGATGCGATACTCATCAATAAGACCGAGGTCCGTCATGCTTCGCGCCAAGTCCGGGCCAGCAACGTCAATCTCTCCATCAAGCTCAGCCTTGAGCCCGCGTATCACCCCCGCGACGTCATTCTCGACGAGCGTGGCATTGGGGCCGACCGACTTCAATGAACGCGACACGACCCGTTTCGGCTGGCCTCGCCACGCCGCCGCAAATTCGCGTTCTTCCGCGCCCCACTCGGCACGGTCATCGTCCCTATACCGCATCACCTCGTACATTCGGCGGCCGTACACGCTGCCGGCCAGGCCGCCAACCTGTTCAATGAAGTGACGAAAGAGCGTGGGGCTTGGCGCGAACGCCATGTGGTCGACATAGCCGTCCAACGACTGGTTCATGCCAAAGACGAGCTTCGCCATATGAAAATCTCCATCCCAGGTGCTTCAGAATAGCTTGAGCCGCCATTACGTGTAAGTGAGGTGGGGGCACAAACCGCGCGCCGCTTTGTGATCGGTCTGACGAATAACCAGAGGTCCGCTAACCACTACCTGTCGACATTTCGGGCCCAGACTACTGATCCAGAAACTGTCGCCCTAATCTACGACAGATAGGCTGTTCAATTGCTAACTCGAAAGCGAACAACATCAATGTCTGCTGCAGCGCCGGTGGCGGGATCGAAGGCTCTGACGCCCATTTTCGACCCGCGCACCTTCGGCTCACGCAAATTGAGCGACCTCGTGCGAAAGACGAACGAGTTCCAAGTCGACCATCCCGAAGGCGGGACAATGCGCATCCGGGTAAAAGCAACGCCTTCCGGGGAATCACGGTCCAAGGCGCGGCGACCGACCTGATCCCTGCAGACTTCTTCCCGTTATGGACGACCATTTTTTTTGGGCACCGACATTCTTCTCGGGCATCAGCAAATGGAGCAAAGCGAAAAATGCGAAACGAAGAACTCGACCTTTTTCCTGATAAACGCCTGGTCAGTCCCTCGGCGGAACGCAACAAAGGCCCTATCGCCGACATTCTGAAACGCGTCTTGCCCGATCATGGCAGGGTGCTCGAAATCAGCAGCGGGACAGGGCAACATGTCGTCCATTTTGCCCGCGAGATGCCGGACCTGATATGGCAGCCCAGTGAACGCGACGAGCCGTCCCTCCAATCGATCAAACAATGGATGGCGGCAGAGGCGCTGCCGAATATCCTCCCCCCACTGCGGCTCGACGTGACCGAACTGCCGTGGCGGGCAGGACCTGCGACAGCGATTATTTGCCTGAACATGATTCACATCGCGCCATGGTCTGCCGCGGAAGGGCTCATTCGTGGAGCGGAAATTGCCCTTAGCCAAGGTGACATCCTTTTTCTTTATGGCCCGTATCGGCGGAACGGCGTGCCGACGTCACCGAGCAACGAGGCTTTCGACGGGCAGTTGCGTGCGCGCAATCCGGAATGGGGCTTGCGCAATGTGGAGGATGTCGCCCGCTGCGCTATATTGCATAGCTTCGGACCGCCTGAAATCCGTGAGATGCCCGCGAACAATCTGTCCGTCATCTTTCGGAAGCAATGAAGGCGAACTGAAGCCTGCTTGTTTCCTCAACAGATGTCCGCCGCATTCCTCAAACCGCGCATTGAAAGCAATTCCCATGCCACAAACCGACAGGACAAATCGCCAACTGATACTGGCAGAGCGACCGAAGGGCGAGCCCGACGCGAATACGCTGAGGTTGGTCGAGAGCCACATTCCTGTGCCTTCTGCAGGGCAGATGCTGTTGCGCACCGAATACCTCTCGCTTGATCCCTACATGCGGGGTCGGATGAGCGATGCGCCGTCTTATGCTGCCCCCGTCGAAATCGGCGGCGTGATGGTTGGCGGTACGGTCGCGCGGGTTGTTACCTCGCATGTCGAGCGCTTTGCGCAAGGCGATTGGGTACTCAGCTTCAATGGCTGGCAAGACTATGCTCTTTCGGATGGCAAGGGGGTGACCAACCTTGGCCAGTCGCCGGCACACCCCTCCTGGGCGCTTGGCATCCTGGGCATGCCTGGATTCACGGCCTGGGCAGGCCTGAAGCAGATCGGTGCGCCCAAGCCCGGTGAGACAATCGCCGTGGCTGCGGCAACCGGTCCAGTCGGTGCGACAGTTGGGCAGATCGGCAAGCTCTTGGGCTGTCGTGTGGTCGGCATTGCTGGCGGGCCCGAGAAATGTGCCTATGCTGTGAACGAACTGGGATTTGATGCATGCATCGACCACAAAGCCTCGAATTTTGCCGAACAACTCACCAAGGCTAGCCCCGACGGCGTCGACATCTATTTCGAGAATGTCGGCGGCAAGGTACTGGACGCGGTCATCCCGCTTCTGAACCCGAATGCGCGCGTACCTGTGTGCGGCCTGGTATCGCAATACAACGCGACCGAACTACCCGCAGGGCCAGATCGAATGAACTGGCTAATGGGCCAGATCCTGCGCAAGAAGATCAGGATGCAGGGTTTCATCATTTTTGACACATTCGGCCATCTTTACCCTGAGTTCGCCGAAGAAATAGGCGGCTGGGTCGCGAGCGGCAAGATCAAATATCGCGAAGAGATCATTGATGGTCTGGAAAACGCGCCGGAAGCTTTCATCGGCCTTCTCAAAGGCGAAAACTTCGGCAAGCGCGTCATCCGCGTCGGTCGGAATTGAAGGAAACGCGTTAAAATCCTGGTGATGCCGGCATCTAATGACCCGTTGCGCGATGCCGCAAGGAAGACAGTGTCTGGCGGAAGCAATTTACGCTCTCTGATATCGAGAGAAATGGGGCGGACAACCCCGGCTAACACCAGAAGCCGCCTTTCGGGCGAGAGTTATAGAATGACCCCAACGGGCTCTTAAGATGCGCACATTGGATCGATGTGAGAATTACTGCGGGAAAGATCTCTAAGTGAGTAGCGTGTCTTGTCCACGCACCACAAGACTTAACGCCCGATCAGCTTCTTAGCGGACCAGTCAACGAATACGATCTAATAGCTCGCTCGAAACCGCAATACCCTCCCGGGCGCTCACCTCCCGCATCCGGTAGCGCCGGTCACCCGGTAGGCGCGCACCCTGATCGGAGAATCCGGCAAATAGGGATTCGGCGTTATCGTTGGCATCCGCACCGCCGATGATGTCGGGCGAAAAGGCTAGCAGCAGTTCACCATGACACGGAGCGGCATTGGCACCCTGATCGAAGTCCTGCGATAAGCGGCTTGTACGATCTCCGATCAGAGGACCGGCCATCAGTTCAATCAAGGTCGCGATGGCTGAGCCTTTGTGACCGCCGAACGGAAGCATCGCACCTGCCAGGACTTCGGCCGGATCCGTCGTGCGCTCGCCTCGCGCATTCACGCCCCAGTTATCTGGAATTTCCTCGCCGGAGTTGCGATGCATGGCGATATCGGCACGGGAGGCGGCAGAGGTCGCAAAGTCGAAGACATAGGGCGGCTTGTCTTTTCGCGGCCAGGCGAAGGCGAGTGGATTGGTGCCCAGCAATCCTTTTGTCCCGCCTGCGGGCGCGACCCAGGCATGGGTGGGATTCATCGAGAGGGCGACAAGTCCAGCCTCGGCAATTCGCTCGATCAGCGGCCACAAGGCGGTCGAATGAAAACCATTTTTGACGGCAAGCAGACCTATGCCGATTTGCTTGGTTTTTTCAACCAATGCCTCGATGCCCCTCTCGGCCGCCAGACATGAAAAACCGTATTGTGCATCGATCCGCACAGCAGCCGCAGAAACGCTTTCGGGAGCGGGATCTGCCTGCTTGTTGAACCGGGGATGGCTCATCGTGTCCAGCGTTCCCGGCAACCGTTGCAGACCGTGAGACCAGCTTCCATCGCGCTGAGCAATGACCAGGATTCGCGCTAAGGAATGAGACTGCGGTATATTCAGACCATGCGAAAGCAGAAAGTCTGTCGTCAGTGCCATAAGGTCGCTTTCCGACAGCCTGACATCAGGTTCAATTTTTTTCCTGTCCATGAGGGGATTTTCCTGTCGTGAAGTCGCGGATGCGGGCATGCGGCTTTGGGAATTTAGCTCGCGAACATGGACGTAGCCTCTCGACCAAATCCGCGAGCGTTTTACTCTCTGATTTCGGGTTCGACGAGTTTCGCGAGCTTGCGCAGGGATTCCTGCCAACCCAGGTAGCAGGCTTCGCGCGGTATGACGTCGGGAATGCCCCGCTGCTCGATGTTCAGCTCAGTGCCCACCGATACGGCTTTCAGGGTCACGGTAACCGTCATCTCGCCCGGTAGGTTGGGGTCGTCAAAGCTGTCGGTGTAAACGAGCCGCTCGCCGGGAACGACGTCGACATATGTACCGCCGAATGAATGGCTGCCGCCGGTGGTGAAGTTGCGGAACGACATTTTGTGCCTGCCGCCGACCTTGGCATCCAGTTCGTGGACCGTACAGAGAAATCCGTAGGGAGGGAGCCAGCTTGCAATCGCGTCCGGTTCGATGAAGGCCCTGAAGACTTTTTCGGGCTGGGTGGCGAGAACCCTGTGCAGTTGGACGGTGCTGGGCAATGTCATGTCCTTTCTTGATGAATTGTTCGGACCGGGCGTCATATGCCTAGGACGAGCGAGCAGCGAGTTTGCCGACAATGGGTCGCAAAATTCAGCGACAGCACATTAAGGCCCGTTTGAGTCGCTGCCGTCGCCGTGTCGCAGACGCTGCGTTGTGACTTATTGTCGGTGGCAGGCTATCCCAATACTGGAGAACAGGATGAGAGGCATGATCAAGTGAGCGTAGCATTTGTCAAAGAGGAAAGCGCTGAGGCAGCATCGGAAACCATCCTGCCGGCGCGCCCGATCTCCGATCGAGTCAACCTCGTTACGGAGGCGGGCCTTAAGATGTTGCAGGTCGAATTGGCGCGCGCTCAGCAGGCTCTCGACGCTGCCAACTTGCAGGAAGACATCAACGAGAGGCGACGGCAGTCGGCGGTCCCGTTTAGGGATGTTAGCTATTATGCCGAGCGGATCCGAACGGCCCAGTTATACCCGGCGCCCACTTCTAACGACGTGGTCGGATTCGGCCATACCGTCACCTTCGAACGTGATGATGGACGGACCCAGACCTTCCAAATTGTCGGTGAAGACGAAGCGAATCCGTCTCAAGGATCCATCTCACATGGCTCACCAGTGGCCATCGCATTGATCGGCAAAACCGTTGGCGACGTTGTCCAACTGGGACCGCGCGAACTCAAGGTCTTGTCAATTTCTTGATTGGCAATCGAGGTCCCACCCGTAAAAAGTGACGGCAGTGGCGGGGCCGGGAGCGGACCGGCCGTTTCTGGCTCCAGATCTCGATAACCGGACATTCGGGTTGCGCAAGATCTGCTCTTACCTGGCTCTGAGCGACATTCTTGAACGCGCGCATGTCAAAGCACTCGGCAAGCTGTGCCGACAGCAACGAAGAGATTTTCGTCTGCGAGGTCTGCTCGTTCGAAACGGCCGCGGCCACCCCTCCTCCTTGGCCTGTACAGCGACCTGGCGTCTCTCGATCTCGCGCTTGGCCACCACGTTCGGATTACGCTGGTTAAGTTCGACCTGTGTTTCGTACTCGTCAACCGCCTGTCGAGCTCTTTGTGGGCGGGAATCTGGCCTGCTTGATATGCCATTCGATGACACGCCGTTCCCGGTCGATCAGTTTGAGCTCGACCAGTCGCAGCAGATAGCTACCAGACAATATCCTCGGTCGTCGTCTCACGAAAATATCTATCAAGGCATGTCCTTTTTCTATTTCACCGCCCTCTCGGCGGTTCCTAAAAGCTGAGCGGCCTCCCGCAATGGGACCATCTCGCTCAGGAGACACAGAGAATGAATGCAGGCATACAGTCGGACGATCTGCCCCGGCTCCAGGAAATGCACAACGGGGAAAAGGTCGTACCCACCTTCAGCGAAGCTGAGATGAAGCGTCGACAGGAGGGCTTGCGTCGAATTCTGGCCGATCTGAAGCTCGACGCCGCGCTGCTGACGTCCTATCACAACATCAATTATTTCGCCGACTTCATTTATTGTTCCTTCGCCCGCCGCTACGCGCTCATCGTGACGGACAGCAAGGCGACGAGCATTTCGGCGGGCGTGGATGCCGGGCAGCCCTGGCGCAGGACCTTCGGCGAAAACATCACCTACACGGATTGGCGCAAGGACAACTATTTCCACGCACTCCAGCGCCAGCTGAAGGGGCTGAAGCGGGTCGGAATCGAGTTCGACCACGTCACGCTGGAAACCCGCGCGCTTCTGGAAGAGGCGTTTCCCGATGTGGAGTTCCGCGACATCGGGCAGCCGGTCATGTGGATGCGCACGATCAAATCCGCGGAGGAGATCGCCATCATCACCGAAGGCGCCCGCACGGCGGACGTTGGCGGCGCGGCAATCAAGGCGCTCATCGGCGAAGGCGTGCCCGAATACGACCTTGCGCTGGCCGGCACCCAGGCGATGGTCCGCCATATCGCGCAGGTCTACCCGCACGCCGAGCTGATGGACAGCTGGGTCTGGTTCCAGTCCGGCGTCAACACGGACGGCGCGCACAACCCGGTGACCAGCCGCCGGCTGCAGAAGGGCGACATCCTGTCGATGAACTGCTTCCCGATGATCGCCGGCTACTACACGGCGCTCGAGCGCACCATGTTCCTGGATCATGCGACCGACGAGCATCTCAGAATCTGGGAGGTCAACTGCATGGTTCATCGCCGCGGCCTCGAGCTCCTGAAGCCGGGCGCGCGCTGCGGTGACGTCGCCGCCGAGCTGAACGAGATGTATCGCGAGCACGGCCTGCTGAAGTACAGGTCGTTCGGCTACGGACACTCCTTCGGCGTCATGTGCCACTACTACGGCCGCGAGGGAGGCGTGGAACTGCGGGAAGACGTCAACACCATCCTGCAACCCAACATGGTCGTCTCGATGGAGCCCATGGTCTCCATCCCGGAAGGCACGCCGGGAGCCGGCGGCTACCGCGAGCACGACATCCTGGTGCTCAAGGAGAACGGTAACGAGAACATCACCAAGTTCCCCTTCGGCCCAGAGCACAACATTATCTCTGCCTAAAGCGAAGCTGACGGCGCCCACCCCAAAGGGTCGGGCGCCGTCAAGTTTCCAGGATGTGCAACTCGCAACGATGCGGCGTCGCTTTGCCCGCGCCACGAGTTCACTTAAAACAGCAAATGCGGGCAGCGGCGTGGGTGACGGCGGAAAGAAGCCGGCCGCACCGCAACTGCCTACAGCCACGAAACAACGAGGTTCTTTCAATGCGGAGTATCCCGACCGATCTGCTGCGAACTTTCGTCACCATCATCGACGTGCGCGGTTACACCCGCGCGGGCGAGCGTCTCGGTCGGACGCAACCCACGATCAGTTCCCAGATAAAGCGGCTGCAGGATCTGCTCGGCGTCCAGCTTTTCAGCCGTGACATCAAGGAAGCCGGCGGCGTCTACCTCACCGAGGAAGGGGAGATCGTGGCGAGCTATGCGCGGCGCATGCTGCTCCTGAACGACGAAATGATGCTGCGGATTTCCCGGCGCGACACGCGTGGGAAGCTGCGACTGGGCATACCCAGCGATTACGCGGATCATTTCATGCCCAAGCTCATGGCCGGCCTGACTTTCGAGCAGGCGGGTTTCACCTTCGAGGTTGTCTGCGACCTGTCATATGTCCTGCTGAAGGGGCTGCGCGAGGGCCACTTCGACATCGTGGTCGCAATGACGGCGGACGGTCCTGCAGAGTCGGCCTTCATGACCTGGCGTGAACCGCTGACATGGGTGGGCAGCAGTCCCGAGGCAGCGCCCGAGGACCCGCTGCGCATCGTCAGTTTCCCGGAGGGTTGCATCTACCGTCGCAGCATGCTCGGCGCGCTGCAGCGGGAAGGACGCAACTTTGATCTCGTCTATTCGAGCCCGAGCCAGTCCTGCATCGAATCCGCGATCGCGAACGGCTTTGGCGTGAGCGTACTGGCAAAGCGAGTCCTGTCCGACAAGGTCTACCAGATCGGCCCCGACAAAGGCCTGCCGCGTCTGGAGGATGTCGTCGTAGGCATTTATGTCAGCGACCGGGCCCGCTCCGCCACCCAGAGCTTCGCGGCGCGGTTCGCCGACATGTTCGTCAATCATAACGCGCAAGACTGACCGGCAACCAGCACCGTCGGGCAACGCCACGCGCTGCCCGACCTGTGTGGTTCTGTGGCGAGTGCCGCATCAAGCGCGCGATTTCTTTCCCCGTCTGGTCAGCAGCATGACGCTTGCGAACAGCAGGGTCGATATCCCGAGCAGCAGGGTGGCCGCGACCATGAT
The DNA here is from genome assembly GCF_040045035.1 of Mesorhizobium sp. KR1-2. NCBI lineage: Bacteria > Pseudomonadati > Pseudomonadota > Alphaproteobacteria > Hyphomicrobiales > Phyllobacteriaceae > Mesorhizobium > Mesorhizobium sp. KR1-2. The sequence continues at coordinate 21,687 of NZ_JBDZDS010000014.1, read as the reverse complement.
GGTCGGATTGATCTGGTCGCGGATCCCCGAGAACATTTGTACCGGCAGAGTACGCTGCTCGGCACCGGTCAGGAAAAGCGCGATCACGACTTCATCGAACGATGTGGCGAATGCAAAGATCGCGCCCGACACCATGCCCGTTGCGATGTTGGGGAGCGTCACGCGGAAGAAGGTTGAAATGGGGGATGCGCCCAGGCTGCGTGCCGCCCGCGAGAGATTGGTGTCGTAGGTCGACAGCGTGGCGGTCACGGTTATGACGACAAAGGGCGTGGCGAGCGCGGTATGCGCCAGGATCAGCCCGAGCTTCGTGTCCGTCAGGCCAAGCTTGCCGAAGAACAGATAGGCACCCACCGCCACGATCACCACCGGCACGATCATCGGCGATATGAGGATCGCCATGACGAGCCTGCGGAACGGAAAATCGTGACGCGACATGCCTAGGGCAGCGAGGGTGCCGAGCGTCGTGGCCAACACGGTGGTGGCCAGCGCCACGACCATGCTGTTGGCGATGGCCTTGATCCAGCGTTCGTTGCCGAAGAAATCCTCGTACCAGCGCAACGAATAGCGAGCGATGGGAAAGCTGAAGAAGGGGTCGTGCGACAAGGACAGCGGCACGACGACGAATAGCGGCATGACGAGGAAAGCGAGCACGGCGCAGGCGAAAAGGACGACGCAGATGCGTCCCAGCCGCTCCGCCGGCGTTGCGTATGTTGGAAGCCACATGATTGCGTTCACCCTAGCCGGATCTTGTCCGCGCCGACCAGGCGCAGGAACAGCGCGTAGATTGCGACCGTGACGGTGAGAAGAACCACACCAAGAGCAGCGGCCATTCCCCAGTTCAGTTCGCGGTTGATGTAGATGGAGATGAGGTTGGAAACCATCTGGTCGTTGGCGCCGCCGACGAGGGCGGGAGTTATGTAGTAGCCAAGCGACAGGATGAAGGTCATCAGGCAGCCGGCCACCACGCCCGGAAGCGTTTGCGGCGCGTAGACCCGCCAGAAGGCGCTCAGCGGACCGGCCCCGAGAGACCGCGCGGCGCGCACATGCGAAGGATTGATCGCGCGCATGACGCTGTAGATCGGCAGTATCGTGAAGGGCAGCTGGATGTGGGTCATGGCGGTGACCGTGCCCACGCGCGTGTAGATGAGCTGAACCTTCTCGTCGATCAAGCCAAGGAACATCAGAACGTCGTTGATGACGCCATCGGTCTGCAGCAGCGCCACCCATGCCGTCGTCCTGACGAGCAGCGAGGTCCAGAGCGGAAGCAGCACCATCAGCAGCATCACGCTGCCGACGCCTCGCGGTGCCAGCGTCAGGACATAGGCAACCGGATAGCCCAGCAGCAGCGTGCCGATAGTCACCATCAAGGCTATCAACAGGGTCCGCCCAAGCACCGCCAGGAAAATGCCCTGGTCTTCGTCCGCCCACCTCAATAAGCCGTCTGCGCTTTGGGTCAGGTCCACCGCCATCAGGAGATAGTAGGGCGTGACCGCCGAGCCGTTACGCTTGATGACGGACCAGATTTCGGCGGTTCCCCACATGGGATTGGATGCCAGCAGCGCGTCCTTGAAAGAGCCGCTCGGCCTGCTCGCTGCCAGCCGGCCGGCGGCGACGACGGCGCTGCGGCTTCCGGAAACTTCGTAGTTGAGCCGCTTGCCTAGCAGTGCAGCCGTGCGGTTCGCGTGCGCTGCCTTGAGGTCCTCCTCGAAAGCCTCGAACACCGCGTCCGGAGGGATTTGAGTGCCGTCCCAGCCCTCGAGGGCTCCGAGTGTCTGCGGCAGAATCTGCCGCGTTTCGGGGTTGCCGACGGCGGCTATCAGCAGAAACGCGATCGGCAGGAAAAAGGCCAGCAGGAGGAAGCCCTGCAGCGGCAAGGACAGCGAAAAGGCCGCGCGCCGCGCAGGGCGTTCGGCCCGCTTGACCGCCATGAAAACATCGATCCGGTCGTGAAGCGCCGCAGTCATGCCTGCCCCCGAAGCAACAGGCAGTCATCGACGTTGCAGGCCACCTTCACCGTGTCGCCTGGCTGGAAGGAAAGTCCCTCCCACGCAGTCACGCGGATGGAAATATTGTCTTGCCCGAGAGCGCTTACCCTCAGCCTGATGTGATCGCCGAGGAAGAAGGCTTCACGGACCTGTCCCGAGAAGACGTTGGAGCGACCCGTCTGCTCCGCGCCGGCAAGCCTCAGCTTTTCGGGCCTTATCATAAGCCGCAGATCCCTGCCGTCGTCCTCCGGATCGGGGGCGACGCACGTCATCAGCGTGCCGTCCTGCGCCTTCACGACGCTGACGGGGCCGCGTTCCTGGACGTCGCAGACGATGGCATTGTTCTCGCCGATGAAGCCGGCGACGAAGTTGTTTTGCGGGGCGTTGTAGAGCGTCACCGGATCGGCGAGCTGCTGGATGACACCGTCATGGAAAACCGCGATCCTGTCCGACATGGTCAGCGCCTCGGACTGGTCATGCGTCACATACACCATGGTGATGCCAAGCGAGGTCTGGATCTGCTTGATCTCCATCTGCATGTGCTCTCGCAGTTGCTTGTCGAGAGCGCCCAGCGGCTCGTCCATGAGCACCAGGGACGGTTCGAAGACGAGCGCGCGCGCCAGCGCGACGCGCTGCTGCTGGCCGCCCGAAAGCTGCGCCGGCTTCCGCTCGGCCATGGCGTCCAGATGAACCATCGACCGCGCCTTGCGAATGCGATCCCGCGCCTCGATCCCCTTGATGCCGCGATAGCGCAGCGGAAAGGCGATGTTCTCGTCCACGGTCATATGCGGAAACAGCGCATAGTTTTGAAAGACCATGCCGATGTTGCGTTTCTCCGGAGGCAGCTGCTCGACGGGTTTGCCGTCGAGCAGGATGCGACCCAGCGTTGGCCTTTCGAAGCCGGCCAGCATCATCAACGTCGTGGTCTTCCCCGATCCCGAAGGGCCGAGCATGGTGAGAAACTCACCTTCCCGGACCGACAGATTGAGGTCCTTCACCACGAAATGGACGCCGTCATAGGACTTGCGCACGGACTGGAAGCGAACCAGGTCCTTGTCAGCTGATCCCTTCGACGTCGTGTTGCGGGCAGTGGACTGCCCCGAGGACTGAGCCTTGATGTTCATCGCCAGGTCGCTTCGATCTTTACTGTGACAGCCAGGATATGAACCGGCGGCGGATCTCTTCGCCGTGGTCACCCCAGAAACCGTTGTCCAGCAAAAGGGAGGTGGTCATGTTGGCGGGGCTTGTCGGCAGGTTCGCCTCGTCCCCAGGTGCGACGAAGCCGCTGGCCGACTTGCGGACCGGTCCGTAGGGAATGTACTTGGTGGTGGCCGCCAGGTTCTCGGGCTGCACCGCGAACTTGATGAAGTTCATCGAACCTTCGATATTCTTGGCTCCCTTGGGGATCGTCCAGAACATCGAATCCAGGATCTGGTTGTCCCAGACGATTGCGAACTTGCGTCCCTCCTTGTTGGCGTCGTGAATTCGGCCGTTCCACGCCGTCGTCATCACCACTTCGCCCGAAGCAAGCAGCTGCGCAGCCTGCGCCCCGGCCTCCCACCACAGGATGTCCTTCTTGATCGTGTCGAGCTTGGCGAAGGCACGATCGACGCCTTCCTTGGTGGAGAGCAGGGAATACACATCGGCACTCGCGACACCGTCGGCCAGCAGCGCGAATTCCAGGTTGGTCATCGGGTTCTTCCAGAGACCGCGCTTGCCCGGGAATTTCTCGGTATCGAAGAGATCGGCAATAGTCTTCGGCCCGTCGGCGAGCTTTTCCGTGTCGAAGGCCAGAATGGTGGAATAGACGATGTTGCCGACCCCGCATTCCGAGGCCGTGCCCTCGATCCATTCGTCCTGCGAACCGATCTGGGCCCAGTCGATGATCTCGTAAATGCCTTCGTCGCAGCCCTGCCGCAAGGTCGGCGCGTCGACATCCACCACGTCGAGCGTGGTATTGCCGGCTTCGATCATGGCCTTGATCTTGGCGATCTCGCCGCCGTACTCCTGTTCGATGATGCGGATGCCGGTCTGCGCGGTATACGGCTCGAACACCGCCTGGCGTTCGGCGGCCTGATAGGCCCCGCCGAAGCTCATGATCGACAGGCTTTCCTCTGCCTGCGCGACGGCCGGGCAAAGCGAAATCGCAAGCCCCGATGCCAGAATCCGCAAACGTGTCCGTGAAGATTTCATCAAGCTTTCTCCCTCCCAAATTCAGGCGCAGTCGCGATGTGAAATCGGAATTACGCCAGCGCGGCGGAACGTATGGGCTGGCTTGGGAGATAGAAAATTGAATTTCGTTATGACTTGATCGAGTGTGAACGCGACGCTCCTCGCGGGGGCATCAGGGGGACCGACGCGGGGACGATCCACATGACCGGCCGCGGGGGAGCCTGGCCCCCTTTGCCCACCCTTGCGGCCAGGCAGGCAGCAATCAGTCCGTATCGTGTCCAGTCATCCTAAATGATGATCGACATCGCAAACAACTCGCCTCAGGCTTAATCGCCTCTCAACAATTTCCAAAACCCTTTCAGGAAACGCAAGGCGCACCTCAGCGGCCGACTTGGCACGCATAGAGCACCCCACCGTGGCCAGCAACGATGACTGCTTTCAGGAAGCGAAGAAGGTGTTTCTTACGTCTGACTTGGGGCGCGAAGCGGACTGGCAGTTTGGTGGCCGAAATCTGACTGACAGCTTCGGGGCTCGAACATTCAAAAGCGTTCATTCAGGTCAGGGCAAGCATCGTCGCAGTCTCTCGCTCCAGACCTGCGATCGTTCGGCTTTCGGGAAACCGGCTCTAGGTACCCAAGACCTTAATGTCCTGTTCTACCGAACGGTAGCGTTCTTTGATCTCCTCTCCGGAGTAGAAGCTGATCAGATCCTGTTTGGACAGGGTCCCGTCCTTCATGAGGTTCGCCAGATACCGGCCGTTGAATTCCATCAGGAGGAGGCTCTTTTCCAAGCGCGCCAGGATCGCTTTGGCGTTCTCGATATTGGAAAGGACAAGCGAGCGGATGGCCGCCACGTCAGCAAGATCCTTCGCGGTCCGGTTAACGATCAGCGAAAGTATTTCCAAATCGATGTCGTCGCTCTTAGGCCGGAGAATAGGGTCCCGCGCCAAAGCATAAGCGATTGCTAAGTTGCGGTAGTCACCGCGAGCTGAATCAACAATCACCACAAAACCGACGCCAGGAATGAATTTCAGGTCGTCGACTTCGGCGAGCACTGAACTGTCCGCCAACGCAGCGTCCAGAACAATGATTCCGGCCTGTCCGTCGTGATTGGCTTGGGCCTCCAGAAGTTGGCTCCAGGCCGTGTCGCAAGCCTTGGAGAAGACGTCCTTTGCACGGATGCCGCCTACCCCTGTCTTGGAGCGGCGCTGATCATCTGGCCGAAGTCATCCACCACGGTCGCGGCGCGCCTGCTGTCATTGGAACCAGCAACATTTGTGGGCAAAATTTCCTACTCGCTCTACCTCTGGCATTGGCCGACAATTGTGCTGTTCCGACACTATGCCAATGGCGACCGTCCGGAGGTGCATGAAGCTGTCTTTCTCATATTCATCACCTTCCTGCTGTCGTGGATTTCATGGCGCTGCGTCGAGGAGCCAATGCGAAAGCTGCGCAGGCCGAAGCTCACCGTTTCGATTGGAGCTCTCTCTGTCGGCACCGTCGTTGCCCTCGGATGGGCGATCATGGCAAGCGACGGAGCGGCGAGCCGATTGTCGCCGGGCGCGAACGCATTGCGGAGCTACGGGGCAATGTGGGACTGGCCATGCCCCAGCAAGACGGTGCCAGGCCTCAATGGAAACGTTTATTGTGTCGTTGGCGCCCCGTGGGCGGAGGCGGAACGTCGTAGGATCGTCTGGGTTGACAGCAATGCCATACACCTGGGCCACCTTCTCGACATCGTGGGACCTGAGCGCAACATCGCCTTCTTGGCCATTTGGCATGCGTGCCCGCCGTTCATTGATGGCGCTTTTCGCCAGTCGGGTACATGCCAAGCACCCGGACTATTCCGAAAAGTGCGCGGAGAGCCGCCGCACAGCGCCCCAGTGGATAGCTGGGGTCAAGCCGGACATCGTCGCCATGTCGGCTTCGTAGGCCGGGATACCCCACGACGCGCGTTGCTTAGGTCGTGAACTCATAAGGCGACGCCATGCCACCAGTGCGGCGACCCGCTTGGCGAAGCCATCGTCGGTGTTTCGCGCCAACCCGAGGTGTTGATGGTAGCGGAAGCCGGATCGAGTTTCCTGAGCAGCTGCTATCGCCAATTCGGCGGCGGCTCCTGCTTCCGGCCGGAGTGGTGAAGAAGAGCGCGCGCCCAGGAAGTTTGCAAACGAGGCGATGGTGGCTGGCGAAGGCCACCTAGCATTTTTGTGTAGTCGACTCGTCACCATTCATCAAAAGGCTAGGTTTGCAGGCGGCGAACATTGAACGACTGTAGACGAATTGTTTGAGTGATAACGGTAGAGGGAATGAACCCATGCCCCGGTCCACGGAGAACCATGATTTTCAAGGCAACAAGTCCGCGCGCCGAGTCGACGAGGCACGCCGTCATTTCATTGGCCTCACGGCAGCAGTGGCGGCCAGAGCTGCTGCGCTCGGCACGCTGACTGCCATGGTTCTCCCATCGTCGGCAAATGCCAAGGACGACAACAGCCAGGGAGAAGATTCTGACGGCGGCGGTCACGGAAAGGGCCGAGGCCCGAACTGTTTCCTTCGCGGCACCTCGATCCTGACCTCCTCTGGGCCGGTGCGGGTCGAGGACCTGAAGGTAGGCGATCCGATCGAAACGGTGGACGGCAAGACCTTGCCGGCGCTGTGGATCGGTCGCCAGAGCTACCGCAGAAGCGGCTCTTCCTGGCCGGAGGAAGTGGTGCCCATTCACGTGGGGCGCGGGGCCTTGGCCGAGCAGACGCCTCATTCGGATCTGTATCTATCACCTAACCACGCCCTGTTCATCGACGGGGTTCTCATCCCGGTAAAGCACCTGGTCAACGGCACTTCGGTTGCCCCCGTAAATCCCGACCACCTGGAGGTGATCGAATATTTCCACCTCGTGCTGGCAACCCACCAGATAGTCCTGGCCGAGGGCGCTCCCGCCGAGACCTTACGGGTCTGGGACCGCAACCATGAGAACTTCACGAATTTCGTGGAGTACGAGCGCCTCTACCCCGATCGGATCGGATCTAAGATGAGGCCCTATGCCCGCCTTGCCGGCTGTGAAGGTGGCCGGGCCCATCTGAAGGCTCTTCTGAGCCTCGCGGCATGCCCATTCGTTCTTGTGCGCGATCCCATCGAGGAGGCGCATCGGAAACTGGCGAAGCGTGCGGAAGAACTCGCCTGCTAAACCTTCCTCTGCAGATGCGGATCAAGGAAAACTAGGGAGTGTGGGCGGATTTGACCAAGATGAAACCTGCGGCGAGAGCGACGGTGGGTGCGAAGTTCCGCTTCGTCTTTTCGCATCGTAGGGCGACACGTTTGAAGCGCTTGAGCTTGCCGACGGCCTGCTCGATGCGGGCGCGGCCTTTGTAGAGAAGCCGGGGCCTGCCCGTCTCGTTGGCCTTTCGCGGAATGACGGGCATGATGCGACGGGCTGGTGCCGCCTGGGATCTGTTGCAACCTTTTCATCACCGGCACTGTGGCAAGAGCGCCTCTGACATTTTCGGAGGATTAAATGTTCAAGGGCCGCCAGTTCGACGTATGCGCTGTTCTCAGGCCACCGCCTTGAGCGGCTCAGCTATGTAGGCCCAAGGCAGCAGATCATCGATCTGGCTTTGCGGATGGCCGGCGACGATGCGGGTGATGACGTCGCTGAGATAGGCGTGAGGCTCGATGCCGTTGAGCTTGCAGCTCTCGATGAGCGAGGCAATCGTAGCCCAGTGCTCGGCGCCAGTGCCAGCGAGGACTGATAGTTCTGGGCTCTATGAACATTCTCGGTGTGATCTCAGATACTCACGGCCTTCTGCGTGAGGACGCTGTTGCGCTTCTTAAAGGCGTCGACCACATCGTCCATGCGGGCGACATTGGAAACCCCACCATCATCGAGAGATTGGAACGTGTTGCGCCAGTCTCGGCAATTCGCGGCAATGTCGATGTCGAGCCGTGGGCGTCTATGTTTCCAGATACCCTTCAAGTGACGCTGTTCGGGCAGAAGATATTCAAGCCATGCTTCAAGAAGGATCACTTTTCAGGGGGCAGACCAGGATCAACAGGCCGGCCAGCCACATCCGAGCCGATCGCGTAGCCTCTGGCTTCCTCGCGCTGGATCAGCGTGTCGTGGTCGGCCTTGCACACGCTCTCAGTGTTCTCAAGGTCGAAGAACAGTTTCGGGTCGCCCTTGTGCGGCTTGATGTGGTTGACCACAGCGGCACGTGGATGGTGACGGTTGCCGGTGACCAGGAGGCAGCCGCAGCGCCGGCAGGTGTAGAGGTCCCGTAATAGTGCCTGCTGGCGGATGCCATGCGGGCCGCACCAGCGCAGATCTCTGTAGAGCTTGCGGTATGCTTCTGCCTCAGGCCGGCGGGAGTGGGGCCGCTGCTTGTCGCTCAGCGCCATGTGTGGTTTCCTGCGTTGAGGCGACGGGAGGGGACGATGGGCGCGCGTGCATTGCCTTTTATGCTGGCTGCTTTGGCCTTTTTCCCGACGGCTGGCTTGTCCCAGGAAATCGACGGTCTAGCCAAAGTCGTTGCCGGGGAGCCCCTAGGAAAAGACGTTGCTACCGGGCTGAGCGTCTATCGCGACCCGTTGTCGAATGTAAAAGACTACGGGATGCTCCTGGCCTCCACACCGCTTCCTGTTCGCGACGGCAAGTACTCGCTCCGCATTGAACTCCACAAGGGCGACTGTGGAAAGAGCGCGGATTGGGATGACTGCTACCACTCAAATGAGCGCGTTGAACTCACCACCCCAGAAAAGAGTTGGATCAAGCCAAATTCCCGCACTCAATACGGATGGAGCATTTACCTCCCAGTCGACTGGAACCCGAAAGACCTTTCGCAGATCGTGATGGGTCAATTCCATCAGGCCGATTCTCATCCGGCGTTCCAGTTTTTCTATCAGAGCCAGGGCGGCGGCCTGCAAGTGAAGCGAAGGGTGGATGAAACACGCAACAGCGTGGGTACTGATGTTCGCACCGTCATTGACGAGAAGGAACTGCGCGGCCGCTGGCATGATATCCGCGTCGAAGCGTATTGGCGCAAGACGCAGGATGGCTATTTCAAGGTCTTCGTTAACGACGCCCTTGCCTACGACTTCAAGGGTAAAACGATGTCTGGCAACAGGGTGTTCTTTAAGCTCGGCGTCTATCGCATCGGACCACCGATGGATGCACCAAACCTGGTCGTGTTCTATGATAAAATCTGGCGGAAATAAGCGGCGGAACTCGATGCCGTCGCCCGCTGTAGGACAACGGCCTTCTAAGGTTCAGCCGAGACGAATGTGCGGATCGCGGCGCGAGTGGCAGTCGGCGGCGAAGCGCCAGGCGGTCAGCGACTGGTTCGAACGAACGAAAATGGCGTCGAAAGCACCGTCACCCGGCTTGGGCACGGCTTCGAGCCCGGGATTGATCGCCGCGACCTTCATCAGGTCCGGCGCCACATGGCCCGGCGGCTCATCGGTCAGGTTGTAGATGCCGGCGTCCCGACTGACGGCAGATGCCGGCATTCTGAAGATGATGGCAGAGATGATGGCAGCCGCAAGCATGGCGAGGCCGCCGAAGAAAATGCTTCGGAAGGTTCGAACCATCAGGGTTCCTTTCGGTTGAGAAATGCCGCGATTACCCGCGCGGCCGGGATCTCTGCCCTACTCGACGCCCATTGGGCCGGCGGCCACATCAGCGCTGGTCACGGTAGAGCTTGCGGTATGCTTCCGCCTCGGGTCGGCCCGGATGACGCCGCTTGTCGGTCAGCGCCATGTCTACTCCTGCCTCCGTGCGGCGAACTGACCGCAGGCAACCAATTTGACAATCGCTGGCATATGGCCGAGATACGGGCCATGCACATAGTTTCCTTTGCCATCGTCATCATCTGCAAAGGCGGCCTTCAAACAGGCTGACAACCTGGTGCCGCTACCTGCGAAGGCAAGAGCGGCGCCAGGGAAGCGACATCCACCACATCAGAAATGTACGTGCGCCGGCTGTGCTGTTTGCTGCGCTTGATTTCGCGCGCGCTCCCAGCCGAGCGCCACTTCTTTGGGATTGATCCGATGACCTTCAAATACAGTTTCACGTTCCCCATCAGCGGTGCGAACAAGTTGCCCAGGTTCAAGGAGTGGGCAGCCGAGCATGCTCCTGAAATCGAAGTCAGCTTGCCACCTCAGGTTCCAATCAAGAGCGAGACTTTGACGATCCGCCTCAAATCCCTCGGTGACCGGCAAGCGCTTATGACCAGGCTGGCAGGTGTCGATCTATAATCTTGGTGACGGTGGCGGCCCACGGCTCGTCACCGTCCATAGAGCCACCGACAGGAGTTTGCCAAGTGACTGAGCCCGACAAGGACAACCGCACCCCTGCAGAGAAGAGGGTCGAAATCCGCGCCTCGATCATCACCTGGGTTGTCTTCATCGGCGGCCTGGCGTTGACCTTCGCGGCTGTGGATTTCTTCCTGATAGCGGAATAGCTGCCGAAGCGAGCCGTGGTTTCCACTCGGCATCGCTCGCAGGAAGCGAAAGCCAAACCTATGAACAATGGCTGGCGGAGTAAAGTAGATCGACCTTAGCCTTGTCCCTCCACTGTCCTGATCCGAATCTTTCTGGCCGTTCATTTGTCATTCAGCCCCATCAATATATCTGGGGCTGGCAGGCATAGTGCCGCCACAGGGGGGATAGATTGTTTCACAAAATCAGACTGGGTTTGCTCGTCGCGACCATTGTTGGACTACAGGTTACTTCTGCATTCGCGTTCGGCGCGATTGCGGTGAATGACGGACAAGGTACGTCTGCCGAAGAAGCTGGTTATGGCGTTGGATGGGGATCATCGCGAAGGGAAGCAGAGCGCGACGCCATCAAGACGTGCCATGCTGCCGGGAACAGGACATGCGAGGTAGCGGTCTGGTTTGAACGGTGCGGGGCTTATGCTGGCGACCGGGTCAACTACGGTATTGGCTATGGAAAAACCAAGCGCATCGCCGAGCAGATGGCCCTGAAGGATTGCCCCAACTGTAAGGTGATTGTCTCTGATTGCCAGTGAGGCAGTTGCGCGGCGACCCAATCGCTCTCTGATTGGATCGCCGCCTGGCTCATGACCGAGGCGCCGTAATCTGTACCCAACTCTGTTGCGCTGCGCGTGAGCCTGGTTGCAGCGGCCGGATTTGAACCGGCTATCTTCTGGGTATGAACCAGACGGGATAGACCGAGCTTCCCCACGCTGCTGAAATCGAAACGCCGGGCTACCCTCCCGGCTGACCGCTGGTGCCGGTTCCCAACCCGGCTTGGCTCAGGATGTAACGAGCGCCCCGAGAAATATACTAGCGCCGATGATGCCAAGCGCCGTCGAACCGAGCCAGGCGAGGCGCTTTCGCGTCAATGCAGCCACGGCGCCCAGAGCAATCGCAATCTAAAGCAGCGACACTGTATAGGCGAAGTAGTGGTGCTGATGGATCAGGTGATCGGCCTTCACCGTTTTTTCGTCACGCTGGCGCTCGAGCTCCTGCGCCTTCTTCTGCGCTTCCTGCTGCTCGTCCTTGCAGCGGGCAACGTCAGGCTCCTTGAAGTTTCGAGTTGCACGGACGGTCGCCACAAACCTTGCCGAGAAGCTGCGGCAGACGCGTTTCCGTGCGTCCTGAATTTGCTTGAAACTCTTTTTGGCGGACGCCTTTTCCAGCCGTTGCAATGCGGCGCGATATGCAGCTATCACCTTACTGGCTTCGCCACGATCAGCCTGACTGAAAACTGCGGCAGGCATCTGCAGCGACGCGTTTTCGTTGACGGTCATACGGTAACGTATCGCCCGCCATGCTTCGTCGCCAATGCGGTCGATCTCCTCACTCATCGCTGGTCACCCCAGTGCACGAGGGATCCTCACACCGACTGATGAACGCATTCAGTTCAGAGAGGCGATACTTGACGCGCCCTCCGATCTTGAAGCCCTTCGGTCCTTGTCCGCGTGCTCGCCAGCGGAGCAACGTACTGACGGAAATACCAAGATGCTCAGCAGCTTTCCGCTGGGGAATAGGAGGATCAACTTTGTCGGTTTGCGCCTGAGCGGCGACCGACAGGGAGAACTTCATTGCTTGCTCAACAATGTCCTTCGACATCGCCCACGCTCCATTTTCGGTGCGCGGAACCCACCATAGACCTCGCGCACGGTTTCCCGTTGCGCTTGGGCTACCCTCCATGGTTTCTGCCAAGCTGAGGCACCAAGATCACCATTGAGTTCGCCAAAGTCAAGCGTTCTGCATCAAAGCCGTTCGAAAATGCTCATCTGGATGCGAACCGTGCGAGGCAAGCAATTGCAATCGAGTTCGCAAACATCTCCATTGCACGTCACCTACAGATAGGCATAATGCCTGGTACCTTTTGGTACCTTTTTCGATCCGCTGGATCGTTGAATTTCAATAGCTTACGCGGCGAGAGAATTTTTCCCTCCTCCGCTACCATTGATCCCAGATCGGAAAATCAGTTAGTTAAAGGAATCAGCAGGTTCTGGATGCTGTGAGACATCTCACGCAATTGTAAGCGGAGATGGCATGGCTCGTACCTCCTATTTGGCACGGCGCGACGGATGCTACTTAATGCAGGTTCGCTTCGCCGTTCAGGTCGCGCCGCTCGTCGGCAAGCCACTTTATCGCGCCTCTCTCGGAACGAGCGACTATCGCTTAGCTCGGCTGAGGCTTTCGGAATGCCTTGGCTGGTTCCATCGGATGAACGTCAGCATCGACTACGGTTCACTCTTCCAGAAAAACGTTGCCGAACTCCGTACCTATCTTCAGGACGCCTGGCCCATTTCCGAGGAACGCCTGTTCGCTCGCCGCAATCACGAGGAACTTCTGAAGAACCTGAACCGCCGCGCCCAGGCCGCAAGCTGTGAGGCTGGTATGATCGAGCCAGACTTTCCAGCGTTGCTGAAGGCCTTTGTTCAGCAGAATGTGGAGGCGGAGGCCTATCTGCGGAAGGCCGAGCGCGTCAGGGAATATGAACGGGGACGGGCAGATATGCATGCAGCCATTCAATTCGGTGCTGTGCCTCCCAGTTTCCAGACGCTACCGATTGCAGCGGAATTGTCAGCAACGCCGCCATCCGGGCGAGAGAGAACCACAATCGAATTGGCGGTGCCAAGCCCGCGATTTTGACGCGCCGTCCGCTCTTGCCGGCCCGCTGCGGCAAGCTGATCCGTTCCCGGCCCAAGCCGGAAAGCACGGCCAGCGCCGAAGCTACACCACTCCTTGGGACATCATCAAGGGTTCCTTACTCATACCGTCCTCGTCCCTACTCTGTTCGACGAGCGTGAAGGATCCGCATTCTTTCGATCACATCGTCTCGTGCCGCGAATACGAAATTGTATATGCCCTGCTTTGCAGCTTCGCGACCGAAGTCAGACCCACCCGATATTTCGTTCAGAGGTTGAAGGCGGCCGCCCCAAAGAACGAAGCCCTGGTAGTCCCATGTGGACAGGTAATCGCAGATGCTTTCGAGCGCGCCCTCACGATGACGCTCCTCCGCCTCCACGATGAGAGTTGGATGATCTCGCGCTAAAAGCGCGCAGGCGCCTTTCAAAACGGCCAATTCATGGCCTTCGACATCAATCTTGATGACCGCTACGCGATCGAAGCGATATCCGTCCAGTCTACGGCGCGGTACGCGGATCTCTGCCACCTCTCCGCCAAGCACATTTTCTTCCTCGATCGTGGCGCAGCCTTGAAGCATGCGGTCTGATGGTATGCGCAGCGTCGCGGTTCCGTCTGCATCGGACAGTGCGACCGCTTCTATTCGGACGCTTGAGCCGAACGCCCGCTCGAGGGCGCGCACCATTTCGGGCAGCGGTTCGAAGGCCACGACACCGCTGGCCCAGCGACGAAGATGCCACGAATAAACGCCGCGATTTGCCCCAATGTCGATCGCGAGCTCGTCGCGAGCACAAATATGAGGCAGCAGCCGCAGCTCCGGCTCACCACCATACCATGATTTCAGCGCATCCTTTGTCGCCCTGATCCGGGGCGGCACGAGGTTCCGGAAAATGCTTCCATCCATGATTTCAGCCTGCTTGCTGCATGCCCGGTGATCCGGTCGAGATAAAAGCGCATGCCGGGTCACAAGATGCCGATCAAATCAGACTTCGCTAGCCGACGGTATTCATCTAAAAGGAGGTGTCTCTTGCAAAGGGATGGGCCTGCTGGATAGCGATGATCGTTATGACGGCGACCGATCGCTTCAATCCGGACGCAGAGATCGGTGAATCACTCGCGTGCGGCGCGCCTAGATGCGGGCTCTGCCCCTTCCTTCCGCCTTGCAGCCCCGACTTCACCCATTGAGAAAGCCTTCCCGCGGCTCAAGGCAATGCTGCGAACACCCGGTGAGCGGACCGTCTCCAGGTTGTGGGATCTTATCGGAACCCTCGTCGACATTTTCGAGCCCGATGAATGCACAAACTACTTGATATCATGCGGATATGACCAAGAATGATCGGAAAACGCTCTAATGGTTCGCCTTGAACTCGGGGCCGTGATTACGGCAAGGGCGTTTCGTGATGGTTTCTCCTGTTTACGGCGTCTGTGCCGCTTTCAGGCAGAAATTCCACTTAAAGCCCCTGTTCATTTTTCCCGAGTTACCTCTCCGCTTGACATCATCTTTGGACGCCTCTTGCAGCCGGGGGCTTGGTCACGGACCGAAAGACGTGCGGCGCGACTTTTTTCAGCTCGCGACGAATGTAATCGTCTCCGCCGCTTCGGCCGACCTGGAATTGGCCGATCAGCTCTGCCAGTTGCCCGGTTTCATGCGACAGCGAATGGGTGGCCGCCGTTGATTCCTCAACCATTGCCGCATTCTGCTGCGTCGCCTGATCCATATGGTTGATCGCAGTGTTGACCTGGTCAAGCCCGGCAGCCTGTTCCTGTGCCCCGGAGGCTATATCGCTGACGACATTGTTGATGTCAGCCACCTGCGCCAAAATCCTTTCAAGCGACTTGCCGGTTTCGACGACCAGTTTGACACCGCCTTCCACCTGCGTCGTCGAGTCAGAAATCAGATTCTTGATCTCCTTGGCCGCTTCGGCGGAGCGCTGAGCGAGCGCCCGCACCTCGGAGGCGACGACTGCAAAGCCTCGACCTGCATCGCCGGCCCGCGCCGCCTCGACGCCAGCGTTTAGGGCGAGAAGATTGGTCTGGAAGGCGATTTCGTCGATGACACCAATGATCTGGTTGATCTGCCGCGCCGATTTCGAAATTGCGTCCATCGCCTCGACTGCTTGGCGCACGACAAGGGCGCTCTGTTTGGCATCCTCGTCGGCGGTAACGACGACTTGACGCGCATGAGCCGCCCCTTCGGCCGATTTCTTGACCGTCGCCGTCAACTGGTCGAGCGCGGCGGCGGTCTCTTCGAGACTTGCAGCCTGTTGTTCGGTTCGGCGTGACAGGTCGTCGGCTGCCACTGCCATTTCCTGCGTTCCCGACTGGATCGCATTCGTGCTGCCGGCAACGCTCTGCATCGCCCCTTCCAGCTGCTCGATCGCCGCGTTGAAATCGCTTTGCAACTTGCGATAGGCCTCGGGCATATCCTCCTCGATCCTATAGGACAGGTCTTTGGCCGCCAGTTTGGCCAAGCCGACGCCAATCGAATTGGCCACAAGCGACCGCTCTTGCCTGAGTGCCTCCTGCCCAGCTTCCTCGGCTTTACGGCGTTGCTCGTCTAGGGTTTCCAGGTAAACCGAGATGGCGAGATCCATGTCCAGCATGGCAGCCTTGACGAGGCACGACAACGTCTCTGCCATCCCTTCTGGCCGCCGCTTGGCCATCGCCATGAAGCTCGGCCACCGCTCCTTCACGACGGCATGGATCAACTGCTCCAACACCAGCGCATATCCGGCGACATACCATCGCGGTTCGAGGCCGATGCGCGCGTGGGTTTGTCCGACCTTGAGTACGGCATTCAAATAGTCGTCGTTGTAATGGGCCTCCGCGATGATTTGCCAATGCTGCTCCTGGCGGCTTTTTGCGCTGGCCATATGCTTATCGTCGCCAAAGAAACTCCGTGTTTCGGGCGTCGCCTTCACCTTTTCGTAGAAGGCAGTCAGAGCCGGCCCGAGCGAGCGGCCGAGAAGTGGCTGCAAGCTGCTCAGCGTTTCGCGCGCTTTTTGATCCATGCCAATGAAATGCAGACGTTCATTCAAAGAGCCCTGCCCACCTGTCGAATGTGCCATCAAGATGTTCCTCTCTAGTTGAGTTCATCGGCCATGTCGCTTACGTTTCACCAGTCACGGCAAGCGATATTTCATGGATTAAAGCGTCAATTCGCAGTTCCCGCACGAATATTGCGGTTCAATTACAATAAAAAAATCCAGTCCAGCGGCGCCATCGCGATGGCATTTCATTGGTCGAGCAGCCGTCATGTGCGAGCGTTTACATGAAATCGGACCCGGCGCGCCGAATTCCACCGCAACCACCTGATCTTCCTATGATGCTCTGTAAGCCCCGCTTGCCCGGCAACTACGGCAGATTGCCCCCTACTAGTCGCTTTTTCGAACGCCCTTAGGATTCTTATGCAATGACACGCTTTCCCCATACGGCCGCCGTTGCGGTCGTCCCATTCACCAGAGTCGATGAAAGTCTTCATGTGTACGGTAACGAATGAACAATACCGTACACAACGAAATGTTAATTGGAGCTTAATTTAAATTTGATTCGAAAAATTCATTACCAACCAAGTAATTATCTGCATTTATTGGCCATTGAATTGGAACGGCGCCGCCAAGCCCCGACAAGACAGTAATTACTAGTGAATGCGCGAGATGCGCCATATTTGATACGCATTCCATGACAATGTTATGACAATGATGACATGGAAGGGTGGCAAGCCGGCAATCAAACCTGGTCGCTGCGCCCGATCATCTTAGCAAAGATGCGTCCAGCACTCGCCGATAGCATTCGCAGGCGTGTCCCTCCAAGGCGGCACGGTCGCGAATGGTGACGTGGCCGCGGTGGTAGCTGATCACGCCGGCATCGAGCAGCCCCGAGCAGATGCCGCTCACCGTGGCGCGTCGCAGTCCGAGCACCTGCGATACGGCCTCCTGCGTCAAGATGAACTCGTCACCTTGCATGCGATCGTGGGTTTGCAGCAGCCAACGCGTCACACGCTGTTCGGCTGTGTGCAGGCTGTTGCAGGCAACCGACTCCATGAGTTGGACGATCAGGGATTTCGAATAGCGCAGCATCGCTTCGCGAACGCACACGAAGCGTTCATGCGCGGCATTGAGATCGTCAATGGAAAGCCAGGACGCATAACCGGCCACTTGGACCACGGTTCTTCCCATCGCGTTGCCGCCTCCCATGACCAGCGCCACGCCGACAAACCCTTCAAGTCCTATCGATACCTTTTCAACGCTTCGCCCATCTTCCATCTCGGCCATGTAGGAAATCACGCCCTCGTTCGGAAAAACCGCATGGGTAACGGGCGCGCCATCCGCAAAGATCACATCGCCAACTGCAATAGGCCTGCTTGCCAGGCGCTCTCTCAAGAAGTCCTGCGCTTCGGGCCGCAATGACAGAAGCACCTTGTTGCGAATTTCATTACCCAATACAGCGTGCCGAGCCGACTGCATGGTATTTCCGGCAGTGATGAGGAGTGTATCTTGCGTGCTCAATGCCATTAATCTCCAATTAACCTTTTGATGTGTACGGTATGGTTCATTCGGCTCCGTACATATGATGACTTCGTCGGTATCGAGAGTCAGGAATGCTGGAACATAACGGTGTTCCGCAAGACTCCGCTAGAGTGGTTTGTTTTGAGCGGGAGTTGTGAAAGGGCACGGGTGTCTCTTGCATAGACAGTGATGAATGGGGCGGCCGCGGGAGGGGGACACTGCGGCCGAAAGGGGGAAGCATGTCATTGCATCAGGAACCTACGTCGTTCGGAAGCGAGGGGAGAGCAGATTCTTCCGCCGTAGCTGCCGTGGCCAGTCGGGATTTTGACATGGCGGGGAGCAAGGTCAAGCAGATACAAGCGGAGTTCGGCGCCTACAAAGCCGCCCTCGATCAACACGCCATCGTGGCGATAACCGATCAAGGCGGAACCATCGTTTATGTCAACGACCTGTTTTGCCAGATCAGCGGCTATCGTCGCAACGAACTGATCGGGCGAAAGCACAATGTGGTCAATTCCGGTCTGCACCCCAGACGTTTCTTTGCGGACATGTGGCGCACGATCGCAAGCGGCGGCCTGTGGCACGCAGAAGTCTGCAATCGCTCCAAGGATGGAGCCCTGTATTGGGTCGACACCACCATCGTGCCGCTGCTGGCCCCGTCGGGAAATATCAAAGGCTACGTCTCGATCCGCTATGACATAACCCGGCGCAAGGCGGCCGAGGCGGCATTGACCGCGGAGAACCAGAAGCGGCGCGAAGCAGAGGCACTCCTGCGCGACATTCTCGAAGCGATACCCGACGCGGTGGCCGCGTTCGACGAAAACGATCGCCTGGCTTTGTTCAACGAAACCTTCAAACGCTACTATGGCGTTTCCGCACCAATCATCGAACTCGGCGTGTCCTTCGAGAGTATCCTGCGCTTCGGCGTCGAGCACGGGCAGTTCAACATCGCCAGGAAGACGCCCGACGCACGCGAGGCGTGGATCGCGGCGCGTATGCGCGAACATCGAAATCCGGGCAAGCGCGTGCTCCAGCAATTGAGCGACGGCCGCTGGCTGCAGGTGCGCGAGCGGCGGTCGCGCTCGGGCCATGTGGTAGGCGTTCGCAGCGACATCACCGATCTGAAGCAGGCTGAGCTTGTCATCAAGCGCCAGGCCGAGCAGGACCCGCTGACCGGCCTGTCCAACCGCAGCGTCCTGTTCGACCGGCTGACCGACGCCATCGCGGCAAGCGAACGTTCCGCCCGCGAAGGCGCGCTGTTGGTGGTCGATCTGGACGACTTCAAGAGCGTCAACGACACGCTCGGGCACGACGCGGGCGACGTGCTTTTGCTGACTATCGCGCAACGGTTCCGCGAAGCCCTGCGCAAGTCCGATACGATCGCCAGGCTCGGCGGCGATGAATTCGCTATCGTCGTGCCGAACCTGGCGGGCGTCGACGATGCGGTCAGGGTTGCCGACAAGATCCTGGCCTGCGTCGAGCGGCCGACGGATATCGAGCACCGCACCCTCAATCCGCGTTGCAGCATCGGCGTCGCCATGTTTCCGACCGACGGCAACGCGCCCAAGGAGCTGCTCAAGCATGCAGACATAGCGCTCTATCAGGCCAAGGCGCGCGGGCGAGGCATGACCTGCTTCTTCGATCCGGCCCTGCGCGAACGGGTTGAGCGGCGGCAGTCAACGGGCGATGCCCTGAGGGCGGCTCTGGCTACCGGCGCGATCGACATCGCCCTTCAGCCGCAGGTGCGATTAGCCGATCGAACCCATGTCGGCTTCGAGGCCCTGGCCCGCTGGACGCACAATGGCCAGTCTGTCCCGCCGAGCGAATTCATCCCGGTTGCCGAAGAAACCGGCCTGATCCTTCAGCTCGGCTACCAGGTTCTCGAGAAGTCCATGGAAACGGCGCGCCGGCTGCGGGATCTCGGCTACGCTCCGGGCCCGATCGCGGTCAATGTCGCGGCGGCGCAGCTTAAACAGAGCGACTTTGCCAGCGGGGTTCTAGCGCTGCTGCGCAAGTTCGACTTGCCGGCCGACGCACTCGAGATCGAACTGACCGAGAACGTTCTGCTGGACCGCTCCAGCGACCGGATCTCGGAGGCTTTGCGGGAACTGGACCGCGCCGGCATTGTCATCACCCTGGACGACTTCGGCACCGGCTACGCGTCCTTGTCGCATCTCAAGCGCTATCCCGTAAGCAAGCTCAAGATCGACCAGTCCTTCGTCAAGGAGATCCAGTCGGATGTCTGCGATGCGGCGATCGCATGCACCATAATCAGCCTCGCCCAAAGCCTGAAGATGAAGGTTGTCGCCGAGGGCGTCGAAACCGAGCAGCAGTTCAGGTTCCTCAAGGCGCAGGGCTGCGACTATGCACAGGGCTATTTCGTCAGCCGCCCAATCGAGCGACCGCGCGTGGAGGGCTATTTGGCAGATGTTAATTCTAACGGGCGATTTCTGTGCGATTCGTGAGGGGGAACGTCGCGTGTTCATAAACAATCATCGATTTCATCGTTCCATGGCAGGCGACAAGTCGATCCTGCGTGCATCAAACATTGAAAAGTAACATCATGGAAATTTTTAAGAAAATTTTTACCAGCTAATTCAGGCCAAATGCAGGCTCGGGCATTTCTCGCGGCAATTCTGCCGGCTCGCACCCCCCGTGTATTTGTTTGACAACCCGGAGCCTTCCCGCCGCGACCTGTGGGGAGGCAACCCCGAAGTCTCGCTATCTCTACTGCAAGGAAACAACCGATGAGCTCCCTCCCATACGCCGCGCCTGCGCCCAATTCCCACGCCCCAGGACGGAGCCGCGGTTTTTCGCTCACCAATCTCAACATCACCCGCAAGCTGGCGCTGGGGTTCGCGGCTGTGACCCTGGTCAGCGTCGTGGTGGCTTTCCTGGTGATGCGGGCCGTCGACACGATGGAAACCGCCGGGAGGGACTATGAAATAGCCAACCGCCTGCTGACCAATATCGGCAAGGCTGAAGCCGCAAACATCGATCGCATGAACCTCGCGCGCCACTACCTGCTGTCGCTGCGGGAAGACATCCAGAAGCGCTATTTCGCCTTGACCAAGGACTTCGACAAGGCGATCGACGCAGCGAAGAAGGACGCTGCCGGCGATCAGCTGCTGCAGGACTCCATCGAAAACATTCGCACCATGGCACGTCAGTGGACCTCCGAATTTGGCGATCCAGGGGTCTCCTACGCGGCAAAGCCGGACACCTATAGTCGGGGACGCGAACTGATCACCTCCTCGGCGGGATCGGAAAAGGCAGCCATGGCGCGCTCGGCGATTTCGGAGGTGCAAACCAAGATCGCTTCCTGGCTGGATGACGTCACCGCGAAGAAGAACGACGCCGCATCGATCGTCAAGAATGTCCAGCTTGGCGGCGCGATCGGTATCGTTGCCATCCTCGTTCTGATTGGCTGGTGGCTTTCGCATCAGATTGCGCGTCCGGTGAGCCGGATGACGGGGGCGATGCGGGCGCTGGCTTCTGGCGACCATACGGTGGCGATCCCGGCGGTGGGGCGACGCGACGAGGTCGGGCAGATGGCGGCGGCGGTGGCGACGTTCAAGGAGGCGGCGATCGCCAAGCTGAGGCTGGAGGCGGAGGCCGAGGCGAGCCGGGCGGCGGCCGAGGCCGAGCGGGCGGCTTCCGCCGCGGCCAAGGCCGAGGAAGACCGTCAGGACCAGGTGGCGATCGCGGCGCTGGGCGAGGGGCTCGACAAGCTGGCGCAGGGCGACCTGCTGCACCGCATCGACGCGCCGTTCCCGGACAAGCTCGCCAAGCTGCGCGCCGACTTCAACGACGCGGTGGAGAAGCTGCAGCAGACGCTGGCGTCGATCTCGACCAGCGTGCGGGCGATCCATGCCGGCACCGGCGAGATCTCGAGCGCGGCCGACGATTT
>NZ_JBDZDS010000013.1:0-114487 GCF_040045035.1 Mesorhizobium sp. KR1-2 | reverse complement strand
GCGTCATTGCCGTTCCCTCGGCCCGCCATCCGCTGGCGGCGACGGATTTCTACCAGCTGCTCGACACCAGCGACGTACCGGCGGGCGTGGTCAGCATCGTCACCGGCGAGACCGCGAGCCTGGCCAAGACGCTGGCCGAGCACGACGAAGTCGCCGCCCTGTGGGACTTCGGCGCGGCGGGCGATGCGGCCACGATCGAGGCGGCGTCGGCCGGCAACCTCAAGCCGGTGTGGAGCGGGGCTCCGCGCGACTGGACGTCAAGCGACGGCCAGGGCCGCGAGTTCCTGCGCCGGGCAACGCAGGTGAAGAACATCTGGGTGCCTTACGGGGAGTAGCAGGCCGTATCATTCAGGCGCGAGGACCGTGCCGACTGTAACGGCCCCATCGCGTGGGTCCGGAAAGCAGTTTTGCGAAGGCGAGATTGCTGCAAGCAGCGCCTCGCCGCACGCATTTTTCTACCGGTCGCGCGAGCGAGCGTGGACCGGTCATCGGCGAACGGCAGTGTCGCCGGACGGGACGAGCGAGCCTCGTTTCTCGATGCTTTCGCGTAGGCATTTTCCTTAGCCGGGTGTCAATCGAATGGCTTTCCAATACTTTTCTTTTTCGCGCACGGAAAACCTGAAATTCAATGGGATACTCATGCCCGTTGTTTCTTTAACCACCGTAAAAACAGGAATTATTCATAAGTCGGCCCGCTTTCCAAAACTTTATAAAATTTGTCATTGTGCATTTCGGAAAAATAATTATTGACGTTGGCACGCTGATCCGTGAAGCTCGGCAGGTATTTTTCGACGAGAGGCTGTGTTGACGCTAAAGCTGACCGCCCGCTGGGTTTTGGGTTTCGACGGCGCCGACCATCTCCTGTTCGAGGATGGAGAGGTGGTGGTCGACGGCGGCCGTGTGCTGCATGTCGGCCACAGGTCCTCGGCTCCGGCCGACCGTCACGAGGATTTCGGCCAGGCGCTGCTTGCGCCCGGCTTTGTCGACCTCAATGCGCTAGCCGACGTCGATACGACGATCCTCGGCTTTGGTGGCAAAATTGCGCCGGGCGCCAAGGCGTGGAGCTCGGAATATGCCGCCCGGCCGCGCGATGTCCTGACGCCGGACCAGATGTTGACCGCCGCGCGTGGGGCTTTTTGCCAGTTGATGCTGTCTGGCATCACCACCGCCTTGCCTGTGACTTCGCTACTCTTCCGGCAATGGGCCGAAAGTGGCGCCGAGTTCGACGCGATCGCGGGGCTTGCCGGCGAACTGGGCTTGCGTCTGTTCCTCGGACCGAGCTTCCGCTCCCATGTCAACGTGATGGAGCGCGACGGCAGGATCGGCCAGGTCGCGGACGAGATGTCCGGGCTGGCAGGTCTCGCCGAGGCCGTGGCGTTCATCGAGCGAAACCGCGGTGCCCATGGCGGTCTGGTGTCGGGGTTGCTTGTGCCGTCCACCATCGAGACCTGCTCGGACGAGCTTTTGCTGCGTACGGCGGAAGCCGCGCAGTCGCTCGACGTGCCCTTCAGGCTGCATTGCTGCCAGTCGCTGACCGAGGCCGATCTTATCTGGAAGCGTTCCGGAAAATCCTCGATCGCGCATTTGCGCGATCTCGGCGTGCTGTCGGAGAGGGCGCTGCTTCCCCACGCGATAGATCTGGGCGGCCCTCGTGCTGACCCGGCTCTGTCCGAAGCCGACAGGGCTGCCCTGGCGGGCAGCGGCGCCACGGTGGTGCATTGTCCGCTCGTCGTGGGGCGCGGCGGCCGGCGACTGGACAACTTTGCGCGCTTCCGCGACGAGGGCATCCGCATTGCGATGGGTACCGACACCGCGCCGCCGAACATGCTGATGAACCTGCAAATCGGGCTCGCAATGGCGCGAATGGACGAGCCGGAAGCCACCCGTCCAGCCGATTATTTTCGCGCGGCGACGCTTGGGGGCGCGCAGGCGCTTGGCCGGCCGGACCTCGGGCGGCTCGAAGAGGGTGCGGCGGCAGACATCGTCGCCTGGGATCTTTCGGCGCTGGACATTCAGCCGGTCCATGATCCGGTCGAGGCGCTGTTCCTGATGCCGCCCGGCCTGAGGGCCCGGCACGTCTGGATCGCGGGTCGCCGCGTCGTCAGCGACGGCAAGATTGCCGGCGTCGACGAAGCTAGGTTCGCTGCGGACATGCAGGCAATCTTCGAACAGCTCCGTGAGAGTTATGAGGAGCGGCACCAGGAGGGGCATTCGTGGCCGACGCTGTTTCCATCAGCCTTTCCGGTTCGCCGGAAAAACGAGACTTCAAAACACTGGGAAGGAGAACATTCATGAAACCAAACCGACTTTGGGCCAAACGGCTGCTGATGCTGGCAGCGGTGTCGCTGACACTGCCGGCGCTGTCTCCCGTCTGGGCGCAGGATGCCAAGCCTGTCGTCATCGCGTCGTCCGAGGATGTCATCAGCCTCGACCCGCACATGCTGGACAGCAACAATCCGACCGGATCGGCGATCTGGTCGATCTTCGACAGCCTGGTCCGCCGCGACCTCGACGGCTCGCCCAAGCCGCGCTTGGCCACGTCCTGGGAACGGGTAGATGACCTGACCTGGCGCTTCCACCTACGCGAAGGCGTCAAGTTCACCAATGGCGAGCCGTTCAACGCCGAAGCCGTCAAGGTCAACTTCGCGCGCATGAATACCGCGCCTTTCAATTCGGTCCAGCAACTGCACGAGCAGACCGGGCTGAAGGAAGTGCGCGTCGTCGACGACTACACCGTTGACCTGGTCACCGAGAAGCCCACGGTGAACATGCTGTACTGGCTCGAAGAAGCCTTTATTGCTGCTCCGAAATACATCACCGAAACCTCTCCTGACGAAGTTGCCAAGGCCCCGATCGGCTCCGGCCCCTACAAGTTCGTCGAATGGCGGCGCGGCGACGCGCTCGTTCTGACCGCGAACGAGAGCTACTGGGGCGATGCGCCGACAGTGAAGGACATTGTGTTCCGCAACGTGCCGGAAGTTTCCTCGCGCCTGAACGAGCTTCGTGCCGGGACTGTCGACGTGGTCGTCGGCATCACCCCCGACACAGCAGAGCAGGCGAACTCGGATGTGAGCGATGTCGTCAAGCTCGAAGGCCTGCGCAAGATGCATATGGGCTTTTCGATCAAGGGCGAACAGCCAGCACTTGCCGATCCTCGCGTCCGTCAGGCCCTGAACTATGCGGTCGACGTTCCGACCATCATCTCGTCGGTGCTGAATGGCTCGACCTCGCAGCTGACCAGCATTGTCAATCCGCCGAACAACAATCCGGACCTCAAGCCTTTCCCCTATGATCCAGAAAAGGCCAAGGCACTGCTGGCCGAGGCGGGCTATGCGGACGGCTTCCCGGTGACGCTGCAGTGGTCGACCCGCTTCGACGGCGGCAAGGAGGTTTCAGAAGTCGTCGGCGCTTATCTCGAGCAAGTCGGCATCAAGCCGAGCTACGAGGCGGTCGAACTCGGCCAGTTCCGTGCGGGCCTGTCCAAGCAGTCGCTCAAGGGCATCTACTTCCAGGGCTGGGCCGCGCTCATCAACCCGTCGGTTGAGTTGGTGATCCTGACCTGCGGCCATGTCGACAATTCGAGCGGCTACTGCAATCCCGATTATGACAAGCTCGTCATCCAGGCGTCGCAGACGTTGGACGATGCCGAGCGTCAGAAGCTGGAATTCGCTGCGCAGGAGATCATCTGGAAAGATGCGCCGTGGCTCTATCTGTGGAGACTGCCGGCCTTCTTCGGCATCTCCAAGAAGCTGAGCTACGACTTCCGCGCAGACAATTATCTCGAGCCGTACCTCATCACCTACAAGTAAGATCGCACACCCTGCCCCGGCCAAAGCCGGGGCAGGGCAGCCGAACGAGCCCCCATGCTTTTTTTCCTGTCAAAGCGCTTCCTGCAAGCGGCCCTGGTTCTGATCGGCGTCTCGTTCTCGACCTTCATCGTCGCACATCTAACCGGCGACCCGGTCGAGTTGATGGCGCGCGAGAACGCCTCCGTCGAAGACAAGCAACAACTGCGCGAATTCCTCGGCCTCGATAAGCCGCTGAGCGAACAGTACCTCACCTTCATCGGCAATGCGCTGCATGGCGATCTCGGCTATTCCTTCGTACAGCGGGCCAAGGTAACTGAACTCATCGCAGAGCGCGTCCCGGCCACGCTGGAGCTTGCCGCGGCCGGCTTCCTGTTGGCTTTGCTCATCTCGGTGCCGCTCGGCATCATCATCGCGCTCAACCGCAATACCGTCTGGGACGTCTTGGTGACGGCGCTGGCCATGATCGGCCAGGCAGCGCCCGGCTTCTGGATCGGCCTGATGCTGATCGTGCTCTTCGCGGTCGAGCTGAAGATCCTGCCCGTCTCCGGCTATGGCGGCGGTGTCTATCTCATCCTTCCCGCAATCACGCTGGCGCTCCAGTCGGCGGCTCGGCTAACCCGGCTGGTGCGGGCCAGCATGCTCGAAGTGCTTGGCGCCGACTATATCAGGACGGCGCGCTCCAAGGGACTGAGGGAGCGCACGGTGCTGTTCATCCATGCGTTCCGGAGCGCCATGATACCGGTCGTGACCATGGCCGGGCTGGAACTGGCGGAACTCGTCTCGGGCGCCTTCATCACCGAAACCATCTTTGCCTGGCCGGGCGTGGGCCGACTGGCGGTGAATGCCGTCTACCAGCGCGACTTCCCAGTCATTCAGGGAGTTGTGCTGATGGCTGCAGCCTTCTTCGTCCTCATAAATTTCCTGGTCGACATGCTCTATGTTGTCATCGATCCGCGGGTGAAGCTCAAATGAGAGTTTCTGCCCTGCGCATGTTCCTCGGCCGACATACGATCGGCCTGATCGGCCTGGCGATACTCGCGACAGCCGCGACAGCCGCGATCTTCGCACCCTGGATCGCGCCCTATTCGCCGACCAAGGTCGATCTGCTTGCCCGGCTTGTCCCGCCCTTCTGGGTCGAGGGCGGCTCACTGAAGCACATCCTCGGCACCGACAATCTCGGCCGCGACATACTGAGCCGCGTTATCCACGGGGCGCAGATATCGCTGGCCGTGGGCGGCGGCGCGGTGGTCCTCGGCGCAATCATCGGGTCGCTGGTCGGGCTGTTCGCCGGCTATTTCGGCGGCATGGTAGACGCTGCCCTGTCGTTCCTTATCAACGTGCAGCTTTCGTTCCCATTCACCCTGCTTGCGATCTTCCTGCTGGCGACCTTCGGCGGCGGCTTCCTCTCCGTTGTGGTCGTGGTGGCGCTGGCGACCTGGGTCAACTATGCGCGTGTGGTGCGCGGCCAGGTGATGAGCGTTAAGAACCAGGAATATGTCGAGGCGGCCAGGAGCGTCGGCGTGCCGACCAGGCGCATCCTTTGGCGCTACATCCTGCCCAACGTCCTGTCGTCGATCATCGTCGTGGCGAGCTTCTCAATGGCGCAGGCGATCCTGACCGAAGCGGCGCTGAGTTTTCTGGGCGTCGGCATCGGCGGCGCGACCCCGTCCTGGGGCACCATGCTCAATGACGGTCGCAACTATCTGCAGAACGCCTGGTGGATGACGGCCATGCCTGGGATAGCTACCGCCCTGACAGTGCTCGCGGGGAACCTCTGCGGCGACTGGCTGCAGGACCGCGCAGATCCGAGGTTTCGCAAATGAGCAGCGCCATGCTTGAGGTCAAGGGCCTGAACGTAAGCTTCCAGACCGGCGACGGTGCGGTCCACGCGGTGCGCGACCTGTCGCTGACGGTCGCTCCGGGCGAGATCGTCGGCCTGGTGGGAGAGAGTGGCTCGGGAAAATCCGTCACCATGATGTCGGTGGTGCGCCTGCTCGACCGCAGACGCACTGAAATCCGTGCCGAGAAGATGGTGGTCGACGGCCGCTCGCTGCTCGAACTCGGCCGCAGGGATCTCGAATCCGTCCGCGGGCCCATCGTCTCCTACATCTTCCAGGATCCGCTGACCGCGCTCAATCCGCTGCTCACCGTCGGGCGGCAGATCACCGAGGGTATGCGCCGGCACAAGGGCATGTCGCGGTCGTCAGCGAGGGCACGCGCGATCGACCTGCTGCGGCGTGTAGGCATTCCGGCGCCCGAAACCCGGATCGACCAGCTGCCGCATCAGATGTCGGGCGGGATGCGTCAGCGCGTGATGATCGCAATTGCGTTGGCAGCTGACCCCAAGCTGCTCATCGCCGACGAGCCGACGACAGCGCTGGACGTTACCGTGCAGGCCGAGATCGTGAAGCTGGTGCAGTCGATCCAGCGCGAACGCGGCATGGCGATGGTATGGGTCACGCATGATCTTGCGCTGCTCGCCAAACTCGCCGACCGTGTAGTGGTCATGTATGCCGGCCGGATCGTCGAGGACGCCACGGCCGAGCAGCTCTACGCCCAACCGAGCCACCCCTATGCGGCCGGGCTGCTGGCCAGCACGTCGCGCATCGACGATCCGTTCACCGAGCAGGACCCGATACCGGGAACCCCGCCCAATCCGAAGATCGTCAGCCCCGGATGCAGCTTCGCACCGCGCTGCAGCCGTGCACAGCCGCGCTGCGAGGCGGAGTTGCCCGAACTGCACATCACAGATGACGGGCGGCGCGTCGCCTGCTTCAACCCAATCATGAGGACTTAGCCTTGACGACCGCTCCAATCATTCGGGCAGAGGGCCTGACGGTCGAATTCGGCGGCAGACGGTCGCTGCTTGGCCGTCAGACGGCGCCTGTCGTCCAGGCCTTGAGCAACATCGACATCACGGTCGAAACGGGTGAAACGTTGGCGGTGGTCGGCGAAAGCGGCTGCGGCAAGAGCACGCTGGGACGCGCCCTACTGCGGAGCACGCCGATCACGCGCGGCAGGATTGCCTTCAAGGGACAGGACATCACTACGATGGAGGGGGAGGCGCTGCGCAGCGCGCGCAGGCACTTCCAGATGATCTTCCAGGACCCCTACGCCTCGCTCAACCCGAAGATGAAGATCTTCGATACGTTGGCCGAGCCGCTGCGGGTACACACCGACGAAAGCAGTGCCGCGATCCGCACGCGTGTCCTTGATATGCTCGAGGCGGCAGGGCTCGACCGGAGCTTCGCCGAACGCTATCCGCACGAGTTTTCCGGCGGACAGCGCCAGCGTGTGGCCATCGCCCGCGCGGCGATCCTGCGTCCGGATTTCATCGTCGCGGACGAGCCGCTGTCGGCGTTGGACGTTTCGCTGCAGCTGCAGATCCTGAAGCTTTTCGCCAGCCTCAAGCAGCAGTTCTCGCTGACCTATTTGTTCATCTCGCACGATCTTGCCCGCGTCTTCGGCTTCGCCGATCGGATCGCGGTCATGTATCTCGGCAAGGTCGTGGAGATCGGTTCGGCCCGCGAAATCTACCACGCGCCAGCCCATCCCTATACCCGTGCCCTGATTGCGGCCGCGCCGTCCCCCGACCCAGAGCGCAAGACCGGGACGCTTGGAGGCGAAATCCCGAGCCCGCTCAACCCGCCGAAGGGCTGTCGCTTCCACACCCGTTGCCCGATGGCAATGGATGTTTGCAGCACTCTGGAGCCGCAAATGACGTCCATCGGTGGCCAGCACAGCGCGGCCTGTCATTGGGTAGCGCCGCAGCCGACTGCGGTCTAGCGATGCCGGCTTCCGGGTCAGCGGGTCCGGGCGGCGAGGATGGACCATTTCTCCAAGAGGGCGTCCGCCGCACTGGCGGCGGACATGGTCCGGTCGCGCAGCAGCTCGTAGCGGATGGTCGCGTCGCACATGGCCGACCATTCGAGGAACCAGGGCGCGTGCGTAGGTGGGGAAACTTCGGCCGATCGCCGAGCCTCTATGAGCCGCTCGACACAGGCCCCGGCAAGGCCTTCGGGAAACGCCCGGGCCATCCCGGCGCGAATGCCGGCGCGAGCGTCGAGTTCGGCATAGGGAACTGCAAACAGACGCTCAGACAACCAGCGCGAATGCACGCGCAGCGAACCGTCAGGGGCCGTCCCGCCCAGATAGGTCAGCAGTCCGCGTGCACGCGTGAGCAATGCGTCGTCGATCCCGCTTCTCATGCACAGCAAGGCATGGCCGGGCATGAGCGGCGTGCCGGTGCGGCCAGGCAGGCGCGGTGCAACGATGTTGATCGGCCGGCCAGCCCCTTCGCAGGCATCCATGGCCAGGTAGTCCGGGGTGAATGTCAACATATGCCGGCCGCTCGCCCAGCGTTCCAGCGCGGCGGCGTCAGCCTCGTCGGCCAGAGAGGCGGCGGGCACCAGATCCTCATTCACCAGGCTGGCGAAGAATTCCAGAGCATCCCGCAGCGCCGCAGGCGCGTCGGGCGCATCGAAGTTGAGGACACCCTCGCTGGCGAGATGGCAAAGCAGGCTCCAGACCAGCCCTGTCTGGCTGCGATGCCAGCGTGGCACGAAGGGGTGAGGCGACAAGCCGTCCCGCTTGGCGCGGCGAAGCTGGTTCAGGACCGCCTCCCAGTCCTTCAGGCTGTCCAGATCGACATGTCCGGCGAAGGCCTCATGGGCGAAGAGCGCGAAGGGGCCGCCATTGTAATAAGTGAGCCCGATGAGGCGGCCATCCCGGTTGCGGGCGCCGTCGACCAGACGGTGGTCCATGCGCCTCAAAAGCGGCGCGACCGTCGGCTCGGTCTCGTCGATCGGCGCAAGGTGACCCTGAGCATCCCACAACGAGGCCTCGGCGCGCTGTGCGTAGAACACATCGGGACCTTCGCCGGCGGCAAACTGCCCCCCGAGAGCCTGTTCGTAGTCGCCCGGCACCTCGATGCAGGCGACGCACTCGCCGGTCTCGGCGGCATAGTGGGCGACGTTGTCGACGACGATTTCGGCACGCACGCCCCAGAACGCGAATTTCAGCGGTGTCTGCCCGCCGGCTCCCACAACGACCTGACGCGATGCGGGGAGGGCGGACTCATTCATGGACAAGGAACTCCGTATGCGTGACCTGATAATCCGCAATGGCAACTTACTGATTTCGGCGGATCATGAAACCCTGGTGCGAGCCGATATTCTGGTGCGCGACGGGTTGATCGCCGAGATCGGCTCGAACCTGCAAGCCGATGTCGAGGTGCTCGACGTGGCGGGTGACGTGGTGATCCCAGGCCTCATCAACGCGCATCTGCACTCGCCGGGCAACTTCATGCGCGGCACACTTGAGGGCCTGCCGCTCGAAGTCTTCATGCTCTATGAGGTTCCGCCCTTGGCGAGCGGCGTGGAGGCCCCCGAGGCGGTGCGGCTGCGAACCCTGATTGGCGCCGCCGAGATGCTCAAGCTCGGCATCACCTCGCTGATGGACGACGCGTTTTTCGTCCCGCTGACCACGCGGTCCTCGATTGACGCCATCGCCGGCGCTTACAAGGAGATCGGCATTCGCGCCACCGTAGCCCTGGATCAGCCAATCGTCGTCGAATACGACAAATATCCCTTCCTGCGCGACCTCCTGCCCGACGACATCCGGCGGACCATGGAACTGGCGCCGCGCGAAACCGCGGAAGGAATGCTCGAGCACTATGCCTATCTCATCGAAAGATGGCACGGCGCCGCGCATGGCCGCATCGCCGCCGCCGTGTCGTGCTCAGCGCCGCAGCGCGCCACCGAGGATTATTTGCGGGCGCTGCACGGGCTCGCGCGCAAGCATGACCTCCCGTATTTCTGCCATATCCTGGAAACCAAGCTGCAGCGCGTGCTCGGCGAGGAGAAGTACGGTCAGTCGCTGGTCAAATATGTCGATCAACTCGGCATCCTCGACGAGCATATGCAGGTCATCCATTCGATCTGGGTCGACGCGGAAGACATCGCGATCCTGGCAGCCTCGGGGGCGGTCGTGGCCCACAATCCGGTTTGCAACATGCGCCTGGGAAGCGGGGTCATGCCGTTCAGGAGCCTGCGCGACGCCGGCGTGCCGATCTGCCTGGGCACCGACGAAGCGGTGAGCGACGACAGCCACAATCTGTGGGGAGCGATCAAGGCCGCCAGCGTGATGCATGCGCTTGCCGGTGGCGATTACCGGGACTGGCCGGCCTGCTCCGAGATCCTTTCGGCGGTGTGGGACGGCGGCAACCGCGTCATGCGGCGACCCAGTCCGGTCGGTCGCATCGAGGTCGGTGCGGCGGCGGATTTTGCAGTGCTTGACGCCAATTCCCCGACATTCCAGCCGCTGCACGACGTTCGGCGCGCACTGGTTCTGTGCGAGGCTGGACGCTCGGTGCGCCACACCATCGTCGATGGCCGGGTCGTCGTCCGCGACGGCCGGCTGACGACGATCGACGAAACGAAGATGCTGGAGAGCCTGCGTGCCATGGAGCCGCAGCTACGCGCGGACGCGATTGCCTTGCGCGAAAGCGCCAGGTCGCTCGAACCCTACTACCGCCAGATGGTGATGCAGGCGGCTGTCCGCGACGTCGGTTTCACGCGGTGGGTGGGCAAATGACGGGTGTCCATCCGGACCGGGATTTCAGTGGCTATGGCGAGCATCCGCCGGTGGTACGCTGGCCGGATGGTGCGCATGTCGCGGTCTCCTTCGTGCTCAATATCGAGGAGGGCGCGGAGCTCGCGCTGTCCTCAGGCGATGAACGCAACGAGGCCGCCTATGAGGTGCAACAGGAACTCGTGGGCGCCCGCGACTACTGCATGGAAAGCCATTTCGAATATGGCAGTCGCGCCGGCTATTGGCGCGTGATGCGGGTGTTCGCGGAGTTCGGCGTGAAGGTCACGCTCAATCTGTGCGGGCGCACGCTTGAGACCTCGCCCTGGCTGGCGCACCACGCCGTCGCGCAGGGACACGAAATCATGTGCCACGGCTGGCGCTGGGAAGACCAGGTACACTTCGAAGAGGCGCAGGAACGCGCCCTGATAGCGCGCTGCGTGTCGGCCATTCAGGAGACCACCGGCGTCCGTCCGTCCGGCTGGCATGTCCGCAGCCATACGTCGCCGAACACGCGGCGGCTACTGATGGAGGAAGGCGGATTTCTCTACGACAGCAATGTCTACAACGACGATCTGCCGATCACGCTTCGGCGCGGCGAGCGGCCCTATGTGTTGCTGCCATACGCCTTCGACACCAACGACATGAATTTCTTCAAGACGCAGCGCTTCGTGCGCGGCGAGGATTTCGCTGGATATTGCGGCGACGCCTATTCATGGCTTGTCCGTGAGGGGCGCACCACGCCGAAGATGATGACCGTGGGGCTGCACACGCGCATCATCGGCCGCCCTGGACGGATCGGCGGCCTCTATCTGTTGCTGCAGCAACTCATCGGAAGCGGCAAGGCGTGGATCGCCCGCCGCGACGAGATCGCCAAAGTGTGGCTCGAACAGGGGCTCTGAGAGGCCTCTGCTCAGACCGCCAGCTCCGGCTTGGCATGGATGAAATCGGCGATCTGCCCCGGCGTCGTGAACCAGATGTCATCGCGGTGGCGGGCGATATGGGCGAGCGCCCGGCGCAGCGCCCGCAGGCGGAAGGGCTGCCCCGAGATGAAGGAGTGGACGACAAGCGGCATCACAAGGGCCTGATCCGCGGAGGCTTCCAGCATCTCGTCGAACTGGTCGATGACCATCTGCGCGAAATCGGTGGCGCTGGCCTGCCGGCCGATGATCGTCGAGCTGTCGTTGAGCTCCAGCGCATAGGGGATGCACAGCAGCTTGCCGCTTCTGGTGTCGAGCCACACCGGCTGATCGTCCATGCCCAGATCCAGCACGTAGCGGTAGCCTGCCTCCTTGAGGAGGTCGGCGGTGTTGTCGGTATGTGCAAGCCACGGGCTGGACCAGCCCGCGGGCGGCGTGCCCTCGCGCTCGGCGATCCTGTCGGCGACGGCCTTCAAATAGCCGGCTTCGTCGTCGGCCGGGCGGCCGGCTAGCGTGTCGGAATTGGTCAGGCCGTGGGCGATGATCTCGCAGCCGCGCTCGCGTGCATAGTCCATCAATTGCGGGGCATGATCGTAGACTTCCGTGTTGAGCAGGATGGACACCGGCAGCCCTTCGCGGTGGAAACGGTCGATCAGGCGGAAGGCGCCGACGCGGTTGCCGTAGTCGCGCCACGACGTGTTGGCGTAGTCGGGCTTCGACGCGCCCGGAAACAGGTCCTCGGTCAGGCCTTCGCCGAACACATATTCCTCGATCCCCAGCGCGACATAGATGGCGAGGCGCTTGCCTTCCGGCCATTGGAACTTCGGACGCTCGGTGATCGGGTGATAGGCGTAGCGGGGCTGGGTCGGAAGCATGGGATGTCCTTGGTGATCGAATTCGGGGTTACTGTCCGGTGCCGAGCAGGGATCGGCGGGTCAGTTTGCGGCTTACGGAGAACCGCGCTTGATCGTTCTTGAGGTGCTCGCGCCGGTTGGGATCGGTGCCGCTGGCGAAGCCAAGATGGTAGGCCAGCAACTGCAGGGCGATAGCCTGGGTGATGCCGACCGTGCGGCCGTCGCCGGGTAGTGCCAGCCGGGCGCTGGCGCTGGGCACGCCGGCGCCTTGCGGTTCCAGCGCGATCGTCAGGATGCCAAGGTCAGACAACGCATCGGCGGTTGCGTCGGCGTAGCGCGCCGAGCCCTCGTCGAGCGGCAAAAGGACGACGATCTCGGAGGTCTGCATGCCCCAATACTGGCGGTGTGCAAATTCCTCGATGTCGTCGCTCCACGCGGGGATCTTGGTGACTTCGACAAACTTCGCCGCGCCGTAGTCGGCCGTGGCGACACTGGCGCCAACGCCGAGAAAACGAGCGCCGGGGAATGCACTGCCGGCGCGCTCGGCAACGGATCGCGCGAAGCGGTCGGCTTCCTCGATGAAGCCGGGCAGGGCGGTCAGCAGCGCGCCGAGCGCCGCGGGAAATCGCGAGCGGGGATCAAGGCTGGCAAATGCAAGCTGCAGGGTTGCCAGCGTGGCGGTGTAGCTCGACGTGCCGCACAGGAACGGCGCGATGTCGGGAATGTCGAGCGAGTGGAGCGCGTCGCCCAGAGCGCCGAGACGTCCACCCTGACCGTTGGTAAGCACGCTCAGTCGCGCGCCGCGTGCTTGAGCGATCTGCGCTCCCTCGAGCGTACGGTCGACATTGCCGGACATCGAAATGGCGACCGCCCTGTCGTCGGCGGTGAGCGTGGGGGCGACGTTCAGAACGAAATCCAGTCCGCTGTGCGCCTGACCCTGCTGCGTGCCGGTCAAGGCCGCGCGGGCCGCAAACCAGCCGTCGCCGCTGCCGAAGATATGCGTTCGGCCAGCTTTTCCGGGTCGCAGATTAATCTCGGCGAATGTCCCGATCGCCTCGCGCCTTGCATGGACCTCGCCCAGCGTTGCCGCCTGCCGGCGAATGTCCGCCAACATCGGCGCTGATGCGTGTGAGTGGTCTCTGTCGGGCTGCGCATGCATGGGGAAAACCTGTCGGAAGGCGCCTCGCCAGGATCGGCGAGCGCTTTCGTAACTTTTAATATCCCCGGTCGGAAAACAAGGAAAATTTGCGAAAAAATACTTTCTATTTTTTTCCTTTTGCCAATCAAAAAAAATTGCTTTCTAGGCGACCACGATTTCGAGGCCGGCCGCACGGAGTTCCTTGAGTGTTTCGGCGGAGGCGTTGCTGTCGGTGATAAGCATGTCCGCCTCGCTCAGCGGTGCGATCCTGGCGGTGGCGACGTGCTTAAGCTTCGAGTGGTCGGCGAGGAAGACCACTCGGCTTGCCGCGCGGATCATCGTCTTCTTGATCTCCGCTTCCTGCCAGTTGCTGTTGGTGAAGCCCTTTTCGGCATCGACGCCGGCGCAACTCATGAAGGCGATGTCGGCGTTGATCTCCTTCAGGATCAGATCGCCGAAGGGCGAGATGAGGGAGTTGAGCTTCGGACGCAGCGTGCCGCCGGTGATGATAACCGTTGCTCCCGGGTGGTCTGCAAGCTCTGTTGCTACCGCGAGGGAGTTGGTGACGACGGCAATGTCGGTCAGGGTCTTGGGAAAGAGGGCGGCCAGCGCGGCAATGGTCGAGCCGGTATCCATGATGATGGTCTCTCCGTCGCGGATCATCTCCGCGGCCAGTGCCGCTATGGCGTTTTTCTCGTTGCTGCGCAGCGACGCGTTGATGTCCACCGGCCGCTCGTAGCGGCTGGGGCGCACCGAGATGGCGCCGCCCCTGATGCGGCGTAGAACCTGGTTCTTCTCCAGATAGAGCAGGTCCGCACGCACCGTCACGGTTGAAACGCCGAGCGCTTCGGCAAGCTCCGAAACGTCGGTGCGACCGGTTGCGCTCAGCTGGTCCATAATCTTCTGGTGTCTTTCGGTAGCTTTCAAAGAAGGCATGTGTTAAAGCTCGCGATGTTCGATTCTTAAATTCGGCGGCAACAGACTAGCTTAATTTCCCTTTCCTAGCGAACGCCGCCTAAGGTCAATCGCCGCCAAGTTCGGGCGGAGACGTTGCGAGTAATTGAGATTATGCAAGGCATGCCCCCTGTTCCTATCATCGCCGCATTGCAGCTGCCGCCCTTTGATGACGGCAAGCACCGGTCCATCGCCTGGTACGAGGATTTTCTCCTGTCCAACGCCCGGATATTCGCCGAGGGCGGTATCAAGGCGGTGAAGATTCAGGATGAAACCCGCGAAAAGGGTGCTGCCGCGCCGCAGACCATAGCGCGCATGGCGACGCTGGGGCGAGCCTTCCGCAAGGAGTTCCCCGATATGCAACTGGGCATCATCGTGCAGGCGCATGACGCGATAGCGCCGCTCGCCATCGCCGATGCCGCCGACGCCCATTTCGTCCGCCTCAAGATCTTCGTCGGCGCAGCAGTCAACGCTGAGGGCCTGCGTGACGCGCTGAGCGTCGAGGCCACGCGTTACCGGGGCGATATAGTGCGTCCTGACATCAGCATCTACGCCGATGTGCACGACCGCACCTGCATGCCGCTGGCGCCGGTGGCCAACGAGACAGCGGCGCTGTGGGCGCAGTCGATGGGGGCCGACGGCATCATCATCACCGGCACAAGCTTTGCCGATACTCTTTCGCGCGTCCGCGCGGCCCGCGCCGCCGGTGTGAAGCGCCCGATCCTGATCGGCGGTGGTGCCACAGCCGACAACGTTGCCACTGCACTCGACGCCGCGGACGCGGTCGTTGTCAGCACGTCGTTGCTGCGCGACGGTGCGGCCTATGACGACTTCAACCTCTGGGACAAGGACAAGGTCCTGCGGCTGATGGAAGCCGCCCAGCGCAAATAACTCTGATTTTCGACCTCTCGGCCTTCTTCTAACGCGACTTCGGATCCCATCATGACCAATGCCAGCCTTCTCACGCCACTGCTCGGCGACCAATCGCCGCTCGATCTCCGCTCAAGGGCGCTGGTCACGGATCTGTTCGAGCGCGAACAGCAACTGATGGCGGCGCTGCCGACGGACGATCCGCTGGACCCCAAGCGCCGTCGCCGGGTCGACTTCACGCTGCCTGAGATCCTGGAGCAGCCCGAGGTCATCCGCACCACGCTGCAGCGTGAGCGGGAAAACATCGCCGCTGCCGCCCAGAACATCGCCGCTGCCGGCATCCGCCGTATCTTCATGACCGGATGCGGCGATTCGCTGGCCGTGATGGTGGCTGTGCGCAGCCTGTTCGAGGAATTGCTGGGCATTCCGTGCGAGCCGGTACAGGCGCTCGACATGGCCTATTACTACCACCACACGCTCGGCCCAGACACGCTGATGATCACGCTGAGCTCCAGCGGCACCACCACGCGGACCGTGGAAGCCATGATGATCGCCAAGGCCAAGGGCGCCCACACGCTGGCGCTCAGCAACACGCCGGGCTCGGCGCTGATGGCCGAGTCTGACCATCGCTTGACCGTCCACGCGCAGCGGAAGGGCTGGCCGACCCAGGCAAGCACCGCCGCGATCGCGCTTCTCTGCCAGCTTGCCCTCGACATCGCCAAGGCCAAGGGCTCGAATGGCGAGCGGGTTGAGGCGCTTCAGGCGGCGCTCGACGCTATCCCCGCCCAGATCGCTGAGGTCATCGCAAGCCATGAGGCGGTCATTGCCGCCATCGCCGAGCGCGAGGCTGCACGCAGCGTCTATCTCTATGCCGCGGGCGGCCCTTCGTTTGCGGCGGCGATGTTCGGATCGGCCAAGGTCAAAGAGTGCTCGCCCGACCACGGCATCTCCATCCCGCTGGAAGAGTTCCACCACTACAACTCGCAGAAGGCCGGCGACCCGCTGTTCCTCATCGCACCGGAAGGACCTTCTGTGCCGCGCGCTCGCGACACCGCGCAGGAAGGTCGCCGCTGGGGTGGGCAGATCTATTCGCTCGTGACCGGCGACGAGACCAGGCTTGACGATTGCTCCGACGTCGTGCTGCGGCTGCCCGCGGTGCCCGAGGTGCTGTCGGCGCTGGTCTACACCATCCCGGTGCAGCTCTTCGCCTACCATGTCGCCATGGCGAAGTTCCGCGCCGCCGAAAGCGTGCACGCAGCATGAGTGCCACGCCCTCGCTCGTCTGCCTCGGCAACTTCACCATCGACGATGTCGTCCTTCCCGACGGCAGCGAGCGTCCCGGCTGCACAGGCGGGGACGCGCTCTATGCGACGCTCGCAGCGCGTCCGTGGGAGCCCTCGAGTGAGCTCGTGGCTCCCGTTGGCACGGATTTTCCGGATTCCATCGTCGCCGAGATGAGGCGGGCCGGGCTGGACGACGCGGGGCTTGCCAGGCGGAGTTCGCCCACCTTGCACAATCGCGTCGAGTACTTCGCCAATGGCGATCGCGAGTGGACGCTGTTTGCCACGGAGGAGGAGTTCGACATCCTCTCGCCGCTGCCCGCGGACATTCCCCCCTCCTATCGCGACGCGAAGGGGTTCATGGTGTTGGCGATGACGCTGACGGCGCAGCAGAGGCTCGTCGCCGACCTCAAGGCGAACACCAATGCCGTCGTCGCGCTCGATCCGCAGGAAGACTACATCAAGGGCAACGAAGCGGCGCTGCGCGAGCTGATCTCGAAGGTCGACATCTTCATGCCCAGCGCGGAGGAAGTGGTTCGGCTGCTCGGCACCAGCGACTGGAGCGCGGCGGCGCGCGCCTTTGCTGCGGTCGGCCCGAAGCTTGTTGTGATCAAGCTCGCCGGCGAGGGCGCGCTGCTGTATGACCGCGAACGCGAGGTCGAGCTTAGGGTTCCTGCCTTCTCCGTCGCCGATGTCGTCGACACGACCGGTGCGGGCGACAGCTTTTGCGGCGCATTCATGGCCGCCTATCTGGCCGATCGTGGCGACCCGGAACGCGCGGCCCGAGCCGGTGCGGTGGCGGCATCCTTCACCGTCGCGGGGTACGGCGTCGATCCGCTGTTCAAGGCCGACCCGGCCCACATGCGCCGCCGGCTCGACGAGTGGCGGCCATAGGCCGCCATCGCCTGCGGGGGGCTCAGCCCTTCAGCAAGGTGGAAAAAGGGCCGGTGAGGTTCTTGGCCGGCGGGTAGGCGAAGCTCGACCGCTTGCTGGTGCCCAGGCCCAGCATCACCAGCCCTTCGGCCATCTTCAGCCCAGCCATCACGCCGTCGATGACGGGAACGCCGAGCTCGCGGGTCAGCGGCTCGACGAGATTGGTGAGGCCGGCGCAGCCCAGCACGATCGCCTCGGCATGGTCTTCGTCCAGCGCATGTCTGGCCGCCTCCAGGAAAGCGACGCCAATAGCCTCTTCTTCGTCCTCTAGATCGAGCACGGGGACGTCGATTGCGCGCACGGCCGCGCAGCGTTCGCTCATCCCGGTTTCGCGCAGAACCCTTTCGGTGTGGATGCGCGTGCGCGGCGGCAAGGTGATGACGCTGAACCGGGCGGCAACCAGCGACGCGGCGAAGAATGCTGCCTCGGTCATGCCGACCACCGGAGCGTTGGTGAGTTCGCGTGCAGCCGCTACACCCGTGTCGCCAAAACAGGCGATCACATAGGCGTTCACCCCGTCCTGCTCGCCCTTGACGATTTCCTCCATCACGCCGATCGCGGCAATGGCTTCTTCCACATGACTTTCGACGGATGGCGTTCCGGACGCCGGAGACCTCGCATCGACCAGCGTTCCCGTGGCTGCGAAAGTGGTCGCTGCGGCGACTAGACCTGTTGTGAACGTGGTTGTGGTGTTCGGGTTAATTATTCGGATATGCACCGGACTCTCCAGGAAAAGACTGGAGACCTTATATCTATTCCCGCCCGCTATAGGACCGTGATTATGGCTGATAAAGATCGTTTTTTGTTGCCACTACACTTCCCAAAGGGAGTGTAAATGTTCCGTCGATGATCCTGTGTGAGCCGCGGGGCCGTGCACCTGCCCAAATGGGGCTGTCACATTGATTATTCGTCAATGGAGTTGCGGTAGTCCCACAGCATGAGCAGCCCGACGCCGACCTATAAGAATCATCGCTTTCCGGTCGAGATCGTTGCCCGAGCCGTGTGGCTCTACTTCCGGTTCAATGTGAGCCTGCGCGAGGTCGAGGAAATGATGCTCGAGCGCGGCGTTGCTGTCTCCTATGAGACGATCCGCCGGTGGTGTCGGACGCACGGTGCCGATTATGCACGCCGTTTGCGTCGCAAGCCACCCTCGCCCAGCGACACCTGGCACCTCGATGAGCGTGTTGTTCGCATCAATGGGCGCAAATGCTGGTTGTGGCGGGCGGTTGACCAAGATGGCTATGTGCTCGACGAGATCGCCCAGACCCGCCGCAACACCAAGGCTGCCAAGCGATTGCTGACCAGACTGTTGAAGAAGCAGGGTATGGCACCGAAGCGCATGGTCACCGACGAGTTGCGCTCGTACGGTGCCGGGAGACGCCAGGTCATGCCAGAGGTCGAGCACCGCTCACATAAGGGCTTGAATAACCGGGCCGAAAATTCGCACTTGCCGTTTCGAAAGCGAGAGAAAACACGGCAAGGCTTCAGGTCGATCGCATCACTGCAGCAATTCGTTTCGGTCTTTTCGGCGGTCCGCAATCACTTCGTTCCCTCCCATTCCAGCCGTTCAGCACATCAGATACGAACCCACCGCCTTCAGGCTATGGCAGAATGGAAAGCGAAAAGCCAACAGTTCATCTGAAATAGCGCTCTCGGCTCCTGCGCGTCTGCATTTCAAACAACGTGACAGTACCCGCGCGAGGCTTGGTTGGCTGCACGAAGCTAAGGAATAGGCCAGGAAAAGCCCGGGGCGGCCTGTGGCGCGACGGCGCTACGAACCACGGACCGGGAATGAGCGATCATCGCGCCTTGGCTGCCAAACAAACCCCGCGGCGTGCTGCGTGACCACCGTCGATCGGGCGAAGGCTGAAACGGGGGGTGTGATCGCGCCGCGCCCTACCTGCGTCCATGCCTCAGTAGATGGCGTTCTTGCCGTCAGTCTGCGGCGCCGGCTTTAGCGTGCCGCAAAGGCGGCTCGGAGGTTCGTCGTCGCCGCCACCAGAAGCCCCACATCGCTGCCGACGGCGACGAAACTCGCCCCCAGTTCGACATAGCGGCGGGCGAGCGTCTGGTCGGAGGTCAGGATGCCGGCGGCCTTGCCATGCGAACAGATGCGGGTGAGGGCGGCTTCCACCGCTTGCTGCACTTCCGGCGCACCGGGCTTGCCTAGATACCCCATGTCGGCGGCGAGATCAGCAGGGCCAATGAAGACCCCATCCACGCCGTCGGTCGAGGCGATGTCGTCGATCGCGGCAAGCCCCGCCCGGCTCTCGACCTGCAAGAGCAGGCAGATCTCGTCGTTGGCGGTCTGGAGATAATCCGGGATGCGGTTGAAGGCGGAGGCGCGCGCAAGGGCAGCACCCACCCCACGCATGCCGTGCGGCGGATAGCGGGTCGCCCGCACCAAGGCGCGCGCCTGCTCGCCGCTTTCGACCATCGGCACCAGCAGCGTCTGGGCGCCGATGTCGAGGATCTGCTTGATGAGCCAGGCTTCGCCGATCGGCGGCCGCACCACCGCATGGCTGCTCGAGGCGGCCAACGCCTGAAGCTGCGACAGCAGCAGCGGGATGTCGTTGGGTGCGTGTTCGGCGTCGAGGACCAGCCAGTCGAAACCGGCTCCGGCGCAGATTTCGGCGGTGTAGGGGCTGGCCAGCGCGAGCCACATGCCGATCTGCGTCCGGCCGTCCCGAAGCGCCTGTTTGAAGAGATTGCGAGGGACCGGCATTCAGGACCTCATTCGAAGAAGCAGCTGATCGTCCCGTAGGGCCCGAAATCGGCGACGATCGTGTCGCCGTGGCGGGCTTCGACGGGGCGGATGAAGGAGCCGGCAAGTACGATCTGGCCGGCCTCGATGC
The DNA here is from genome assembly GCF_040045035.1 of Mesorhizobium sp. KR1-2. Taxonomy (NCBI): domain Bacteria; kingdom Pseudomonadati; phylum Pseudomonadota; class Alphaproteobacteria; order Hyphomicrobiales; family Phyllobacteriaceae; genus Mesorhizobium; species Mesorhizobium sp. KR1-2. The sequence goes on along the minus strand of NZ_JBDZDS010000013.1, from coordinate 94,286 downwards.
TCTCGCCATAGGCGGCGAGGCGGTTTGCCAGCCACGCGATGCCGCGCGCCGGATGATTGAGAACCCCGGCACCGAGGCCGGTTTCCTCCACCTCGGCATTGCGCGAGACGATCGCGCCCATCCAGCGCATGTCGACCTCCTGCGGGCGCATGGCGCGGCCGCCGATGACGATGCCGGCATTGGCGGCGTTGTCCGAAATGGTGTCGACGATGGTGCGGGCCTTCTTGGTCTCCGGATCGACGCGCAGGATGCGCGTGTCGAGGATTTCAAGCGCGGGCGTGACATAGTCCGTCGCGTTGAGCACGTCGAAGACGGTGACGTTCGGGCCGCTGAGCGGGGCCTTCATCACGAAGGCAATCTCGGCCTCGATGCGCGGCTGGATGAAACGCTCCTTCGGAACAGTGGCGCCGTCCTCGAACATCATGTCGTCGAAGAGCACGCCGGAATCCGGAATGTCGATGTTGAGCGCATATTGCATGGCCTTGGAGGTGAGGCCGATCTTCCAGCCGATCACCTTGCGGCCGTCGGCGATCTTCTGCTTCACCCAGGCAGACTGGACGGCATAGGCATCGTCCATGCTCATTTCGGGATGTTTTAGGGAAAGCAGGCCCGTCTGGACGCGGCTTCTCTCTGCATCGTCCAGAGCCTTCACCGCGGCGGCTATCTCGGCGCTTGTCAGCATGGTTCAGATCACCTCGTCAGCAATCGGGTTGCGCAGAAGGCCGATGCCTTCGGCTTCGACTTCCACGACATCGCCGGGCTTCAGCCAGATCGGCGGATCGAAGCGTGCGCCTGCGCCGGTCGGGGTGCCGGTCACAATGACATCGCCCGGCACGAGCGTCGTGAAGGTGGAGATGTAGCTGATGATCTTGCGGAAGGAAAAGATCATGCGGCTGGTGCGGTCCTGCTGGCGCACCTCGCCATTGACGCGCGTCTCCAGCTTGATGTCGGCGAGCTGCGCCTCGTGGGTGAAGGGTACGAGCCATGGGCCGATCGAACCGCTGCGATCGAAATTCTTGCCCTGCGTGACATTGAACTTGGCGTGCCGCACCCAATCGCGCAGCGTGCCCTCGTTGCAGAGCGACAGCGCGGCGATGTGGTCCAGCGCGGAGGCTTCGGGAATGCGTCGCCCGCCCTTGCCGATGACGATGACGATCTCGCCCTCATAATCGAGCTGCGGGCTTTCCGGCGGCCTCACCAAGGCCTGCTTGTGGCCCACGAACGAACGCGGGAAGCGGATGAAGAGCGAGGGGTTGGAAGGGGCGGCCTGGCCGTCCTTGTACTCCTCGTTGCGGTCGGGGAAGTTCACGCCGACGCAGATGATCTTTTCCGGAGCCGGGACAGGAATCTTGTAGCGGATGTCGCCAAGGTCGATATCCGGGGTAAGACCCGCTGCCTCGTCGGCGAGGCGCTGTAGCGCGCCCGCCTCGATGACCTCGCGCAGCGTCGGCCATTGCTTGCCATGCCGGGCCGTGAGGTCGACGACCCCGCAATCGGTGACTAGGCCGTATCTTTGCGCCCCGGCGACGGAGAATGTGGCGAATCTTGCGCGTTCCATGTCAGTCCTTCCGCCCATCTATGCTTACGGTGCCACGATAGGCTGGGCCTTGAGGATCGATTCCTTGGCCTCGGTGCCGGCAAAGTTGCTGCCTTCCTCGAACCAGGAACGCGGAGCCGGTGCGCCCCACAGGGTCTGGCGCTGCGGGTCCTTGAGGTCCCACTTGATCGGCTCCAGGTCCGGATCGACCGTCTGGTAGTCGGAGCAGTAGATCTCGATGCGATGGCCGTCGGGGTCGCGGACATAGAGGAAGAAGGCATTCGAAATGCCGTGGCGGCCCGGCCCGCGCTCGATATTGGCGAGCCAGCCGGAGGTGGACATCAGGTCGAGCAGATCGATGATGTTGAGCGGCGTCGGCACCCAGAAAGCGGTGTGGTGCAGACGCGGGCCGCGACCATTGGTGAAGGCGATGTCGTGCACGCCGCCCTTGCGGTGCGTCCAGGCCGCCCAGAGACGTCCGGTCTCCTCGTCCTCGGTGTACTCCGTCACGCGGAAGCCGATCTCGTTGTAAAAGGCCACCGCCTCGTCGACATTCGGCGAGAAGCAGTTGAAGTGATCGATGCGCAACGGCTTCACGCCCTTGTAGAGCGCGTATTTCTGATGGATCGGCGGCAGGCGATCCATCTTCGAATAGAATTCGAGCGGAATGCCCTGCGGATCGCGCGTGCGGAAGGTGCGCGACTGGTAGGGCCGCTCGATCCATTCGACCGGCAGGTCCTTCTGCTTGAAGAAATGCGCTGCCTTGTCCAGGTCTTCCTCGCTGTAGACCTTGAATCCCAGGTCACGCGCCTCTGCCCTGTCCGCCTTCTTCAGGATGATGCAGTGATGGCCGCGTTCTTCCATCGCGCGCAGATAGATCGTGTCGGCCGTCTCGTCGGTGACCTGAAGGCCGAGCACGTCGACATAAAACGCGCGCGACTTCGCAAGATCGGTGACGGCGAGCTCGACATGGCTCAGCCGCACGATGTTGAAGGGCGGATGAAGGTTCGGTTTGGGCAATGGCATGAGTGTCTCCTCCACGAGCGTTGGGCGCGCTTAACGCGCGCTCAGACGCCGAGCCTCTGAATGGCATGCGCCGAGCTGACGAATGCCACGTTCTTGGTTTCCATGTAGAAATCGAAGGACCAGTCGCCGCCGTCGCGGCCGATGCCGGAATTCTTGACGCCGCCGAACGGGGTCGGCAGGTGGCGCACATTCTCCGAATTCACCCAGATCATCCCGGCTTCGAGATGGTCGGTGAAACGGAAGGCGCGCGTGACGTCCGACGTCCAGAGATAGCCCGCCAGGCCGTAACGGACATCATTGGCGATCGCGAGGGCCTCCGCCTCGTCCTTGAAGGGGATGGCGGTGAGCACGGGGCCAAAAATCTCTTCCTGGGCAATGCGCATGCCGGTGTTGGCGCCGGTAAACAGCGTGGGCGAGACGTAGCATCCGCCGCCCGGACCCTCGAACTTCTCGCCGCCTGCGGCGACAGTGGCGCCCTCATTGCGGCCGATGCCGATATATTCCAGCACCTTCTTCTCGTGCACGGGATGGATGAGCGGGCCGACGACCGTCTCGGGATCGAGCGGATGCCCGATCTTGATGCGCTTGGCCCTCTCGGCGACCTTCGCGGTGAAGCTGTCGTAGATGCTTTCCTCGACCAGCAGTCGCGACGAGGACGTGCAGCGCTCGCCGTTGAGCGAATAGATCATGAAGACGGCCGCGTCCGCCGCACGCTCCAGGTCGGCGTCGGCGAAGACGACGACGGGGTTCTTGCCGCCGAGTTCGAAGTGGACGCGCTTCAGCGTGTCGGCGCCCTGCTTCATGATCATCGAGCCCGTGCGGCTTTCGCCCACGAAGCCGATGGCCTTGATCGCCGGGTGCTCGGTCAAGGCCTTGCCGGCGTCCTCGCCAAAACCGTTGACGAGGTTCCACACGCCCTTGGGCAGCCCCGCCTCCTCGGCGATCTCGACGAGCAGCCGGGCTGTGAGCGGCGAGAATTCGGCAGGCTTGTGGACGACCGTGCAGCCGGCAGCGAGCGCCGGCGCGATCTTCCACGTGGAGAGCATGAAGGGCGTGTTCCACGGCGTGATGATGCCGACCGGGCCGATGGGCACGCGCGTCGTCATGTTGACCTGGTTGCCGCCACGCAGCACCTTGCCGTCGCGCGCCTCCGGGGCACGGTCGGCGAAGAAGCGGAAGTTCTCGGCGCCACGCAGGGCCGCCTTGGACATGAACTTGAGCGACTGGCCCGTATCCATGCACTCGACGAAGGCGATTTCCTCTGCGCGCGCGACGATGGCGTCGGCGATCCTGTGCAGGATCTTCTTGCGTTCGTCACCGGAGATGCCGGCCCAGTCCGGGAAGGCCTGCTTGGCCGCCTTTGCGGCCAGGTCGACGTCGGCGGCGCGGCCGAGGGCGACCTTTGCGATCGGCTTCAGATCGACGGGCGATATCGTTTCGAACGTTTCGCCGCCGACCGCCGGAACCGCCTCACCGTTGATGTGGTTGAGCACGCCATGCTGGCGGAAGCGGGCGAGGAATCCTTCCGCCTTGGCGATGTTCTCATCGAGTTTGGACATTTCATTCTCCGGTCGTGGCGCGCCACCCCTGCGGGCCGCGCTGGAATTTGAGGTGCGAACTGGAAAGACCTATCGTGCGTCGGCCTGGCGGAGCCGGGGATGGATGGCGTTCTTCTTCCAGCTCAGCTGCGGGTCGATCTCACGGATTTCCAGGGTGAGGGCGAAATGCGGCGTGGCGAAAAGACCCGCGAGCTCGCGCGTGACCGTCGCGAAGATCGCCTCGCCAGTTCGCTTCTTCTCGTCGTCGGAGCGGCCGCGGCCGATGCGAAACGACATGTCGATGAAACCGTTTTCCGGCAAAAGGTCTGCAACCGCATAATGCTCGCTGCGGATCGTGCGCACGCGCACCGCGCCAAGCTCGAACAGGCCGGTCTCCATGATCGTGTCGCGGACGGCACGGCAGAGGCGCTCGAAATCGACGCGCTTGTCCAGATTGGCCGAGTACTCGATCGTGAAGTGCGGCATTTCTTGCCCGATCCCCTTCGCTTTCATTATTTAACATGTTAATAATAATCCCGGCGCTGTCAAGCGGGATTTCAGCCCCGGTCCTCGATGCGCCGGTAATTGCGGAAGGGTGAAAAATGCCGCATAGAGCACCTATGAGCCGCCAGAAAACCTCTGCAACATCCGAGCCGGATGGCCTTCTTCCCCACAATACCCGCCGCTCGCTGCCGATAGCGCTTCTCAGGGCACGCGAGGCGGTGATGGGGCATTTCCGGCCCATGCTCGCGCGCCATGAACTGACCGAGCAGCAATGGCGGGTGATCCGCATCCTCGCCGAGTCCGGGCAGGTCGACGCCACCGAGATGGCTGAGAAGGCGTTTATTCTCGCCCCCAGCCTGACGCGCATCATCCGCTCGCTCGAGGAGCGCGGCCTGATCTCCAAGCACAAGGACGCCGACGACGGCCGACGGGTGCTGCTGGAAATCGCGCCCGCGGGCATGAAGGTGATTGCCGAGGTCGGCCCCGAGAGCCGGGCTATCTATGCGACGCTCGAGGCAAAGTTCGGCAAGGAGCGGGTCGAGAAGCTTCTCGACATGCTGGACGATCTCGCCACGCTCGGCGTCTGATCCGGCCCGCCAAGAAGCCCGTCCGCGACCCGGAGCCAGACGCGTTCGCACCGCACGATGTGCACGGGTCCTGGTAGAGCTCATTTGCCTCCGGCCGCAGAGAGGCCGGCGTCGAGCGCCGAGACGATGCGGGTGACATCCGCGGCGGTGATGACGAGCGGCGGCGAGATGATGACGTTCACGCCCGAGGTGCGGACCATGACGCCCGCCTCATAGGCGACATCGTAGACCTTCTGAACCACGTCCTTCGCAGCGCCGGTCTTTTTCTCCCTGTCGGATACGAGTTCGAGCGCGCACATCAGCCCCTTGCCGCGCACATCGCCCACCAGCTCATGACGCTGCTGCAGTTCGCTGAGGCCGGCGATCAGTTCCTCGCCGCGCGCTTTTGCATTGGGGGCGACGTCAAGCCGCTTCGTTTCCTTCAGCGTGGCAAGCGCCGCTGCTGCGCCGACCGGATGGCCGGAATAGGTGTAACCATGGCCTATGGAACCCATCGCGCCCTTGTTGTTCTCGAACGCCTGCGCGACCCTTTCGGAAATCATCACCGCGCCAAACGGGAAATAGCCGTTGGTGATCGCCTTGGCGGTGGACATCAGGTCGGGCTTGACGCCCCAAAGGCGCGAGCCCGTCCAGGCGCCTGTGCGGCCAAAGGCGGTGATCACCTCGTCCGCAATCAGCAGGATGCCGTGGCGGTCGCAGATCTCCCGCATCAGCGGCATGAAGGTTTCGTGCGGCACGATCACCCCGCCCGCGCCGAGAACCGGCTCCATGATCAGCGCGGCGATCGTGTCCGAGCCCTGGAAGGCGATCTCGTCCTCGAAGAGGCGGGCGATGCCCTTGGCGATCTCCGCGCCGTCTGTGGTCGCGAAGGGATTGCGGTAGGTGAAGGGCGAGGGAAGATGGAAGACGCCGGGCAGCAGCGGCTCGTAGTTGCGGCGGAAGTTGGAATTGCCGTTGACGGATGCGCCGCCGAAATGCGTGCCGTGATAGCCCTTCTTCAGCGCGACGAATTTCGTTCGCTCGGGCTGACCGTTCAGCTTGTGGTACTGGCGGGCGAGACGCAGGCAGGTTTCCACGGAATCGGAGCCGCCTGAGGTGTAGAAGGAGCGGACCAGCCCATCTTCCTTGAACCATTCAGCCAGTTCGTAGGACAGCTCGATCAGCGGCGAATTGGTGGTGCCGCGGAAGGTCGAGTAAAAGGGAAGCTGCTCGAGCTGCTGGCGGATGGCCTCCTTCACCGGCTCGCAGGAATAGCCGAGATTGACGTTCCAAAGCCCGCCGACGGCATCGAGCACGCGCTTGCCATGGATGTCGGTGATTTCGACGCCTTCACCGGCATTGACGATCCGGGGCGGCGACGCCTGCATTTCGGCCGGATGGGCCATTGGATGCCACAGATGGCGGGCGTTGTTCTCGATGAGGAAATTGGCTTCACGCATTTTTCGTTCCTGTCCGTTCAAAGGCCGAGCATCGTGAGGGCTGTCGCATAGCCCTCGGCAGGCCGGGTGACATCGAAATGGACGCAAGGAAGTTTTACCGCTTCCGCACCCTCGATATTCTTCTTCTGGTCGTCGACGAAGACACAGGCCTCGCGCGGCAGGTCGAGCTCCGACAGAGCAAGCTCATACGCGCGGGGATCGGGCTTCAATATCTTGGTGTAGGTGGCGTCCACGATGATCTCGAAGAGATCGATCAACGGGAAGCGCTTGCGGAACTCGACGCCGTAAAACAGGTCGAGCTCGTTGGAGAGAATGGCGAGCCGGATGCCGGCCTCCTTCGCCTTGAGGATGGCATCGCGTGCTTCCGGCCGCAGCGCGAGTTCGGCATCGGCCCCGCGGGCGCGCTGCACGAAGGTTTTCATATCGACCCATTCCTCGCCGACGAGACGACCGACCTCCCGGGTGCGCGTCATCCAATAATCGCGCTCAGTGATCTCGCGCTTCTGCATGGACACCCAGACCGGATCGGTTGCCGGATCGAACGGCCCGCGCCATGTCAGGCTGCCAGGGGTAAGACCTAGCGCGCGTTCGGTCACGTCATGTGTCTCGAACAGCGTGCGCGTGACGACGCCGCCGAAATCGAGGATCAGCGCGCGTCCGGTCATGGCCGGCCCCCGGGCACGATGCCGCGTGCGATCCATTCGTCGAAGATGGCGAGCGCCTTTTCGGAAAATTCCAGCTCGTTGATGTGGCTGTCCACCTCGTGCAGGCTGACGCTCCCGGGAACCGCGCGCCGCATCTCGTCGATGAAGGCGTCGAGCGCTTCGGGCTCGTACAGCGGCTCGTTCTCCTGGTCCCATTCCTGGATGCCCTTGAGCGGCAGGATGAAGGCGACTTCGGCACTCGTCCCGGCCAGCTTGCCCCCAATGACGCGGGCGATCTCGCGCCGCCCTTCCGGTGCGGTGGTGACCGAGCCGATCAGGCGGTTGTGGGCGTGATAAGGCCGGTCGGCCAGGGCGGCGGGCAGTTCGCGCCAGGCCTGCAGGTCCACCATGTCGACCGCGCCGGGCGCCACGAGCTGAGGGATGCCGACGCGGCCCGCATTTTCCATGCGGTCCGGGCCGGAGGTGACCACCGTTCCATGGTGATGGTTGCTCACCTCCTGAATGCAGAAATCGAAGACCGCGGCAAAGCCCTTCTGCGCGGCGATCGCCTCGAAGGCGCGACCGCCCATGCCGGTCGCGTGGAAGACGGCAACGTCGTAGCCGCGGCGCTCCAGCTCGGGCTTGAGGTATTTCATGTATTTGAGGCAGCTCGACCCCAGCGAGGTCATGCCGATGAGCGGCCGCTCGCTGCTCGGCCTGATGCCGAAGCGGGCGGCGCCGACGACCGCGCCGCAGGCCTGCGACAGTACCGAACGGCAGATGCTGTTCAGTCCGTACAACCCACCGGCCCACAGAATCATCATCAGGTCCGGCGCGATGCGTTCCGGCGGCAGAAGATGCGAATAGGCGATGGTCGATACGACGAATTTTGGCACGCCGAGCGGCAGGACGGCGGCGACGTCGAGCGCAAGGTCGGTGCCGAGCGAGCCGCCAAGGACGATGACGCCATCCACCTGGCCGGCTTCATGGAGGTTGCGGACGAGGGTGGCAGCACCAGACGCCATCAGTTCCATGGCGCTGTTTTCGTCGCCGCTTGTCGCGATCGCCTCGATGGTCTTGCCGATGGCGGCGGCAACGTCGTGCCGCGAATATTCAGGCGTGTAGGGAGGATCGCCAAGAATGCTGACGTCTACCATGACCGGCACGCCACCGGCTTCCTGAATGACGGAAGCCATGAATTCGAGTTCCTCGCTCTTTGTGTCTCCCGTTCCCAGGACAAGTATGTTGGGTAGACGGTTCATCGCATTCATCAGCCGGCCCTCCTCGCCAGCGGCTGAGCAGCAAGCTGCTCAAGTCCAAAGAATTTTTCCGAAATGCGTTTTGCGGTGGCCGCAGTGGTCGATCCGAGCCGGTGGATCGTTGCCTCGTCGGCGCGGACCAAGGGTGCGGCGACCGCGATGGTGCCGATGGGCAGGCTGTTGGGCGCCTTTATCGGTGCTGCCGTGCTGATCACGCCACTTTCCAGGCCCTGCAGGCAGATCGAATAGCCGCGCCTCGCCGTTTCGGCCAACAGGCTGCGCAGGTCGTTTGCAGAGGTGACTGTGTTTTCGGTGAAGGCTTCGAGCGGCGCGGACAGCAGGTCCTCCAGCTGCCTGGCCGGACAGAAGGCGAGGAAGGCGAGGCCCGAAGCCGTCGCATGAAAGGGCAGAACGCTGCCGACTTCGACGATGACTCGGTTTGCGCGCGGCGAGTCCTCCACCAGGATCGTCGAAAGCCTGCCGGCGGCATATTCCGACAGATGCACGGTTTCGCCCGAGGCCTCGGCCAGTTCACGGACGAATGGGGCTGCGGTGCTGAGATAGGGAAAACGGGCCTCCCGGATGCGCGCAAGCCGCACCGGCGCCCCGCCGATCCGATAGCGCCGGGTTTCGGGGTCCTGCTCGACGAAGCCGTGCTTCTCCAGTTCGACGAGAAAGCGGCGCGCTGTGGCCTTGTCGAGCCCGCAGTGCCTTGCGATCTCGGTGAGCCCGACTTCCTTTTCCAGGCGCGATACCGCGTCCAGCAAAGTCAGCGCCTTTCCGATGGTGCTCATCAATTCCTCCGCTGCTGAGCGCCGCCTGAAGTCTCCCGATGCCCGTCCCCTTGTGGTGATCGCTGAGTGGCCGATTCTATCAGACTGGGATACTTAACATGCGAAATAACTTGACAGGTCGATGCGTCCTTTGCAAGTCTATATTTGAAGCGACGGTTCAAATAATGAACCGATGAGGACTGAGCGCAAGAGGAAATTCGCTGTCTCAATTCGCTTCGACGGAGGAGGCCTTTGGAGAACCGTCCAAGGGCAGATGGCAGAAGCTGCCAAAAAGGGGAGCGAAAACATGGACAGTCAATCTTCGCCCGCGACCGGGGCGAACCAACTGCGCAAGAATGCGCTTGGTGTCGGCGCGGTCACGTTTCTCGTGGTTTCGGCAGCCGCACCGCTGACGGCGGTCGCAGGCGGCGTGCCGCTTTCAATGATGCTCGGCAACGGTGCCGGCATTCCGGCAGGCTTCCTGCTGGTCACCACCGTGCTGCTACTATTTGCGGTCGGCTATGTCGCGATGGCGCGGCATATCCGCAACGCCGGCGCTTTCTATGCATACACCGCGCAGGGGCTTGGCGGCATGATGGGAGGCGCCGCCGCTCTCATCGCCATCCTTGCCTATAACTGCATGCAGATCGGCATCTTCGGCCTGTTCGGCGCGGCCACGTCGGGCTTCTTCGCCAGTCTCGGGCTGGAATTGCCCTGGTGGGTCTGGACCTATATCGGCATCGCGCTGGTGGCGGTGCTCGGCTATCGCCGCGTCGATCTTTCAGCCAAGATCCTGACCGTTCTCGTCCTCCTCGAATATGCGGTCGTGATGGTCATCAACGTCGCGATCCTCGGCAAGGGCGGTGACAGCGGTCTTGGCTTCTCGTCCTTCACGCCCACCGCCTTCTTCAGCGGCTCGCCATCCATCGGCATTCTCTTCTGCTTTGCCGCCTTCATCGGCTTCGAGGCGACCACGATCTATAGCGAGGAAGCCCGCGAACCAAACAAGACCGTGCCGCGTGCGACCTACATTTCCGTGCTGATCATCGGCCTGTTCTACATGTTCACCTCATGGCTGATGGTGAACGGCGCGGGCGCCGACAAGCTGGTGCCGGAACTGCAGGGGCTTGCCGATCCGACCACCTTCCTCTTCGGCCTGGCCGAGCGCTATGTCGGCTCCTGGCTGCCTCCGATCATGAACCTCTTGTTCGTCACCAGCCTGTTCGCCAGCGTGCTTGCCTTCCACAACGGCGTTGCCCGCTACATGTATGTTGCAGGCCGCGAAAAGCTGCTGCCGGAATCGATCGGCGTTACCCATCGGGTCTACCAGAGCCCGCATGTCGCTTCGGTCATCCAGACGATCATCGCGGTTCTCGTCATCGGGCTTTTCGCCTTCACTGGTCAGGACCCGGTTCTGGCTCTCTTCTCGTGGCTGACGAATGTCGGCACGCTCGCCATCATGGTTTTGATGGCGCTGACGGCCTTTGCCATCGTGGTCTTCTTCGGCCGCAATCCCGGTCTTGAGCCGAGCGCACTGGTGACCAGGATCATCCCGGCGATCACCGGCCTGATCCTTCTGGCGCTGGTGATCTTCATCGCCTCCAACTTCGGCGACCTAGCGGGTGCCGGGGGCTTCCTTGCCGTCTTCCTGCCGGGACTGGTGCTGATCGCCGGCGTCATCGGCCTTGTTCTCGCAGCATCGCTCAAATCCCGAAACAGCGTTTCCTTCGCCCGCCTCGGCGCCGGCGTGGAAGCCTGATAATCATGAACCGGCGGGGGAGTTCCCCCGCCGGTTCAACCATTCTCGATACGAATTTGCCGACAGGAACCCGTCATGCAGGAAAAGATCGACCAGTTGCGTCTGAACAGCGTTCCGGCGCAAAAGCTGTTTGTGGCGGGCAATTGGCGCGAAGCCCTGTCGGGCGCAGCTCTAAATGTGATCTCGCCCATCGACGGAAGCCGGCTCACGACCATTGCCGACGCTGACAACCATGATGTGGATGCGGCAGTCAACGCTGCCCGCGCCGCCTTCGAAAAGGGCGTCTGGTCGAAGGCCGCCCCGGCCGAGCGCAAGAAGGTGCTGGGCCGGATCGCCGACCTGATCGAGAAGCACGCGCTTGAACTGGCGGTGCTGGGCGTGCGCGACAACGGCACCGAAATCTCCATGGCGCTTAAGGCGGAGCCGGCCAGTGCCGCAGGCACGTTTCGCTATTATGCCGAGGCGCTCGACAAGGTTTATGGCGAGGTCGCGCCAACGGCCGGCAATATTCTCGGCCTCATCCACCGCGAGCCCGTTGGCGTGGTCGCGGCCATCGTGCCGTGGAATTTCCCGATGATGATCGGCGCCTGGAAGGTGGCGCCGGCGCTCGCGGCTGGCAATTCGGTCGTGCTGAAGCCTGCTGAAGGGGCGTCGCTGACCCTGCTGCGACTGGCCGAGATCTGCGCCGAGGCTGGTTTGCCGGAAGGCGTTCTCAATGTCGTGACGGGCAGGGGCGCGGTGACCGGCGAAGCGATCGGCCTGCATCCAGACATCGACGTGCTCGCCTTCACCGGCTCGGGCAATGTCGGCCGGCGACTGCTCGAATATTCGGCGCGCTCCAATCTCAAGCGCGTCTATCTGGAATTGGGCGGCAAGTCGCCCAACATCGTCTTCGCCGACGCGCCCGACCTCGACCAGGCCGCGAAGGTTTCGGCTTTTGGCATTTTCCGCAATTCCGGCCAGGTGTGCGTTGCGGGCTCGCGCCTGCTCGTCGAGCGTTCGATCTGCGAGGCATTTTCGGAGAAGATCGCGGCCATTGCCGCCGAGATGAAGGTGGGCGATCCGTTGCTGCTCACGACGCAGGCAGGTGCGATTTCAAGCGACGTCCAACTGCGCAAGAACCTTGGCTTCGTGGAAAAGGCGCTTGGCGAGGGCGCACGCCTCAGAACCGGCGGCAGGCGCATCCTGGAGGAAACCGGCGGGTTCTACATGGAGCCAACCGTTTTCGACGTCTCGCCGGAAATGACGCTCGCTAGGGAAGAGGTTTTTGGGCCGATCCTGTCTATCATCCCCTTCGACGACGAAGCGGATACACTGCGCATCGCCAACGCCACCGAATATGGGCTGGCCTCGGCGGTGTGGACGTCGAACCTTTCCCGCGCGCATCGCATGGTGCGCGGCATCCGCGCGGGCGTGGTGCATGTGAACACCTATGGCGGCGCGGACAACACCGTGCCGCTGGGCGGCGTAAAACAGTCCGGCAACGGCTACGACAAGTCGCTGCACGCGCTGGACAAATACACCGACCTAAAGACGGCCTGGATCCAGCTGTAGGCCGATCCGCTTTCAGCCGCCGAAGCTGCCGAGCTGCGTCGGCACGTGAACGTAGTTGCGATCGAAATAGAGTAGCGCGTTGCCGTCCGGGCGTGACCGAATGTCGACCACGCGGCCGATGAACACATGGTGCGTGCCAACGAGCCTTGCGTCGGCCAGTTCGCAGTCCAGCGCGACGATGGCGTCTGCCAGCGCATGGCTGCCGGATTTCATTTCGACCCAATCTGCGGCGGCATAGCGTTCGGCCATGTCCGCCGTGGCCCCCGCAAAATGCGCCGCCAGATCCTTGTGGTCGTGGCTCAGCACATTCACGCAAAAACGCCGGTTTTCGATGAAGAGCGGGCACTGCGCCGAGCGGCTGTTCATGCAGACGAGCACGCTCGGCGGATCGTCGGTGACCGAGCACATGGCGGTGGCGGTGAACCCGCCGCGCCCGGCGGGTCCGTTGGTGGTGACGACATTGACCGGCGCGCAGACCCGCGCCATCGCATTTCGGAATTCGGTCCGGGAAACGGCTTCGCCCATGGCGTTCACCCGTCAGGACTGGGTAAGGGGCGGCAGCCAGGTGCCGTTCGTCCAGCCGTTCTGGTCGTAATCGGCCATGCAGGTGTCGACCAGCGCCTCCATTTCCTTGAGCCGCCCGCCACGCTCGGCGCCCTTCAGCACCTGCAGCCGCACCTCTTCCGGTGCGCCGGCATAGTTGAGCTCGTAGAGGGCATGGCGGCCGCCGAATTCGGTGCCCGTCGCATCCCACAGGAGCTTCATGATCTTGATGCGCTCGATATGGCCCATGTCGTTGGAGCCGCGCACATATTGTGCCAGGTAGCGGTCGATCTCGTCATTGCCGAAATCCTTCGCGGACGACGGCAGGTAGATGAGGCCGGAGGCGATGACCTTGCGGATCGTCTCGATCACGCGAGGATAGGCTTCGGACATGAAGGTCCGGTAGGAGAGCGCGGCTTCCAAATTGGGAAGCACCGCCCCGTCCGTCCAGGGGATGGGGTTGTAGGCCATGGCGTTGGAAAAACTCCAGAACATGTGCCTGAGAGCGATGACTTCGCCGAGTGCCGCCTGATTGCCGCGGAACGCATCGCCGCCCGTTGCCCGCAGCGCCTTGGCAAGCAGGCCGGCGAGGAAGTCGAGCTTGACCGCAAAGCGCGTGCAGCCCTGGAAGCAGTAGCCGTGCATGAAGCCCGACGCCGGATGGAAGGACAGGATCTTGGCGGCGTCGCGCAGGACGAGAACGTCCTCCCAGGGGACGAAGACATTGTCGAGCACAAGGATCGCGTCGTTCTCGTCGAAGCGCGAGGAGAGGGGATAGTCGAAGGGATGGCCGACCGTGTTGGCCGTCTGTTCGTAGGAGACGCGGCAGAACATCTTTATCCCGGGCGCGTTCATGGGCACGATGAACATCACCGACAGCGACGGGTCCTCGGTCACGGTGGCCGAGCTCTGGGCCAGGAAATTGTAGTGGGTTAGTGCCGAGGAGGTCGCCACCACCTTGGCGCCGGACACGTAGATGCCGGCATCCGTTTCCTTGGTAATGTGGACGAACACGTCCTTCACGGCATCGGCCGGCTTGTGGCGGTCGATCGGCGGATTGACAATCGCGTGGTTCATGAACAGCGCGGCCTCCTGGGCGCGCTTGTGCCAGGTGAGCGCGTTGTCCTTGAAGGGGCCGTACCAGGCGGCGTTGGCGCCCAAAGTGTTCATCAGCGCGGCCTTGTAGTCGGCGGTGCGCCCCATCCAGCCATAGGACATGCGCGCCCACTCGGCGATCGCCCCTTGCTGGGCAGCGAGGTCGGCCGACGACCGTGCCACGCGGAAATATTTGTGCGTGTAGCCGCCCGAACCGGTATCGGTCGGGGATGTCAGGACGTCCTTCTTCGCCGGATCGTGAAGCGCATCGTAAAGGCGGGCAAGCGACCTGACCGAATTGCGCATCGCCGGATGGGCGGTGACGTCCGCGACCCTTTCGCCGTTGATATAGACCTCGCGCCCGTCGCGCAGGCTTTCCAGATATTCGGCGCCCGTGAACGGCCGCGCCGCGTCGGCGCGAAATTCTTCAGCTCTCATGTCACTCCTCCCGTGAGTTCTATCGAGACTAGGCATTGCGTCCGGCGGCCGCCATGGACAGAATGGCAAAATGGCTTGCACTTTTTCGGGGAGATAATGGGCGAGGCTATTCCCAGTTTCTTTGTCTATGGCGAGCCGGAACAACCGCTCGAACCCGGCTTTTTCCACGTGGAAACCGTTATGGCGCGAAAAAACCTGCATCAGGGACAGGTAAGTGCGCACAAGCATGACCTGATGGGCCAGATCACCTACTGGATGCGAGGCAGTGGCTCCTACTTCATCGAAGATAAAAGATTGGATTTTTCCGCGCCCGCCGTGGGCTTCGTGCCGAGCGGGATCGTGCATGGATTTTCCGTCGAGCCGACGGAAAGCGACGCCGTCGTCATCTCCATTGCGGACGGTGCCCTGCTGTCGGTACGGGAGCAGACGATCCTGCCGCTCGACGTCCCGGTGATGGTTTGGGGCATCGGCGAGGACAGGTTGTGGGACCGTCTGGCGCGGCTGATCGACATCGCCGCCGAGGAATATGTCGGCGCCGGAGCGGGAAGTCAGACGGTGATGGCATCCCTCACGTCGGCCATCCTGACGCAGATCGCCCGCCTGGCCGCGGACCAGCCCTCGGCGGCGCATCCGCCGCATCTCCTGCTCGCGACGCAGCTGCGCCGCAGGATCGATGCGCATTTCCGCGAGAACTGGAGCGTCGAGCGCTATACCGCAGCGCTCGCGACGACGCCGCATCTGCTGGCCAAGGCCTGCAAGGCCGCCTTCGGCATGCAGGTGAAGGAACTCGTCAACGAGCGCCGCCTGCTCGAGGCAAAGCGGCTGCTGCTCTTCACCGTCCGCCCGCTGGAAGACATCGGCTACGAGATCGGGTTCAGGGACCCGGCCTATTTCTCCCGCTTCTTCCGCCTTCGCACCGGCATGGCGCCGAGCGATTGGCGGCGCTCGAAGCTCTCGTCGTCAGCCGGCTAACCCTATGTGACAACCCGCTCCGTCGCGACCCATCTGCGTATCTCCGTCTGCCCCGCCTCATGAACTGGCCCGACAACCTGCCCCTGAGGCGCCGATTTCCGTTCACTTCGCGGCAACCCGAGCCGTGCGCGGGTCGTTCAGTCGGATGACGTCGGCCAGATCATTCACCGTACGGAGATAATGTTCCCGCAGGCGCGCGACCGCCTTGTCGATGTCGCGCTCGAGCGCTGCTTCCGCAAGCGCGCTGTGCTCGGCCTGTACGTCGCGCCCGGCCGGAAGTGCTGCAGCCAGCAGAATCGGAATGCGATAGCGTTCCGTCGCCACATAGAGGCGTTCGACGAATTCCAGCGTCCAGGGCGAGTTGCAGGCGGCCAGCAGCGCGTGGTGGAAGGCATGGTGCCGCGCCTCCAACTCCCAGATGTCCGCTTCGGGGCCTGTGCGGCCGGCCTGGAGGTTCAGGGCATGAAGGGCCGAGACGATTCCCGCTTCCCAGGCATCGTCGCCAAGCCGAACCGAGGCGCACAGCGCCTCGGTCTCGATCAGGATGCGCAGCGACGTCGCATCGTGCAGTTCCTCCAGCGAAAGCGGCGCCACCCGGAAGCCGCGCAGCGACTCGGCCATGACCAGCCGTTCCGCCTGAAGGCGATTCAAGGCTTCGCGGAGCGGAGAAAAACCCATGCCGTAGCGTTCGCTGAGGTCGGCAAGACGCAGCGGGCGCCCCGGCGCCAGTTCACCCCGGATGATGTCGTGACGCAGCGCGTCATAGGCCTTTTCGGCAAGAGTCATGCGGCTTTCCTCTGCGCTTGGAACTATCCCATAGTCCAGCTTGTCGGCAAATCCAAAAATTTCGAAAATTACCGCTGCTATCGAAAATAATTGCCCATTTTCTCCGCGATGGGAACAGGCGCAGGTGGTGGTCATCGGGCGGGTGCTGACCGTGCATGTCGCCGACGACTATGTACTGAACCCCGAACGCGCCCATATCGACACGCCCAAGCTCGATCTCTTCGCCCGGTCCTATGGCAGCGACTATGTCCGCAGCCGCACCACCTTCAGCCTGGCACGGCCGACCTGGCGGGAGTGGTCGGCCCGCGAGGAGCAAGAATTATCGAACGATCGATAATCTTCGAAAATCCCGTTGACAAAGGAGGCGAGTGAAACTTTACTCACGAGTAAAGAAATTCGCGTCGCCATGATGCTTCAAGGGGGGAGTTGCGATGCTGCAAGAGCGCATCGAAGGGCGGTGGCTTGATTGCTTCCGCCGAGTCTTCAGGTTGAACGGCATCGGCCAGGGCACCAAGGTCGCCATCCTATCTGAAACGCAATCGCGGCCGGTGCTGGTGCATCTGTCAGATCTCGCGCTGCACGACCTCGGCGCCGAGTACTGCATGATCCAGATGCCCACGCCGCGCCAGACTGCCCCGGTGCCGGTGAAGTCGACCGGCACGTCCTGGGCAATCCAGCACAACCGCGCAGTCATCGAGGCGCTGAAGCGCGTCGAGGTGATCGTGGACTGCACGGTGGAGGGGCTGATCCACGCCCCCGAATGGCCGGAGATCGAAGAGGCAGGCAACACGCGTCTCCTGGTGGTCTGCAACGAACATCCGGAAATCCTCGAGCGCACTGAGCCGACGGCCGAGCTTGGCCCAAAGGTGGCGCTGGGCACCCAGATGCTGCGCGAGGCGAGCGAAATGCGCGTCACCTCGGCTGCCGGCACCGATCTCATCATCAATCTGCGCGGCGCGCCCTGCGGCGGCACGCCCGGCTTTGGCACCCAGCCCGGCGCGGTGGCGCACTGGCCGGGCGGGCTGTGCCTGGCTTTCCCCGGCCAGAACTCCGTCAACGGCCGCATCGTCATGGACGTCGGCGACATGAACCTGACGTTCAAGACCACGCTCACCAGCCGCATCGACTTCGCGATCGAGAACGACTTCGTCACCGCCATCAAGGGCGACGGCATCGATGCCATCCATTTTCGCGAATACATGGAGGCTTGGGAGGACCGCAACGCCTTTGGCATGAGCCATGTCGGCTGGGGCATGAACCCGCGCGCCCGGTGGGTGTCGGCCGCAATGTACGACAAGCGCGACATGCAGGCAGTCGAGTTCCGCGCGCTGGCCGGTTCGTTCCTGTGGTCCACGGGGGCCAACCAGTATGCCGGGCGCTACACGCTCGGCCATTTCGACCTGCCGATGCGCAACTGCACCATCGCACTGGACAACAAGATCGTCGTCAAGAACGGCGTCCTGCAAGGGGAGCTGGCGCTCTGACGCCTTCGGAGAAACAAGCATGAGCGAAATTGCCGATTATTATGACCTGTCGCGCATCCGGCCGGAGGTCCAGAACGTCCTCAACCGAGTGAATGAACTGGGTCGCGAGCGCTTTGCCGGCCGCGCCAAGGCCGTCGACGACGACGCCTCCTTCCCGGTCGAGAACTACAGGGATCTCGCGGACGAAGGCTTTTTGGGACTCTGCATCCCCGAGGAGTTTGGCGGCAGGGGCTTTTCGATGTCCGAATACGCTATGGTCGGCGCCGAGATTGGCAAATATTGCGGCGCCACCGCGCTGACCTTCAACATGCACAACTCGTCCATGGCCTGGTCGCGCTTCATGTTCGACATGCCGAACCTGACGCCGGAGGAGAAGGCCACCTTCGCCCCGCTGCGCGAGCGCCAGTTCCGCCGCGCCGTTGCCAAGAAGGCGATCTACTCGCAGCCGATTTCCGAAGGCGGCCAGAACTGGACCTCCAAGCCCAACCAGACCCAGTGCCGCAAGGTGGACGGTGGCTGGAAGATCGACGGCTTCAAGAAGTTCGCCTCTCTGGCGGGCTATTGCGACTACTACACCATCGTCTGCACCGAGGTGTTCGAGGGCCAGGAGCCGCGCCATGAGGACACGATGCTCTTCGTCGTCCACAAGGACACGCCGGGCCTCAGCGTGAAGGGCGAGTGGGACCCGCTCGGCATGCGCGGCACCAACAGCCGCGACCTGATCCTGAAGGATGTCTTCGTCACCGCTGACGATCTTCTGATGCCGCGCGGCATCTTCAATAAGACGCTGCCCAACTGGCCGCACATGATGATCACGCTGTCGCCCACATATATGGGCGTGGCGCAGGGCGCCTATGACTTCATGGTGGACTACCTGAAGGGCAAGATCCCCGGCCAGCCGCCGATCGACCGGCGCATGTACGCCACCAAGCGCATCGCGGTCGGCAAGATGTATGCGCGCCTCGCCAACATGCGCGCGCTCTGGTGGCAGGCTTTTGGTGAAGCCAAGGGCTTTCCCACCAAGGCCGAAGTCCTGCGCATGTATGCGGCGCAGTACAATGTCATGGAAGGTGCTGCCGAAATGACCTCGATGGCGATCCGCACCTGCGGCGGACAGTCGATGCTGCGCTCGCTGCCGCTGGAGCGCATGTATCGCGACAGCCGCTGCGGCGCGCTGATGCTGCCCTTCACTTCCGAGATCATGGAGGACTATCTCGGCGTGCTCGCCCTCTACGAGATGGACGAGCTCGACCACGCCCCCGGCGACGAGGGCGGCGCCCGCAACTCGCTCTGGCGGGGCGACACGGGCAGTGGCGCTCGCGCGGTCCGGTAGCTTCCATGCCGCGCGACCAAGTCCAGGTCATTGGCCATTGCCCGGCCTCTCCCGAGGCGGTCTGGGCAGTTGCCGGCGATTTTTGCGGGCACTGGCATCCGGGGATCGCCGCGATCCGCGAGGAACGCGATGCGCGCGGATCGCTGATCCGCGCCTTCACCGTCCACGGCGAAGACACGCTTTACCGCGAGCAGCTCACCTGGTTCAGCGACAGCGACCGGTCGCTTGGCTACACCCATCTCGAAGGCATTGCCGGCGTCGAGCGCTATGACGCCCGCATGATCGTCTCCGCGGCCGAGGGCGGCGGCAGCGGCATCGAATGGACCGCCACCGTGGAGGCGCCGGATGCGGCGCGAGCGGCAGTAGTCTGCGCGGGCACCAGGCCTATCTTCGAGGCCGGCATCGCGGCGCTTTCGGAGCTTGCGCCACGTGGCGCTGCGACCGTCCAAGAAGGGCCGCCCGAGCCTGTGGCCACAGAGGATTTCAGCTTCGGCGAACTGCCACGGTTGTCCCTGACCGTAACACCAGCGAAAGATGGGCCGCTTTGCCTGTTCCTGCACGGCATCGGCGGAGCGCGCTGGAACTGGCGGCCGCAACTGGCCGCCGCCGGCAACGTGATGCGCGCAGCCGCGCTCGATCTGCGAGGATACGGCGGCAGCACACTAGGCGCGAACCAATCCACAATTGACGATTACTGCGCCGATATCCTGCGTATCCGCGAGCAGCTTGGTGCCGACAAGCTGGTTCTGGTGGGCCTGTCCTACGGGTCCTGGATCGCCGCCTCCTTTGCCATGCGCCACCCCGAACTACTGGCGGGGCTCGTCCTGTCTGGTGGCTGCACCGGCATGTCGGAGGCTGGGCCTGTGGAGCGCGAAGCCTTCCGCGTCAGTCGCGAAGTGCCGCTCGATGCCGGTCAGACACCGGCGGATTTCGCGCCGGCGGTGGTGAAGGTGCTGGCGGGACCGAATGCCTCGGACGAGGTGAAGGCGCAGCTCTTCGACTCCATGGCCGCGATCCCGGCCCAGACCTATCGCGATGCGCTGGTCTGCTTCACCAACCCGCCCGAGCGGTTCGACTTTTCCCGCCTGACCATGCCGGTGCTGATGATGACGGGCGAGCACGACCGGCTGGCATCGCCGGTCGAGATCCGGGGCGTCGCGGGCCGTATATTGGCTCAGGCCCCGATGGCAGACGTTCGCTACGAAACCATCGCGGATGCCGGCCACGTCTGCAATGTCGAGCAGCCCGAAGCCTATAGCCGTATCTTGTTGGATTTCCTGAGAAAGCTGCCGAAATGACCGCTCTTCCGCGCCGCCAGCAGAACCGAATTGAACGCGAGCGGCGTATTCTGGAGGCTGCGCTGAAGGTCTTTTCCGAGACCGGCTATTCCGGCGCGACGATGGATGCCGTCGCCATCGAGGCGGGCCTGTCGAAGCCGACGCTCTACCAGTATTTTGCGTCCAAGGAGGCGCTCTTCTCGGCCATGATGCTAGGCGAGCGCGACCAGATGCTGGAGTTCTTCCAGCACCCCTCCGGCAAGGGCATTGTGGCCGACCTACACGGCTTTGCCTGGGACTATGCCGACACGGTGATGCGCCCCGACCTCCTTTCGCTTGCGCGCCTGATCATCGGCGAAGTGCAGCGTTTCCCCGAGATCGGCCGCGCCTATCAGGAATCCGGTCCCGACCGCCTTCTGCGCGGGATCATGGATTATCTGGAGGGCCGCAGGGCCGCGGGACAGCTCGCCTTCGAGGACGCGGAACTGGCCGCCCAGGACCTTTGGGGCCTGATCCTTTCGGCACCGCGAACCCAGGCCCTCTACATGCCCGACCACCTCCCCAGCCGAGCGGAGGTGGCGCGATATCTGAACAACGGGCTCAGGGTATTCCTAAAAGCCTATTCGACCCGGCCAGAGGAGGATCTGGCCAAACTAGAGGCGCTGATAAGCGCCCACTCCCTTCAGCAGGTGGAACATGACGATTGACGACTACCTGGCCGATCCGGCCAGCCGATTTGCCACGGTTGCGATGACCGACACCAACGGGCTTCTGCGCGGGCAGATGGTTTCCGTGGGCAGCCTGAAAGGGATCGCGAAAAGCGGCATGGGCATGTCGCCGGTGACCCTGGCGCTGGACCCGACCGACGTGGTGCAGACGATCCCGGGCGTCTCCGACGGCAGCTCCGACTTCCACGACGACCCGCTGGTCGTCGACCCGGCCACCATTCGTCGCCTGCCGTGGTCGAAGCCCGGGCACGACCTTCTGGTGCTCTCCAACTATTCCGGCGATACGGCTGAACTCTGCCCGCGGTCCATCCTCAAGCGCGTGCTCGACCGCGTGGCGAAGGCCGGATACCTGCCGCGCTACGGCATGGAGCTCGAGTACACGCTGTTCGACGAGACGCCGGAAAGCGCGCGCGCCAAGGGCTATCGCAACCTCAAGACCGCGACGCAGCACAACAGCCACGACCTGGTACTCTATCAGGTCGAGCAGACGGAATGGTACGAGGCAGTTGCCGCAATGTGCGAGCCGCTGCGCATCGACCTCGCCAAGATGCATGAGGAGATCGGCGGCGGCTTCCTCGAAGCCTGTATCGTAGCCGGGGAGGGACTGGAGCCCGCCGACCAACTGGTGCTCCTGAAGAATTTTCTGCGCGCTCTAGCGCAGAGGCAGGGCAAGTGCGTCACCTTCATGCCGCGCTGGACCGAGGCGGCAGACAGCCAGTCGATCCATGTCCATGTCTCGTTGAAGGACCGCGAGGGCAGGTCAGTCTTCTACGACTCCTCGCAGAAGAACGGCGTGTCGCAGACCTTCCGCCACTTCATTGGCGGCCTGCAGACCTATATCGGCGACCTTACGCTCCTCTTCCAACCGACGGTCAATTCCTACCGCCGCTTCGCGCCGGGAACATTCGCGCCTCCCGGCCTGACCTGGGGTTTTGAGAATCGCACGACCTGCTTCCGCATCGTCGGCCACGATGCCGGCTCGCTGCGCGTAGAAAACCGGCTGCCGGGCGCGGACACCAACCCCTACCTTACGGTCGCCGCCACGGTGGCGGCAGGCGTGGCCGGCATTCTGGAACAGATCGAACCCGAGCCAGAGACCATCGGCAACGGATACACGCAGGAGGCGCCTCGCGACTTCGCGCGCTCCATGCCCGAAGCGATCGACCGGCTGCGCCAATCGGATTTCGCGAAGGACTGGTTCGGGCCGCGCTTCGTCGAGGCCTTCACTTCCACCCGCGAAAGCCAGCACAACGAATTCCGCCGCAAGGTTCCCGACGTGGAACTGGAACGCTTCTTCGATCTGGGGTGAACCAAGATGGATGCAGACCTGCGCGCCCGTTTTCTGGAAGGCATGAGCCGAGCCGCTACCTTCGTCGCGGTCGCCACGACCGATGGCGAGGCTGGCCGCTACGGGGTGACCATCAGCTCGCTCACCTCGGTTTCGGCCGATGGTGACCAGCCCTCGCTTCTGGCCTGCATCCATCAGCTCAGCCCGGCAGCGCCGGCCATACTGAAGAACCGGGCGTTCTGCGCGAACCTTCTGCAGGAGGACCAGCAGGACGTATCGGACCTCTTTGCCGGCCGTATCGGGGCAGGCGAGCATGCAGCCCGTTTCGACCGGGCGGCCTGGGTGCCGAGCCCGCTGGGCCAGCCGATGATCGACGGAGCGACCGCGGCGTTCGAGTGCCGCGTGGCGACGTCGCTTCTGTGGGAGACCCATCACATCATCGTTGGACGCGTCACGTCCGTCCGGCTTTCGGAAAGCCCGGCGGCACTGCTCTATGGCCAGCGCACCTATCGGCGCGCCGTGCAACTGCCTCCGGGCAACTGAGGAGCTTTCAAATACATCACGGGCAGTCGGCGGCAAGACCGGCGCCAAGAATTCAAAGAGAGAGGAACGACAACTATGACAGACATAACGGGAGTAGGAGCGGGGGTTGGTACAAACCAGCTCCGCAAGAATTCGCTTGGCCTGATCGCCGTGACATTCATGGTGATCTCGGCCGCGGCGCCGCTGACGGGCGTGGCGGGCGCGATGCCACTGGCCTTCATGCTGGGTAATGGGGCCGGCATTCCGGCCACGTTCATTTTCGTGACCCTCGTCATGCTGGCTTTCGCGGTCGGCTATGTCGCGATGTCGCGGCACGTCACCAATGCGGGGGCCTTCTACGCCTATGCCGCCCGCGGCTTGGGCGGTCGTGCTGCCGGCGCGGTAGCGATCACGGCGCTGGTCGCCTACAACGCCATGCAGTTCGGCCTGATCGGCCTTTTCGGCGGCATTGCGTCCGGCGTCTTCGCTGATTTCGGCCTGGCGCTACCCTGGTGGGGATGGAGCCTGATGGCCATAGCGCTGGTCGGCTTCCTCGGCTACCGGCAGGTGGATCTGTCGGCCAAGGTGCTCGTCTTCGTGGTGGCACTGGAATATCTGGTCGTGCTGATCGTCGACTTCGCCATTCTCGGCAAGGGCGGTGCCAGCGGCCTGTCGTTCAATCTCTTCGACACGAACGCCATCTTCTCGGGCTCGCTGACGGCGGCAATTCTGTTCTGCCTGGGCTGCTTCATCGGCTTCGAGGCGACGACGATCTATGCTGAAGAGGCACGCGAGCCGGAAAAGACCATTCCCCGCGCCACCTTTCTCTCGGTGCTGATGATCGGCATCTTCTTCGTTTTCACGACCTGGCTGATGATCGTGGGCGTGGGCGCCGACAAGCTGGTGCCGACGATCCAGGGCCTGCCCGACCCGTCGAACTTCTTCTTCGACCTTGCCGGCGAGTATGTCGGTGGCCCGGTGCCGGCGATCGCGGGCATCCTACTGGTGTCCAGCCTGTTCGCTGCCCTTTCGGCCTTCCACAACTACATTGCGCGCTACAGCTATGTCGCCGGGCGCGAAGGGCTGCTGCCTGCCGCCTTCGGCCGCACGCATGACGCCCACCAGAGCCCGCATATCGGCTCCGTGGTTCAGACAATCGGCGCGCTTATCGTCCTCGCATTCTTTGCGGGTCTGGGGCTCGATCCGGTGCTGAACATGTTCACTTGGATAAGCCAGGTCGGCACGCTCGGCGTGCTCGGCATGATGACCGTCACTTCGGTTTCGGTGATCGTCTTCTTTCGTCGACACGGGGTGGCGGGTTCGCCGCTGTCGACGCTGATCCTGCCCCTAGTTTCGGGAGTGATCATGGCGGCACTGTTCGTCTATATATTCATGAACTTTGGCGACCTGACCGACACTACCGGCGGCGCACTCGGCATCATTCTGCCGTCGCTGATCCCAGCCGCGGCCGTGGTTGGTTATCTGCTGGCGCGGCGGCTGGAAAGGTCCGATCCCGCCCGGTTTGCCCGCATGGGCCACAACCACATCTGATCTGGTGCAACAGCCATGTTCGGCGCGGACCCCTGCGCCGGACATGCACTCGGAAGCATACTGTTATGTTGCCCTAGTTGGTTCATGTTCGCCAGTTCGCCAGTTCTCCGCGCGGCCGACGGCTTCGGAATCGGCCCCTCGAAGGCGGCAATTTCCGCGTAGTCCGAAAGGTTGTGTCGCAAACTCAGCATCAACGAAAGCTGATGCATGATTGCCGCTCCTTGTGACCCGGAGCGTTCCATGTTTTCAGGCCGCCATTTCGATCGTTCGGTGATCCTGCTGTGTGTGCGCTGGTATCTGGCGTACAATCTCAGCCTGCGTGATCTGGAAGAAATGATGACCGAGCGCGGTATCTGTGTCGACCATTCCACGATCCACCGCTGGGTCATGCGCTTCTCGCCGCCGCTGCTTGAGAGATTCAACAGACGGAAGCGTTCCGTCACCGGCAAGTGGCATGTTGATGAGACCTATGTGCGAGTGCGCGGTCGATGGATGTACCTCTACCGCGCCATCGACAGTGTCGGTGACACTGTCGAATTCTTCTTCAGCGAGAACCGCGATCTTCTGGCCGCCAAGCGCTTTCTTCGTAAGGCTCTACAGCATCATGGCCGACCGGGTCGCATCGTGATCGACGGAAGCCAGACGAACAAGGAGGCAATCATTGCCTGCGATGGTGAAAGCAGGCTTCGCCATCGATCACAACGACAGGTGAAACCGATCCGCATCCGGCAGAGCCAGTACCTCAACAACCGCATCGAACAGGACCATCGGCGCATCAAGCGTCGGGTTCGATCCATGCTCGGCTTCAAATCGACCGCATGCGCTGCATCCATCCTGTCGGGCATCGAGATGGTTCACATGATGCGCAAACGACAGGCGAGGTACGCCTACGATCCCGCACCATCACTCGCCGAGCAGTTCGCCATCCTAGCTGCCTGAGCCCCAAGGGTGCAGCCCGATCGCGTCGCTATTGCGAGTTTGCGACACAGCCATCTTCGTTACATGGAGTAAAGATGGGTGGTGCCGCCGCGGTTGCATCACATCACCTCCGACTCGGGCCACTCAAAGCGGAACAGTTCTTTAGAGAAGCAGGCCGTGAACAGCAACGCCGGCCTTATCGGGCGAAATAGCGGCCGCGCAGGAATAACTAGGGGCTTGTTACACAAACCAGGCGTCGGTACTCGCGGCATAGACACAGTGCATGATGAAGTGCCCCCATGTCGACCGGACAGTTGGCATAAACAGAAAGCTCAAGCACAGGCTTGAGCATAGGCTTAGGTCCAACGGTATCGACGTATTGGGGCGCACCCTACACTTATGTGACGACGAAAACCTTCCTGTCCCAGTTCGGGCTCGAGACGCTGCGCGACCTGCCGGATTTCGAGGCGCTCGAGGATGCCGGGTTGCTCTCGAGGGAAAAGTTGCTCGCAGGCGACCTTCTGTCAGGGCTGGCAGGTGGCGGGATTGAGGACGAGTGAAGGGCCCATTGCAGTCATCCGGGTTGACGCGCGCGATGGCGCGAGGTGACCCGAAGCAGTCACGATTATCGGATCAGGCGATGGGAATCGTCGATCCGCAGAAAAGGAGCTCGGACAAGCCCCCCAACTTCATCTATATTTGAGGTGGTCAAGAGTTCATGGGAGCGTTCTGTGCGCGGTCGTGTAGTTCTTGCAACCGCATGCGTGCTCACCTGCAGCCAAGTTGCTTCAGCTGCAGAGCAGGGCAGCGACTTCAATCCGCTGACCTGTGGCTGGCTGCAAGGACGCATTGCGCAGGCCGAGAGCCAACTTAACCCCGCGCGCCTCAACAGTTTCCTGTTTCGGGCAGCCGACTTGGGCTGCACGCCGATCGTGCTGGAGCTCCTTGACCGCGGCGCTTCGGTGTTCGCGCGCGACCGCGTGTCCAACACGGCGCTGCTTTACGCCGCACAAAGCGGCCACAAGGAGATGGTCGGGTTGCTCCTCGACAGGGGGGCCGACATCAATCATGCCAATCTGGACGGCTCGACAGCCTTGGCGCTTGCGATTGCGCGCCAGCGCCATGACGTGGTGAAGATTCTGCTGGAACGGGGAGCTTCAACTGCCGGCCTGGCTCCACGCGGATCGACTTTGCTGGCCACTGCCGCGTTCGACGGCGACGAGCAGCTCGTGCGTGTCCTGCTGGATCGTGGCTCCGATCCCAACGAGCCGGACGGAACCGGCAAGGGTCCGCTTGTCTATGCTGCGGCGAAGGGCCTGACGCCGATCGTGCGGATGTTGCTCGATGCCGGCGCTGACGTGAATAGGGAGTATGCACACAAGCTGACGGCATTGATGTGGGCCGCCGGCTACCCGAATATCGTTGCCGCGCCTGACGGTCTTGCAACGGCAGAACTGCTTGTGGCGCGCGGCGCGAGCATCCATGCCGTGGACGACCGTGGACGTTCGGCATTGATGATTGCGGCCGAGCGCGGCCATGCCGAAATGGTCACATGGCTGATGGCACACGGCGCCGATGCAACCTTGAGGGACGGGCAAGGCAAAATGGCAGCCGATCTTGCGTCGGATTCTGCCGTGCTCAATGCGCTTCGGACGCAGCCGGCCGATCAGAGCCCGGCGAGATAGTGGCTCATCGCAGCTATGTCGGCATCGGACCAGTCCTTGACAATCGCTGCCATGGCCGCGGCATTCTTGCGGGCTCCATCCCGCAGATCGGTGATCGTCTGGGTCAGATAGTCGACCTTCTGGTGATTGAGCCGAGGGTTGCGGCTGTCGCCCAGCATTCCTCCGAGGTGGCACTGCGTACACTGCCCCTCGACAGCGAGGCTTTGCGCGCGCGCGCTGTCTTCGGGGCTGGTGACTTCCGAATAATTCGGCCAGGGCTGAGCCGCGAAATAGGTCGCAAGCGCCTTCATCTCATCATCGGAAAGCTCGGCGGCGATCGGAGCCATGGTCTCGTTTGCACGGCGACCCGCCCGGTAGTCCTTGAGCTCGGTGAGCAGATAGAACATGTGCTGGCCGAAGATGATCGGCACCTTTTCGACGACCGGTTTTCCGTCGGCGCCGTGGCAGCTCGCGCATAGTTGCACTTTGTCCGCGATCTCTGGCGGAGGAGGCGTAGCTGCAGCCTGTTGCGCATTTGTGGGGTGGCCGACCGACAGCGCGAGGACCGCCGCAAATACGGACATGCTTCCTAGGTGAACGGCTCGCATTGCTACTCCTCCAGTGTGGGCGCAAGGAGGGCGAAGCGCAAAGCGCTTCGCCTGTCGGGAAGCGGAGCTTCCTATTGAGCAAGCTTGAACGCGATGATGGCGTTACCGCGCTTGTAGTCCAGTTGCGTGTTGCCGCCGGCGGCTACGACGATGTACTGCTCGCCGTCTACCGTGTAGGAGGCCGGAGGGGCGTTGACCCCGGCACCGGCGCGGAAGTTCCACAATACGTCGCCAGTCTCGGCGTTATAGGCCTTGAACAGGCCGTTGCCTTCACCAGTGAACACCAGACCGCCAGCAGTGGCTAGAACGCCGCCGATCATCGGTTGCTCCGTCTTCGCCTGCCAGCGAATCTTGCCGGTGTTGTAGTCGACCGCCGTCACGTTGCCCCACTGCTCTTCGGTGGGGATGACTTTGAAGGCACCGCCGAGCCACAACTTGCCTTCAGGGTAAGGTGTGCTCTCCACCTGATACGTCATCGGCTGGTGTAGATTGATTGCATAGGCAAGCGAATGCTCTGCGTCGATCGCCATCGGTGACCACTCCACGCCGCCATTGGCGCCGGGAAGCATGCGAGCCCCTTTGGCCGTCGGCAGCGTCCACATGTTCTCCTGCGGGATCATGGCCTCGGAAAAGCGGATGAGGCTGCAGTCGTCCGCCTTGTTGACGTAAACGTGCCCGGTCTTGCCGCCGTGCAGTATGCCCTTCACCGTCTCGCCGCTGTCAGTCTTGACCGGAGTGATGATCGGCGGGCTGACCGAGTCGAGGTCCCACACGTCGTGGGGGATGTATTGGAAGTGGCAGACATACTTGCCCGTATCGAGGTTCACCGAGACGAGCGAGTCCGTGTAGAGGTTGTCCCCGGGGCGGAGCGACCCATCCAGATCGGGGGACGGGTTGCCGACCACGAAGTAGATGCGCCGTGCCTCAAGGTCGACCGCCGGGTTCTGCCACACGCCACCGCCCAAGGTCTTGTATGGATCGCCCGTTTTCGCGAGCGCGGCTTTTTCCGCTTTGATGTCGCGATGCAAATCACGGCCGGTCGCATCGTGCGTGGCCCAGACGCCGACGGTCTTTTCCGGGATTGTGTCGAACGTCCAGAGGAGGTCGCCCTTCTCCGCATCATAGGCCTTCACAAAGCCGCGGATGCCGTATTCCCCGCCATTGGTGCCGATGAGAATCTTGCCGTCGACGGCAGTCGGCGCCATCGTCTCGCTGTAGCCGAGGGCCGGGTCTGCGACATCCTTCTTCCAGACGACCGATCCATTCTGGGCGTTGAGCGCTACGAGCTGGCCATCGAGTGTCCCCAGGTAGACCTTGTCGCCATAGGCAGCGACGCCTCGGTTGTTCGGGCCGCAGCAGAAGGTCGTGATCGGGCCCATCGGGTGCTTGTAGTGCCAGATCTGCTCACCGGTGCGCGCATCCAGCGCGTAGACATGGTCAAAGGCCGTCGTCACATACATGATGCCGTTGACGACAATCGGCGTCGTCTCCAGGGTCTCGACGACGTCGGTCTGAAAGATCCAGGCTGGCCGCAGGTTTTTGACGTTGTCCTTATTGATCTGCTGATTGGGGTAGAAGCGGGTCTGGTTATAGTTTGCATTTGTATGGAGGAAGTTGTTGCCGTCACTCTCGGCTTTGCTCAGCATGTCTTGGGTGACTGGGGTATGTGTCTTTGCTTCCTGAGCCGACGCGGCCGAGATGGTTCCAGCCAGCATGGCAAATACGCAGGCGGCCGCGCCGCCAGCGCACTTCTTCGACCAGTTTGTCATGGTTTCCTCCCTCAGCACTTGATGTGCTGACAATGCGCTCGCCCAAGGCGAACGCAGCGGATAAGCCATTAAACTATCACATTCCGCAGCGGCAAGCGACGTCCACAGGGGTGGAAGTGATCTCGGCCTGCAAAGTGGCGCGCTTCTGCGGGAGGTGTGGCTGACCGATCGATGCCTAGATGTTTACTCCCCGCAGTTGCTGGAGCGGATCTAGCGTGAATCGTTCTCCTGTGCAGCCCAGGCCCCTCTTAGCCGTTCCGCTTGACGGTGACGTGAGAGGCGAGCGAGCAATCCGGAACGAGCTCGAAAAACTGGCCGTTCATGATCGGGGATCATGCACAGCAGAGACGTTTCTCTGCTACCTGTGACGCCTCGCATAACGTATTGTTTGGCGCCTTGCAGAGAACTGGATTTTCGCCGGCCGGGAGCCCGGTGAGGCCGCTACAGGCGGCGTTTTTGTGCTGCGGGTTTTGTCGCAAACTGGAAAAGGCGCGATCTTGTTTGGCCGCCCCACTTGGCGCGGACCATAGACGGGCAGCTCGAGCCCGCGTTGAAGGCGGTTATCGTGACATCGCCCCAAGGGGCACTTAGTGCTTGAGAACACGGGAAAGGAAAGACCGCGCACGTTCATTCTTCGGCTGCGTGAAAAACTCGTCCGGCTTCGCGATCTCCATGATCGCGCCTTGGTCGATATAGACGATACGGTCCGCAACCTCGCGCGCGAAGCCCATTTCGTGGGTAACGATCATCATAGTCATGCCATCCGCCGCAAGTTTGCGCATGACATCCAGGACTTCGCCGACCATTTCCGGGTCAAGCGCGGAAGTCGGCTCGTCGAACAGCATCAGATGCGGTTCCATCGCCAACGACCGCGCAATTGCGACGCGCTGTTGCTGGCCGCCGGACAGTTGCGCCGGATACTTGTGTGCATGAGCGGTCAAGCCGACCTGTTCAAGCAGGGCAAGGGCGGTCGCCTCGGCTTCGGCCTTCGACTTCTTGCGCACGCGCATCGGCGCAATCGTGATGTTCTCCAGCACCGTCTTGTGTGGAAAGAGGTTGAATTGCTGGAAGACCATGCCGACGCCCTTGCGGATGGCGGCAAGCTCGCGCTCGCCGCCGAGCTTGCGGTCCTCCTCCACCGGCATCTGGAAGCCATCGACCCGCAGGCTGCCGTTCTGGTACATCTCGAGGCCGTTTACACAGCGGATCAGCGTGGACTTACCGGACCCGCTCGCACCGAGCACCACCACAACTTCCCCGCGCGCAACGGAAAGGTCGATGTTCTTCAGAACGTGATGAGTTCCGTAGAACTTGTTGAGACCTTTCATTTCAACGATGGCGTTCATTGAATTGACTCCATTGGGGTTGAGGCCGCTCATCGGGTGCCTTTCGCGAGATGGGCTTCGAGCTTGCGGGCGACAAACGTGATCAAGGAACCTACGAGAAAATACGTCACGAACAGGAACGAATAGACTTCGTAGGTGCGGTTGCCGTACTGAGGATTGGCAAGGATCATCTGTCCTGCACGTAGGAAATCCGTGAGCCCGATGATGAACACCAGCGGGGCCGCATTGAAGATATCCAGCACGTTGCCGACCAGCGGGGGCACCACCACCCGGATCGCCTGTGGAAGTACGATGTAGCGATTGATGTCGAGTTCGCTCATGCCGAGCGAGCGCGCGGCTTCGGTCTGTCCGCGTGGCACCGCCTGCAGGCCGGAGCGCACATATTCGGCGACATAGGCGGAATAGAACACGGTGAAGCCGATCATGCCACGGGCAACGTCTGCCAGGCCCCATCCGGGCGCCAGCACAGGCATGAGAATCCAAATCCAGTAGACGACGAGGATCAGCGGCACGGAACGCATGACCTCGATATAGGCGGTGCAGATCACGCGCACGCTGGAGAGGCGGCTGCGGCGCCCGAATGCCAGCAGGATGCCGATCGGCAGCGTCAGGATGGAGGTCACGAGAGTGATGAGGACGCTCAGCAGCAGGCCGCCCCATAGCCCGACGCCGGGCGGTGCCAGCACCGCGAATATTCCGATGAGGCCGAGGAAGCTTGCCGGGACAAGCGCGCGCCGGACGGGCGCCCAATGCGAAGTGAGTATCCATCCGCCGACCGAGATCGCGATCGTGGCAAAGATGAAGATCGAGGTTGCGAAATCACCTTCGGCCGTCAGGAACAGCACGGCGAGCAGGGCGACCGCCAGAAATGCCGCGTGGTGGCGCCGAAAGGCAAAGACACAGCCAAGCGCCGCGCCCAGCAACGCGCCGATGATGATCACCGTCGTCCACGCACGCCAGGCCTGGTCGGCCGGGTAAACGCCGATCATCAACACGCGCAGGCTCTGCGGGATGATGTCCCACTGCGCCTTTGTCAGTACCCACGCGACCGTTTGGTAAATGAGCCAAAGGCCGCTCGGGATCACGGTGAGCGACAGCAGCGCATCGAACGGCTTGGCGAAGAGGTTGTGCCGGGACCATTTCAACGATTTGGCGATCATCGCGCGGCTCCCTGACCGGTAAGACGTTTGTCGGCCCAGGAGACGAGCGCGCTGATGATCCAGCTCAGGATCAGGTAGGAAACCATGACGATGATGATGCCCTCAAGGCTATGGCCCGTCTGGTTTGCGATCGTTCCGTAGATGTTGAAGAGCTCCGGATAGCCGATCGCGATACCGAGCGCGGTGTTCTTGGTCAGGCTGATGTACTGGTTGCCGAACGAGGGCAGCACAACGCGAAAGACCTGCGGAAGAATGATGTCGTTCACGGTGTGACGACGGCTCAGTCCGAGGGAGGCGGCAGCTTCCCATTGGCCCTTCGGCAGCGCGTCGATCGATCCGCGAACGATCTCTGCGATGTAGGCCGCGCTATTGACCACGACCGCAAGGAGCAGGGCCGCCATTTCGGGGCTCATGCTCGTGCCGCCATGGGCCTGGAATTTCGAGGCGACCGGAAAGTCCAGCGCGATCGCGCCGTCTGCCAGCATCAGGCAGAAAAGAGCCAGAGCCGAACCAGCAAATATCCACCGCGGCTTCCCGGTCGAGCCGAAAATCGCACCTGCGGCGGCTACCAAGGTCGCGGCCAGCATGGCGAGCGCTACCCAGGAACCCTCTCCCTGCCAAACGGGGATGGGAAAATAGAGCCCCTGCTGGCTGATGATGATGCCGCCATACAGCTTGGCTGCTGCAGCCAGCGGCGGGAAATGCAGGACAACCGCGAAGTACCAGAAGACGAGCTGGATCAGCAGCGGCGTATTGCGGACGAACTCAACGCACCAGAACGAAAGATTCCGCACCACCCAGTTCGTGGAAAGTCGGCCGACGCCGAGAAGCGTTCCGAGAACCGTGCTCAGCACAATGGCGAGAATGGCGATCTTGATCGTGTTTATGAGGCCCGTGACGAAGGCCTGTGCGACTGCGAGGTCCGCCGTGAAATCGATGAAGCCCGGCCAGGCCCCTTCATTGAAGACAAAGGTCTTGCCTTCGCTGATGTCGAAGCCGGCGGCATCCCAGAGGAACGAAAAGCTGAACTTGATGCCGTGTCTTGCCAGTCCCTCTTTGACGGCAATGGCAAAGATTGCAACCAGTCCGATGGCTGCAGCGATGATAGCGAACTGAATGGCTTCGTGTCTGAGCCGATTGCGCCGCCGCCGCGAACCATCATTGGCGGTGAGATGGCCCGCATCCGTTTGTTCAATGGTCATATCGAAGTACCAAACGCCTTCTCAAAAATCGCTGAGGCGGGAGTTCCGCCTCAGCGAGCGTGTATGGATCAGTTCCAGAGGGGCGAATAGATCGCGCCGCCCTGCGTCCAGGGCGCGTTCGGGGTGCCCTTGCGATCGAGATACATCTTCGTGTTCGGGCCGAGGTTGCGATCGTAGATCTCGCCGTAGTTGCCGACGGCCTTGACTGCCTGGGCGACGAAGTCCTCCGGAAGACCGAAGTCCTTGCCGTAGCCAGCGCCCACGCCGAGGAACTTCTGGACGAACGGATCTTCGCTCTTCAGCTGCTCATCGAGGTTCGCCTGGGTGATGCCGGACTCTTCTGCCTGGAACAGGCCGAAGCTGATCCAGCGCAGCGCGTTGCGCCACTTGGAGTCGTTAGCGGCGACGAAACCGGCGAAGGGCGACTTGTCGAGCGTGTCGGGGAGGATCACGTAGTCAGCCGGGGTCGGCGAGTTGCCGGCCCAGGCGGCGAGTGCCGACTTGTCCGTGCTCATCGCGTTGCAGCGGCCAGAGTTCAGCGCAGCGAACAGCTTCTCGAGGTTCTCATAGGTCAGGACCTTGGAAGTCTTCCAGCCGCGTGCCTTGAAGGCGCCAGTCAGAACCGTCTCGGTGGCCGAGCCCTGCGTCGTGCAGATGGTCGCGCCGTCGAGATCGGCGAACTCCTTCACGCCGCTGTCGGCCTTCACCATGATGCCGGTGCCGTCGTAGAAGTTGATCGGCAGGAAGTCGATCGCAATCGACGACTCGCGCGCCGGCTTGACGGTGGTGTGCGCGAAAACAACGTCGACCTGGTTGGTCAGCACGGCGTCAAAGCGGCTCTTGTCGGTCACCGTGACGAACTTGACCTTCGAAGCGTCGCCCAGGACTGCTGCGGCGATGGCCTTGCAGAAGTCGACGTCCAGGCCTTCCATCTGCCCCGTCGTGGTGTTCAGGTAGCCAAAGCCCGGCGCGGTGTTGTCGGTTCCGCAGTTCAGCGTTCCCCGCTGCTTGACGGTATCCAGCACTGATGCCGACGCCTGGGTGGCGGCAAAGGCAAGCCCGGCAAACACGCCGGCCGCCAGAATTTTCATGAGTTTCATCGCATTCCTTCCCATATGACGAAAATGTGCGTGGGCACGCTGTATGGCTGCATCGTGGCGTAGATTTGAAAGGGCGTTAGACAACGGCGGCTTTGCCGTTTTGAAGCAAGCGTTCCCGCCATTTGGCCTAAGTTCGCTATTGAGGTTCCTCCCGCAAGCGCGCCCATAAATCGACCGCCGCAGGATAAAAATGCGGTTTATTCAGGTCTACTTAATTCTCCTTGCCTTACAGTTTAGGAAAAATAGACGATTGACCAGGAGCCTCGCGCCTGCCGGCGGCTTGACCGCCCCACCCCTGACGTCGCCTCAAGGCCTGACCCGATTTTCAATCTGCGCGATAAATGCCTGCAGCGCAGGGCTGCGCTTCTCGCCCTTGCGGAAGGCCAGCGAGATCTTGCGTCGGATTTCGGGCACCACCTTGCAGACCCACACATCTTCGAGATCGTTACTTGCGCGCAGACCCGGCAGCATCGAGATGCCGTAGTTCTCTCGGATGAGCGCGATGGTCACCTCGAACCCCTTGCAGCGGGCCACGATATGCGGGTTGAAACCCGCCGCCTGGCAGGCGTCGGTCAGCATGCGCGTGTAAGTCGACGAAGCCGTATCGATTGCCCACCGCTCGCCGCGCAGTTCCTGCAAGGTCACGGTGGGCCGTTCGGCAAGGCGGTGGTCTTTCGACACCATCACATTGAAGATGTCCTCCATCAGCGGGATCGTCTCGACATTTGGGTCCAACGCCCCAGGGGGGACGTTCAGGTCGTCAATGATCGCAACGTCAGTCTGCCAGCTGCGCAGGGCGGCAAGGCTCTCGGCCGGCTCCATTTCGTCAAACTGGACGGTCAATCGCGGATGCAGTTGAAGCAGCTCATGCACCGTTGCCGGTATCAGCGCTGCGGCAACAGATGGAAAGGCCGCGACGCGCAACTCGCCGGCAATCACCTTCTTCAATTCGGCAATGTCCGCGCGGGCCGATTCCAGCTCGGCGAGAATACGTTCGGCACGCTCGACGAGTTGCTGACCCGCAAGCGTCAGGGTGACCCCGCGACCGCGGCGCTCGATCAGGGCGATGCCGACCTCTTCTTCCAGAAGGGCGAGCTGCTGCGACACAGCGGATGGCGAGACGTAAAGCGCCTCGGCCACTGCCGCCATGGTCTTGCGTATCGACAATTCTCTTAGGGCGCGCAGCCGGGCGAGATCCATCTTGCACTCTCCGTTCTCACTGCGCATTCATTAGCAGATCAGAACATATATGCAAAGATTATTAACTTTTTCTGGATCAAGGAACTCACTAGGCTCGCTCCAATACCTTTCTGCGGTATCCGGAGATAGCCATGACCGTTCAAACGAAACCCCATTTTAGCGCCTCGGTTGACGAGCGCGACCCGCTCATTGCCCAGGCACTGGATAGCGAGCGGAAGCGTCAGCAGAGCCAGATTGAGCTCATCGCGTCCGAAAACATCGTGAGCCGTGCGGTCCTGGACGCGCTTGGCCACGAGATGACGAACAAGACGCTCGAGGGCTATCCCGGCAACCGCTTCCACGGCGGCGGCGAGTTCGTCGATATCGTCGAGCAGGCTGCGATCGACCGTGCGAAAGAGCTGTTCAAGTGCGGCTACGCCAACGTCCAGCCGCATTCGGGAACCCAGGCAAACCTGGCCGTCTTCTATCTGCTGCTGAAGCCCGGCGACAAGGTGTTGTCGCTTGATCTGGCTGCCGGCGGCCATCTGTCGCACGGAATGAAGGCCAATCTTTCCGGCCGCTGGTTCGAGGCGCACAACTACGGCGTGAACCCGGAAACCGAGGTGATCGACTACGACGAGATGGAGCGCGTGGCGATGGAGGTCCGTCCCACCCTGCTGATCACCGGCGGGTCGGCCTATCCGCGCGAACTCGACTTCGAACGCATGGGCAAGATCGCCAAGAAGGTCGGCGCGTGGTTCCTCGTGGACATGGCCCATATCGCGGGGCTGGTTGCCGGCGGCGTGCATCCCTCGCCGTTCCCGCATGCCGATATCGTCACCTGCACCACGACCAAGACGCTGCGCGGCCCGCGCGGCGGCCTGATCCTGACCAACAACGAAGACTGGTACAAGAAGCTGCAGTCGGCGGTCTTCCCCGGCGTGCAGGGCTCGCTCCACAGCCAGGTTCTCGCTGCGAAGGCGATCTGCCTCGGCGAAGCGCTGCAGGACGACTTCAAGGTCTATGCGGCTCAGGTCAAGGCGAACGCGAAAGTGCTGGCCGAGACGCTGTCCAACCGCGGAATCCGCATCGTGTCGGGCGGCACGGACACGCACATCGTCCTGATCGACCTGTCGACCAAGGGGCTCATCGGAAAGCAGGCGGAAGTCGTGCTGGCCCGCGCCAACATCACCTCCAACAAGAACCCGATCCCGAACGACAGCCCGCGCCCGCCGGAGTGGGTCGGCATGCGCCTTGGCGTCTCGGCTGCGACCACCCGCGGCATGAAGGAAGACGAGTTCCGCACGCTCGGCAATGTCATCGCCGATCTCATCGAGGCGGAAGCGGCCGGTAACGCCGATGCCGTGGTTGAGGCCTCCAAGGTCAAGGTTGCTCAGCTTGCCGAGGCGTTCCCGATCTACGGGAACTGATCGTCCCGCACTGTAGCCGGATCAACAAGAATGCCGCGCGGGCCGAAAACACGCGCGGCATTCGACGCCATGGCGAAGAGCAAATCCCGGTGTTGGCACGCATCGCTCTAGCCCCCGTTTGGCGCGAAAGGGAGCGTTGGAATGGATGGTGATCCTCACGCTGCCATCATCGCTGGCAAAGGGTTTGCCAACGGCCTGACCATTGCCTGCCCGTTGGCCAACGCCCTGACAGCTTTCAGTCGCCAGCACCGCGTGCCCGGTGCCTGACCGGCCCGATAAGGAATATCGTGATGTCCAGCCATTCCCCCCGCTTTGCACTGCGCGTCGCTTGCCCGTCGATCCGCGGGGTCACTGCCGCGATTGCCTCGTACCTGGCCGACAACGGCTGCAACATCTCCGACAGCGCTCAGTTCGACGACGCGGCCACCGGCCGCTATTTCATGCGCGTCAGCTTCCAATCCGAAGAGGGGCGGACGCTGGAACAGCTGCGCGAGGGCTTTGCCCCGATCGTGCAGAAGTATCAGGCGGAAGCCGAATTCTTCGACGAAATGGCCAAGCGCAAGGTGATCCTGATGGTCTCGCGCTTCGGACATTGCCTCAACGATCTCCTGTATCGCTGGCGCATCGGCGCGCTGCCCATCGACATCGTGGGCGTGATCTCCAATCACATGGACTATCAGCGTGTTGTCGTGAACCACGACATTCCGTTCCATTGCATCAAGGTGACGAAGGAGAACAAGGCCGAGGCCGAAGCTGCGCAGATGCGCGTCGTCGAGGAAACCGGGGCCGAACTCATCGTGCTCGCCCGGTACATGCAGGTTCTTTCGGACGAGATGTGCCGGAAAATGTCGGGCCGGATCATCAACATCCACCATT
Organism: Mesorhizobium sp. KR1-2; assembly: GCF_040045035.1. Lineage (NCBI taxonomy): Bacteria > Pseudomonadati > Pseudomonadota > Alphaproteobacteria > Hyphomicrobiales > Phyllobacteriaceae > Mesorhizobium > Mesorhizobium sp. KR1-2. Next base: position 56,397 of record NZ_JBDZDS010000013.1, on the reverse strand, counting down.
CCTTCCTGCCCAGCTTCAAGGGCGCCAACCCCTACAAGCAGGCCTTCGAGCGGGGCGTGAAGCTGATCGGGGCGACCTCCCACTACGTGACTGCCGATCTCGACGAAGGTCCGATCATCGAGCAGGACACGGTGCGCGTCACCCACGCCCAAAGCGCCGATGACTATGTGAGCCTCGGACGCGACGTGGAAAGCCAGGTTCTGGCGCGCGCGATCCACGCGCATATTCACGGCCGTGTTTTCCTGAATGGCGACAAGACCGTCGTCTTCCCGCCGTCGCCGGGCTCATACGCATCCGAGCGCATGGGCTAACAACGCCTGCCGGGCCAAGGCTCAGCATCCTGACAAGCCTTGGCCCCCGCCATCTGCACGACCAGTCCATCGAGGAAATCATGAAAGTCATCGTTCTGGGGGCCGGAGTCATCGGCGTCACGTCCGCTTACCAGCTCGCCAAGGCAGGCCATGAAGTGGCCGTCATCGACCGGCAGGACGGGCCGGCACTGGAGACGAGCTTTGCCAACGCCGGCGAGGTCTCCTTTGGCTACTGCTCGCCCTGGGCCGCGCCCGGCATTCCGCAGAAGGCCGTCAAATGGACTTTCATGAAGCATGCTCCTCTCATTCTGAGGCCGAAGGCCGATGCGGCCATGCTTTCCTGGCTGATGAGCATGCTGCGCAACTGTACGTCGGAGCGCTATGCCATCAACAAGAGCCGCATGCTTCGGCTTGCAGACTACAGCCGGCTGTCGCTTGCCGCTGTCCGCGAGGAGACCGGCATCGCGTATGACGAGCGCATGCAGGGAACGCTCCAGCTGTTCCGCACCCAGCAGCAGCTTGATGCGTCGGCCAAGGACGTGAAGGCGCTTGCCGCCGACGGCATCCCCTACGAGGTCCTGGACCGGGAGGGCTGCATCCGCGTCGAGCCCGCCCTTGCGCATGTGCGCCACAAATTCGTCGGCGGCCTGCTGACGCCGAAGGACGAGACCGGCGACTGCTTCAAGTTCACCAATGCACTGGCCGCCAAGGCGGCCGAGCTCGGCGTGCAGTTCCTCTACGGCACTGAGATCAAGAGGCTCGATGTCGAAGGCGGTAAGGTGCGCGGCGTCGTCACCGGTCGTGAGACGATGAAGGCCGACGCAGTGGTTGTGGCGCTCGGCAGCTATTCGCCGTTCCTCCTCAAGTCCTTTGGCATCCGGCTGCCGGTCTATCCGGTCAAGGGCTACTCCTTGACCATTCCGATCACCGATGCGTCGCGTGCGCCGGAATCGACCGTGATGGACGAGACCTACAAGATCGCCATCACGCGTCTCGGCGACCGCATTCGCGTCGGCGGCATGGCGGAAATCTCCGGCTACACGGACGACCTCAGCCTGGCACGCCGACGCACGCTCGAGCATTCCGTCACCGATCTCTTCCCCGGCGGCGATGCGGCGAAGGCTTCCTTCTGGTCGGGCCTGCGTCCGATGACGCCGGACGGAACGCCGGTGATCGGCGCCACCAAGATCGCCGGCCTGTTCCTGAACACGGGTCACGGCACGCTTGGCTGGACCATGAGCACCGGTTCGGCGCGTGTGGTCAGCGACCTCGTCAGCGGCCGCAAACCCGACATCGACGCAACCGATCTCGCGATTGCACGCTACGCCTAGGATCAGGAGAGCAGCCCATGACAATCCAGTTGCCGAACCACCCAATTCGCCCCGATGTCCTCGCCGCGCATCCGACGCTCTGGACGAACCCGTCTTACCGCCCGGGCGCCATCAATGACGCTAAACTCCCCGTCCGGCCGGAACAGGTCGAAGACGCGCAGCGCAATTGGCGGCGGCTCGCTCCGCTGCTGGAGACCTGTTTCCCGGAGCTAAAGGCCAGCGGAGGCGCGATCCGTTCGGAACTGGTCGAGCTTCAGGATCTGAGTGCCGCTCTCGGTTATGATGGGCAGGAATTCGGACGGCAATTCATCAAGGCTGATAGCCATCTGCCGGTAGCCGGTTCGATCAAGGCACGCGGTGGGGTCTATGAGGTTTTCACCTTTGCCGAACAGTTGGCCACGAAGGAAGGGCTGCTGAAGGAGGGCGACGACATTCGCCGTCTCGCCGAAAGCGATGCGCGCGCGTTTTTCTCCCAATACACGATCGCGGTCGGCAGCACCGGAAACCTCGGCTTGAGCGTCGGCATCGCCGCGCGCGCGCTCGGCTTCAAGGCGACCGTGCACATGTCGTCCGACGCCAAGGCGTGGAAGGTTGAACGCCTGACCCGCCTCGGCGTGCAGGTCGTCCAGCATCAGGCCGACTATACGACGGCGGTCGAGAACGCCCGGATCGTGGCAGAGAACGACCCGAGCATCTACTTCGTCGACGACGAGCAGTCCCAGCAGCTTTTCCTTGGATATAGCGTGGCGGCCCTGGAACTGGCCGACCAGCTTCGGGCCCGGGAGATCCCGGTCGACGCCGAGCACCCCCTGTTCCTCTACCTGCCCTGCGGCATCGGCGGCGCGCCGGGCGGCGTGGCCTTCGGCGCCAAGATGGTGTTCGGCGACAATGTCCATTGCTTCTTCGTCGAGCCGGTACAGTCGCCTTGCGCCCTTGTTCAGCTCATGAGCGGCTCGGAAGACCTGGTCTCCGTCTACGACGTCGGGCTGACGAACAAGACCGAAGCCGACGGCATGGCCGTAGCACGCATGTCTGCATTCGTGGCAACCGTCATGCGCAACATGCTGGCTGGCGTCTTCACCGTTGCCGACGATGACTTGTTCCGGTGGCTGTATCTCGCCCACTCTGTGCTGGGCATGCGCCTCGAGCCCTCGGCGACCGCCGCTCTCGCGGGTCCGGAATTTGTCGTAAATCACCCGGAAGGCAAGAAGTTCTGCGCGGGTCTCGGCATTGAAAAGCACCTGCCCAAGGCAACGCATATCCTTTGGACGACCGGCGGCTCCTTCGTGCCTGAAGAGCAGTTCGAGGGCTTCCTGACCCAGGCAGCAGCAACCACATGACCGCCGCTGAGCATCGCCAACTTCAAGCGACCGCAATGGCAACATGGCGCGAGATCGCTGCGCCCGTCGCTGCATGATCCAGCGGGTCGCATGGACATGTGCGCAACCGCCAAACTTGAGGCGACGTTACCCCTCAGCTTGATGACCGGTTAAGGCGACGGTGCCTTTGGCCATCATTTCCTTCAGACCCCGTAGACTCAAACCATATGTCAGGTACCAACGCACGCCCAGCAAGATAACTGAACGGTCGAAATGACGGCCCTTGAACATGATGATCCCTCCACGGTGGATTGGCCTTCATGACGCGGCACCGCTTACCGAATGGTTTGCAACAGAACCTGCTCGGCGAGCACCTGCAGCAGCTGTGGCAGACGGTCCAGGAACTCCTGGATAAGCCCCGAGCCTTCATACCGGAAATAGATTGCCATTCAGTTTGCGACAGAACCGGCTTTTGAGGAACCGTTCACTCGTCGCTTTGCTGCAGGGTTGCTGCTCGGCGCTGCATGGCAAACCTCGCCGCCGAGCAATTGATATCGGGAACGGTGTCGAACGCCTGCTGATAGAGAAGGCGCGCCATCGACATATTGCCGCGGATCTCGGAGGCGAGCCCTGCCAGGGCGGCGCGTTTGTAGGCATCCTGGATCGGCTGAGCGGCTTCTGCGAGCGCTGCATCGTCGGTGGACTCTGGCGCGGCGGCAAGCGTTGCGTAAGTTATCCGCTGGCCGACCGCCCGGCCACTGATTGCGCCGTTGAAGCTCGCTTCCGAAAGCTGACGCATGCGGCGGGCACTCTTGATGCATGCGACGATTTCCGACGCGACGGCGTCGATACGGGCGGCCGAGGGCGCGTCGCCTCCCTTGTCTCCGCCCGAGAGGATCGTCATCGCCACGGCCGCAGCCATGCCCAGATAGACTACGCCTATTGCAGCGAGGAATTCGGGCCGCTTGAGAAGGGGCTTCCCGGGCTTGGTCGCTGCGTTCGGTTTCGCCTCCTTCTTCTTCGGCTCCTTCGCCGCCTTGATGACATATTGGAACTCGACGTCCTTACCGAGCCGGAAGGTGTCGCCCGGCTTCAGGGAGGCCGTCTGCAGCAGCGCCTCGCCGTTGAGTGCGATCACGTTGAGCCCCGTGCGGCGGATGATGAAGCCGCCGTCGGACTGCCGTTCGATGCGCGCATGGATCGGTGCCAGATAGGGGTCGTCCACCACGATGTCGCAATCGGGGGCGCGACCTATGGTCGTTTCCGGTTGGTTCAGGACGTGTTTGCGGCTTTGGCCCTCCGGCCCGGTCTGGAGAAGACCTGCTTTGTTTCCGCTAAAGAAGGAAAAGGCCATGGTCAGAACATCCCACTTGTCGTCATTTCGACAATTGCCGGCGCAAGGACCAGAAGAAGGATCGACACGACGATCAGCATTGCCGGCATCACGATCTTGGCCCTCAACTTTTCGCTCGCTCTATCGGCATTTTCCCAACGGCGGAAACGCAGATCGCGGGCATGTTCGCGCAGAAGTTCGAGGCGATTGCTGCCCTCGATCTCGCCCTGGATCATGGCGCGGATGACGCGCAGCACTTCCTCGGCCGTGATCCGGCTTTCAAGTCGACGGAGAGCCTCGACGAGGCCGGTGCCAAGAGCGACATCCTTCAGCATCTGCTCCACTTCTTCCCGCATGACCGTGCCCGGGGCCGCCTCCGCATAGAGTTTCAGGCTTTCGGGCAAGGTTGCCTGCGCCTGAAGCGTCATGACCACCAGATCAAGGAAATAGGGAAATTCGCGAGAAAGCTGGAGCTTGCGGTTCTGCATCTTGTCGTCGGCAACGACCCAGAAATAGACGGCGGGAATGAAGCCGATCATGAGACCGCCGGCCACACCACCCAAAACGCTGCCCATTGCCAAGCCAAACAGTACGCCGAGGACAACCACGCCAAAAACGCTCGACACCAGCAACAGCGCCACATATTCAATGCCTGTAACGCCGCCAAAAGGGCGTCCGGCGAAGACGAGCTTTCGTTCCAGCTGGTCGCCAAAATTGGTGAGCAAGGTTCCGAACTTGGCGATCACGAACTCCACCGGCGTGCGCAATCCGAGCCTGTCGACTATGTTGGGTGCCGGCCCGTCGCCGGTCTGCGAGCGCTTGACGACCGGCACTGCCGCCAGCAGATCGCCAACCCACCAGACGAACAGGGCCGCGGTTACGCCGGCCAGTGTGACGACTGCGGGAGCGATAGGAACGGAGCCGATCATACCGACACCTTCATCATCGAGCGCATCCAGAAGAAGCCGATTGCGTAGAGAACGACCCCGGCCAGCGCGATCGCGATGCCGATGACGCTGCTGAACACCTTTTCGATCAGTTCGGGCTGACCGAAGAAAATCATCAGCACCATCAGCGCGGCGCCGCCGTTGACGACACGGAAATTCATGCGCGCCTGCGACGAAGATGTCACGATCTTCTGGTCGAGCTTCCATATCTCCTTGAATGACTTCGACATTTCCGTCAGCGGCTCGGCTATGTCGCCCCCCTGCCGGGCGAAGAGACCGAGGGCGGCGTCGACCATCTTGAAATGGAGGCTCGGCACATTGCGTCCGTGACGGTCCAGGGCGTCGATCAGGCTGATGCCGAGCTTCTGCTCGCGGGCGACGCGTTCGAATTCGCGCGAGGCGGGCATCTGCCCGGTATCGGCCACCGCGTTGACGGCTGTGGCCAGCGGCTTGCCGGTCCTGACGGCGGCGACGATCTGGTCGACCGCATAGGGAAGCTGTGTTTCGATCTGCAGCCAGCGCCGCTTCAAGAAGTATTGGATCATGCTCTTCGGCAGGACGAAGGCTACCGGAACCGCCACTATGAGACCAAGGATCGGGCCGAAGAGCAGCGAGACGAAGATGAAGACCGCCATCGCAGAAAGGCCGTATGCGACGATCATTGCATAGGGCGGCACCGCATCGCGGCCGAAAACCTGCGCAGCTTCGCTGGCAAGCGCGGTGTCCCGCTCAGTCGCGCGCAGGAGCGGTGCCGGCCAACGGCCTGGGACACCGAAGATGAGAAGCGCTACGGCCGTGCCCCCGAGAGCGGCAACTGAAAGCTGCAGGAAGTCGAAATTCATGGGCGCCCCCTTCAGACGAACATGTCGAGCCGGTCGATTTGGCCATCACCGCCGATCTCGACCAGTTCGGCCACGAAACTCGGCAGATAGCCGGTGAAAGCATGTGTCGCTTCCCCATTGCCGCGTCCGACGAGATGGAAGATCGGCTCGACGAGGACGAGACCGGTATCGGGATCGATGCCGATGACCTCAGAAACCTCGGTCACGGCGCGCCGGCCATTTGGAAGTCGGTTCAGTTGGACGACGAGTTCCACCGCGGCTACGATTTGCTGTCGGATTGCCATAACGGGTAGAGAGCTCTCGCCCTGAAGGACCATCACTTCCAGGCGGGTCATCATGTCTTGCGGTGTATTGGCATGGGCCGTCGTCATCGAACCCGCATGCCCCGTGTTCATCGCCTGCAGCATGTCGATTGCCTCGCCGCCGCGGCATTCACCCACGATGATGCGGTCCGGACGCATGCGCAGCGCGTTGCGGACCAGATCGCGAATGGTCACGCCTTTTTCGGATTCGGCCGTCTTTGGCCGCGACTGCAAATAGACCACATGAATGCCGTCGAGCTGCAGTTCGGACGTATCCTCCACCGCGACCACGCGTTCGCCCGCCGGGATGAACTGCGATAGGCTGTTGAGCAGCGTCGTTTTGCCCGAGCCGGTGCCCCCGGAAACCACGATGTTCTTGCGAGCTTTGACCGCTGCGTCGAGAAAGGTGCGCATCGGCACGTTCAGGGCCCCGGCCGCCACCAGCTTTTCTATGTCGAGACGGGACTTGCCGCCGAACTTGCGGATGGTGAGGCAGGCGCCCTTGACGGCCAATGGAGGGATGACTGCGTTGACGCGCGAGCCGTCCGGCATACGGAAATCCGCCATCGCCTCGCTCTCGTTGATAGACCGCTTGGAATCGATACCGATGCGTTCGATCACGGTCATCAACTGTCGTTCATTGGCAAATGCGAAGGGATAACGTTCGAGGAGACCGAACTTTTCGACGTAAATCTCGTCGTAACGCGTCACCATGATTTCGGAGATCACATCGAGGTCCATCAGTTCCGAGATCGTGCCCCAGCGATACATCAGCTCCTCGATGTTGGAGCGCAGGTGGTTGTGGGCAATTTCGTAGCGGTCGCCGGCGCTGAAAAGGCTCTGGCGCGCCAGAAAGGCCGCGCCGAAGCGACTGTCCAGCTGCCCAAAATCGGCCCGGGTGGATTCGAAATCCAGTTTCAATCCGAGCGTGCTGATCAGCGCCTTACCGACCTCGAAGAGGCGCCGGTTGTCCTGCTCCCCGCGTACGAAACCCGCGGCCGCACCATCGGGGTCGCGTCGTGTGGTGCGCGCAATTCGCTTGGCAAGCCAACGATAGACGGCATTCTTGACAAGCAGCATGACAAGGTCCGGCGGAGCCCCGTCCAGTGCCTCCTTGATGAAGAGGTCGAGGCGTTCTCGAATGCGGGCACGCGTCTCTTCCCGACCGAAGTCGGAGGATTTCATCAAGCGGTCGTATTGCGTATCCTTCAAAAGGCGTTCGTGGACTTCCATCTGCAGAGCGAGCACGCGCTCCTGCTCCGGAAAAAGCGTGATCGGCTGGGCCTCGCTTTGCGGCTCGAACAGCTCAAGCGTAACGTTCGGCACCCAGATCGACATACCCGCTTTGATGGCAACCGGCATTCCCGCCCTCAGTTGCTGATCGTCGAGGCGGGTCGGGTTGCGGCCGTGATGCTGGACCGCCCACCCCTGGCCCGACCGGCGGATGACGAATTGCGGCGAAGAAACATGGCTGCCGCGCAATCGCACCACCGCCGCTCCGGCCGGCAAGGCGGGCGCGCCGTTCTCGCCGATGAAATAGGTGGTGTCTGCCGAAAGGGAGATCACCTCGCGGCCGCTGCCGTCTTCGTAGGTAATCTTGAGCTGCATGACTAATCGCCTCCGGGCTTTTACATGCGCGTCCAGTTGACGCTCGGCAGATCCTCCACGGTGTCGTCAGCGGGGTTGCGCAGGACGAGGTTGAGCCGACCGTTGGACTGGCCAAGCGCAAAGATCAGCATTTCGGCCTCGGCTGGGGTGACCTCCACGGTTACGTGGCTGTAGTTATTGGCAGTCCTGACCGCGGCGTCCGCGGAGGTAGCCGCGCCGACGGCAAGCACCTTGACGTTCTGAAGAAAGGTCCGAGTTACGACGCGCGTGCGCGAGCCGATGCCGAGTTTGTAGTCCTGCGCCTGCTTCTGGTAGATTTGCAGGTCATCGAACGTGGCGTCGGAATACTGGGCCAGGTAGTTCTTCAGGAGTTGGTCGACTGCCGGGGGCGTTGTCGTTGGCTGCTTGGCAGAATCCGCAGCAGCCGGTTGCTGGCCATTTTCCGGCGACGCCACGGCAGGCTCGACGGGTTTCACCGGCTCGTCGACCGTACCGAGGATGTCCACGCGACTGCCTGGTTCGACGAAATGGCCCACGGCTTCCGCAGCATCAACCGGCAGCGTCAGCGCCCGCTTGCCGGGAGCGATCATCGTCGTCAGGCGCCCGCCGTCATTATCATCGAAATATTGGAAGAGCAGGACGGACCCGGCCGGAATGTCGGTGGCGGCGGTGCGGTCCTTGAGCCACTCGCCATAGGCATCGGCGGCTGGGAGAGCAAGGTTCTGCAGGCTTCCAAAGCTCGAGGGGAGCAGAACTGGATCATCCAGCATGTCGGGCGTCACCGCCTGCCCGCGAGACACTTTCTGGTCCGGCAGGAGCCGCATGAAGGCATAGGCGGTCTGCTCGTTCTTGACGTTCTGGGTCCAGAGATAGACGAGCCCCGCCGTGATGAAACCAATGACGGCGGCGGCGATCAGTTTCCAATTCATGGGATTCTTCCTTCGACAAGCAGTTGCCTGATTGCGATCACTTCCACGATTTCGTCGGCCTTGATGCCTTTCGTGTAAAGGACATCGGCCTCAACGGCGCCGCGCCGCGCATGGAGCGCGAGCGAACTGTTCTTGCCCGGTCGAGTTCCATCGACCGCAAAGCCGTCGCGCTCCAGCAGATGGGCGCGCGTATCCCGCCAGGCCGACGATGAAAGCGCGCCGCTTGAGATTACCGTACGCGAGATATGGCTCCTGTCGTGATCGCCAATGTCGCTCAACACTTCTACGCCAGCCGGCGGGCGCAGGGCGGCGGGAAGCCGACGCGGGTCCGCGGCGGAGGCGAAGGCTTCGAGGCTCGCGACGGCATCGTCGAAGCGCGTCATCAGCACTTCTGTCATCTTTGAGCCCGGTGGCCGGCGAATTGACACTGTGACGCCCGGTATCGGTCCAGCGGCTGCCGTGTCGGTCGGAAGCCTTGCAGCTCCCGCTTGCAGAAAGGAAAGGGCGTCGGATCCATTGCCGTCGAAGAAGCGGACAATGACGGAAAAATCCTCGCCCACCCGGCTGACCTTTGGCGCGACGAGCCGGTTGGCCGCAGCGGCAAGTTCGACGGCCATCGGATCAGCCGCAAGATGCGCCAGGCGCGTATCGGCATCGAGCGCCTCAAGCCACTCGTCGGTGATGTCCGCAACGCTGCGGGTGCTTTGATAGGGGGTAAATTCCAGCGGCTGCCCGTTGATCACCAGATCGCGCGGGCGGCGCTCAGGCGACCCCGCGATGCGAGCGAGCACGGTTTCCAGGCTGGTCCGCATATAGCGATAGACCTCCGCGAGTGCCGGCCTTGCGGTCAGGCTTTCGCCAAGAACAACGGCGAGAACGGCGGCCGTAATGAGCGAAGCTGGTTTGGAGCGTGTCTTTTTCATTTCATTTCGCGCCCGGGAAGATGCCGTCGAAGAGCTCGCCCGCACCGGAGGCGACGCCACGGATCGCCTCGCGCAGGGTCGGATCGTAGCCACGCCGGGTGGTGTCGTTGTTGGCGGACACGAAAAGCGTCGCGTCGTCGACCGTAAAAGTGTCGCCCCACCGGAACGGTGCAAGGTTCTGCGCTGCGCTGAACTTGTAGACGCGAGTGGCACTGGCCGTTACGAGCCTCGGCTTCTCTTGCGCGAGCTTGCCTGCGATGCTCGACGTGACGCTCTTGGCTTTGTCATCGACATCGTCCCAGACGAAGGTTCGCTTGCGGTCTCCGCTGCTTTCATGCGACGGCTTGCTGGAGCAGGTCAGACGCTCCGGTCCCTCGCCCGGAGGAAGTATGTCCGGAATCGCCAGGACAAGATTGGGGATCGTCCGTGAAAAGTCAGGAACGCAGGTGAGGCCGTTCGCCTCGGCAAATGCGGCATTGCGGATTTCCCGCATCGTGTCGATCTTGCGGGTCGAGAGGAGATTGGCGTGCTTGACGAAGATCACGATCAGCAGGATGACTGGCGCGGCGAGAATGAACTCCATTGACGCCAAGCCCCGACGATCGGCGTGCAGCCGCATCAGGATGCCTGTGGTCGGCATGCGTTCAGTGCGTATTGACGACCGACCAGGCACCTGCCCCTCCCTTGTCGAATGCTCCGGTCAGAACCTTGTAGCTGTCGGCCGCAGGGCTCCGCTTGATGGTCTGTGATAGCGTGGAAACGTCGTCTGCCAGGCTGGTCGGCGCGAGTGATGCCCGCCAGTCCTGCGTATAGAGATCGAAGGACGTGTAGTTGTGCACCCAGCTTTCCGCATAGGCGAAGGCCGGCGTCTTTTCGGTGAACTTCTTCGACTGCAGGCGTGCGCGCGGCGAACGCGAAACCACGGCCAGCGCACGATACGGCTTCAACTGGTCACCCGTCTTTCGCATGGTGATTGGATCGAAAGCGAAAACTTCCCGCCCCTTCAGCCAGTAGGGTGTCGGCAGGATACCGATCGCTGATGCGATCCCGCCGCCCGCGCCACACACCTGGCCCCAGATGTTGTCGAACTTGCGCGTGAAGTCGTTTTTCTCCGCCGTCTGTTCCTCTTCGTAGCGCGGCGGTTTGTCGATCGGGTATTGGAAGGGATTGAAGGCCCCGAGATCGATGCCAGTAAATAACTTCAACGCTCCCATCGCGCCGTCGATCAGCAGGCCGCCGAAAAATCCGAGCTTCGGATTGAACTGCTTGATCAGCGCTTTCACAGGGATGCTGGTCCAGTAGCCGGGACCGAAGGCTTCGTACCAGACGTAGAAGAATGGCAGCTCCGTGCTCATGCTGCTTTCGTCATTGACGTAGTCCCGGATATGGCGACCGTCGACACCACCACCCGTCAGCGGTCCTTTGCCGTTGGGGAAACCGCGGTTGGCATACTCGGCGCGCATCGAAAGTCCGGGGCCGAAGGATGTCGTTCCGTCCGACATCGCCATGCACATCTCCGCGTAGGCGACTGTCCCCTTGATGCCGCCCTTATCGACAGGCAGGTCGCCGCCCTGACCCTCCTTGGATCGGCTGCAAGTCGCTCCGTTCTGGCAGGCCGGGTGGAAGACGAGATGGTCGGCGCCGTTGACGCGCACGAGGTTCAGCGCCTCGCTGCCAACCCGTTCCGGGTAACTGTCGACCAGATAGTCGTTCATCTTGTTCATGGCGTCTATGATGGCCTTCGACTTTGCGATGAGCCCGGGAGGATTGTACTTGCCATGGACATAGACCGCATAAGCTCCCGCCCTTACGGCCCCGATGCCGCGGATGGCCTGAAAGCCCGCGCAGGCGGCATAGATGATCGGCCCGACGAGCGGGATTGGCTCGTAGAACATGCATTTGGGCAGATACAGAGGTGGCCCGCCGAGGTCGCTTCCGCTCGTGAAATCCGCGAGTTCGGCAAGGATGACACCAGAGCGTGCGGCAAGCTCAAGCGTGGCCAGCTCCAACGCCGTCGAGGTGGCGAGGATCACTGTCGCCTGCGAGGAGGCGACGTTGTTCATGGCCATGATGTTGAGGTAGCGGGCGCCCCAATCGGCATGCACCAGGGCCGCCGCGTCCGCCGTGTCCTGCGTGCGCTGCTTGTCATAGATCATCTGGCCGGTGTTGAGGATCCAGATGATCATGTAGGCAAGCGCGATCGTCATGAAGAGGATGATCGGCGACAGGAAGCCGCGTTCATCACGATGCAGACGAGCGAGCGCGGACAAGGTCATAACAGCGTGACCTCCGCCCTGGAAACGGTGTAGTAGCGACCGTCCTTTCGCTTGCCGTCGGCCATGACCCAGCCGGCATAATCCAGCAGTAGAAAGCGCACCGCGACGGTTGCCTTGACCGGCATGTGCGGAATGCGCTTGGCGGCGGCATAGGTCGCCATCGGCGCGAAACCAATTGTCACCGTGACGTTCTGCTTGTCGAACGTATAGCGGGCCTGGCGCTGGATTGCGCCCCAGCGTTTGGAAACGCCGGCCGCTTCCGCGACGTTCCTCAGCACGGCTTCCGGTGCCTGGCAGCCGCTTTGGCATGGCAGGGTCTTGTAAGGCGCTGCCGGAATGAGGGCGATGCGCGCGGCGGTATCGGCCTTCTGGGCCGCGGCATCGCTGTCGCAGACCTTCACGTCGAGTTGCACGTCGAGAAACGCGCCGGTGGAAAGCGGAATTTGCGGGCAGAGATAGACCCGGGCACTGCGCGCGGCCATGTACGCGGCATAGTGAGTGAACAGATGGTTCTTCGCGAGGATCGCGAACTGGAAGACCACGAACATGAAGAAGACGAAGAGCGGTGCGACCATGACGAAATCCAGCATGGTCACGCTGCCAACGGGGTCGCGATGCAGCTCCGAAATTCGTCTGCGATGCCTGGAAAGGCGCGGCAGAAGCAGCATCGTCGTCAAGAGCGCGAGGGCGAGTGCGAGGGTTCCAAGGAGCGCGCCGTGGTCCTGCGGCACCCAGAAGGTTTCCGAGCGCAGTACGGAGCCCCAGAATTCGCCTGCGAGGAAGGAGGAACCGGGCTGCATTTCCATGACCACTACCTCAGAAAGGACAATGGACTGAGATCAGGTAGCAAGAGACACCAGAAAAGCCCGCCGGCGGCGGCGACGCCGAAACGGACAGTATGTCTTTCCCTTGGCACCAAAACGCTGGCTGCATTCTTGACATCCATAGGCAGAAGCATCGCAAAAAGGCCGACGATCCTGAGCACCCTTCTGAAGTCGATCCGTCGCGACATCGAGAAGAGGGCAAGCACTCCCCCTGTCATCAGAGCGGCAAGCGTCACGTCGATCGCTGGCCAGAGGCCGAGAACGGCGCCAAGCGCCGCCATCAGTTTCACATCGCCGCCACCGCAGTTGCCCATTGCGAAGGCGACGAGGAAAACCAGCCCCCCGGCCACCATTCCGGCGAGAGACATAGTCAGACCGATCAAACCACCGCTGAAGGCGGCGAGCGTCAGGCCGGCCAAAAGACAGGGATAGGTCAAGGAATTCGGGATCAGGCCGCGGCGGTGATCGAGCACCGCCGCAACCAGCGCGCAGCCAACAGCAAGTGCCGTCGCCGACGGAGTCTCGGAAAGATCATAGGAAAACTCCATGGCCCTGTTCTAAAGGGCCTTCGGCACGTCTTTGGCTTTGCCGCTGAGATCCTTGTTCTGGGACTGGAACCACTCACCGATCTGCTTGCCGAAAGCGAGCAGCATCAGCATCAGTGGGATCACGATCAGAGCAACGGCGAGCACGATCTGTGCCATGTCGCCACGCTCGTTCCGATGCAGCGCAAGTGTGAAAGTATTCAGTTTAGCGAGCATGTTCGTATTTCCTCGGCCAATTGAATGTTGACTACCTGGTTCGAAGACCTCGCGAAGACGACACAAAGCACGTTTGATCAATCCGAAAAGGCGTACAAACATGCGTTATGCTGACATGTGATTTGGTTTGACTACTCCGCTGGCCACTCATTTTTGACGAAACCATTAAGACTCAAGAGCGCACCTAAAACCAGCCTTGTGTCAAGCAAACTAAATGCAGGGTTCCAATTGTTTTGGAAGCTTATTCAAACAGACAAGCCTTTTGATATGACCAGCTGGACAAGCATATGAATTTATTGTGATTCATACAGATATGAATGTTCCGCAAACGCTTCTCGCGCGCTAATCCTTCCTCAAACAATTCTGGACTTTCAAATCAGGCGCGCGAATACTGGCACCCATGGCCCTCTCAAAGGGCGAGACCGGACGGCATATCCTGGCGGAGAGCCACAATGGAAACGATGAGTAGCGTCTTGGTACTCGGATTGATCCTCATTCCGCTGATGACCTTTTTTCCGACTGCGCTGGAAATGATGATGCACCTTTTCACCATGAGCTCCGCGCTGACAGGGATGCCCCTCTGATGAAGGTGGTTTCCGACGACGACGCCGAACAGGCCACCACGCAAGTTCTGAGTCGGGCGCTCGACAAGCTTTTGGCGCCGATCCAGCCGTACCTGCAGGATCCGAGCATTTCCGAAATTCTGATAAATGGTTTCTCCGACATCTTCATCGAGAGGCGCGGCAAGCTAGAACGAGCCGACACGCGCTTCGCTAGCCGGGAAAGTCTCGAATCGGCCGCACGCAGCATTGCGCAGTTCTCGGGCAAGCGATTGACCCCGGAGGAACCGAGCGTCGAAGCTCGCCTGCCCGACGGCTCGCGCGTGCAGATGATACAGCCACCGGCGGCACGTAGCGGGTTATGCATATCCATTCGCCGGTTTCTGCGCGAGCATCGCAACGTCAATGATCTTGTGTCACAGGGCAGCCTGACACTGGAGGCGCTGTTGCTGCTTCGCTCCGCCGTCTGCCTGCAGAAGAATGTGATCATTTCGGGCGGCACGGGCACCGGCAAGACCACTATGCTGAACGCTCTTTCGGAGTTTTTCGGCGATCACGAACGGATCCTCGTCATCGAGGACACGAATGAACTGCAAATCCGCAAGGACCACGTCGTGTACCTCGAAGTGACTAAGCCGGACCGCTTCGGGCGTGGCGGCGCTTCAATACGTGAACTCTTCCGGTCCTCCCTGCGTATGCGGCCAGACCGCATCATCGTCGGGGAATGCCGCGGGGGCGAGGCGCTGGACATGATCCAGGCAATGACTTCCGGCCACAGCGGGAGCCTTTCGACGGTCCATGCGAACACGCCCTATGACGCACTGAACCGCCTGGAAACCCTCGCGCTGATGTCGGACATCGATCTGCCGCTAAGGCCTCTGCGCTCCCAGATCGCATCCGCTGTTGATGTCATTGTGCAGATTACACGCTTCAGGCGAACAGGTCGCCGCCGCGTCATCGAGATTTCCGAAGTGAAAGGGCTCGACCAGAGCGGCCAGTACATCATAGAAAGTCTCTACAAGCTTGAAGGAGACGGCCACTCCAACTCGGATGGCGCGCTGTCATGGACCAGCGCTGTCCCGAGCTTCGCCGCGGACCTTCTGGAGGAACTTCCGGAAATCGCATCCATGGCTCCTGAATGGCTGGGCATTCGCAGCGACCCCCGATAGGTTTGGCGCATAGGCGGCGATGGCGGAGGCACCGGCGATCGAATGCCACTACGCCATCGCATCGAGACGATGCAGATGGACGGCCATGGCGGCTTGTTACTTCCCTGCTTCTTCATCAACCGGATCAAGAGGCGCTTGGCCGTCTTGGTATTGCGGTGCTTTTGAATAGTAGTGGGCGGGAAGCTATGGCGCCTGGAGCTCACGATGGGCATGGCCCGATACCATACGGTTTGCCGCCGGGCGTGCCGTGGGCTGGCCGCGCCAACAGTCCATGTTGGCCCGCATATCCCACATGCCAAGTGATCCAAAATCCGCCTTGAGAAGTGAGAAGGGTTCTTGCAGCCACACCGGCGGGCACATCGGAGATGGCGAGGCGGCCTTGGAGGGACTGGGCGGCAGCGGCGCGCGAGCTTCTGCTGCTGAGAGGGTGTTTGGTAATTAACGTTTTGCAAGGCGATTAAGCGTGAGCCGGGTGGCTGCGATGTCGATCATCGTCTCGGACGTCTGGACGCGATACTCATAGTCCTTGCTGAGCCTGCGATTGCGCCCGAGCCAAGCGAAGTTGCGTTCCACGATCCAGGTCAAGCCCGGTGATCTTGAAGTCACGCTGACGTCGTCTGACGCTCAGCAGGCGCCAACCTTGCTGCTCTGCCAGCACGTGAGCGAATTTCTGGCTCTGTCGCAAACTGAATGGCAATCTATTTCCGGTATGAAGGCTCGGGGCTTATCCAGGAGTTCTCGATGTTCAAGGGTCGTTCACTTCTCGCCTCAGCTTCTGGGTCGCTTCAACCGGCGCAAGCGTGCGATCGGTATCAAGTGGCACATGGACGAAACCTACATCAAGGTGCGCGGTCAGTGGACGCATCTTTACCGTGCCATCGACAGTGTCGGCGACACGGTCGAGTTCTTGTTAAGCGAAAACCGTGACCTGCTGGCAGCCAAACGCTTTTTCCGGAAGGCATTCGCGCGCCACGACCGACCGGAGCGCATCGTCATCGACGGCAGCGAGACCAATCACAAGGCTATCATCTCCTGCGCTGCCGAAAACCGTCTGCGGGATCGGTCGCGACGTTCACTAAGGCCGGTCCGCATCCGAAAGGGCAAATACTTCAACAATCGGATCGAACAGGATCACAGGCGCATCAAGCGCCGCATCCGACCGATGCTCGGCTTCAAGTCGATGGCAAGCGCTGAGATCATTCTCTCCGGCATGGTGCACATGGTGCGCAAGCGACAGGCGAGGTTTGCCTACAATCCACGTCCGTCAATCGCCGAGCAATTCGAGATCCTCACCGCCCGAGCACTGCGCACATAGCTCCTCTGGTGACCACCAGCAGAATTTGCGACAGAACCCAAAAGCCTGGGCCGGCGAAGGTCCCGGCTATTTCACGAGTGGAAGCGTCAGCGTAGTTCGGCCGCGATGCGGAACAGTCCGCCGGCGGAAGCATCAGAGCAAACGACGAAGGTTGAACCCTCCTGGGCGAGGAACGCGACATTGCCGCCGGCTTCGCATGGCGTCGTGCTCCATTGCAGCAGGATATCATCGGTGTCTGACTTCACGTCTCCAGCCATCTTGGTTGCCCCTGCCATCCACTCCATCGCCGACGGCAGGTGAACAACGGTGTTGAGCCGGCCTGAAACCCATTTTGCGTAGTCCTGAGCCGCCTGCAAGGGCACGTCGTCAGCCGGTTGCTGCGGGTTATCGCTGTAGTCGCGCATTCCCTCTGCATCGGAGATGGCGGCATAGTAGGCAGCCATGTCGGCGCGGGTGACGGCGCGCGTCTGGATGCAGAACGGCTTTTCGATGGTAATGGCCCCATTCGCAGCGCCCAGCATGCTGCCCAGCTTGGAAAGCGAGGAGGTCATCAGCCGGACATTGCCGACAGGATAGCTGCCGGCCTCGATTTTCTCGAAGGCTAGTTCGGTGGAGACGGGGCAGAACCCGCGCGCGGAAAGCGTTTCGAGATCGGTTACGATTGGCTGATAGGCGGCGGCCGCGAGCTTGTAGGCTTCCTTTCCAAAGCTCTCGTCAGCCGCGGCGATCTTCGGCTGGATCGCCGCGAACTCCGGATCCGATCCGCCACCGCGATCGACGATAGACGCGCTGAGCTTGGCGACCTTCTCCTTCAAAGCTGTCGCATCGTCCCTTGCCGCCAGAATGTCAGTGATCATGACGTCGAAAAGCCGGGCGGCATCGCCGTAGCCCTTAGCCGCCTCAGCCGCCTGCCACTGCCCGGCTTGCTCCTGCGCCTCCGTCATACGGGTCTGCGTCTTGCCGAAATCGGGCAGATCGCCGGCGCCCATGCGCTCAGCAAGATCGTGCTTTTCGGTTGCGACCTTTCGTGCATCGGCAAGAGCCCTGAAGGCTTCCGCCAGCCCGTCGAACGCCGTCGTCGACGTGCCATACGCCTTGATCGCCGCGCCCGGATCTCCAGCTGAAGCGCTGTCGGCGGCCGCCGCCATCCCCTTGTCTGCCTCGGCGAATGCAGGAGCGCCTGAAGCGCCCACCTCGCTTGCCGCCGCTTTCGCCTTGGCGGCATCGTCCTTGGCGATCGCCACCAGCGAGCTGCCGAAGCTGAGCGCGGCTTCCTTGTACTGTGCAAGCGCCTTCTCGTAGTCGCTGCTCTCCACCGATCCGGCAGCGGTGGTCATCGAGCCGGCTCCTTGGTCGAAGGCACGCTTGGCTTCATCCTGTGC
This sequence comes from Mesorhizobium sp. KR1-2, assembly GCF_040045035.1. Lineage (NCBI taxonomy): Bacteria > Pseudomonadati > Pseudomonadota > Alphaproteobacteria > Hyphomicrobiales > Phyllobacteriaceae > Mesorhizobium > Mesorhizobium sp. KR1-2. Next base: position 38,265 of record NZ_JBDZDS010000013.1, on the reverse strand, counting down.
CAGCCGCTCGGGCGCTTTGGCGGCGACTGCCTTTGCCCGCCGGCTTTCGGCTTCGGCTTTCCAGGCTTCGACGCTCGCCACCAATTCCGGGTCAGGGCCGAGAATTTTCGGCACCGTCACGACGCCGACACCGGTGCAAATCACCGCTAGGGCGGCAATCATGGCCATCTTGCCGACTGTCCATTTCCTTGCCTTCTTTTTCGGTTCGACGGCCTGAACGATCGGTTGCGGCGCCATGTGGCGGCCGAAGGTGACATTGCGAAACTCCTGCAGCGCATCTGCCGCTGTCGGAGGCCGTCCCGCCGGATCACGGCTTTGCATTCTTTCGATCAGGGCCGCGAGCTCGACGGGGAAGCCGGGGATAAGGACATCCAGGCGGGGGAACACATTGGAGGGATCGAGATGGACGTTCTTCCAGCTCTGTTCCCGCTGGTGTTCGTCCTCCCAGATCAGCACGCTGTGAAAGACGTCGGCATAGGTCTGCCGCGGCAGGAACAGCTTGTAGGCGATCATGCCCATTGCATAGATGTCGAGCGTCGGAGAGGCGCTGAAAATACCGCTCGAATAGATTTCCGGCGCACCGAATTCCGGGACGTAGGGCGGCACGATGTGCTCGCCGATTTTCGATATCAGGTGCAGGTTGCCGATGCGCACCGAAAGGCCGGAATAATCCTCGGAAACATAGATGCACTGGTCTGTCAGGGCGTTGTGGGCATAGCCCGCACCGTGCAACGTGGCCAAGCCCTCCAAAATGTGTCGGCCGATCTCCCCTGCCTTTTCGAAGTCGATCATTTCCTGTTCATCGAGGTACTGACGCAGGGTCCGGGACGGTCGCCGCTCGACGATGTAGAAATTGTCGTCCTCCGCAGAGGGAGGAATGAGATCCTCTATTTCCACGAAACGCAGGGGCGAAAGCTGCTTGGCCTCGTTGATCGAGGTCCACACCCGCTCGAAGCGTCCCTTGTCCGTCTTGAGCGCCAGATCCGGCACAACGATGAAGACCGAGCGCTTCATCCGCTGGTCCTCAGCCGGATAGACGATGAATTCGTTCTCGTAGTTCGGCTCGCCGATCACGTAGCGAGCCAGCAGATCACTTCTCATGCATCCGTCCCCTGCATCCGAGTGGTCGTATCAAAAAGCTGCCTTGGCCAATGTGCTGCGCGACCGGATCTCGGCATGACAGCTCCCTGGCCTAATGAATGCGATAGAATTTGGAGTCGAACGACCACTTGCCCCTGGCGCTCTCCTCATCTTCTCCGACGATCCTGAGACTGCGTGCGAGCTCGTAGACGTAATTGAGGGCTGCTCGCTGACCGGCCAGAGGCGTCGGTATGTCCGGAAGGTCCAGGACCTCGATCGGCTTGTCGCTCAGAATGGCGACCACCATGCCGACACCGGCCGGCCCTTCAACCACATATTCGAAGCCCGTGTAGGGGTTCCGCTCGTCCGGAACGACGACTGGATGAGCGGGGTCAAGGCGATTGTCTCCGCTTTTGGCTGTTGGCTTCAGCCCCATTGAACGCTTGTTGGGATAGAGCTGCGTCAGCTTGCCCGAGGAATCGATGTCGACGAGTATCAGATAGCCAGACTTTCTCGATGAAACCCGCATCGCAACTTTTTCGCCGATCTTGACGGACGTCCCCGGCAGGATGTCGACAGCCACTCCGGCTTCATTGTCGGTTTTCAGCGTGTTCTCGACGGCGGCAACCGGCGTTTTCGGCTCTTCGCCAGTGATCACATCGCGCCCGAGCGCGTCAGGCTGACCATAGAACTGGGGCACTGGCGAAAAGCGGCAATCACCGGAATGGGCGCGGCAATATTCCTCGGACTTGCGGCGAACATAGTCCAGAAGCGCAGCGTTGCTGACATTCGGGGCGCCGCCGGCGCGGGCCACCCCCTCGCTCACACCTTCGATGAAATTTCGCGTGAAGAGGCCGACCGGCGGATTGGCCTCGCGATCTATCACCGCCCATTGGCCGGAATTCACTGCGGACCACACCATCGCCGTTTCGCCACCGAAGGAAAATTTCGCCTCCTCGCCGTCCAGCGTCGGCGGATTGAGTGAAGCGAGCGCCGGCCCGAGACAGCGCACCATAGCCGCCGGCGCGGCGACCGCACTGCGGCTACCGGGACCCGCATGACAGGCATCGACCAGCAACGTCACGCGCCGATCCTTGAGGCTGTTCAGCCGGGCCGCTACTTCGGTCTCGCGAATCTGGTTCGTGACCGTAAACTTGTTGGCGGCGCGATCGACGTGCGCATTCGAAGCGACAAGGGTTGGGCTTGCGGTCATTTCAGGACCGGTTTCCTCTGAACCGTGTCCGCTGAAATAAAGGAAAACCCGGCTGCCAGGGCGCGACCCACGCACCAGCCAGTCGTCGATCTCGGCCAAGATCGCTTCGCGGGTCGCTTCCTTGTTTGTCAGCGTATGGATCTGCTCCGCCTGTAAGCCGAGTTTGCCGACAAGGAACCCCTGGAAGGCCTTCACATCAGCGACAGAGCCGGTGAGACGCATTTCCTTCATGTCGTATTCGTCAATGCCGATCAGCAGTGCCCGGTCCCCCGGCGAGCTCTGGGCTTCCGGGGCCGCAATTGAAACCTGCTCCTGCTGGGGTGTGTTCTGGCCGGGTTCATCGGCAGGCGTGAAGTCAGCCGGCTCACCTTTGACGCTTGCACCATCCGCATCTGGTGTCTTGAGCGTCAGGTTCGCCGTCATGGTGCCAGATTGCGCGGATGGCTGCGCGGCGATGTCCTGTTCCTGTCCGGTCGTCGCGACCCCGCTCGCAACCGCGGGCCCGGACGAAGCGGCCGGCACGTCGCCAGCGGTCATTCTTGTGATCCAGTCGCGATAGGCAGCGACACGGGTATAGACCCCGTAATGACGTGCTTCGGCGCAGCCAGCACCCCAGCTCACAATGCCGATCTGCGCCCAGGATTTGTCGGGGCGCTGCGAAACAAGCGGCCCGCCGCTATCGCCCTGGCAGGCATCCTTGCCGCCTTTGGCGTAGCCCGCGCATATATGGCGCTGATCGATCGGATTCATGCGCATCGAACTGTCGCGATAGCCCGCGCGGCATTCCTCGCGCGAAACGATCGGCAGTTCCACCTCCTGCAGCACGGTCGCCAAGTACTTGTCGTCCCAGCCGTGATCAGCCTTGGTGTAGCCCCAGCCGGTGACGGTCGCCATATGGCCGGGCGCCTCGATATCCCCTTCCGCCTCGGAGGCAAGCGCGACCGGTTTCGAAACCGCCGGCTCCCTGAGCTTGATCAGCGCGATGTCATTGGCAAAGACCTTACGGTCGAAGTCCGGATGGACGATCACATCCGCCACTGTCAGGCCGGGCTTGTCAGGGCCGTCGACGGATATCACCTTGTCGATCTTGGATTTACCCTCGACGATCAGCAGATCGCGGGCGAAAAGCTCCTGCTGTCCCGAGCGGCTGTCCGTGACGCAATGGGCGGCCGTGAGTATCCAGTGTGGTGAAATCAGAGAGCCGCCGCAATGGCCGCCGAACCGACCGCGCTGCTCGGGATCGGGTGCGAGTATCTTCACCTGCCAGGGCCATTTGCCCTTGTTTGCTGGCTGGCCCCCGATGACGCGACCGCCGTCGCCCTCGTCATCGGGCTGGCCGGACTGCGCATGGGCCGGAAGCGCCGCCAGCAACGCGATGACGGCGGCAATCAGAGAGATCCTGCTTGTCGGCTTTCCTGCGGTGATCATGGCCTGGCTCCGGCGGACGTGTAGAGAACGGAGAATCCGACGCGCGCATCGGGCGGGAGGAGCTTTTCGAGCTGGGTAGCAACGCCGCCGGCGGCGCGGCGCTGGTCGTTTTGACGCAGGAAGTCCACCAGCATAGGCATGGGGGCCTCTGAGGTAATGGCGACAAGAAGATCCGTCCCGAAGGGGGCGACGACCTTGAGGTCGAGGTTGAAATCTCCAGGCATCGGCCCGGTGGGATCGCGCGCCTCGGGATAAAGGACCTGCACAGTACCATCACCCGCCACGTCGAAGAGGACAAGATGCCGACCGGCGATGCCCGGCATTGAGATGCCCGCTTGCTCCCCCGCCTGGTGAACCTTGTCGGACGGAGTTACGCGAACGGTTTCCGGATTTTGCCCGCCCAATCGCTTCAAGGCGGCCAGAGCCGCCATACGGTCGACCACGAAGGGAACATCTTCCGGCCCGACATCGGTGGCGATCACGTCTCCGTCTGCGACGGCCTCTCGCCGGGCAGAATCGAAGACAAGCCGCGCATCGGCGACTTCCGTGAGTTCGTATGGTGTCACGGCCGGAGCAATTCCTTCAAGTACCGGCCGGCCGTCGAGAACCGCGACCGCAACGTGGTCGGTCAACTTTCCTTCGGACGGCGTCTGCGTTTGGCCGGCGTCCGGCGCGGCCTCCGTGCCTTGCGGCATCGCGCCTGCGTAAGTGAAGACAATCGAGCGATCGAGATCGTCGTCCGGCGGGCTTTCGGTAAAGATGTTCTGCCGCTGGTTGGTGAACTGGTAGACGGCCTGGCGCGTGTATTCGAAAAGCTCACGGCGTGTGACTTTCCCGTCGCCGTTTCGGTCGGCGGCTCCCTGAAACGCGCGTGCGACGGCGTAGCTCAGTGCGCCACGCTTCTGCGAAACGCCGGGAATGGAAATTTCCGGTGACTTGGAGTTCTCATCGACGGCGGCGAGAAATGTCAGCCGTTTGAAATCGAAACTGGTCGCGAGTGCATCGGCGGTCGTGGAGATGGGCGCCAGATCGTCCTCCTCGATCTTGTAGGACGGTACCTGCCTCCAGACGATCTCCTCGCTGCGGGGATCGACCGCGCGGGTCATCCCGCCGGCGTGGCAGGTGTCGGCGACAAAAAGCACATCGGCTCCCTTCGCCTCCAGTCCACGGATAAGCGCCTTGAACTCGTCGCCGAAAATTCGCTCCCGTGACCCCGGTAGGCGCGTGTCGAAGCCGGCGAGCACATAGACCTCGTCGCGGCCATTAGGTTTCGAGCCTTTCAGCCGTTCCGGCTCGCTCGAGCCGTGGCCGGCGATGCCGAGCACCACAAGATCGCCCGGCCCCGTTCTCTGCGTGACACTCTCGATCGCCTTCAGGATGTTGTCGCGGCTGGCATCGCCGTTTTTCAGTAAGCTCATGTCTTCGACGCCGACGGAGCGCAGCGAGAGCGAAAGATCCTCGGCATCCGCCACTGCCCCTCGCAACGGCGGCACATTGCGGTAGAGGTCAATGCCGATCAGAACCGCCCGGACGACGCCGTGCTCCGGCGCGGTGATTTCTTTCGCATGGCCCACAGCAGCCGTCAGGAAAAACAGGGCCGACGCGGCGGATCTCATCAGAACACGCGTGCGCATGGCCGGCCTCGCTTTCCTACTCGTGCCGCCATTCGACACGGCGGTTCAGAGCGTCGATGTCCTCATCGGTGAGGTTGGCGGTGGTGGTCGCCACGTCGACCGGTTCGGAAGCGCCGCGGCCGTCGGCCTCGATCGACGCCTCGATGCCGTTGCTTTTCAGGAAATCCGCGACCGCCTGCGCCCGGCGCACGGAGAGCTTCTGATTGTAGTCGTCACCGCCGCGCCGGTCTGTGTGGCCCACGAGGACGACGCGGCCGGGTTTCTGCTCCTTTATCGCTTCCAGCAGTTCCTGCGCGGCTTCGGAGCCGATCGGCGTGAACTTGGATTCGTTGAACTCGAAGGTGATCGGCACGGGAATGGAGACCGGCCTGATGCCGCGAACGTCCTGCGAATAGATGCCCCCCAGCATGCCGCTGCGATGGTCCTTCTCGACTGGCACGAAAGTGCCCTGCGGGTTTTCGTTCGACGGATTTGCGGCGAGGATTCGCGCCTGCGCGGCACGCTGGATGAGGTCTTTAATGATATCGGCAGAGGGAGCCTTCGGCGTGCGAGTTTCATTCTTGATGATTTCGATCGCCTGCTGGAATTCGGCGGCTGCATCGGCGAACCGGCGCTCGTCGAAGTGGACTTCCCCCAGCGTGGCGGAGGCCTGCCAGAGAACCCTGGGACTCCCAGCCTCAATAAGCAGGGCTTCGTAGTCGGCGAGCGGTCGGTCGTCCGCCATCATTTCTTGGGCAGTTGAAAGGCGCATTGTGGCGATCCGACGCTGCGCCACAATCTGGAACTGGCCGCATTCGGCGCTTACCGCAATGGCGTCCGCGTCGGTCGCGGCGGTCGCTATGTCCTTCGCAGTAATGGAGGCGTTCAGCTTGTCCAGCATTTGGACGCAGACCTGGGGCGCTCCCGCGCTCGCCAGCGCCGTTGCGGTTCCAGCAGTCTCCTCCCGCTCGGCGGAGCGTCCGGTCGGGATCTGAAGTTGCGGAAGCTGAAGCTGCATGCCGCCGGGCAACTGCAGCTGCGGTAGCTGGATTTGCGGCATCTGAATTTGGGGCATCTGCATCTGCGGCATCTGGAACTGCGGAAGCTGCATTTGCGGGGCCTGTTGTGCCGCCTGCGACTGGTGGGGCTTCGACGAGGAAGCAAAGATGGTCTTGGTGTTGGGTGCCTTGCCTACGAGTTCCAGTTCGTCAGCGGCGAGAACCTGGCCGGGGGCCAGCTTGGGCGCGACGTGGTAGGCCTTCGGTTTCGGTTTGTTGCTCGCAACCTGCTTGGTTTCAGGCTTCTTCTTCGGAAGCTCGGCCGCCGTCGCGGTCTGCGAGGGTTTCGGCTTGCCTGGGGTATCGTCGGCGGGCTTCGCGGGCGACGTGGTCTCCTCGATCGCTTTCGTTGTTTCAGGTTCCGATGTGCCCGTCACGGCGGGGGCGGGCAGGCTTTCGACCGTGGTGAGGGTGAGCGTGCGGCTCTTGATTTTCGCGCCGAGACTGCGTGCCTGATCGAGGCTGCGTGAAACCTCGTCCATACCGCCGTCGATCGAACGGAACATGCCGTCGCTGCCTCCGCCGATATCGGCGAATATGTCGAGCGGCTTGTTGGAATAGAAGACCTTGATCTGCTCCTGCCCGACGGGCCCGGACACCTGCAACTGCGCGCCACTCGCAGGGTCCGGCACCTGCACTCGCTCGCCAGCGGGAACCAGGCTTTCGGGCTGGAACTTGTTGGGAAACAGTTTGACGACATTGCCATTCGGCGACACGTTCAGCACTGTTACGAAGGCGTTTTCGCTCGACTGGATGAAGAGGCCGACGATCTCGCCGATGGCATATTTGGCTTCGGCGCGATCGAAGGTCACGGTGACCGGACCGGCCTGCGCGGAAGTTGCTGCCAGGCCGCCTTCGGACTGTGCGAGTGAAACAGGAGCAAGAGGGAACAGGCAGAGAAAGGTGGCTGCTGCTAGGATGGCTTTGCGGTTCTGCATGGAAACCTCCTGTTCGAACAATCTCACACTGTATCGTTGATGAGAATAGCATCTCCTCGCAAAATTGATGTGGCGACGCTCTACTTGGCAGATGGAAGGTTCCAACTGACTTGGAGCCTGGAAGCGCAGGAATAAGAAAAAGGAAAGGCCGTTTACGTCACGGCTATTCTGGCAATCAGCCGCCGATGCGAAAACTAAACAGGAGGGCGTCAGCTTAAAATTATGGTTTCGGCTTTTGGCCGGCCGATTTGAGGATCGAGATCAGGTCGCTCATGCCCTCGGGCGAGGAATTGTAGAGCCAGAGGATATCCGGGTTGCCGGTGGTAAATTCCCGGCCCGGGGCACCCCCCATGCCACGGCCGCCTAAAGCCGTATCTGGCGGGAGGTCGCTGCCCGGCTCGAGACCAAGCTGACGTTCCTGTTCGATTATGACGGCCGCCGCCGCCGCGAATGCATTCGCGTCCTTCCCGCGAAGCTCGGCAAGCGCCGGATTGCGAGCGGACAGCGCATCCTCGGCCTCACCGGCATAGGAGAAACCGGCACAGCAAACCGACAGGCAAAGACCGGAGGTGAAGACTAGCAGTCTGGACTTGGTCATCGGTTTTTCAATCCGTATCAAGGCCGTCGATTGCGTCGTGTCGACAATAAGTAGAGCGGGCAGCGATGGCAACGGCTCCGCCTCCAAGACGCTGGGAGGGCGAAAATTCGAATGGCGGCCCATCTATAGAACCTTGAGCGCCCCCAGACTACGTCGCAGGTCGCGCAGCATTTCGCCAAAAATTTCCTCGATCTTTCCTGTCGACCAGACGACTACGGTACCGTAAGGGGAACGTTTGCGGCACATGAAACCGGCCGCCTCGAAATCAATCACCGTCTTGCGGCACGTCTCGCTGGACATGACCGAGAAGAGAAAGCGCGAAAGATTGGATTGGTCGATCGCGCCTGCTCGCTCCGACCAGTTCTGGATGAGCCTGGGTTTCGTGTCGGCGGTGAACATGGCGGCCAGCGCTCGCTCGGCGGTAAGGCCAAGCCGCCTCAGTTTTGCCGGATCGCGGGTAAGCGTGACGATGTAGTCGTTGTGCAGATCGACGAAGCGTTCGACGTCCTCGATCGTGGTGATGCCGAAGACCTTCATCGAATAGAGAAACTCGGCCATCAGATAGGTGCACTCCGAGCGGAGCTGGGCCAGGTGCTTTTCGTCGTCGCGAAACGAAGCAGCGCAAACGCGATCTGAAAAATCGATCCTCGCCGCACGGACCTGTTCCAGAACGCTCACGTCGAGCGCAAGCTCATTACCTGTCCATTCCAGCATGAGCGGCCTCCTTGCCGGGAAAGCTCTGCGTCGTCAAGTCTTTGTACTATTGCACGCCATGATCTCCAAATTGTTTGGAGCCGCTGTTCTTGCCGGGGCGCGATATCTATTTTACCTTTTATATAATATCGGGCTGACCATGAGGGCAGGACAATGCGCTGGTTCAATTGGCATTTTCCGGTTGTCGCAGCAGTCGTGTTCGCAACGCCCGTTCTCGCCAAGGACGAAACGGTCATCGAATTTCGCAGCGGCAGTGGTGCCCGCTCGGTCGGCATCATACCCGCCAATGAAGAGGTGGAGGCCTCCGGCCCCGCCGCGATAACTGTGGGCGACGAGGGCACGATCTATATCCTCGACCAGAACAACAACAGGGTCATCGCAGTGAACGCCGAGCGCTCCCAGGCGGAGCCGTCGATCCTGCCGTTGCCTGAAGACATGGCAGCCGAGGACCTCGCCGTCATTCACGATGGTCTTTACCTCTGGTCAGATGGCATTGTGCCGCTCGAAAGGTCGGGTGAGGAAGGCCGCTCTCAGACGCTGCGTGTCGCGGAAAGTGAGGAGTCCGACGAATATGCGCGTTCCGTTTTCGCCTCGATGGGCTCTTCGCCTGCCGGACCTCTCAACAGCATCATGGATGACATCGGCAGAAGCGCGGAAAACCGCTCGCGGCCATCTGTCACGCAATATGTACCGAGCCGGGGACTGGGCGACATCGTTGCCGAAGTTTCCATCCCTTCGGTCTATTCGGTGCGGGTCCTGCTGCGCCTGCGCGGGTCGGAGGTCAATTTCGCATCTCTCGACCTATCTGCCGAAGACGAGGTGGGAACGGTCGAGATTCTAGACGTCGATGCGACGGGAAGACCCTATGCGCTGGTGGAGTTGATTCCCTCAGGTGCGCCGCAAAGAGGCGGCATGATGGTTGTGCGCTTCACGCCTGACGGGACTGTGGAACGTGTCTTTGATCTGCCGATCGGTCCAGATACCGTTTTCTCGCGCCGATTCGTCGCCATCGGTCCGCGTGGCGACGTGCTTTTCCTGCGTTCCGAGCAAGGCAGGGCCCAGGTGCTCCGCCTCGCCGGTCGGGTCCCGGGGCAGAAGCTGGCGGCAGAACGGCCCGCCCAACCGATACGCGAGGGCAAGCCCGGCAAGGCGCCGAAGCTCGCGGTTGTGCCGAAGACCCGAAACGACATCATCGAACGCGCGTTTGCTTTCGAAGGTATCAACTGGCGAGTGACGCCGAGCGCCTATGGCAAGAATCCCGGCCCCGGCTGCGCCAACCTCGATCGTCTTCGCCGCCCCCGTTACCTCGTCGGCAAGCTTGGCCAGGAGGTTACCGGCGTTCCCTATTGCTGGGGTTGCAAGACTACGCTCGAGGATTTCGTCAGCGGCATCGAAAAAGGCCGTATCGCTGGCAACGTGTGTACCAAGAGTGCGCCGCAGTCCAACGTCCTGGGCGTGGATTGCTCTGGCTTCGTGAGTGAGGCCTGGGGCCTGAAGACGCATGTTGCGACACGGGCGATCCCCCAGATCACACGTCGACTTTCCAATCCTTGGTCGCTGCAGCCGGGCGACGCGCTGAACAAGCCCGGCTCGCATGTCATGTTGTTCATGCGCTTTACCGACGACCGCAAGGTGGAGGTCATGGAAGCCTCGCCCAATGCCTGCAAGGGCCGCGTCTGCCGCAACGTCTATCCGCTGGTGGGTCTTCTGATGCGGGGTTATCAGCCCGTCCGCTTCAAGGGGATCGATTCCTGAATGAGGACAGCCAACCGTCTTGCCGCTCGCCACGGGCTACGAGCCGCGATTTCGTCCGCATAGGCCCTGTAGACGGGATCGGTGCTCAGCATACGTTCCTCTGCCATGGCCCTTTGAACATAGATGAAACTGACGATCGCGAGCATCCCGGCCCGAACGACCCCCTCCGGAAAACCGCTGGCGACGAAGCCGGGAAGCGAGAAGAGCCACCAGGCCGCGTTCTTGGCAAGGTAGGCCGGGTGCTTGGCGAAGCGGTAGGGACCATTGGTGATGATGCCCCGATGCGTCAGATTGGAAAAGCGCGGTCCCAGCGCCAGTGTGGCCCACACATAGACTGTGTGGCACAAGAGGATCGCGATGCTCCAAACAACAAAGAGTGCGGATCCCTCCGCCAGCATGGAGTCCCAGCCCGGTCCTTCCCCATAGGGGACGAAGCCATTTGAGAGCGCTGGAAAAAATGGCTCGTAGCAGACAAGACAGGCGACCCAACCCCGGAGGCTCGTCTCCGTGGCGCGCACATGCCAGCCAAACAGCTTGAAAGTGGCGAAGTATCCGCCTGCCGCCAAAACGACATCGACAAGGTAGACAGCCCGGACCGCCGCCTCGAACCAGGCCTCTGAGAGGAAGGGGCGTCCAGCGAACGGATTGTCGAAGAACCACTCAAAGATCGCCATGCCGCTGGAGAACATCAGGACCAGGAAGAAGCATTTGATGACGAGAATGCGCAATGCGAGGCCGATATCGGCTTCGCGGAATTCCCGCATCAGGACGGCCCGCCCCACCTGATGGAGATAGTCGTCAGGGTCGTCCGAATAGCGATCCGCAAGCACAAAATAGGCGACGGTAAGCGGCACTAGAACCGCCATCGGCACCAGCAGGCCGGGAAAAGACTCCGTGAGCCATGTGACAGCCCTCGAATTCGCGAAGAAGGGAAAGCAGAAACAGGCAATGATGACAAGCCCCGACAGGGCGCCAAGCCCCACGAGTTTCGTGACGATTCTCTTCCAAAACGCCTGCCACGGTTCGGTGCGCTTGGGCGCCTGTCCGTGTAATCTTACCAGCGTCGGCACCCCTTCGGCCAACAGCCAAGCCGCAAGGACACTTGCGGTCACTGTTATCATGGCCGTGCCTGGATCGTGCTCAACACGAAAGGTGAGCGCTATACTGGCGACGACGGCGACCAGCGTTGCGACCTGCGTCAACATCCCACCTATGGAGCGCGCGGGAGTTCGCGCTGCTTGCCTGCAGGCGATTGAGCGGTCATTGGCCGCCCCAGCCGTCGCCGGAACTGGAAGAACCGGAACTCGATGAACTACCGCTCGAACTGGAAGAACTGGAACTGGATGAACTGCCGCTCGAGCCGGACGAACTGGAACTCGATGAACTGCTGCTTGAACCCGACGATCCGCTCGAAGAACTGCTGTTTCCCGGGTTTTGCGACCGGCCGGCGCTGGAGTCGCCGACGCCGGTATGGACAGTGGTCCGCGCAGCGGGCTGCATGACGACCGGAATGGCTACTCTTGTCATGCTGCAACTTTGGAGAGAGGCGGTGATGGTTGCCGCGAATGCCGAACATAACAAGATGCGTATGAAAAGCTTATGCATGCTTGATGCCTCGCTTGTCGCCTCAAAACAGGTCATATCTGGGGTTACGTTTGATCCATCCGGCCTTCGCAAGTCGGATAAGCCGTTCATCTGCCGATATCGCCTTCGGAAGGGTCTTTTTCTCAGTCGGGGAGAGTTCGTCTGAAAGAGCTTCTTCAGCTTTCTTCTTTGCTTGCGCTGGCAGCTTCGCCAGCTCCTTTTGGGCGCGATTGTCTGCGTCGCCGGTGCCTGGCCGGTTGACTGCGCTGGCAAGCGCCAGAAAACGCGCCGCCGTCACGAAATCCGGTTCGCCGGTATCGTCCGACAGGGCCAGGTGAGCGCGATCGAAAGCGCCCCAGTAGTCGCCACGTTCGGCTCCCATTTCCAGCCATTTTGCGGCAACGGCCAGATCTTTCGTTACACCTACGCCGTCGCGATACATGCGGCCGAGGTTAGTCGGCGCATAAGGCTGGCCTCCCTCCGCGGCACGCGTAAACAGCTCGACCGCCTTGTCGAGGTCGGCCGGCACACCCTTTCCGTTGCGATAGGCGAGCGCAAGATTGTTCATGGAATAGATATCGTTGCGCTCGACGCCAGCCTCGTAGAAGCGGATCGCCCGTTCGGGATCGGCGGCAATCTTGATGCCGTTGAGGAAAATGTGGCCGAGCTCGTTCATCGCATATGTATGGCCGAGATCGGCAGCCTGCAGCATTAGCTGCAGTCCCTTTTGCGGATCGGCCTCGGTACCGTACCCGTAGTAGAGGTTCTTGCCGAAGCTGTAGAGCGCGTAAGGATCACCCTTGTCGGCGCCAAGGCGGGCAGTCGCTGTGGCTCTGGCTGGATCACGCTGGCCAGTGACGCCGAGCATATAAAGGCTCGCGAGGTGCTCGCTCGCCCGCACATGACCAGCGTCCATAGCCTTGCGGATCGTCTCGAATGCCTTTTTCGGCTGGCGGTCGGCAAGCTCGGTACGGCCGAGCTGGTAGACGAAGCGCGCGACCGCGGGATACGTCTTCGTCGCCTCCGTGCAGGCAGGCAATGCGACTGCCGGATCGATCTCGTTGGGCAGCTTGCCTGCCGTCACACCCTGCAGATCGAGCGGCGCGGCGGCTGCAAAGTCGCAAGGGTCGAGCTTTGGCTTGAGGACGATGGTAGCCGGCTCGATGTCATCGCTGGCTGCGGCCAGCGTCAGCGAGTAGGATGCACCGTCGGAGCCGACCTGCGGTTCATAGGAAAGAAGCGGTATGTCGGCCGCGTCAAGAATATGGCCCTGGCCGATTACCCGGTCGCCGGCTCTAAGGATGCCCTTTTCCGGCAGGGCCATTACTTTGACCGCCAACCTTTCCGCCGCTTCCGGCGCAGCCGGCAGACCGCCAGGTACCGGACCGACACCGACCGTCGCCGAAACATCGCGCGACAACGAGCCCAGATAGTCGGCCGCCGCCGCTCGTTGCTCCTCCTGCCGGCGCTTTTCTTCGGCGAGCTTGGCGCCTGTGTCCTCCATAACGGCGATCGCAACAACCCCCTGGGCAGTCTGGCCGAAGGCGTCCGTGACCGTGTAGCCGATCAGTCCGATCGTACCGGAGGCAACCCCGGTCACGTCGTAGGAAAGCCTCGCCAAAGACCCGCCGTTTATTTTAGCCCCCTGCTCCAGGGGTTTGCCGTCAAGACGAAGGATGCCGACCTGGGGAACCTGATTGATCGTCACCGCTAGGTCAGAACCCGTCTCGTCACGGGGCGGAATGATATGTAGGCCAACGGCAGTTGCGCCGGCTTGCACGCTCACCTGCTGCATCGGCTCGACCACCGGCGCGGGCGGCGCTGGACGAAAATAGAAGCTGTCGGTCAGCGACGAATTTTCCCAGGGAACCTGCTTGCCGTCAGTCGCGGCGATCACATCGCGCCTCACTTCGGTCAGGATCTGACGGATCTCCTTGGCGGGTTCGTTCACGTGCTTGACGAAGGACTGCGTGTAGGGGCTGAGAGAACCGGTGCCGTCCAGCGCCACTTGGCCGGGTTCCGTCGAAAAGGCGATGAGGCTGCCGAGGTTGCTGTCGATGCGAGCGAGGCCGCGCGTCGCGCCGACCGGCTGCAATGTCTCCGCTATCCAGTATTTCTGTGCGTTGAAAGGATTGTTCCGGCAGGCGTCGAGGAAGATGAGCTGTACCCGCGACGTCTGTCGCAAATGATTGAAGATGAGGTCGAGCGGCATCGTCTGTGTCTCGACGTCATAGGGCGTTTCGAGCGTCGCATCGACCGGAACCAGGAAATTGTGTCCGCCCACCTGAATTCCGTGGCCGGAATAATAGATAAGGCCGGCCTCGGCATCCTGGGAAGAGCGCAGGAAGCGCCGGACGGTCTCCTCGAGCGCGAGCCGATCCACATCGACACCAATGGTCACGTCAAAGCCTGCTGCGCGCAGGGTTGCTCCGACCTCGCGGACATCGTTTGCGGGATTGGGTAGCGACGGTAGCGCCTTATACACCGAGTTGCCGATTACGAGCGCAACGCGCTTCCCGGCATCTGGCCCTGGAGCAGAAAGGGCATTGCCGGTGACTGACGCCGCCAGCACCGCAGCAAGAACCAGAGACTTGAAAAACTCGGCAACGTCCGGAAGCAGTCGCATCATCTTGGCCGCAAGATTGAAATAATTTCAATTCTACAAGAATACCTGCCGGGATCTGCAGGCCAGATTTAGATGCAAAAAGTATTGCGGCGTCTGTCGAAAAGCAAGTTCCTTTCCGCGGCAACGTTGGGTTTGCTTGCCATTGCAAAGTTTAATTGTCCGGGGGGGCGGGCAGTCAACCGCGGCATTGCGAACGGCGCTCCATTTGAAAGTCAATCGTCGCGTCACATCCCAAACTTAAGGTGATCCGGCGGTCTTCAGCACTTCCGACCACAGCACGGAGTTCACGTCGAATGCGATCCTTGCCTGGTCAAAGGATTACAAGGTCGAATGGCACTGGCACCGTCGCCTTAACCGGTCATCAAGCTGAGGTCGATAGTCGATTTGCATGATGACAGGTTCGAACGATCTTGCCGACGTGCATTACAAGCGTCACCGCTATCCGGCCGAGATCATCGCTCACGCGGGCGGGCGGTCGACGCCGATGGCTATGTCCTCGAGGTAATCGTCCAAAGCCGTCGGTGCAACCATCTGTGCGACCACACCGAATCACTTCCGACGGCGCACGATTTCCCGGTGTATTGGGGTAATCTCTATCACCTCGATGCCATGCAGCAGCTGAGCGTCCCGGACATCACCGGGAGCCCGACTGAGCAGGCCATCACCCCGCCGTGCAAGAACACGCCAATGCCCGGCTTCTCTGATCCGCCCGGTGCGGTTGATCCGAATGTAACGGCCTGCGTGGAGCGTTCCAAAACGGTGGATGAGGAAATCTCGAGCAAGGGCGTCGACTTCCTCGGCCGCAACGACCCCAAGATCTCACATTGACTGCACTGTCGTCGTCGACGGGCATTTTGATAACCGTGCATCCCCAAATGCTCGACGTCATGTCGATGTGCCAGTTCCTGCTTATGATGGGTGAGGTCATGGGCACACTGAAGCGGGCCGGCGCAAACATGCGCCTCGATTGGCTGCGTTATCTAGTTACCCGTTACGAACCCACCGATGGGCCCCAGAGCCAGATGGTTGCGTTCATGCGCTCGCTCTTTAAACAGCATGTGCTAGTGAATGAGGCGTTGAAATCGGTCGCTATCTCAGACGCGGGTATCACCAAACAGACACTCTACGAGGTCGAGCGTTCTCAGTTCACCAGGGCCACCTATGACCGAGCGATGGAATCTCTGCATCTTGTGAACGACGAGATCGTAGGGCTGATCCACAAGGCATGGGGGCGGTGATGTCGAGAAAGAACCTCCTGGCCTCGCTCACCGAACGAAAGTTGACCGCAGTCAACTCGGCAACCGCGGATGAAAGTCAGGCGTCGCTGACACCGGCGATGGAGCGGAACCGTAGCCGCGGTGCATCCGGGGCGATCACGAAGTCGATCGATGAGCTCGCGGAGAAGGCGCAGGCCGCAAAGGAATTTGAGGCGCGACTGCTGGAGGGGGCGACGGTGATTGAACTCGACCCCGCCACCATCGATGCTTCCTTTGTTGCTGATCGCATGATCGATGACGGGCGGGCTTTCGAAGAGCTCGTCGAGGCTATCCGTCAGCGCGGGCAGGACAGCCCGATATTGGTGCGCCCGCATCCCATTTTGGAAGGCCGGTACATTACGGTGTTCGGCCACAGGAGGGCGCGCGCCGCCAAGGCGCTCGGCCGACCAGTTAAGGCGGTGGTCAAAAGACTGGACGCAGAGGTCATGTCATCGCCCAGGGCCAGGAGAACAGCGCCCGTGCCGATCTGTCCTTCATTGAAAAGGCGGTCTTCGCGAGCAACCTCGAGCAGCATGGCTACGACCGCGAAGTGATCATGGCGGCACTTTCCGTCGACAAGACGGTCGTCTCCAAGATGATCTCCGTTACAAAAGACATCCCTGCCTATGTGATTGCGGCGATCGGGCCCGCAAAAAAATAGTGGCCGGGATCGCTGGTGCAAGCTTGCCATCAAGTTCCGTGACGAGGATGCGAACAGGAAAGCGGCGGAACTTGCTGGGACTGCGGAGGTCCAGTCCACGGGCAGTGACAAACGCTTGGATCTGCTCACGCGGCATCTGGATCGCGAAGAACCCAAGGCAAAACCCACGAAGGTCAAGGCTCGGCCTAGAGCCTGGGCTTCGACCGACAGTTCAGTCAGCGTGACATTCAAAAAGAGCGGCAAGACAGCGACGATTGCCATCGGGGCGGTCAACGGAATTCGTTTTGCCGACTGGATTTCCGGTCAATTGGACACCCTCTATGAGGAGTTCACGAGATCGGAGAAACGTGGAACAGGAGACTAAACCGCAAAAGAAAAAGGCCCCAACCGGCGAACCGTGATTGCAACGACTCCCTTTGGGAGCCGATCGATGTCGCTTGCCTTGTTGGCAGCGCAACGGGAAATCCATGCAAGCCTCCCTGACGGTAAGGCCGTCGACAAATGGCAAGTCTATCGCGACCTCTGCGAGGGGAAGACGGTTGTTGGCGTGAACGATCGTTCGCTCGCAGTCCTGGCTGCTCTGCTGTCCTTTTACCCCGACAATGAGTTGAGCGAGGAAAACGGTCTTATTGTCTTTCCCTCCAACAAGCAGTTGTCGCTACGTGCTCATGGGATGGCCGATACCACGCTCAGGCGGCATCTGGCGGCCCTGCTGAGCTGCGGCCTGATCCTGCGTAGGGATAGCACCAACGGCAAGAGATTTGCCCGTAAGGGGAGGGGAGGGGAACTCGAAGAGGCGTTTGGCTTCTCGCTCGCCCCATTGCTCGTTCGTGCCGAAGAGTTCGCCGCAGCTGCCGAACAGGTGAAGGCAGAAAACCGTGCACTGCGTCTCATGCGCGAGCGGGTGACGCTTTATCGGCGCGATATCTCGAAACTGGTCGAGGCAGCCGTCGAGGAGGATGTTCCGGGGGATTGGGGGAGCCTCTGGAAGAGGTTCAGGGCTGTCGTGGATGCTATTCCGCGCCGCGCGGTGCTCTCAGAACTCGAGGCGATCGTTGGCAATTTGGCGGAAATCCGCGAAGATGTGGACAACCAGTTGAATTCGCACATGAATGTCAAGAATCCGAACGGCAATGAGTCCCAAAGTGGACGGCAGCAATCTAATTCAAATACCAACTTCATTTTTGAACTTGAACCTGCTTCAGAACGAAGCGGGGTCACGGTTGCGCCAAAAACCAGAACCGCCGAGCCGCCGAAAGGCTTCCCACTTGGGTTGGTGCTGAAGGCCTGCCCGGATATTGGCGACTACGCGGTGTCGGGCATCGGCAACTGGCGGGATTTGATGGGGACCGCGGCCCAAGTCCGCGGCTATCTCGGGATTTCACCGTCCGCCTATTCCGATGCGCTTGACGTGCTTGGGCAGGAAAACGCAGCGATTGTCATCGCCTGCATTCTGCAACGGACCCAGCATATCAATTCCGCCGGCGGCTATCTGCGTGCGCTGACCGAAAAGGCGAGGGCAGGGGAGTTTTCGGTCGGTCCGATGTTGATGGCTGCTCTGAAAACAACCGGCGAGCCCGCAAGAATGGCAGGATGGGGCGGCCTTGGCATCCGATCGGCCTGAACGCGGCGAACCCAAATTGGCGGATAGCGGTGTGACACCGGCCTGGGCTTGCACTGGGCATCACGTGAGACTAAATCTGGTCTCAATTGATATGGAGGCAATGATGCTTGCATTTGCGAATGTTGCCGATGTGCTTGGGCTTCCAGCAAAGGAAGCGGCTGCGCGTTCGCCGTTCGGGTTGATGTCCCGCATCGAGGACGGGTTGCCGCTCGGCGCACTTGAACGCGTTGCTCGCCTTCTGGCGCCAAGCGATGCCCAGTTCAAGTATCGGCTTGTTCCCAAGGCGACCTATGAACGTCGCAAGGGAACGCATCGCCTGTCCTCGGATGAAGGAACGCGATTGGCGCGGGTGGCGCGGGTGTGGGGGCTGGCGCTGGAAGTTTGGCAGCGCGAGGACGAGGCGCGGGATTTCCTGTTCCGACCGCACCCAATGCTGGAGGACAAGCGCCCGATCGATGTCGTTATCCAGAACGAGATCGGGGCCGAGTTGGTGCTCGATATTCTCGGCCGCCTGAAATATGGCACCGCTGCGTGACGGCGCAGGTTCTTGATCGCACGCTGACCAGTTTCAGGATCGGTGACCCCAGCGGGGCTTATCCGATCTTCGATGCAACTGGCTCGACCATCGCGCCGGGGCGTTGGAATACGCCCGGTAGCTCTCTGATCTACACTAGCGAGCACTATTCAACTGCATTGCTCGAGAAGCTGGTGCATGGCAGTGGCCGGCTGCCGCCGAACCAGCACTATGTTGCGATCACCATTCCGCGCGGCGTCAGCTACGAGGTCTTTTCGCCGCCGGCGCTGCCCGGCTGGGACAGCATGCCCGCGGCGGCCAGCAAGGCGTTTGGTGAACGCTGGTTCCAGGAGAAGCGCAGCGCAATTCTTCTGGTGCCGAGCGTTGTCGCGCGGCTTGACCGCAATGTTCTGATCAATCCGGCTCACGCTGAGTTCGCGACGATTCAGACGAGCTTACACGAACCGGTCTATTGGGACCGGCGACTGTTCGGTTCATAGAAGGGCAGGGGCCCGAAAAAGTGGATATTACAGGCCCGCCGCTTTGGTGAGATTGACCCGGAAGCGGTCGCGGCGGCGCTGGTACTTGCGGGTCATTTCGGCGCTGGCGTGACCAAGCTGTCTCTGCACGTAGCGCTCGTCGACCTCGGCCGAGGAGGCCAAGCCGGCGCGCAAGGAATGGCCGGAGAATTTCTGCGCCCGCTCGCCCTCGGAGAGGTCGCCGCGCACGCCAGCGGCGATCGCGGTCTTCTTGACCAGCCGCGCACCTCCTGGTCGTTGAGCCGCGGCGGGCCGACGGATTTGCGCTGGCCGGTGACGCGCCGAAACAGCGGCCCATGTGCAATGCGGGCGAACTTGAGCCAGGTTTCGAGAGCGGCGACCGGACAGGTGGCATCGGCGGAGCCGCGGCCGATCTCGACCTCGCGCCAGGGCGGCAGGCCTGTTGCGGATACCGGCCATCACCGTGGCAATGTGGGGGGCCTTGCGGTCGAGGACGAGCCCGCGCTGCGCATAGTTCCACACGAGGGAAAATAGGGTTCTGTTGCAAACCGTTCGGTAAGCGGTGCCGCCTCATGAAGGCCTCTCTCCACCGTGGAGGGATCATCATGTTCAAGGGCCGTCATTTCGACCGTTCAGTTATCTTGCTGTGCGTGCGTGGGTACCTGACATATGGTTTGAGTCTACGGGATCTGAAGGAGATGAGGGCCGAGCGAGGGATTGCGGTGGATCATTCGACAATCCATCGCTGGGTGGTTCACTTTGCGCCGCTGCTTGCAGGACGCTTCAATCGGCGCAAGCGCGCCGTCACTGGAAAGTGGCATATGGACGAAACCTACATCAAAGTCCGAGGCCACTGATGTATCTCTATCGGGCGATCGACAACGTTGGCGATACCGTTGAATTCTGGTTCAGCGAACATCGCGATCTGCCGGCGGCCAAGCGCTTTCTGCGCAAGGCTCTGGAACGCCACGACCGGCCGGACCGCGTTGTCATTGATGGCAGCCAGACCAATCGGGAAGCTATCATCTCATGCGATGCTGAGAACCGTCTGCTGAACCGATCACGACGAGCCTTAAAACCAATCTGCGTTCGCCAGAGCCAATACTTCAACAATCGGATTGAACAGGATCATCGACGTATCAAGCGGCGGATCCGTCCGATGATGGGGTTCAAATCATTTGGCACAGCAAGTGTGACCCTCAGCGGCATCGAGATGGTTCACATGATGCGCAAGCGGCAAGGCCGTTTCGCCTTCAATCCGGCACCATCACTCAAGGAACAGTTTGAGGCAATCGCTGCCTGAAATCCGTCAAAAGGCAGGCGACCCTGCGTCGATCCACAAGTTTGCAACAGAACCGGTAGTAGTCCCGCCGTTCCTCGGCCGTCAGCGTGCCCGGGTCGAGCTGGCCGTATATTGCGGACCGCACCCGGTCCAAGGTGTCGCCGGGTTGCATTCAGGCCGCCGCGTTTTGGAGCGGCCGCACCGGCGGCTGCTCGTGCTGCATGGCCACCCAAAGGTCGTAGTTGGCTTGCAGATTGATCCAGAAGCGCGCCGTGCTGACGCCGGCCTTCTCCAGGCGCAGCGCCAGGTCGGGGCTGATGCCGGCCTTGCCGTTCAGCACCCGCGACAGCGCCACCCGCGACATGGCCAGCCGCTCGGCGGCCTCCGTCACGGACAGTTCCAGCGGCTCGAACACCGTTTCCTTGAGGATTTCACCCGGATGAGGATGGGTATGGATCATGGTTCGTGTCCTCAGTGGTAGTCTTGGTAATCGACCAGTTCGACGTCGGCCCCGTCAAAGCGGAAGGTGATGCGCCAATTGCCGTTCACCCACACCGACCAGTGCCCTTTCAGGTCGCCTTTCAGGGGATGCAGCCGCAAGCCCGGTTGATTCAGGTCCTGCGGTTCCTTGGCCACATCGAGCATGGCTAGGATCATCCCGAGCTTTCGGGCATGGGCCGCTTGGATGCCTTTCGTTGACCCGGTGCGGTAGAAGGCTTCGAGGCCCTTGTGTCGAAAGCTGACGATCATAGATATCCGTATCGCGTATCGTTACAAGATGCAATAAAAAAAGGGGCGGCACCTGACCGCCCCTTTCCCGTGCCCCATCGAGCTTACCAGTTAAAGCCGGCACCGATGCCCGTGGTGCGTTCGCTGCCGGAGAAGCCCGCGCGGATGGAAATGCTGGCGTTCGGGCGGATCATGCGCTGATAGCCGACCGACAGGGCGCGCTTGCCGCCCTGGAAGCCGACCCCCACGCCCATGCGATTGTCGCCCGGCAGGCCGGAGGTGTTTACGTGTCCACCACCTGTGCCCTCCTGGTGGACCGCCATCAAGCTTCGCTGGGATCTATTTTACGAGGATCGATAAAGATCCAAAATGCGATTGTACCAAACCAAAGTTTGATGAACACAAACTTCGCCCTCTGATCGACACGTCGGTCGACGTGTTTTCCTTATGCAGACCACCTTAGACGCACAACTTCGTGCGCGTTGAGTTTCACAACTGGCTTGCCGCCGTCTCATTCTAGACGACGATTCGCCAGTGAGCTCTTTGGCGGGCAGACCAGTCATGGAATCCGGCAAAATCTGGCCCATATCTTATTAAATGGAGCTTTGAGCGTGAAAATCGCGCGTATGGCCCTTCTTGCTGCGGCTCTCGTGGTCGCAGCCTTCGCTCCCCTGTCCTCAACCGGAGAGGCGAGTGACCGGGCAAAGCTGGCGCTAATCATCGATGTCGACGGGGCCATCGGCCCGGCCAGCGCACGGCAGCTAAAAGAAGGTCTGGCTACAGCGGTGGAGCGCAACGCCGAGGTGGTCATCCTCGAGATGAACACGCCGGGCGGGCTGGTTACCTCCATGCGCGAGATGATCGCCGATATCGTGGCGTCGCCCATTCCCGTCATCGGCTATGTCGCGCCGTCGGGCGCGCACGCGGCAAGTGCCGGCACTTATATCCTCTATGCAACCCATCTGGCTGCGATGGCACCGGGCACCAATCTGGGTGCGGCGACGCCGGTTGAACTCGGCGGGTCGCCGTCACCCTTGCCCGGCGGCGGAGACAACAAAGGCGGCGAAGGCGGAGACCAGAAGAACGCGACCGGGGCCCACCCGCCAGGCGATGCGATGATGGCCAAGGTGATCAATGATGCGGTTGCCTTCATCCGCTCGCTGGCCGAACTGCGCGGGCGCAATGCCGACTGGGCGGAAAAGGCGGTTCGTGAGGCGGCCAGCCTCTCTGCCACCGCCGCCCTGCAGCAGCACGTCATCGAGATCATCGCCCGGGATCCTGCCGATCTGCTGCAGCAGGCAAACGGGCGCACGGTCGAGGTCGCCGGCAAGAAGGATGCGCTGGCGACCAACGACCTGACGATCGAGACGCTGGAAGCCGGCGGGCTGATCCGGCTTTTGTCGATCATCACCGACCCGAATGTCGCAATCATCCTGCTGCTGGTGGGCGTCTATGGCCTGGTCTTCGAGTTTTCGAGCCCCGGCATGGTGGCGCCCGGTGTCATCGGCACCCTGGCCCTGTTGCTCGCGCTCTATGCGCTCGACCTTTTGCCGATCAACTTTGCCGGTCTGGCGCTGATGCTGCTCGGCATCGCCTTCCTCGTCATGGAGGCCTTCAACCCCACCGTCGTGCTTGGCCTCGGAGGTGTCGTGGCGTTCCTCCTCGGGGCTGCCATGCTGCTCCGGGTGAGAGGGCCGGGATTTGAATTGTCGTGGTTCGTCGTCGGCATCGCCGCCGCCTTGACGCTCGGCCTGGCCTTGCTGTCGGGCAGCTATCTGTGGGCAGCGCGCAGAAGTCCGTCGCGCGTCGGCGCGCAGGCGATGAACGGATTGCCGGTCGAGATCATCGACTGGTCGGGCGATGAGGGCCATGTATTCGCGCAAGGCGAGCGCTGGCGGGCGAAAGCCGACGAGCCTCTCGCGCCTGGAGACAGCGCCGAGGTGGTGGGCGTCAAGGACCTCGTCCTGACGGTCCGACGTCGAGCGACACAAGAAGCAAGCAATGGAGGGTAGCGACGATGATGATTGTCTATGTGACCTATCTGGCACTCGCTGCCGTCATTGCCCTGTTCCTCTCCGCCACCATCCGCATCCTGAGGGAATATGAGCGTGGCATTGTCTTCACGCTGGGCCGCTTCACGGGCGTGAAGGGGCCGGGGCTGATCATCCTCATCCCCTTCGTCCAGCAGATGGTAAGGGTCGATCTCCGCGTCGTGGTGCAGGACGTGCCGCCACAGGACGTGATTTCGCGCGACAACGTCTCGGTAAAGGTCAATGCGGTGCTCTATTTCCGTATCGTCGACCCCGAACGCGCGATAATCCGGGTCGAGGACTACATGGCCGCGACCAGCCAGCTTGCGCAGACGACGGTGCGCTCGGTACTCGGCAAGCACGAACTCGACGAGATGCTGGCCGAACGCGACAAGCTCAACGCCGACATCCAGGAAATCCTCGACCAACAGACCGACGCCTGGGGCATCAAGGTAACTAATGTCGAGATCAAGCATGTCGACCTCAACGAGAGTATGATCCGGGCGATTGCCAAGCAGGCCGAGGCCGAACGGCTGCGCCGCGCCAAGGTGATCAATGCCGAGGGCGAGCAGCAGGCCGCGCAAAAGCTGGTCGAGGCCGGCAAGATGCTGGCCGAGGAGCCGCGGGCCATGCAGTTGCGCTATTTCGAGGCGCTGCACGACATTTCGGGCGAGCGCTCGTCGACGATAGTGTTTCCGCTGCCGATCGACCTGTTTGATCTTTTCAACAAGGCGCGTGGCGACGCGAAGTGAGTTCACTTACGAAGATTTTGTAGGCCTTGATCCTAGTCTCGTGGACAGCCTTCCTTGTCATTTCAAAATAGTCTGCAAAGTCCAGATAAGCAATCTGATCAAAGGCCGCGTTGATCATGAGAGCGCCCAAGCCTTAGTTAAGGCTCGTGGAATAGCGGATTGGATGGGGTTCTATGGTCAAGGCGGGTCAGTTTCTTCCTCAAATACAGCGTGACATTCTCGGAACGGTTGCCGGGCGTCGCAAAGGCACAATCGCGTTGTTCCTCGCAGTGACGCTGCTCGCGTCACTTTGCGCAGTGGCCGGGCCGCTGCTTTTCGCGCACGCGGTCAAGGTCATTGGCGCCGGCTCTTATACGACGGGGATGCTCCTTGGGATCTTCCTCGCTTTCGCGCTCGCGATGGCCGGCACTCGGCTCCTGGCTGACGTGCGCATGGTGCTGATGAACGTCATTGAGCAGGACGTAATACTGGAGACGAACAAGAAATCGCTGGCGGCTTTGTTGTCCGCAGGCGGCTCGATCTTTGTCACCAACAACGCGGCGAAATTGACCACGTTGGTGCGCAACCTGCACATGTCGAACACGATCTACATCCAGATGTTTTTAATGGTCGTATTGGCCGGGACAGTCGATTTGGTTTTGTCGTTTCTCGCCATCGGCGGGTACGTCAGCTGGGTTGTTGCCGTATTTGTCGTCGTCTACGGCGTCGCGTCGGTCTGGCTTACCATGCGGGCCAGCGCTGCGGCGAAGCCCTACCACAAAAGCGCAGCAGAGAAGGCGAACGAAGGCGCCAACCTGCTTGGCAATGTGGTTGCCAACGTCGTGTCGATCAAGATTTTCCGGGCGCAGCCCTGGGTGCAAGCTCTCTATGAGAATTTCGCCAAAGGCGCGCAGATGCAATGGCTTGCGTTCTATCGTGTCCGGCTTCGCTTTGGTGCGATCCAGGGCGCATTGGTGTTTATCCAGTACGCAAGCATCCTGGCCATGCTGGTGCTGACGCTGAAATCACCGGACCTTCTCAATCAGGTCGTGCTCGTGAGCATGGTTCTCGTCCAGTTGAACCGGCCCTTTGAAATGATCGCGGCCGCAATCAGCGAATTTGTCATGGCGAAGGTTCTGGCGGGCATGTTGCAATCGGAGCTGGACCAGCATCCGGCATCACGGGTGCGGGACGGCGGCCAGACGTTGCCTGCAGGGCGACCGCTTGCGGTCGAGCTGTCGCACCTGTCCTTTGCCTATGCCCCTGAGGACCGGCCGGTCCTGTCGGACCTGTCGGCCAGGTTCGAGCCGGGCCGTCTGAACTTCATCATCGGTCCATCCGGCGCGGGCAAATCGAGCCTGCTGCAGATCCTGCTGGGCATCAACGACGCCTATGACGGCACTGTGAAAGTCGCCGGGATCGAGCGCGGCAGCGTCAACATCGAGGCCTATCTGGCGACAATCGGTTATGTCCCGCAGGAACCAATGCTGATGAACCTCAGCATTCGTGACAACGTGCTGTTCGGCCGCGATTTCTCCGACCTGGAGGTGAGAGAGGCGCTTGAAGCGGTGCAACTGGGCGGCAAGCTGGCCAGTCTGCAGGACGGTCTGGATTTCGTAATCGGGGAACGCGGTCAGCTTCTCAGTGGCGGCGAACGTCAGCGACTGGCGATCGCGCGGGCGCTGATCGCCAGGCCGCAGATACTCATCCTCGATGAAGCGAGTTCAGCCTTGGACGAAGCCACCGAGCGTGGCATTTTCGCCAACCTGCGCGCCATCGGCGCAGAGACCACGGTTATTGCTGTGACGCACCGATTAGGAGTCATCACGAGCGACGACCAGGTACTGAGCCTGTCGAAGCCGGAAGCGCTGCAAGGCGAGCCTCTGCCTGCGTGATTTCGGCCGCTCTGCGGGCGAAATACTGTTCTACGCCGGTCCGGATGCGTCGACTGTCGCCTTGAATGAGGCGGCGGCCGAAGTCGTTGAATTCCCCCGCAAGGCGACGGTAGTAGGCATCGGTCCCTACCGTCGCAGAGGCGTGGGCAACGGTCACGTCGCCGATGTGGTCAACGATGGCCATATACGGCCCGGCCAGTAGCACGCGGCGGCAGGCCGCGGCAAAGCGCAGGCATTGCTTGTCGGAAAGTCGTCGGGGGCGATCGCAGCCAGCTAGTCGGTGAATTGGCGGGCCGCGATGGCCGTGACGGCCGCGCGAGCGATAGTGCCGAGGCTGTCACGGCAGAGCTGCGTCAGCAGCCTGCAGTAGTTGGCGCTGGTGGTGGAGTCGGATTGCAGCCACAAATCCCAGCTTCTCGCGTTGCTGGCCAGCCCTCGTTCTGAGAGGGGGATCAGCGCCTCCGGCGAGACGCTAACGCGCAGCGTGTCGGCGATTTCGGCGGGCCGCAGTGCGGTTCCGGGGGCCAGTGGCTCAGCAGTAGGCGTTCCCGGATGGCCAGGTATACGGGGTTCTTGGTGAAGGGTCATGTCTCGCGCACCCTGGGGGAGCCGGTGCAGCATCCCAGCTACTGCGAGGGACGTGCTTGAATGCCGCGTGGGACGAGGCTGGCATGGGATCAGGTGAGCGGGAGATCGTAGAGCAAGCGGTCCGGGCGGCCCTGCAGGCCGATTACTGCCTCGCAGGCGAAGGTGCGCACGGGGTCGTCCAGGGCGTCAACCGGACGCTTGCTGTAGGGCCGGAACAGGGACCTGTGGCCTATGGTCGCCTGTACCGGCCCGCCGGCAGGTCTGATGCCGACATCGAGGCCGAATTGGCAGTGCTTGACACGGTGGTGGCCAGCTCCTGGCTAGACGTGGCCCTCGCTATGGCCAACCGCCAGCAGCGATTTCTGACGTGGCTGCAGCTGGCCAACGCCGAGGCGAGGCCGATGGCGGTGTTCCGGGTGGCCACCGGCGAGCCGGTCTGGGAGCGGGCCGAGGATCTTCGGGCTGCAGGCGCTGCCCTGGCCGAACTGCATGGCCAATCCCGGCTGGCCAGCCTAGCTCCCTGTCGCGAGCTGGCGACCGGGGCCGAGGTTGACCGGACCATTGCCCAGGTCGGCGACCGCTGGAAGGGTGGCCGAGACAGGCTGGCCGCTGCGATCGCCGATCTGCGCAAGCAGGAGGCGGACCGCGCAACCGGGCCTGTCGGGTTCTGCCACGGCGATTTCCGGCTGGCTAACCTGCACCGGACGGGCGACCGGATCGTGATGTTCGATTTCGATGATTGCGGCCAGGGGCCGCAATGGCTCGATCTGGCCACCATCGGCTGGTGGCTCGAGCTCGCCGCCGGCGATGAAGCGGCAGGGCTGTGGCGTGCCTTCCTCGCCGGCTATGGCCAGGCCGAGGACACTGCCGAGCTGCGCGAAGCGCTGCGTTGGCTGGTGGCGGTCCAGCATCTGCGGTCGTTAGAGCATGTTTGGAAATTAAGAATTGCAGTGTCCCTTGCTTCCAAGGAACGGGGGGCAAGGGATGAGCGGTAGCCAATACGCAACGAACGTGACAGATGAGCAATGGTCGATTGTTGAACCGCTGCTCCCGACACCCAGCCGGCGCGGCCGGCGACGACGGGTCAACCGTCGGGCTGTGATCGACGCGATATTCTACCTGCTGCGCACCGGCTGCCAATGGCGGCAATTGCCGAGAGAGTTTCCAGCTTGGAACAGGGTCTATTGGTATTTCCGGTCATGGCAGCGCAGCGGCGTCTGGGTTCGCCTGCAACGTGAGATCTACCGGCTGACACGCATCCGTTCCGGCCGCGCGGAATGCCCAACCGTCGTGATCATGGATGGGCAATCGGTAAAAACCACCGAGGTCGGCGGGACCCGCGGCTTTGACGCCTTCAAGCGGGTGAAGGGTCGAAAGCGACACATTCTGGTCGATACGCTCGGCCTGCCGATCGCCAATCGCGTCGAGGCTGCCGATATTTCGGACCGGCGCGCCGCAGCCCTACTGATCGCCGGACTGAAGGCGATCTTTCCGGCGATCACCACCGTCATCGCCGATGCCGGGCATGAGAGCGAGATACTCGCCAGCGCCCTGGCGGAGCAGCAAGGTTGGCAGTTGCACATCGTCAAGCGGCGTCAACGCGCCTTCAAGATCACCGGTTTGACCTGGATCGTGGAGCGCAGCTTTGCCTGGCTCGGACGCAATCGTCGGCTCAGCAAGGATTACGATTATCGTGTCCAGACATCCGAAACGATGATCGACATCGCAACAACTCGCCTCATGCTCAACCGGCTCGCAACAGGCTAATTTCCAAACGCCCTCTTAGCGAAGTGCAGGCGAGGTATGTGGCAGTTGCTATTCGAGCAAGCTGGTCGATTTCGGGAGGGCCCTGGCTTGGGTCACCACGCTTCCCGCGAGTCCGCAATGCGCCCCAAGTCGGTCGTCGAACACAGCTTCGCCAACGCCCGATAGCGGACATGGAGGTTACGCTCGGAAACGGCCTCGAGCGCCCCTTCGACGATAGCAGAACCAGGGGAAACCCCGACCGGCACCCACTTTGTGGCGTGGCAAGGAGTGCGCGCGTGAAGTTGCCACAAGGAAGGCAGCCGGGCCCCTGCGTCTTTATACTACCAAAAGCATCCTGCAGTTTCCATGACCAGCCCTTGTAAGTGCCCGTCCGCATGCGTGGGGTGAGGACAACAGACGCCTAAGCAATCGCTTGGGCAGCGTTGGTGCTCGAGCCGAGTTAGCCATCCAAAGCATCCCTCCTATCGGCCAGTGACCGAACGTCAAAAGATAGCCGCCTCCGGCTGATATCCTTCATAAACCCAGGCTCGATACATGCCCACGGAATTGAACTGCATGGCAATGTTGCCATGGCCGTCCACCCCGATCAGCCCGCCCTCGCCGCCGAGAGGCGTGATCGTTTCGGAGATGGTGCTGGCCATGGCCTGGCCGAGCGGCTGATTGCCGTATTTCATGCGCGCGTGGATGTCGTGGGCGGCGCAGGCGCGAATGAAATGTTCGCCCGTTCCGGTCGCGGAAATCGCACAGGTGCTGTCATTGGCATAGGTGCCGGCCCCGATGACAGGCGCGTCGCCGATGCGGCCGGCCTGCTTGTTGGTCATGCCGCCGGTCGAGGTGGCTGCCGCAAGATGTCCCGCGCGGTCGAGTGCGACTGCTCCCACCGTCCCGAAGCGCCCGTCGGGCATTCCGTCCCGCGGTGCGAGGGCATGGTCCAGCATCTGGCTGTTCAGGTCATGCCTCCTGACCGCTTCAAGCTGTAGCCGGCGCAGGGGCGTGGAAAAATAGCCTGGGTCGACCATTTCCAGCCCGCGCTCGGTTGCGAAACGTTCGGCCCCATCGGCCGACAGGAAAACGCTTCTTCCCCCGTCCATGACTTCGCGTGCCGTCAGGACCGGATTGCGGATCCGGTCGACGGAGGCGATTGCGCCCGCGCGCAAGGTGGCCCCGTCCATGACCGCCGCATCGAGTTCGTGGCGCTGGTCTTCGTTGAATACGGCGCCGTGGCCGGCATTGAACAATGGGCAATCTTCCAACTGCCGCACGGTTTCGACCACCGCATCCACGGCCGATCCGCCGCGTTCCAGGATTGCGATGCCGGCGTTCAGCGCCACCATCATGCCGTCGCGATAGGCCTTCTCAGCCTCGATTTCCTCGGGGGAAATGGTTCCGGCGCCCCCGTGGAGCACCAACACATATTGATTTTTCATAATGTCTCAATGGGTAAGTATCTTGCTGAGGAAGGCCCGTGTCCGTTCGCTCTGCGGTTGATCGAAGAAGATTTTGGGCGGCTGGATTTCAAGTATCCGGCCCGCCTCCATGAACACCACGCGGTCGGCCACCTGCCGGGCGAACCCCATTTCATGGGTGACCACGATCATCGTCATGCCATCGCGTGCCAAGTCCTGCATGGTGTCGAGGACCTCGCCCACCATCTCGGGATCCAAGGCCGAAGTGGGTTCATCGAACAGGAGCAACTGCGGACGCATCGCAAGGGCCCGCGCGATCGCCACGCGCTGCTGCTGCCCGCCTGAGAGCTGCCCCGGCATTTTGTCTTTTTGGTCGGCGATCCGCACCCGTTCGAGCAGCTTCATCGCTTGCTCGCGCGCGACCTGATGGCTCTCCTTCTTGACCAGCGTCGGCGCCAGGATGACGTTGTCGAGCACCGACAGATGCGGGAAAAGGTTGAACTGCTGAAACACCATGCCGATCCCCTTTCGGGCCTGGGTGGCGCTGCGTGAATCGTCGATGGTCACGTCGTTGAACACGATGCTACCTGCGTCATAGCTCTCGATGCGGTTGATGCACCGGATGAGCGTCGACTTGCCGGAGCCGGAAGGACCGCAGATCACGATTTTCTCCCCCCGCCCGACGGAGAGCGAGCAGTCGTCCAGCGCATGAAAGGCACCGAACCACTTGTGCAGCCCGTCGATGGTGAGCAGGGGAGTGGCCTTGGACTCATTTGAGGGCATAGCGGCGTTCCAGATATCTGCCATAGGAGGCGATGGACAGGCCGATCGCGAGATAGATCGCGCTGACCATGAGATACATTTCGGGGAAATAGGGGCGCCATTGCGCGTCTCCCTGGGCGAGGCGAAGCGTGCCCGTGAGATCGTAAACATTGACGATGGCGACAAGCGAAGTGTCCTTCACCGTGCCGATCAGCAGGCTCGCCGTTGGCGGGATGGTGGTCCGCAGGGCCTGGGGTAGGACGATGCGCGTCAGCGTCTGCCATTTGCTGAGGCTGAGGGCGTGCGCGGCCTCCAACTGACCGGCCGGAATGGCCTGGAGGCCCGCCCTGACCACTTCAGCTTGGTAGGCCGCCGCGAACAGAACCACGCAGACGGCGATCCGCAGCATCGGATCCAGCCGCCACGCAGGTGGCAGCAGGATCGGCAGAACGAAGGCGCCAAAGAACAGCAGCGTGATCAGCGGAAGCCCGCGCACCAGCTCGACATAGCCTGTCGCCAGCCACCTCAGCACGGGCAGTTTCGAGCGCCGGGCAAGCGCAATCAGAATGCCGATCGGCATGCCGAAGAGGCAGGCCACCACGCTGAGCAGGAGGGTCAGCGGCAGGCCGCTCCATAGATCCGTGTCGACGGGCGTCAGGCCGAAAACACCGCCCCGCAGCAGCACGCCGAAGCAGACGAGCGCGAAGGCTACCAGCACGACGCCCCTGCGGCCGAAATTTTGCGGCAGGGCTGAAATGCCGAGGCAGACAAGCAAGATGAGGGTGCCGGCGATGGGACGCCATTGCTCCGTCGACGGGTAGCGTCCGAGCAGGATCAGTCGTCCCTTCTCGACCAGCGCGCCCCAGCAGGCGCCGCCGGCGGCTCGGCAGGCCGTGACATCGCCGAGCGTCTCGGACTCGAACACTCCCCACCGCAATGCATTCACCCCGGCGTAGACCATAAGTGCGAGAATTAGCATGGAGACCAGCGCGGTGCCGGCGTCGCTGAACAGTGTCGTCCATAGCCGACGTGGCATCGACATCGGCATGGGGGGATGAAGCATCTCGGCCATCTTCAGCGCTCCCGCAATTGGGCGCGCCGGTTGATGACGCCCATGATCGAGGCTGTGATGATGTTGAGGGACAAATAGACGGCGGCGATGACGGCGATGCACTCGATCGCCTGTCCCGTCTGGTTGAGCGATGTCGTTCCGATTGAAACGATATCGGGATAGCCCACCGCGACGGCCAGCGACGAGTTCTTCAGCGTGTTCATCACCAGGCTCGTGTAGGGCGGCACGATCACCCTCAGGCTCTGCGGGATGATGATCTTGCGAAGCGTCTGGCCGCGCGTCAGGTTGAGCGCATGGGCCGCCTCCCATTGTCCGCGGCGCACCGCCATCAGGCCGGCGCGGACGATCTCGGCGCAATAGACGCCGGAATAGAGCGACAGCGCGGCAACCAGCGACAGCCACTCGACGCTGATCGAGGCGCCGCCGGAAATGCCGAAGAAGCCGGCCTGGGGCACGTCCCATTGGCTGGGGATGAAAAGCCATATCGCGGCCGACACCGCGGCCGCCGCGGCGGAAGCTTTCAGGCGATGCCTCGGCACGAACAGCGCGCCGACAAAAAGGGCGATAGTCGCCACGACAAGGCCGATGCGATGCGGGCCATCGAGCACCGGCGCGGCGAAGGCTAGGCCGCCATTGCTGAGATAGATGACGCCGGCCCAGCTATAGGCGCTATCGACCCTGGGAAGGAACTCGAGCAGCGCGATGTACCAGACCAGAAGCTGCACGAGCAGGGGAATGTTGCGCAGCAGATCAACCACCGATTTGGCGATCAGGCGAAGGAGAGCGTGGCGGCTGATCTGTGCGACGCCAAGCGTCAGACCGATCAAACTGGCGACGATGATTGCGGGCACCGCAGCACGCAGGGTATTGGCCGCACCGGCTGCGAACGCGACGAGATAGGAACTCTGCGCATCATAGGGCACGAAACCCTCGGAGATTGCGAATCCGGCAGCATCGGTGAGGAAGCCGAAGCCCGATGCGATATGCCGCGCGGCCAGGTTGTTTGCGGCATTGTGGATGATCCAGCCGGCGAACAAGACAGTCAGCACCACGACCAGGACCTGCAGCGGGACAGATCTTGCCCGGTAGGCCGTGCGTTGCCGCTTGAAAGCGGGGACGGCGCCGGCCGTCCCCACGATTGAAGGCATTTCGACGTCAGACATCATCTTAGCGCAGCGGCGGTGCGTACAGAATGCCGCCTTCGGACCAGAGCGCGTTGCGGCCGCGCGCCAGATTGAAGGATGACTTCGAGCCCAGATTTCGGTCGAAGACCTCGCCGTAATTGCCGACCTGCTTGATGACGTTGTAGCTCCAGTTCTGGTCGAGACCGAGGAACTTGCCAAGGTCGTCGCCTGCCCCGGTAATGCGCAGGACTGCGGGGTCGTCGCTCGAGGCCTTGAGGCTGTCGATGTTTTCCGAGGTGACCCCGTCTTCTTCCGCTTCGATCATGACGTTGAGTGTCCACCGGGCAATGGCGAACCAGTCGTCGTCGCCCCGGCGCACTGCCGGTCCGAGCGGCTCCTTGGAAATCAGCTCCGGCAGGATCTGGTAGCCTTCCTTGTCGGTGACCTCGGTGGTCAGGAAGGAGGCGAGGCTGGTGAAGTCGTTGGTGTAGACGTTGCAGCGGCCATTCAGGAAAGCCTGATGGGACGCCTCCGGCTGATCGAAGACGACGGCGGTGTACTTCAGGCCCCTGGCTTTGAAGTAGTCGGCGAGGTTCTTCTCGGTGGTCGAGCCGGAATCCACGCAAACCGTGGCTCCGTCGAGTTGCTTGACGCTTTCCAGGCCCGGCTTCTTCACCGTGATGAACGCCTGGCCGTCATAGAAATTCACGCCGGCCCAGAGCAGGTTCAGCGAGGTGTCGCGCGTGAAGGTCCAGGTGGTGTTGCGGGCGAGCACGTCGATCTCGCCGCTCTGCAGGGCAGTCAGACGGGTTTGACCGCTGGTGGGGACATATTTGACCTTGCTGGCGTCACCGAACACGGCCGCCGCCAAGGCGCGGCAGTAATCGACGTCGAAGCCCGCCCAATTGCCCGCGCTGTCGGCCGTTGCAAAGCCCGGATTTCCGGTGTGGACGCCACAGGTGACGAGGCCGTTCTTCGTTATTGCGTCGAGTGTAGCGCCGGCATGTGCCGTGCCTGCGCTTGCCATTGCGCAAAGAGCACTGGCGCCCAACATAAGCATTGTCGATATCTTCATGGTCCCCTCCGGGTTTGTTTTGGTTTGCTGTCTGTCTTCAAAAAGTCAGATGCGGCAAGACTGAGTCCGTCAGTTCACGAGCCAGCCGCGCGGCATCTGGATTGAGCTTCACGACTTTCGTGACGAGGGCTTCGATCACGGCAAGCATGCCGAGTGAAGAACTCGGCAAGACGGGATGCGCCGCCGGCACAAGCAACAGGCTCTGGGCGACTTCAGCCAAAGGCGAATTGGCCGAGTCCGTCACCGCGACGACGCGAACGCCGCGGGTTCTGGCGAAACGAGCCAAGTGAACTGTGTCCTTGGAATAGAGCGGCAGCGAAAATGCGATCATCAGATCGCCCTTGCCGCAACGGGCGAGCCGCAGCGTGGCTTCTTCGGTTCCGCCTTCGCCGGAAATGGAGGTCACAAAATCCACAAAGGGCGTCAGGGCGTGCAAGGCGTATCCGGCAAGATAAGTCGACGATCCGAAACCAACGAGCCAGACCCGCCGTGCCTTCATGATCTCGCCGGCAACCAACGGAATCTGCGGGGCGGTGCTGGCTTCCACGATGGCGCGGCTCAACGCCGGCAGTTCAGAGGCGGCCTGCGGATTTCCTGGCTTCTCGGCGGATTCGAGGGCCGACTGCAATTCGACGCCCAACTGGGCCTTGAGATCGGCAAAGCCTTTATATCCTGCCGCCCTGGAAAACCGGTTGATGGCGGCGACGGAAGTGCCGGTCAGCAAGGCGATCTCCTCGGCGCTTTGCGACAGTGTCTGGATGGGGTTTGCAGATATCCACTGACCAACCCGCATCAATGATGGGGAGGTGTCGGAGGCGACTGACCCAAGGCGTTCCAATGTCAAGCTCATGCGTAAATGATATCATTCATCATGATGAAGTCAAATGATTTCATTCATACTCCGCCGAACAAGGTTCGCGGCGCGGCGGGCGTTGACGACCGCAAGGTGCCCAACGGTATCCTGTGGCGTTTCCGATCGCCCTGAGCCGATGTGCCGGCCCGCTATGGCCCCTATACCACCTGCTACAAACGGTTTGTGCGGTGACGCAAAGCCGGGGCCCAGGATCGGCTGCTGGCTGCGGTTTCAAAGGCATTCGACGGCGAGATCATCGTGATCCGTAGTTCCCGTGTCCGCGTTCACCAGCACGCAGCGACGGGAAAGGGACTGCCGACGGTGGCGCCCATGTCGCCCAGGTGGACCAAGCTCGATCGCGATCGCGGCGCATTTTTCATCTCCGCAGAATGCCAGCCGGCTGCGCTTGTCGCTTCGGAACGGTCAACACGATTGCGATGATGGCGACGATACGGCCGTCGGCTACAAGCGTCATCGCCTTCCGCCTCAGATCGGATTCTGTCGCAAACTCCTATTGCGAACGCAATGAAACGAGGCGTCGGCGAGATTTATTCGACGAGGATCGCAAACTGCGGATTGGGATTGTAGGCATACCTCGCCTGTCGCTTTCGCATCATGTGGATCATTTCGGACAGGATGATTTCTGCGTTCGGCTCTGACTTGAAGCCAAGCATGGAGCCGACACGACGCTTGACGCGCCGATGGTCCTGTTCGATCCGGGTGTTAAGATAGCGGCTCCGCTGGATGCAGACTGGCTTCAGCGGTCGACGCGATCGATCCCGCAGTCGGCTTTCGGCGTCACATGCGATCATAGCCTCCCTGTTGGTCGGGTTGCCGTCGATGACGACACGATTAGGTCGGCCAATCCGGGCTTGAGCGCGCATGCCTCACGTTGACGCCACGGTACCCGTTTTGGGTGTGGATAGGTCGGGAAGCTCATCGAAATCGCCGCTGAAGCCAGCGGGAATCAGTTAAGGGCATTGCATCGGGCGCGCTGACGAAGCGTGGGGGATAGCACATGCCTTGCCGGATTTGGCGTACTGGACATGCTCGGTCGGTGTCGGATGGCTTCCGGCATGACCCGTCGGCTGACCAAGGGAATTGCTCGTCAAAATTCCGAAATGCAAAAGCCGCAGCGGTCCGCCGCTGAGGCCGCTTCCGGCAACGAAATGTTCGGAAGCAGGCTGAGGAGGCACCATGGTCGACCCACATAATCTTAGTCGGCGCAGTTTTCTGCTCGGGAGTTCGGCCGCCGCTGGACTACTGGCTGTGGGGCCGGCAAAGGCGGAGGGTGCGGCCACACTCCTGGGGCCGTCTGATAGCTGGGAAAGGCTCCGGCGACTTACCCAAGGCCGGCTGGTGCGCCCCGGCGAGACGGGCTACGACAAGGCGGCATTGCCCAACAATTTGCGCTATCGGTCCGTGCGGCCGGCAGGGGTCGTCCATTGCAACTCTGCGCAAATGGTTGCCGAGGTGCTCGGCTGGTGCCAGGACTATGATGTGCCTTTCGCTATCCGGGGAGGAGGTCATTCCTATTCCGGGTTCTCCTCCAGCCATGACCTGGTCATCGACATGCGCGAGATGCACACGGTGCGCTACGATGAGGAAAGCGGCGAGGTCACCGTGGGAGCAGGCGCGCTGAACGGACAGGTCTACGACGCGCTGCGCCGGGCCGGACGGATGATCACACATGGCCGCTGCCCGACGGTGGGGGCCGCGGGTTTCCTTCTCGGAGGCGGAATTGGTTTCAACATGCGCCGCCTGGGCATGGGCAGCGATGCTCTCGCCAAGGCCCAGATCGTTACTGCCGACGGCCGCGTCCGCGACATCGGGGAGAAACAGGATTCGGACCTCTTCTGGGCCATCAGAGGCGGCGCCGGCGGCAATTTCGGCGTGAGCACTGAGTTCACGCTTAGGACGGTGCCGTGCGACGAGCGGATCACAGTTTTCAGAATCGTCTGGCGCGCAGACACGCTGGCGGTGGCGCACGCACTCTTTGCCGCTGCCGACGCCGCGCCGACGGCGCTGGGCACCCGCATCTCGCTCGGCGGCGTCACATCGGAACTTGGGCGGCAGGGGCGCCAGGTTCCGGTGACGCTTCTGGGCCAGTTCGCCGGCAGCGAGCAGGATCTGCGGGCTATCCTTGCTCCCGTCGTCGCCGTCGCCGAGCCCGATTTCGCCGACGTGCGGGAACTCGGTTATTGGGAAGGTCAGGATTTCCTCGCCGAGCCGGGTGCACCTGCCCTTTTCCGCGAACGATCAACCTTTTTGCCGGCGGCGCCGGATGCGGCATTTCTTAAAAAAGCCTTCGGGCATTTACAGCGGTGGCCGGGGACGGGCGCCCACGGCGATCTGTTTTTCTTCCAGACCGGCGGACGTATCAACGAGGTGCCGTCGGATGCCACGGCCTTCGTGCATCGCTCCAGCCGATGGCTTTCGGTCGTCGGGATCAGCTGGAGCGAGGACGACGTGGCGCGCCCGGAGATCGCACGGCGCGCGGGCGCTTGGCAGGACGAGTTCTATGCCGGCTTGGGGGATCTGGGCGGTGTCGGCGCGTTTCAGAACTTTCCCGACATCGCACTGGTGGATTGGCGCCAGCGCTATTATGGCGCCAATCTCGATCGGCTCATGGCGGTAAAGGCGGCCGTCGATCCAAACAACCTCTTCCGCTACGCACAGTCCATATGATCGAACGGGTGCGTGCCCGATCGTTAGAGACCAAGCAGCGGACCTGTCGCAAACTCTGCTGCAACTTTGGCAATTACATGAAGGTTTCTCCGAGAGGCGTTATCAACTTGACTGGTGCTGAGGGATTCGCGCAGCGTTGGTGCGTGGATCGGAAAGTTGCCGGGCTCTCATCTTTTGATGCCGCCATTTATGCAGTCGCTGCGTTGCAGCGGACGGATTTCGGGCGGGCGCATGCAAGCATGCGATTGAGGACGGCGCAGCCGAGGGCGACTTCGGTCTGCTGGGCCCTGAACGACCTTGCACGCAGGCGACGTCCGATGATGTACTTGTATCTGCCGATCGCGGTCTCGGCCAGCGAACGCTTGCCGTAGCCGGTCGCAGCTTGCCATTTCATCCGCCCGTCCGTGTTGATCGCCGCGATATGATGATCTCGTTGAGTGGAGACGTCGGTGTCCGGCTTTCCACCGCGTTGGCGCGCGGCGGAATGACAACGGCGGCATCAGCGCTGTGCCTGATGACGACGTCGTAGGTCGGCTTTCCGTCATAGGCGCCATCGGCCGTGAACTGACCGATCGGGGCGTCGATCTGGTCCAGTAGCGGCTCCACCTGTGAGGCGTCGCCGGTATCCTGGTCAGTCATGACGTGGGCTATGATCTCGCCGCTGTCGGCATCCAATGCCAGATGCAGTTTCCGCCATCCGCGCCGCGATCTGGCGCCATGCTTTTCTTCCAGCCACTGGCCCGCGCCGCAAATCTCAAGCCCGGTGCTGTCGAGGAGGACGTGCACAGGTCCTTCTGCTGAAACGCAGCCGCATTGCCGTCTGTCAAACGATCGGCGCGTCCGTGCCCGGCGGCTCAACGTCGTGTGATCGGGGACGGCGAGGTCCAATCCCATCAATTGCAGCACCGATGTCAGCAAGCCCTCCGTCTGGCGCAGCCGCAGGCCGAACACCAAACCCAGAGTCAGAGCCGTCTCGATCGCCAGATCGGAGTAGCGCTGCTGGCCGCCGCGCGTGCTTCGGTGCCTGCCACGACGACAAAGCTTCCGCGGTCATTCACAGCGTCAGGTTGCCGCGTCGGCGAAGGCCTGCCTCGTACTCAG
>NZ_JBDZDS010000012.1:0-207530 GCF_040045035.1 Mesorhizobium sp. KR1-2 | reverse complement strand
TGAGACCAAAACCACGAAGGAGAAAAGCAGGACCTTGACCACCACCACCGAACCGAAACATACCTGAAAGGCGGGTCAATTCTCGGCGGAAATCCCGGGTCAGTTCCTGGCGGAAATCAACAGACACTTGACCGGCTCACCTGTAGCGCCTCGGCTATGGCGTCGGCGGACTTGCCCTGCGCCTTGAGAGCCAGGACCTCAGCCGATTTCCGGCGAGCGGTCGGCGCTCTGCCCCTGTATTTGCCGTCAGCCTTCGCCTTGGCGATGCCCTCGCGCTGCCGCTCAAGCATCAGGTCACGTTCAAACTCTGCAATGCCCGCCAACATCGTCAGCATCAGCTTGCCGGTGGCAGTGTTGGTATCCATCTGCATGGAGAGAATGCGCAGCGTTACGCCCTTGGCCTTCAGGCGCTCGGTGATGTCCAAGAGGTCAGCCGTCGAACGAGCCAAGCGGTCAGGCTTGGTGACGATCAGCGTGTCGCCTTCGCGCACATAGTCCAGTGCAGCCTCTACCCGCAACCGTCAGGTTTCCCCCCGCAGGCGACGGCACTCAAACATGCATGCGCTCTCTGTTTCCTCACATGTACAGGCGAGTTTATCCCGAATTGATTTTCACACTCGCAAACGCAACGATTAGCGCGTTGTGAATGCAGTCGCACCACAACAGTCCTCTCCTGATACTCGCTTCATGAAAGGGAACGTTATGAAAAAGCTCCTGCTTACAGCTACCGCACTTATCGCGATGACTGCTTTCGCTGCTGCCGGTGGTAGCGACAACGGCAACGGCAACGGCAACGGCAACTGGGGCTCCAACAACGGCAACTGGAACGGCAACTTCAACGACGGCAGCCACAACGGAAACGGAAACGGCAACGACAACTGGGGCTCCAACAACGGCAACTGGAACGGCAACTTCAACGACGGCAGCCACAACGGAAACGACAACGGCAACCACAACTGGGGCTCGCGCAACGGCAACTGGAACGGCAACGATAACTACGGCAGCCACAACGGAAACTACAACGGCAATCACAACTTCTAAGTCAGCTTACGAACGTGGCCGTCGTCCGGTTCCAGCCTGACGGCGGCCTCAGACCGGTAGTCATTGCATCCTTCGAATTCGCTGCCAGCCGTTAGGCGGCCGAGGCCCGGTGATTGGTTCGCCCTGGCGATCTGGACGTTCCTGAGAATGTCCTGCGCAAATGGGTCAAGGAATGTGGTGCTGATCCGACGCAGGCCTTGCCCGGCCATGGGCAGATGAAACCGGAGCAGCTTGAGGTTGAGAGGCTGCGCCGTGAGGCCGCGAAGCTGGAGGCGGAACGCGATATCCTAAAAAGGGCCGCGGCCTACTTTGCAAGGGACGCGATATGAAGTTCGCTTTATTGCAAAGCACCGTTCGATCTGGCCGGTGGCATGGCTCTGCGAAGCGCTGGATGTATTCTCGATGAGCCGATCCGGCAACGTCTGGGCCAACGCTGCCATGGAGAGTTTCTTCTCCTCGCTGAAAACCGAGAGGACGGCACGGAAGGTCTACAGACCCGCGACGACGCCAAGGCGGATATGTTCGACTACATCGAACGCTTCTACAACCCGAAGCGTCGCCACTCCACGCTGGGCTATCTCAACCCGAACGCGTTTGAAAACAAGGTGGGTTTAGCCTAACTCAGCGCCCGAAAAACCGGCAGCAGGCCATAGCAAAATCTATTTGAAATAGCGCAAGAAAAATCCTTTGAAGGATACCCCCTCCGCTCCACCAGCGGATCAAATTCTGTTCATGAATGTCACCTGCCAGACGCCAAGCAAGACTTGGCCGTCGCTATCGGCACGCCAAACTGAGCACTCATTACCAACCGAGACGAGACACCTGAAGTTTCGTTTACTGCCCCGCGCGTCGAGTGTGACAGAACTTCATAGACTACTTCGGAATGTTACTTGGTCAAAAAGGGGGCGTAGAGCTGGCTGGGACAATTTCATGCATTCATATTGTATTCATCTTCCGTCAGCATATAAGCAACCGGCCCAATTTCGGGTAGGAGCATGAATATTATGGGGTTTTTGAAATTTGCGGCGGTATTCGCCGCAGCAGGTTTTGTTTCGGTGGGGGTTGCCAAGGCTGACGATCTGGTCTTCACGCTCAAGAACGGCACCAACTCGGTGCTGACCGAGTTCTATACGTCTCCGGTCAACGTCAACGAGTGGGAAGAGGACGTTTTGGGCAGGGACGTTCTCAATCCCGGCGAGAGCGCGCGCGTGACCATCGCCGACGGCCGCAAGGTCTGCAAATACGATATGAAGTTCGAGTTCTCCGAGGATTCCGACCTGGACACGACCACCGATACGCAGGACCTCTGCGAACTCGGCGAATACACGATCACCGAGTAACGTGATCGGTCCGGCAGGATGACCAGGGGCCGCTTTGCCGGCCCCTTCTTAATTTGGCGCCTGCTTCGAGAGCTTGCCCCGCCCCTATGTCGGGAAAAATGCGAAGCGCACGATGAAAAGCGCCGCGACGAGCCAGGTCGCCGGATGGACCTGTGCGGGGCGACCGGTCAGGGTCTTCAGCGCCGCATAGCTGATGAAACCGAAGGCGAGGCCGTTGGCGATCGAATAGGTGAAGGGCATCACCATCGCCGTCAGCGCCGCAGGCGTGGCCTCGGTGATGTCGCCCCATTCCACGTCGACCAGCTCCCGCGCCATGAGGCAGGCCACGTAGAGCAGCGCCGGTGCCGTCGCATAGACCGGCACGTCCGCCGCCAATGGCGAGAAGAACAGCGAAGCCACGAAAAGCACCGCGATCACCAGCGCCGTGAGGCCGGTGCGGCCGCCGGCCTGCACGCCGGCAGCGCTTTCCACATAGGCGGTCGTGCTGCTGGTGCCCAGCAGCGAACCGGCCACGATGGCCGTGCTGTCGGCCAGAAGGGCGCGACCCAGGCGATTGGGCTTGCCTTCCTCGATCAGCCCGGCGCGCTTGGCCACGCCGATCAGCGTGCCGGTGGCGTCGAACACCTCCACCAGGACGAAGACCAGGATGACGTGCAGGAGCCCGGTGTGCAGCGCCCCGGGAATGTCCAGCTTCAGGAATGTCGGCGCGATGCTCGGCGGCATGGAGACGACGCCGTGGAACCCGCTTATGCCGAGCGCCATCGACAGCGCGGTGATCACCAAGATGCCGATGAGGATCGCGCCGCGCACCCTGAGGCCGTCGAGGGCGGCAATGATGAAGAAGCCGAGAATGGTAAGCAGGGGCCCCTTCTGGGTCACGTCGCCCAACGCCACGAAGGTCGCTTCGTTGGCCACGACGATGCCGGAACTCTTCAGCGCGACGATGCCCAGGAACAGGCCGATGCCGGCGGCAACCGCGCTGCGCATTGAGTGGGGGATGCCCGCGATCAGCCAGCTGCGCACGCCGGTAAGCGTCAGGATGAGGAAAATGACGCCCGAAATGAAGACCGCGCCAAGCGCCTGCTGCCAGGAAAAGCCCAGCCCCGCCACGACCGTGAAGGCGAAGAAGGCGTTGAGCCCCATGCCCGGTGCCATGCCGATCGGCCATTTCGGCAAGAACGCCATGATCGCGGAGCCGAGCGCCGCGGCAAGACAGGTGGCCACGAACACCGCGTTGCGGTCCATCCCCGTCGTGGACAGTATCGAGGGGTTGACGAACATGATGTAGGACATGGTCAGGAAGGTGGTGATCCCCGCGATCACCTCGGTCCGAATCGACGTGCCCTGCGCCTTCAGGTCGAAAAACTCTTCCAGCATGGCCTTCCCCTCCGTCGCGCCTGCCTGCCGGCCTTTGCCCAGATTCAAACCTGTTCGTTCAAAAGCGGCTGCCTGTTTTCGTCGGCCAGAGTCAGCCAACTGTAACCGAAATCGTCATGGTTGCGTAGCAATGCATAGGTCGAAGGAACTGCGAGCCATCTTTGCCAAGGGAACCCTTCGGACGCTCGCGGCTTATCTCTGCATTGGTGCGCCGGAATCATCCGCGTTGCTCGTGACGAGGAAGAGGAGGTCTCCGGCGGGACCTGTTGCTGGAGCTGATAGCACCACGATCCCGCGGACTCATCGAAGAAAATACTGCTGCCACGCCGCCGTCAGGACGCCGGGCCCAGCGCGCACCTCGGGAAACGCCAGAGGGAAAAGTCATGAACACGCTGCAGTTCGCTGTTTGCCTGATTGTTTGCGCGCTCGCCGGAACCGTCATCGGCATGGCCTTGAGCAGCCCCAATCTCGGCTTCGTCATCGGCCTGGCGACCGGTGCGGCGATCGCCGGGGTTCTCATCGCGCTCGGCGGCGACTTGGGCACTGATATCGATGGGAGCCAGCCACCCGACAGCATGCTTTAGAGCGAGATGCTTTTCCCTGGATCGCTATCTCGCTCCAGCTTTTTCAAACGCATGATCTTGCCCGGAAAGTCTGCACCTTTGCGGGATGATGCCTTAAGCCTGCTCAGGCCGACCGACGATCATGTGTAGGAACTCCGCCAGCCAGCGCTTCAGGTGCATGTCCCAGATCAGCCGGCCGCCAAGATGGTCGCGGCCTTGCTGCGCGCCCGGAAGCTCGAAGCGATGGGCCCCGTGCACCACCCAGCGATGCATCATGATGCGGGTGAGTTCGGCGTGAAACTGGATGCCCCAGGCGTTGCTGCCATAGCGAAACGCCTGGTTCGGATAGGTTTCGGCGGTCGCCAGCAGGGTGGCTCCCGAGGGCAGCGAAAAGCCCTCGCGGTGGAACTGATAGACCATCTCCGGCCAGTGCATCAGCTTCCTGCCCTCGTCGGTCGCTTTCAAAGGGTACCAGCCGATCTCAACCAGTCCCTCGTGATGTCCCTCGACCTTGCCGCCGAGATGGTTGACCAGCATCTGCGCGCCAAGGCAGATGCCGAGAAAGGGGCGGTTCTCCTTCAGAGGCACCGACAGCCAGTCCGTCTCACGACGGACGAATTCATCGCTGTCGTTGGCGCTCATCGGGCCGCCGAAGACCACGGCGCCGGCATGGCCGTCCAGCGTTTCGGGCAAGTCGTCGCCCAGCGCCGGCCGCCTGATGTCGAGATCGAACCCGTTTTCCAGAAGCAGATGACCGACCCGCCCGGGGCTGGAGCTTTCCTGATGCAGTACCACGAGGATTTTCGGTCGGCGGCTGGGATGCATGGGCGGCATGGAGACTATTCGTCCGACCTGCCGCTGGTAGCCTTGGCCGCTGTCTCAGCGACCTGCCGGCGCATGGCGATGCGGTCGTGTCGATCGACGCCGATCAGCTCTGCCACCCGCCAGATGACGTTGTCTTCCAGCTCGTGCAGTTCGCCGTCCGCATAGACGACCTCCCACATCAGCCGGATGAACTCGACACGGCCGGCCTCATCGAGATGCCGGTTGAGGACGCTGGTGAAAGCGTAGAGATCGATGGCCTCGTCGTCGGCCTGCTTTCCGGCCGCGACCAGCGCCGCGAGCTCATTGCCGCTGACGCCATAGGCTTCGGACAGAACCTGCTTCAGCCGCTCCCATTCGATGTCCTGGCTCACGCCGTCCGCGCTCATGACGTGATAGAGCAGTGCGGCGGCCGCCACACGCGGGTCATCGGCACTGAGCGTGACGGTTCCGGAGATTCCGGCAGGCAGGTCCTTCAGAAAGGACAGAATGCGTTCGAACATTCCTATTTCCCGTGAGTCGGCCCGAAGCTAGCGCGAGCCCAGCGCGCCTGTCCATCGCGACGCGAGGCACGAAGCGAAAATCCTGTCCGTGACACCCCGTCTTCAGAACAAACGGAAGCGCCGCTGCGATTGTTCCGCCTCCTCCGGGTTGACGCCCGGATCGTCGGGCAGCCGGGTCGGCCGCGGCTCTTCGTCCTCTGTCACGGCATCCGTCACCGGCGGGGCGGCGGCTTCCTGTCGCTTCCTCGGTTCGGCTTTGGGCGGTGGCGGCTTGCTCTCGCCCAGCTCGGACGCGAGCTCGACCATGTCAGCGTCCGGCTTGCTCGGAGCCTCGATCGCGGGCCGGACGGCCTGCGATACTTCCTCGTCCTGCTCGATCAGCTGGCCCAGCCGCTCGACCGGAACCCGCCATTCGAAAGCGTCGATCTTGCCGGTTACCGGCGAGGCCGGCGCCCAGCGCTCGGAGGCAAAGCCGTCGGCCACCCATGCCGGGTCGCGCGACGCCCGCATCGCCTTGGCAAGAAGCTGGCGCACCTTACCCTGATCGCTCGTCTCGGCCTCCTCGATGTCGGCCAGCAGCAGATAGGCGCTTTCGCGCG
The DNA here is from genome assembly GCF_040045035.1 of Mesorhizobium sp. KR1-2. Lineage (NCBI taxonomy): Bacteria > Pseudomonadati > Pseudomonadota > Alphaproteobacteria > Hyphomicrobiales > Phyllobacteriaceae > Mesorhizobium > Mesorhizobium sp. KR1-2. The sequence goes on along the minus strand of NZ_JBDZDS010000012.1, from coordinate 201,285 downwards.
GCTGCATGCGGATAGCGGCCTCTGCCTCCTCGCGCGCAATCTTGTATTCGCCGGCATCGAGCGCGGCACGCGCCACGGCAAGAGACGATTCAGGGTGATTCTGCTTGAGCGACTGCAGCCGGCGCGCCCGCGACAGGCGGTCAAGCACGGCATCACCCGGACGTGCGTGGACGTAGAGATCGGCGAGCTCCGGATGCGGCTCCGCCTTCCAGGCTGTCTCGATGATCCTGGAGCCCTTGCGGATGTCGTCCTGCCGGAACAGTGCGCGCGCGGCAATCATGGCCGTCGGCGCGAACTCGGGCGCCAGCCGGTTGGCCTCCAGGGCCGCCTGCCTCGCTGCGGGGAGGTCCGAGTCTAGGGTGGACATCGCCTTGGCCGTGAGCAGCACCGCGCGGCGGCGATTGGCGGCGGACGGGTCGATGTGGCGGGTGGATTTCTGCGCCTCGACGAGCTTCAGGGCGCCGTCCCAGTCGCCGCGCTCGACCTTCTCCTCCTGCGTCGATTCCGACGCCCAGCCAAGCTGCGGCGCCACGTCGGCCGCGCGGCTGGCATAGTGCCTTGCCGCCTCGCGATGCCCCAGCCGCTCGGCCTCGAGATAGAGGCCGCGCAATCCGAGAAGCCGCATTTCGGGATCGTCCAGCATCATCTCGAACTTGCTGCGCGCCGCCTCGTGATCGCCTTCCAGAAGCGAAGCCTGCGCGTCGAGCAGCTGGACCAGCGGCTCCTGGTCGGAGCGGATCAGCTTGGCCGCCTGCCTGTTCATCTTGCGCGCCAGCGCGGCGTCTCCGGCCCCGGCCGCGATCATGCCGGTCGACAGAGCCTGGTAGCCGCGATCGCGGCGGCGCACGCGAAAATAGCGCGCAATGGTGTAGGGGCTGTTCCAGATCGACTTGGTCAGCCACCAGAGCAACATCATCGCCGCCACGATGGCCGTCACCGCAACGGCCGCGACGATGAGCTTCACTTCATACTGATAGCCGTTGAAGGTGACGATCATGTCGCCCGGCCGGTCGGCAAGCCAGGCAAAGCCCAGCCCCAGCAGGAACACGACCAGGAGGAAGAGGAGGATACGGATCATCGGCCTTTCTCCCCTAGCCCTTCATCGCGCCGGCAACCGCCTCGTCGACCAGCTTCTGCGCCTGGGCGCGGGCGCGGACCTTCTCGGCAAAGGCGGCGCCCGCCTCCTTGGCCGGCTCGGGCAGGGAGTCGTACTCGGCCAGCGCCTTGTCGAGCTCGCCCGACTTCAACTCGAATTCCATGCGCGCCGCCGTCTCCGGGACACCGCTGCCCTCGACCGGACCGACCGGCCGCACCGTGACCAGCGATTGGGCACTGTTGAGCAGCCTGTCGAACAAGCCTGCCTTCTCATCGACCGGCTTGCCGGCTGCGATCATCGCCTTCACCGCCGCATCGGCCTCGCCGAGGATTTCCGTCATCGTCGGCACGCCGGACTGCGCATAGGCACGCAGGGCGTCGAGGCCGGGCGCATTGGGCGACAACGCGGCAAAGGTCTCCAGCTCCGCCTCGAACGGCGCGCCGCGCTCGACCGCCGACTTGAGCGCCGAAGCGGCGATGGCCAGCGCCACCTTGGGCTGCCCTGCCTGCGCCTCGACCTTGCCGGACAGGTCGGTGACCTTCTGTTCCAGCGCGGAAAGCTTGCCATTGCTCGCGGCGATCGCTTCGCCATTGGCCTTTTCCAGCGCCTCGAGGCTGGCTATGCGCTCGCCAAGCGCGGTGATATCGCCGGAAGCTGCCTGAGCCGCACCCTGCTCGCGCAGCGCGGCGATCTCGGCCTCCATATCCTTGATGCGGCCGTCCAGCGCCTCCACCGCGTTCCCGCTGCCCGACGAAGCCTCGACAGACTGGCGCAGGCTGGAGATGTCCGCCTTCACCTCATCGAGCGACCTGGTCACCGCCTCGATCTCGCCGGTCGTACGCGCGTCCGGCTGGCCGGCGGCACCCTTCAGTGTGTCGATATCCTGACGCATCCCGGCAAGCTCGGCACGCAGCGCATCCAGCGCCGGGGCCGTCGCATCGCTCGTGCCGGGAGCCGGCAGCACGCCGCCATATTGCAGCGCTCCCGCACCGGCAACCGCGATCAGCCCTCCGACCAGGCCGGCGACCAGCGGCGGGAAGCCTCCGCGCCGGGTTTCCGGCTGCTCGACCGAAGGCCCTGCCCAGCGCCTTTCTCGCGCAGCTTCGCCGGCTTCCGGGGCGGCACTGGCGGCAGCGCGCTCGCTCGCAGGTGCCGCGGATTCGGTCTGCAGATCGGGCTTGCTCGGGGCGTCCGGCGCCTCGGCGGTCTTTTCAGCCATCGTGGAATCCTGTGTCGTGGGGGTCTCGGGCTGCGCCTTGGACGGCTCGTCCTGCGGGTCGGAAATGCGCGAGACCGCGCCCGGTTCCAGCTCGATTGTCACCGGTTCCCGATGCGTCTTCGAGTGCCGCGTACTCGGCGTCTTGACCATGTGAGAACTCCGCAATGATTGTCGATTTCAAAAATTCCCAGGCGCGAGACCGTGGAAGGGATCAGTACCACACCAGCGGGGCGTGAAAAGAGGCGCGGTCATGAAGCGGTCCCGCAGACGGCCGTCAGAAGCGCCACCAGCGCTTCCTCGGACGGCTCATCCGCCACGAAAATCCTGTCGGTCTGCGCGCCCTGCAGAGCATCGGCGACCCGGCCGGACAGGCACAGGCAGCGTGTCGACGTAAGCCGCGAATCGCCTTTCGCGAGAGCCGAAAAAGCCTCGGCGGCCTTGGCCGAATAGAGCAGAACCGCATCGACCGAACCATCCTTCGGAAGCACGGAAAGAGTTTCGGCCGACTGGTCGGCAAGGCAGGTGTCGTAGGTCTCGACGACATGCGGCCTGTATCCTGCCTCCGTCAGGCGCCGTTCGAAATCGGGCAGCCGCACGCGGCCGGTCAGATAGGCGATGCGTGCCCCCACGGGCAGTTCAGCGGCGATCATGGCCGCGAGGCCGACGGCGTCACCCGGGCCTTCCGTGACAAGCCGGAAGCCCGCCTCTCGCGCCGCCTTGGCCGTCTTTCGGCCTACCGCGAAGCAGCGCCTCGCACTCAGGGCGGCGGTCAGCTCAGCCGACGCATGCCGAACGGCATTGGCGCTGGTGACGGCAACTGCGTCTATGTGATCCGGGAGCGCAGTCGCGTCAACGGCAAGCGGCTGGGTCCGTGAAAGCGGAAGAACGATCGGCGAAAATCCCGCCGCTTCGAGCCGTCGCGCCGTGGCCGACGCGGCAGGCTCAGGCCGTGTCACGAGGACGCGGCCGCCCATTCAGCCCCAGCCCTCGAAGAAACGCGTGCCGGCCCTGTCGCGGACCTCTTCGCCAGCAGCGCGGCCGATCGCCTCGGCATCCGTCGCCTTGCCTTCGGCTCGCACCTCGTGCGCTTCCTGACCGTCGAGGGATAGGATGATGCCGCTGAAATACAGTCGGTCGCCGTCAACGACGGCATGGCCGGCGATGGGCGTGCGGCAGGACCCGTCGAGCACGCGCAGATAGGCGCGCTCGCAGGCAAGCGCATATCCGGTAGGTTCGTCATGGATCGGCGCGAGCATCTGCTTTACCCACGCATCCGCGGAGCGGATCTCGATGCCGATGGCGCCCTGGCCGGGCGCCGGTGGGAACATTTCCAGCGACATCAGGTCGGTGATGACATGCTCCATCCCGAGGCGGCGCAGGCCCGCATTGGCGAGCAGCGTGCCGGCGGCGATGCCCTCCTCCAGCTTGCGCAGACGCGTCTGCACGTTGCCGCGGAAGATCACCACATCGAGGTCGGGCCGCATGCGCCGGATCAGCGCCTGGCGCCGAAGCGAGGCGGAGCCGACGACGGCTCCATGCGGCAGTTCGGCAATGGAAGGCGCGAGCTTGCCGATGAAGGCGTCACGCGTGTCCTCGCGCGGCAGGAAGGTCGAAACCTCGAGGCCCTCGGGAAGAACCGTCGCCATGTCCTTCGAGGAATGGACGGCAATGTCGATTCGGCCGTCGAACAGGGCCTCCTCGAGTTCCTTGGTGAAGAGGCCCTTGCCTCCCACCTCAGAAAGCGGACGATCCAGGATGCGGTCGCCCGTCGTGGTCAGCGGCACGATCTCGAAGGCTTCTTCGCCCAGGCCGTGCGCGGCCATCAGCCTGGCGCGGGTTTCGGTTGCTTGCGCCAATGCCAGCGGGCTGGCGCGTGTTCCGATTTTCAAGGCTTTTGTTTGCATGGCGCTCGGTCCGTGATACCCACCCGGCGAACGGGAATGTTTCTTCCCCCAATCCTCCTATCGGGGAAATCACGGTCGGGCAATGCAACCAAATGACGCCATGATCCGCGTGCTCGGGATCGAGACAAGCTGCGACGAGACGGCTGCGAGCGTAGTCGCGCTCAGCGAAGGCTCGGCGCCGCGGATCTTGTCCAACGTCGTCCTGAGCCAGATCGAGGAGCACGCGGCCTTCGGCGGCGTGGTGCCCGAGATCGCGGCGCGCGCCCATGTCGAGGCGCTGGACGGCATCGTGGAGGCTGCGCTGGCCAAGGCGGGAACGGATCTGGCCGAGATCGATGCCGTCGCCGCCACCGCCGGGCCCGGGCTCGTCGGCGGGCTGATCGTCGGCCTGATGACCGCAAAGGCCATCGCCGCCGCTGCCGGCAAGCCGCTGATCGCGGTCAACCATCTCGAGGGCCATGCCCTGACGGCGCGGCTCACCGACCAGCTTTCGTTCCCCTATCTGCTGCTGCTCGTCTCCGGCGGCCACACGCAGATTCTGCTCGTGCGCGGCGTCGGCGACTACCAGCGCTGGGCCACGACCATTGACGACGCGCTGGGCGAAGCCTTCGACAAGACCGCCAAGATGCTCGGCCTGCCCTATCCGGGCGGCCCGAACGTGGAAAAGGCCGCGGCAAGCGGCGATGCCGCCCGCTTCGCCTTCCCCCGGCCGATGAAGGGCGAGGCGAGGCCGGACTTTTCGTTCTCGGGGCTGAAGACCGCGGTGCGGCAGGCCGCGACCGCAATCGCGCCGCTGACCGACCAGGATGTGGCCGACATCTGCGCCTCCTTCCAGGCGGCGGTTTCGGATGCGCTGGGCGACCGTGTCGGCCGGGCGCTGGCACGATTCCGCGAGGAATATCCCGGCGCGAAGACTCCGGCACTGGTCGTCGCCGGCGGCGTCGCGGCCAACCGGGCGATCCGGGCAACGCTGGAGACGCTTTGCCAGGATCACGGCTTTTCCTTCGTGGCGCCGCCGCATGAATTGTGCACCGACAATGCGGCGATGATCGCCTGGGCCGGCATTGAACGCATGCGTACCGGGCTGGTAGAGCCCGGAGCGATGGATTTCGTGCCGCGTTCGCGCTGGCCGCTCGACAGCGTGTCGGCGCCGGTGGTGGGCTCGGGCCGGCGGGGAGCAAAGGCGTGAAGGAATATCGCATCACGGTTCTGGGCGGCGGCGCCTGGGGAACGGCACTTGCCCTGACCATGGCCCGCGGCGGCAATGCGGTGCGCCTGTGGGCTCGCGACGCGGCAATGGTGGCGGCAATCCGGCAAGGCGAAAATCCTCGCTACCTGCCAGGAATGCGCCTCGAGCCGCCGCTGGATGCCACCACGGATCTCGACGAGGCACTGCGCGGGGCCGACTGCGTGCTGGTGGTCACGCCGGCGCAAGTTCTGCGCGCAGTTCTGACCCAGGCCAAACCGCATATGCCGGCCGGCGTGCCGCTCGTGCTCTGCGCCAAGGGCATCGAGCGCGACACCGGCACGCTGCTGTCGCGGATCGCGGAAGAGCTTGTCCCAGGCAATCCGGTCGCCGCCCTTTCCGGCCCGAGCTTCGCAACGGACGTGGCGCGCGGCCTGCCCACGGCAGTGGTGATCGCCGCGGGCGAGGAAAAGCTGGCGGCAGCACTTGCACAGCGCTTCTCGACCGAGAGCTTCCGCTGCTATTCGACCGACGATCTTGTCGGCGTCGAGCTCGGTGGTGCCCTGAAGAACGTTTTTGCCATTGCCGCGGGCGCCGTGACTGGGGCCGGACTGGGCGCAAGCGCCCAAGCTGCGATGGTGACGCGCGCCTTCGCCGAGTTGCGCCGCATCGGCGCGGCCTTCGGCGTGCGGCCGGAAACGCTGATGGGGCTTTCGGGCTTCGGCGACCTGATGCTGACCTGTTCGTCGGCGCAATCGCGCAACTTCTCCTACGGACTGGCGCTGGGGCGCGGCGAGTCACTTGCCGGCCGGCCGCTGGCCGAAGGCGTCGCCACGGCCGCGATTGCCGCGCGGATTGCCCGGGAGCTGGGCATCGACGCGCCGATCACCACCGCCGTTGCGCAGATCCTCGAAGGCGCGCTCACCATTCACGAAGCGGTCTCTGCGCTGATGTCGCGTCCGCTGCGCCCCGAAGCTGAGTAAGGAAACAGGAGCGGAATACCATGCTGTTTGCGTTCATCTGCAAGGACAAGCCGGACCATTTGCAGCTTCGGCTCGATGTGCGGCCCGATCACGTCGCCTTCCTGAACGGCCTCAACGCCGACGGCACGCTGAAATTCGCCGGCCCTTTCCTGGATGACGACGGGAAGCCCTGCGGCAGCCTGGTGGTGATCGAGGCCGCCGACAAAGCGGCCGCTGCCGACCTGGCGGCACGGGACCCCTACGCGAAAGCCGGGCTGTTCGATACGGTCGAGATCCGCCCCTGGAACTGGGTGTTCAACAATCCGGCAAGCGCCTGAGGACGCACGACATGAACTATTGGCTGTTCAAATCCGAGCCGTTCAAGTTCTCCTTCGACATGCTCAAGGCGCTTGGAGGCAAGGGCACCCAATGGGACGGGGTGCGCAACTACCAGGCCCGCAATAACATGCGCGCCATGCAGATCGGCGATCTCGGCTTCTTCTACCACTCCAACGAGGGGCTCAATGTCGTCGGCATCTGCGAGGTCTGCGCGCTTGCCCATCATGACACCACCACGGAAGACCCGCGCTGGGAATGCGTCGACGTCCGCGCCGTGCGTGATATGCCGCGGCCGGTGACGCTGGCCGACGTGAAGGCCAATCCGAAGCTTGAAAAGATGTCGCTGGTGACCTCGATGCGCCTGTCGGTGCAGCCGGTAACCGCCGACGAATGGCAAGAGGTCTGCCGTATGGGCGGCCTCGATCCCGCGCCGTGACGCCCGCGGAGGCCGAAAGATTCATCCGCGCCAACACCGAACTGATGGCGCCGCCTCACGTGCCCGAGATCCGGTTGCATCTCGCACACGAAGCGCATGAGCTGTGGGAAAAGACCGAGGAAGAGCTGGCCGAGATCGGTCTTCCTCCGCCGTTCTGGGCCTTTGCCTGGGCGGGCGGACAAGGGTTGGCCCGCTACATCCTCGACAATCCCGATTCGGTTCGGGGAAAGCGCGTGCTGGATTTCGCATCCGGCTCCGGCCTGGTGGCCATAGCCGCGGCCATGGCCGGCGCGCGCGAAGTGATCGCTGCCGACATCGACCGCTTCTGCGAAGCAGCCGTAACGCTGAACGGCGCGGCCAACGGCGTTTCGCCGCGTTTCGTCGGCAGTGACACGATCGGCACCGATGGCGGCTGGGAAGTGGTTCTGGCCGGCGACGTTTTCTATCAGAAGGACTTCGCCGAACGGCTGGTCGAATGGTTTTCCGCCCTGCGCCGACGCGGGGCCGATATTCTCGTCGGCGATCCCGGCCGCTCCTATCTTCCGAAGGAACGGCTCGACCCACTTGCCGCCTACCAGGTGCCGGTCACCCGCGCCCTGGAGGACGCCGAGGTCAAGCGCACCACGGTCTGGCGCTTCGGTTGACGGCCACTTCCAGACGGCGTTCAATCAAAATGCTGTAGCGGGAGGACATCATGAACTTTGCCGGCGTGAACTATCTGGCGATCCTTGTCGCGGCAATCGCCGCCTTTGCGTTCGGAGCGGTCTATTACGGCGCCTTGAGCAAGCCGTGGATGAAGGCTGCACGGATCGATCCGACGACGGCCAAGATGTCCCCGGCACTCTTCATCACCAACTTCTTTTGCGAACTGATCATGGCCTGGGTACTCGCGGGTGTCCTCGGGCACCTCGGTGCCGGTGAGGTCACTCTCCAGAACGGCCTGATTTCAGGCCTGTTCGTGTGGCTGGGCTTCATCGCCACCACGCAGGCGGTGAATCACCGCTACCAGGGATTCGGCTGGAGCCTCACGATCATCGACGGCCTTCACTGGCTCGGCGTCACCCTCATCATGGGCGCGATCCTCGGCTGGTGGGGCGTCTGAGCGTCCGGCCGGACTGCTTCGAGCTAACGCACCACCCTCAGCACTGTCCGGCCCGAAAGATACGGCAGCAGCCGTGCCATCACCCTGGCGGTCACCGCCACGCACCCCTGCGTCGGCGTGAAGCCGGGCCGGGCAAGGTGGAAGAAAATGGCGCTGCCGCGCCCGCGACGACGCGGGCGGATGTTCCAGTCGAGAACCAGGCAGGCATCGTAGAGCCGGTCGTCGCGCCGCATGTGCTCATGGCTCGCGGCATAGGGCAACCGGACGGGGCGATTGTAGTTGCGGTCGTCCGGCACCTCGCACCAGCCCAGCGAGGCATCGATCTCCTGCATCGCCAACCGCGTCCGCTTGCCCGTGAAATGGTCTCGCCGGAAATAACCCGACAGGATGCGCATCGCCGCCAGAGGCGTGCCGCCGTCGCCCTCGCGCTTGTTGGCCGTGATGCCCCCGCTCCCGAGCGCGCAGGGAAACACCGTGCCTGCGACATTCAGCAACCCCTGCGAAGGGTGTCCCGGGCGGGCGCGAACCGTCAGAACCCGGATTTGGTGCGGGATTTTTGCATATGCCTCATTGCGCTCATGTTTTTTGGAGTATGATTGCATATGGAACAAATCACCGTGATTGGCTGTTCTGGAGGCTAGGTTCCGCATAAACGATCGCTGGTCAACAGAATTAATCATTGAAAACAACGGATTGATCCATGAGCACGCGAACCATCCTCATCGTCGACGACGACGAAGACCTGCGCACCACCCTGGTCGAGCAACTTTCGCTCTACGAGGAGTTCGATGTTTTGCAGGAATCCGCCGCCTCCAAGGCCATTGCGGTCGCCCGTGGCGGCCTCATTGACCTACTGATCATGGACGTCGGCCTGCCGGACATGGACGGCCGTGAAGCAGTGAAAATCCTCCGCAAGGGCGGCTACAAGGCGCCGATCATCATGCTGACCGGGCATGATACTGATTCGGACACGATCCTCGGCCTGGAGGCCGGCGCCAACGACTATGTGACCAAGCCGTTCCGCTTCGCCGTGCTGCTTGCCCGCATCCGCGCGCAACTGCGCCAGCATGAACAGAGCGAGGACGCCACATTCTCGGTCGGTCCCTACACCTTCAAGCCCAGCCAGAAGCTGCTTCTGGATCAGCGTGGGGCCAAGGTACGCCTGACCGAAAAGGAAGCCTCGATCATCAAATACCTCTACCGCGCCGACCAGAAAGTCGTCACCCGCGACGTCCTGCTCGAAGAGGTCTGGGGCTACAATTCCGGCGTGACGACGCACACGCTGGAGACGCATGTCTACCGACTGCGCCAGAAGATCGAGCGCGATCCTTCCAATGCGGAAATTCTTGTGACAGAAAGCGGCGGATACAAGCTGGTTCCCTGACCGGTTTGCGGTTGGGGGGACCGCATAAACGTAAGCGGGGGAACGCCAGCCCGAGGACTTGGGGACGTAATGGCGCTGGATGACGACATCCGCACTCTCTCCAGCGTGAAGCTTTTCGAGGGCTTCACGCAGGAGCAACTGCGCCTGCTCGCCTTCGGCACCGAATCGATGCACCTCGCGGCCAACCGCAAGCTCTACCTCGAGGAAGACGAGGCCGATTCCGCCTATGTCGTCGTCAGCGGCAGCATCATCCTGTTTCGCGAAAGTGACGAAAATCGGACGCCGCTGGCGATCGTGAAGCCTGGCTCCATCCTGGGCGAACTGGCCCTGATCGCCGACACCAGGCGCCTGACCAGCGCGGCCGCCGCCACCGATTCGGAAGTGCTGCGGCTCAACCGGAAAATGTTTCACCGCATGCTCGAGGAATATCCCGAGCTCGCCATCCGCCTTCACCGGCACATAGCCGACGAATTGCAGGCGCTGATTCGGCGCATCGAGGAACTGGCGCCGCGCTTCACGCCCTGATTCGGGCTGGCCGACTGCTAGTCCAGATTGAAGCGCGCGATCACCGGCACATGGTCGGACGGCCGCTCCCAGCCGCGCGCCTCGCGCAGAATCTCGATGCCGTTCAGGCTCGACGCGAGATTTTCCGACGACCAGACGTGGTCGAGCCGGCGGCCGCGATCGGAAGCTTCCCAGTCCTGGGAGCGATAGCTCCACCAGGTGTAGATCTTCTGCTCATAGGGAACGTTCAGCCGCATCAGGTCGACCCAGTTGCCGGCCTTGCGCATCGCCTCGAAATTCTCAGTCTCGACGGGGGTATGGCTGACGACTTTCAGGAGCTGCTTGTGCGACCAGACGTCGTGCTCCAGCGGCGCAATGTTGAGATCGCCGACCAGGATCGAGCCGGACGTTTCGTCATGGTCGGCGCGGATCGCGTTCATCTCTTCGACGAAATCGAGCTTGTGGCGGAACTTCGGGTTGATCTCGGGATCGGGCTCGTCGCCGCCGGCCGGCACATAGAAATTATGCAGCAGCACATTTTTGCCGCCCGAGGCAAACCGCACCGACAGATGGCGACAATCGCCCATGGTGCAGAAATCGCGTTTCTCGACCAGCTCGATCGGCCGGCGGGCGACAGTGGCCACGCCATGGTAGCCCTTCTGGCCACTGATCGCCAAATGCTCATAGCCGAGCTTGCGAAAAGCCGCCGAGGGGAACTGGTCGTTCGGACATTTGGTCTCCTGCAGGCACAGGATGTCCGGCGCCTTCTCGAGCAGGAACCGCTCGACCAAAGGCATGCGCAGGCGAACGGAATTGATGTTCCAGGTGGCGATCGACAGAGACATGAAGAATCCGGTTTCGGGAAAGACGCTCCGGAAACTGGCAGGCAAGGCCGGCAATTACAAGCGCAGCCACCCTACAGCTTGGCGCAGGCGCTGCTGTCCACAGCTTCCGGCCGTGTCAGGTCACTGCCTGGTCTTGCGATTGACTTCGAGATTGCGCCGGTAGTCGATCTTGAACAGGGCCTCGTCGATCTTCACGCCCTCCTGGACATTGAAGATCATCACCGTGGTGTCCTTGCCCTGGGCGTCGGTGATGGTCCACTGGCGCAGCTCATAGCTCTTCGGATCGAACATCATCGTGATCTTCGAATTGCCGAAGACCGACTTGTCGGCGAGCTGGATCGTGGTCAGGTCGTCCTCTTCCTTGACGTTCTTGACCTTGTCGCCGGACAGGTCGATCCGATCGTCGAGCAGCAGCTTCAGCGGCGTCTTCGACAACGGATAGAGATCCATCGTGTTCATCTTCTTGTTGTCGAGAACGACCGACTCGCCGTCCGAAATGACCTTGAAGCCGGACGCGCCATCATAGTTGAAGCGAATCTTGCCGGGCCGCTCGATGTAGAACTTGCCGCCGGTCTGTTCGCCGCGCGGGCCGAACTGCACGAACTCGCCGGTCATGGTGCGCACTCCGGCAAAGTGATCGGCAATCTTCTGGGCCGTGTCGGTCGGCGTAGCCTGCGCGAGCGCATCGAAGCCGGGAAGCGCGGCCAGACAGAATGTGGCACTGGCGATGCAAAGGAACCGGCGGCGCGCCCTCTGCGTCCAGGTCGGGGTCAAAGCGTCTTTGGTCATGCCGGTCTTCACTTTCGATTGCGTCGTTACGTTCGACGACGGATAGCCGCGTAGTTGGGCTGAAGTTTGGCCTTTGCAAGGGCTGGCGGTCAAACTCGTTCAGCCGCCGGACCGGCTTCACATCTTGTCCTCATCCGTCGGGACCAGGATCTCGCGCTTGCCGGCATGGTTGGCCGGGCCGACGATGCCTTCCTGCTCCATCCGCTCGATGATCGAGGCGGCGCGGTTGTAGCCGATGCCGAGGCGACGCTGGATGTAGCTGGTCGAGGCCTTGCCGTCACGCAGCACCACCGCCACCGCCTGGTCGTAGGGGTCGTCCGAATCCTCGAAGTTGCCGCCCCCGCCGCCGCCCTTGGACGACGATTCTGCTTCGTCTTCGCCGTCGTCCTCGGTGATGGCGTCGAGATATTGCGGCACGCCCTGTAGCTTGAGATGCGCCACCACCTTCTCGACCTCGTCATCGGAGACGAAGGGCCCGTGCACGCGCTGGATGCGGCCGCCGCCGGCCATGTAGAGCATGTCGCCCATGCCCAGAAGCTGCTCGGCGCCCTGCTCGCCCAGAATGGTGCGGCTGTCGATCTTCGAAGTGACCTGGAAGGAGATACGGGTCGGGAAGTTGGCCTTGATGGTACCGGTGATGACGTCGACCGACGGACGCTGCGTGGCCATGATGACATGGATGCCAGCCGCACGTGCCATCTGCGCCAGGCGCTGCACGGCGCCTTCGATGTCCTTGCCGGCGACCATCATCAGGTCGGCCATCTCGTCGATGATGACGACGATGTAGGGCAGCGGCTCGAGGTCCAACTCTTCCGTCTCGTAGATCGCCTCGCCGGTCTGGCGGTCGAAGCCGGTCTGCACGGTGCGGCTGATCTGCTCGCCCTTCTTCTTGGCCTGCGCGACGCGGGCGTTGAAGCCGTCGATGTTGCGCACGCCCACCTTGGACATCTTGCGGTAGCGGTCCTCCATCTCCCGCACGGTCCATTTCAGCGCCACCACCGCCTTCTTCGGATCGGTGACGACCGGCGTCAGAAGGTGCGGGATGCCGTCATAGACCGACAATTCCAGCATCTTCGGGTCGATCATGATCAGGCGGCACTCTTCCGGCGTCATGCGGTAGAGCAGCGAGAGGATCATGGTGTTGATGGCCACCGACTTGCCCGAGCCGGTGGTGCCAGCCACCAGCACGTGCGGCATCTTGGCGATGTCGACGATGACCGCCTCGCCGTTGATCGTCTTGCCGAGCGCCAGTGCCAGCTTCGCCTTGGTCTGCTCGAAGTCGCGGCTGGCGAGGATTTCGCGCAGATAGACGGTTTCGCGCTTGGCGTTGGGCAGCTCGATGCCGATCGCGTTGCGCCCCGGCACGACGGCGACGCGGGCCGCGATAGCGCTCATCGAGCGGGCGATGTCGTCGGCGAGGCCGATGACACGCGAGGACTTGATGCCCGGCGCCGGCTCCAGCTCATAGAGCGTGACGACGGGGCCCGGCCGGACGTGGATGATCTCGCCCTTGACGCCGAAGTCTTCCAGCACGCCCTCCAGCAGCCTCGCATTCTGCTCGAGCGCATCCTGCGACAGGGTGGGGTCGCGCGAAATGTTCTTCGGTTCGGCGAGGAAGTGGAGCGACGGCATCTCGAAAGCATTGGAGCCGATCAGCGAAGCCTGCGCCTCGCGTTGCGCGCGCGCGCCCAGCGCCGGCCGCGGCGCGGGGCTTCCCACCCGAGCGCTCGCCATGGCAGGAGCGTTCGATGGCGAGCGGAAATGCTGCACCATCGTCGCCTGGGCGCGCGGCGCGGCGGCGATGATGCCGTCCGGCACGAAGTCGAGTTCGTCCTCGTCCTGCTCCTCGTCGTCGGAATGGGCGGCGGCCGCGCGGTCGGCGACCATGGAGGCAAAGAATTCGGGCTCCACGCGCGCCCTGCCCTGGGGGCTGACCCGCGCCTCGGCCCGTTCGGCAACCTCGACCCTCTCGGCGGCGCGGCGCCACGCGCTCTCCGGCTGCGGCGCGGCGCGGCCATAACCGTCGCGCGACCCGCGACGGGCCGAGTGGCGATGCAGGAATGCCCTGAACGACAGCCACCAGTGGGTGACCGCGCCAAGGGCCAGAATACCCTCGTCCTCATCGTCCTCGTCGACAAGGGATGCGAGGTCGCGCTCGCGCTGTTCCTTTTCGGCCTGCTCTTCAAGCGCAGAATCTCGCTGCCGCAACAGCAGCCCGGAACCATATCCGAAAAGCCACAGCGCCGGCACAGCCAACGCCGCAGCGACTGAAGTGCCCACCCATCCGGCCGGATAGCCGCCAGTCAGCATGCCCGGGATCTTCAGCACCATGTCGCCAAGCACCCCGCCGAGCCCGCTGGGCAGCGGCCAGGTCGGTGGCGGTGTGGTGCAGCCTGCAATTGCGGCCGAGAGAAGCGACGCGCCGAACCAGGCGAAGGCACGGCGCGGCATGCGGTCCACGCCGCGCGCTGTCATCAGCAGAAAGCCCCAGACCACCGCCGGCACCAGTGCCGCGACCGAGGACAGGCCGTAGAATTGCATGGCAAGGTCGGAGAAGACCGCACCCGGATAGTCCATCGCATTTGTGACGGGATTGTCGGTGGCGTGGCTGAAGCTCGGATCGGCCACGTTCCACGTGCCGAGGCTGGCAAGCGCGAAGGCGACGAAGCCGAACAGCGCCAGCCCCACCAGCCGCGCGGCCTGCCGCCACACGAAGTCCTTCAGGCCGTGCCCCGTGTCGGTCAGCGCCAATTGTGTGGCCGAACGCATGTTGCTTCCCCGTCCGAAATGAAGATGCCACGGCACGAACGCACCTTGGCCAGAGTCGGCCGTCAGATTACCGGCGGGAAGGTTAAGGCGGCATTAACCATGGGCGGAAACGATTTCCAGGCTGTGCCAGCGCGGTCTCACATCCGCGGCTTCAGGATCGCCGAGGGTCAGGCGGACCCCAACAGAACATTCTTGCAAACAAAAAAAACCCGGCGGTTGCCCGCCGGGTTTCTCCAACCGACTGATGAGTCGATTAGAACGAGCGCTGGAAGCGAACCATGCCGCTCCAGGCGTTTTCGTGCACGCGATCACCAGCGGCGTTATTCCAGCGATACCGCTTGTAATCCACTTCCGGGGTGATCGTGAGGCCCGGGACGATCGTGTAGGCGACGTTGGCAGCCACGGCAGTCTCCTGCGCGAGCGTCTCGCCGTCGTCGTTGGTCCACTTGTCGCTACCCTTGTCGTAGGACACCTGCAGGTTAGCCGCGAGCTTGTCGTTGAACTGGTAGGTGGCGCCGCCCCAGACAGCCCACTTGCCGTTCCACGACTTGTAGAAGCTGTTGGAGATGTTCTTCTCGGTGCCGTAGCCGCCCATCACGAAGAGCGAGAGCTGCTCGGTCGCGTTGACATCCAGGCGAACCTTGCCGGCCCACTCCTTGAACACCGAGTCATAGCCGACGACGCCGGAGACGCCGCCCCAGCCCTGGGTGTAGGAAGCGCCTGCGACCACGTGCGGAGCATAGGTGTCGAGCGTGTAGATGTCGTTGCCTTCTTCAAGAGCGACGGCAGCCGAGAAGCCGTTGCCACCGGTGAAGGTGTAGGCGATCTGGTGCGTGTCGAACGGGCCATAGGCAACCATGTCGTCGGCAATCACGCCGCCGGCATAACCGGTGAGCGTCGAGAACAGCGAGTCGGTCTTGCCGACGCGGAAGCCGCCGAGCTCGATGTAGGCGTGCTCGATGCCGAGGCCGGTGGCGGTATCGGTGACGCGATCCTCGCCAACAGCGATCGTCTTCCAGTCGTAGTCGACGTGCATGTAGCCGCGCAGGGTGCCGAGTTCGGTTTCCGAACGGGCATCGACCTTCAGGGCTGCACGGGCGCGCTTGTAGTAGGTGTCGTGGGTCTTGTCGCCATCGAGCTTGTCGATCACGTTGTTCAGACCGCCATAGCCAGTGCCGGACTTGCCGAGACGAGCGTCGTAACGGATGTAGCCGCCGACCTTGAGGCAGGTCTCGGTGCCCGGGATGTAGTAGAAGCCGGCGCCGTAGACGTCGCAAATGCGGACGTATTCCATCGGCTCGGGTTCAGCGACGACAACAGCGTCGGCGGCGCGAGCGCCGGAAACTGCGGCGAGAGCCGCAGCGGAGCCGAGAAGAAGACTCTTAATGTTCATTTCCGATTCCAATCAAAGTGCATTTCATAATTAGCCGGAGCCATGCCCTGGAGGACAACCTGACCCAGGCCGGTTTGGTGAGGAACGCCAGGGATGTACGCTCCTCGCGCCACAGATCGCCCGCCGCACCGGTGCACTCAACTCGCAAATGTGATTTTGGCCGCCACATTGAGGCCCTATCCGAGGCAACTGTTGCACAAATGTCATAATTCGGAGCTTGGCCGGGGGTGGTCGTTAACAATCATTAACGAATTTGGGCCTTCCGGCAGCCGAGCGCCACGTTCTGAGGGAGGCAACGGGGCGATTCGAATCGTCGGAATGACGGGAGCTCCCGCCATCGGGGACCGCGCGTCGCACAAACGGAGGGCCGGACCGACTGGAGCTCCAGGGCGTGGCAGGACCGCTGGGTGAGCCACGACGGGACTTTTTCCCGGCGGACAACCGCCGGGACGTTCTCACGAGTGGTAGGCCACCTCGCCATGCGACGACAGGTCGAGCCCCTGCGCTTCCGCTTCGGCACTTGGGCGCAGGCCGATAACCGTGTCGACGATCTTGTAGAGTATGAGCGAGCCGATGCCGCACCACGCGTAGGTGATCAGCACTGCCAGGATTTGCGTCGAGACCTGGCCGCCCATCGTCACCCCATTGGCATAGCCGACGCCGCCCAGTGCCGTGGAGGCGAAGATGCCTGTACCGATCGCGCCTACGGTTCCGCCAATACCGTGAACGCCGAACACGTCGAGCGAGTCGTCGTAGCCGGCCTTTACCTTCACGACGGTCACGAAAAAGTAGCAGCAGACGCTTGCGATGGCGCCAAGCACGATCGCTCCGACCGGGCCGACGAAGCCCGCCGCCGGCGTCACCGCCACGAGGCCGGCGATCATGCCCGAGGCCGCGCCCAGCATCGACGCCTTGCCGCGGACGAGCGCCTCGACCACCGACCAGGCGATGATTGCGCCGGCCGTCGCGGTAAAACTGTTGGCCATGGCAAGAGCCGCGCCGCCATTGGCCTCGAGGTTGGAACCGGCGTTGAAGCCGAACCAGCCCACCCACAGGATCGAGGCGCCGACCATGGTCAGCGTCATCGAATGCGGGGCCATGTTGTCGCGGCCGTAGCCGTTGCGCTTGCCCACCAGCAGGGCCCCAACGAGCGCGGCGATGCCGGCGTTGATGTGCACCACCGTGCCGCCGGCGAAATCGAGCGCGCCCCAGCCGAAGAGCAGGCCGTGCGAATCCCAGACCATGTGGGCGATCGGGAAGTAGACGAAGGTCACCCACAGTGCCACGAACAGCACCACGGCCGGGAAGCGGATACGTTCGGCAAAGGCACCGATGATCAGCGCCGGCGTGATGCAGGCGAAGGTCATCTGGAAGCAGATGTACACCAGTTCGG
Organism: Mesorhizobium sp. KR1-2; assembly: GCF_040045035.1. NCBI lineage: Bacteria > Pseudomonadati > Pseudomonadota > Alphaproteobacteria > Hyphomicrobiales > Phyllobacteriaceae > Mesorhizobium > Mesorhizobium sp. KR1-2. Next base: position 183,964 of record NZ_JBDZDS010000012.1, on the reverse strand, counting down.
GAATGACGACGCCGTTGGTGAAGGTGGGCACCGTGCTATGGGGTGTGACACCTGCGAGGAACGCTTTGCCCAGCCCGCCCCAGAACGGGTTCGTTCCGCCGCCGAAGGCGACCGAATAGCCGTAGAGGACCCAGATCACGATGACGACGGCGACGATCATCGTGCACTGCATGAGCACGGAAAGCATGTTCTTGGCGCGCACCAGCCCGCCATAGAACAGCGCAACCCCCGGTAGCGTCATGAACAGCACCAGCACGGTCGCAGCCAGCATCCAGGCGGTGTCGCCCTTGTCGGGCACCGGCCCGGCGGCTGTCGCTGCCTCCTGCGCGAAGGCCGAATGCGTGCCCAAAGCGCCGAGCGCGAGCAACCCCAAGGCGGCAGTGCGCCCCAACTGCGCAAGGTAAGGTGGAATTTTCATCGAAATCTCCATCGGTTACGTGTTGGCGGGCGGAATTGATTTCGGGGCGGCCAGGCGACCCGTGAGGAAGGCGCGCTTCGAAAGCTCAGAGCGCATCGGCATCGGTCTCGCCGGTGCGGATGCGCACGGCCTGGTCTATGCCGAAGACAAAGATCTTGCCGTCGCCGATCTGGCCGGTCTTGGCCGCGGCGACGATGGCCTCGACCGTCTTGTCGACCATGTCGGTAGGCACCGCGACCTCGATCTTGACCTTGGGCAGGAAGCTGACCGCGTATTCGGCACCGCGGTAGATTTCCGTATGACCCTTCTGGCGTCCGTAGCCCTTGACCTCGGTAACGGTCAGGCCTTCGACGCCGACGGCGGTCAGTGCTTCGCGGACCACGTCGAGTTTGAACGGTTTGATGATGGCCATCACGATTTTCATCGGCTTCACCCTTTGCTGGTGCGGAGTTCCGCAGTTGCACGGCATCACCGGCTGGCCAGGCACAACCGGACGTACCCAGGGTAAATCAAGCTCCGTGCCAATTCGGCCAGCGCCCATCAAGTTATTGAAATCTATGGATATGGCATTCCATCGCCGCCGGAATCTGGAAAAGGGCGGCGGGAGCGATGCTTATAAATTAGGCGATATGAAAAAAGTGCCTATTTTGCAGGCGGATGTCGCAGCCGGATCAGGCCCTCCTGGGCCACCGAAGCAATCAGCGTGCCGTCCTGCCCGTAAAGCGCACCGCGCGTGAACCCGCGCGCGCCGGAGGTCGAAGGGCTGTCCTGGGTGTAGAGCAGCCAGCCGTCGAGCAGATGCGAACGATGGAACCACATCGCATGATCCAGGCTCGCGGCCTGGATGTCGCGATCGAAGACCGCCCGGCCATGCGCAAAGGTGGAGGTGTCCAGCAGCGTCATGTCCGACAGATAGGCCAGCACGGCCGCCTGGGTCGCGCGGTCGGCCGGCACCGGCCCCGTGGTGCGGATCCAGATCTTCTGCTCCGGCGCCAGCTTCTCGCGGCTGGTGTAGTGCTTCAGCATCACCGGCTTCATCTCGACCGGCCGGTCGCGCTCCCAATAGCGGCGGATTCCCTCCGGCACGGCGTCGCCGAACCTTGCGATCAGCTCCTGCTGGGTGCCGAGCGTCTCGGGCGCGGGGACGTTGAGCGGCATCGGCATCTGGTGATCCAGCCCGCCCTCGTCGAACTGGAAGGAGGCCTCCAGCGAGAAGATGGCCTGGCCGTGCTGGATAGCCACGACGCGGCGCGTGGCGAAGCTGGCGCCGTCGCGGATGCGGTCGACCTCGTAGACGATCGGCACCTTGGTATCGCCCGGCCGCATGAAATAGCCATGCAGCGAGTGGACGTGGCGGTCGGGCGCAACGGTGCGCTGGGCCGCAACCAAAGCCTGTGCGATGGTCTGGCCGCCGAACACGCGCTGCCAGTCCGATTGGGGGCTGCGACCACGATAGAGGTTGTGTTCCAGCTCCTCGAGGTCGAGAATGGCGAGAAGCTCTTGCATGGCCGCCGTCATGTTTCGCACCTTTCCCACACGCGAACGGGAACGGTTTCCAACGGACGTCCGGCCAAGTCAAGGCAACCGACAGATGAAGGCGCAAGACCCGGAGGACAGGGCGATGGTCGAGAGAGAATCAGCTGCCGCAAGGCACCCCATGCTCGATGTGCTGATCGCCGGTGCCGGCTATGTCGGCCTCGCGGCCGCGGTGTCGCTGAAGCAGGCCCGGCCCAACCTGGCCGTGGCCGTGGTCGACGCGGCTCCCAAGGACGTCTGGCAGCGCGACACCCGCTCCTCGGCGGTCGCCGCAGCGGCCTGCCGCATGCTCGGCCAGCTCGGCTGCTGGGACGAGATCCAGCCCGAAGCGCAGCCCATCACAGACATGCTGATCACCGATTCGCGCACCGCCGATCCGGTGCGCCCCGTCTATCTGACCTTCGACGGCGAGGTCGCTCCGGGCGAGCCCTTCGCGCACATGGTGGCCAACAAGGTGATCAACGCGGCTCTGCGCCGCCGCGCCGGCGAGCTCGGCATCGACATCATCGAGGGGGTGGCGGTCCAGGCCTTCGAGACCGGAATCGCCAGCGTCGCGATCCATCTTGCCGACGGCACCTCGCTCGACGCCCGGCTGCTGGTTGCCGCCGACGGCGTCAATTCCCGCTTGCGGGACATGGCCGGCATCAAGACGGTCAGATGGGAGTATGGGCAGTCCGGCATCGTCTGCACGGTCGCGCATGAGCGGCCGCACAACGGCCGCGCCGAGGAGCACTTCCTGCCGGCGGGCCCCTTCGCCATCCTGCCGCTCACCGGCAACCGCTCCTGCATCGTCTGGACCGAGCGCACCGAGGATGCCGACCGGCTGGTCGCCACGGATGAACTGGTGTTCGAAACCGAGCTCGAACACCGCTTCGGGCTGAAGCTGGGCGAGTTGCGCGTCGAGGGCAAGCCGCGCGCCTGGCCGCTCGGCCTGATGCTCGCCCGCGATTTCGTGGCGCCGCGCTTCGCGCTGGCCGGCGATGCCGCCCACGGCATTCACCCCATCGCCGGCCAGGGCCTCAACCTCGGCTTCAAGGATGTCGCCGCCCTCGCCGAAACCATCGTGGAAGCCGATCGCCTCGGACAGGACATCGGCGCGCTCGACGTGCTGCAGCGTTACGAGCGCTGGCGGCGGTTCGACACGGTGTCGATGGGTGTCACCACGGACGTGCTCAACCGCCTGTTCTCCAACGACTTCGGCCCGCTGCGCGCCATGCGCGACTTCGGGCTCGGTCTGGTCGACCGCATGCCGCCGCTGAAATCCTTCTTCATCCGGCAGGCGTCCGGCCTCACCGGCGACATGCCGCGGCTGCTCAAGGGCGAGGCGATTTAGACAAAAGAGCTTTCGCCAAAATCCTCATAGCCTCAGTCGCCGCAGGCCCTATATTCGCGGGGTCGCCGCACGCGCGGCCCGTCACAGAGAGGGAGGATAATCATGCATCGTCAAGCAACCGCCATCTGGAAAGGATCGCTGACCGAGGGAAGCGGCACGCTCGAAACCCAAAGCGGCGCATTCAACGTAGCACCCTATTCGTTCAAGGGCCGGTTCCAGGATGAGAGCGGCAAGTCCGGTACCAATCCGGAGGAACTGATCGCGGCCGCGCATGCCGGCTGCTTCGCCATGCAGCTTTCGTATTTCCTGGCAGAGAACGGCACACCGGCCGAGAAGCTCGACGCCAAGGCCGTGGTCAGCTACGGCCCGGCAGCGGACGGAGGCTTTGAGATCACCGAGAGCGCACTGACGCTGATAGGCACGGTGCCGGGCATCGACGCGGCGAAATTCAAGGAGCTCGCCGATCAGGCGAAGGCCGGCTGCCCCGTCTCCAAGGCGCTCGGCGCAATCAAGATCACGCTGGATGCGCGACTGGCCTGAAAATCATCTGGCATTTGCTTTTGAGGACGCCCGCAGGCGTCCTCATGGATATCCGCCGTGCAACCGGCCGAGAACAGGCGCGGTTCTTTCACAAGACGGCTTCCCGATAGCCATCGCGGCCCGTCAGACGACAGGCCGCGGGCTTCAGTGCTGCGCGACGCCCGGCATTACTGGGCCGGGGCTGGCTGCGTAGGTGACGGAGCCGGCTGCGCGGGTGTCGGGGCAGGCGCGGGAGCGGTCGACTGCGGCGCGGGCGCGGCCGGTGCCTCGGGAGCAGCCTGCGGCGTCGGCGTTGCCGGGGCAGCAGGAGTTGTCGCTTCGGGCGGCGTAGCCGGAGTTGCAGGAGCATTCGCGCTGGGAGCCGGAGCCGCCGGCGCCTTGGTCTCGGGCGCGGGTGCGGGTGCGGGCGCGGTCGTAGACTGACCCGTCGTCGGCTGGCCGGCCGGCTCGACGGGCGTATTCGACTTGCCGGGGAAGAATATGAAATAGGCAATCACGGCAAGCACGACCACGATCGCGGCGATCAGCGCCCCGCTGCCGCCGGAACCGGACGGTGTAGGACGGTCATCGAGCGGAGGCTCGGGCGAATTGCTCGGGTTCGATCGGGAGCCGCCGGGCGCGGGGGTCAACGGATCATTCAGACTTGGATCCGGAATACGGTCGGACTTAGCCATGATAGCTCTCCGTCAGTTGCACGGAGAATAAACGATCAAGGTGCGGTTTGGTTTCACTTCCGGGCCAGAGGGCCCCGATTCGCAAGCCGGGACGCGCCGATTTCGGCTGGCGTCAGTCGATCACAGTGACCTTGTAGCCGTCGTTGCGCAGCAGGGCGATCAGTCCGTCGGAGCCAGGCAGATGCATCGCTCCGACCGCGATGAAGGCGCTGCCGCGCGCAAGGATGGGTTCGGCGTGCTCCGCCATGGTCCGGTTGCGGGCCTTGATCATCGCCTCGTCGAAGGCAGCGTAACCGTCATCGCCGTTCGCTTCGTTCGGCAACACCGCGCGGAACAACGGCCAGAACATGCCCGTGTCGCCCCGCTCGTAGAGCACGATCATGGTCTCGATGACATCGTCCATCCGGTCGCCGAGTTTCAGCGTGTCGACAAGGCCCTTCATGTGAAAATCCATCGGCAGCGAGGCCATGGCTCGCAGCTGGTCGGCGACGGTCTCCAGCCCCTCGAGTTCCTTGCCGGAGGTTTTCGCATCCTGGGCGAGCTTGATGTCGAGAACGGGCGCCCCGGCAGCCTTGCGGGAAAACTCGCATGCGGGAAGCGCTACCATCGCCGACAGCATCCACGGCTTCATCTTGGAGACGCTTGCAGGCGGAATGCCGCGCGCGTCGAGCGCCTTGTCCACGAGCGCCGCGTCTTCCGGCGACAGCAGCGACGTCAGCGTCGTGCTGTCGGTGAACATGGTCAGGTCCGGTTCCTTCATGATGGCGGCCACCATCTTGGACTGGTCCAGCACTTCCGTCGTCTCGATGACCACCGTGCCCGACGCGTCGAAGGCTTTTTGCGCGGCCGGCGTAAGCGTGGTCACGCGCGGATCGGTCATGTGCATGGTGCCGAACAGGAAGGACGGTTTCTCATCCCCCTTCTCGATCTTCCACAACAGCCCCTTGCCGTTCGGGGTTTCGGCAGCCTCGGCCGCGATCTTCTCAACCAGCGCCGGATCGCTCTTCTGAAGCGCCGCCAGCATGTCGCTGCCCTTGCAGGCCGACGCCTCGGCATGCGCCTTGCCCATGGTGAGCATGATCATGACGAGGAAGGAAATGAAGAACAGCACGTTGAGCGCCGCAAGCAGCAGCAGGGCCTTGTGCGCGATACGATCAGCAATGGCGACAGCGCGTTTCATGCCTTGATCGTTAAACGCAAAATACGGCCAAACCGTTAACTGTCGCTGCCAAATTGTCGCGTAGCGCCATCAGGCGCGCGGGTGTGCGGCCTCGTAGATGTCGAGGAGCCGCGCGGTGTCCACGCCGGTGTAGATTTGGGTGGTCGACAGGCTGGCATGGCCGAGCAGTTCCTGGATGGTGCGCAGGTCGCCGCCGCGTCCGAGCAGATGGGTGGCGAAGGAATGGCGCAGCGCATGCGGCGTCGCCGTATCGGGCAGGTTGAGCGCAGGGCGCAACTTCTGCATCTCGCGCTGGATGATCGCCGGATTGAGCGGGCCGCCGCGCGCACCGCGAAACAAAGGCGCATCCGCTCCGAGGTGATAGGGGCACAGCTTCCGGTACTCGGCGACCGCCGCCAGCGCCACCGGCAGCACGGGAACAAGCCGCGTCTTGCCGCCCTTGCCGGTGATCCGCAGCACCGTGTCGTCGGGCACGTTGAGATCGCCGCCGCTGAGGCCTAGCGCTTCCGAGATGCGCAGGCCGCAGCCATAGAGCAGGGTCAGGACTGCTGCATTGCGGGCGGCTATCCACGGCTCATCTGCAAGCTGCTCGCCGGCGGACACGACGCGCTTGGCGTCCGACGCCGTCAGCGGCTTGGGCAATGATTTCGGCTGCTTGGGCGCGCGCAAGGCCGCCGCGCCCGCGGCATTGGCGAGGTTGCGGCGCTCCAGGAAGCGCAGGAACGAGCGCACCCCGGCAAGCCCGCGCCCCAGCGTGCGCGCACCGGCTCCGTCGCCGCGGCGCGCAGCCAGGAATGCGCGCAGGTCGGCGGGCCGCAATTCCTTGATGTCCGCAAGGCCGGGCGCGCCGCCGCAATGGCCGGTGAGAAACTGGAAGAACTGGCGCGTGTCGCGCTCATAGGCGTCCACGGTCAGGGCCGAAAGCCGGCGCTCATGCGCCAGCGTCTTCAGCCAGGTTTCGCGGGCCTGCTGAAGGTCTGGTCTGGCAGAGATAAGGAATTCCTGCTGCATGGGCTTCCGGAGAATCTGTTCGTGCCATGCTGAGGCCTGCCGGTTAGCAACGGGTGAAGGCGTCGTTGAAATCGGCGAACGGCAGGGATAGAGACGGGCAAAGGACAAAACACCCATGCCCAAGCCTGAAAATCCCATCCAGATGGCCGTGATCGGCGCCGCCCACGGCATCAGGGGCGAACTGCGCGTGAAAACCTTCACCGCCGACCCGCTGGCGCTCGGCGACTATGGCCCGCTCTACTCCCGCGACGGACGCGCCTTCGAAGTCATCGACATCCGGCCAGCGAACACCGTTGTGATCGTGCGTTTCAAGAACGTCAAGGACCGCAGCGCGGCCGAGGCACTCGCGGGAACCGAGCTTTTCGTCGACCGCTCCGCATTGCCCGATGACGAAGACGATGACGAGTTCTACCACGCGGACCTGATCGGCCTTGCCGTGCAGGACGAGACCGGCGCCACGATCGGCAAGGTCACGGCGGTGCATGATTTCGGCGGCGGCGACATCCTCGAGATCGTCCATGAGGGCAGGAAGGGCGTGCTTATCCCCTTCACCCAGGCGGCGGTGCCTGACATCGACGTGAAGGCCGGGTTCCTGCGCGTCGACACGGCCTGTGCCGGGCTGATCGAGGACGCCAGCGAAGAAGGCGCGGAACAGGGGCAGGACGCTTCGCCGAAGCACGGGGGCGCCGGAAAAGATCGGCCGCGCGGTCCCAAGGATGCCGGAGGCAACCGGTGAGCGGTTTCCGCGCCTCAGTCCTGACGCTCTACCCGGAAATGTTTCCCGGCGCGCTCGGCCTGTCGCTGGCGGGACGCGCGCTCGAGCGTGGCGACTGGTCGCTGGAGGCCGTGCAGATCCGCGATTTTGCGACCGACAAACACCGGACCGTGGACGACACACCGGCTGGCGGCGGCGCGGGCATGGTGATGCGCGCCGACATACTCGCCAAGGCGATAGACGCCACCGCCCCGTCTGACGACCCGCGCCCGAAGCTTTTGATGAGCCCGCGCGGAAAGCCCCTGACGCAGGAAAGGGTGCGCGAACTGGCGGCCGGGCCCGGCGCGGTGATTCTGTGCGGCCGTTTCGAGGGCGTCGACCAGCGCATCATCGAGGCGCGCGCCCTGGAGGAAGTGTCGATCGGCGACTTCATCCTCTCCGGCGGCGAACCCGCCGCGCTGGTGCTGCTGGACGCGGTCGTTCGGCTATTGCCTGGCGTGATGGGCAACAACAGCTCCGGCGACGAGGAGAGCTTCGAGAACGGTCTGCTCGAACATCCGCATTATACGCGCCCGCAGGAATTCGAGGGACGGACGATCCCGGAGGTGCTTACCTCCGGAAACCACGGCAAGATTGCCGCTTGGCGACGCGCCCAGGCCGAGCTTCTGACCAGTGACCGGCGTCCGGACCTGTTCTCGGCCCACGAAAAGGCCATAGAGGGCAAAAAACCTGCACCCAAGAGGTGACAATCCGCACGGAAGCGTGTATGTGCGCCCCGCAACTGGGAGTATGATACTCCTTTAGCCCGTCAACAAAGACGGTGAAATCGCCCCTGCCTCGGCTTCTCGGCGAGAAGCAAAGGCATAGCCAAGCGGTCTTCGAACTGGGTGGCAAGTGCCGGGCGCTCTGGCTGTTGAGAACGAAGAAGAGGTTACTGCGATGGATATCATCCGTCAGCTCGAGGCCGAACAGGCCGCCAAGATCGAAGCTAAGCGCAAGCTCCCCGAATTCCAGCCGGGCGACACCGTCCGCGTCCTGGTCCGCGTCACCGAAGGTACGCGCACCCGCGTCCAGGCCTATGAAGGCGTCGTGATCGCGCGTTCGGGCTCCGGCTTCCAGGAAAACTTCACAGTCCGCAAGATCTCCTACGGCGAAGGCGTGGAACGCGTGTTCCCGGTCTACTCGCCGATGGTCGAGGGCGTGGAGATCGTGCGCCGCGGCAAGGTTCGCCGCGCCAAGCTCTACTACCTGCGCGATCGTCGCGGTAAGTCGGCCCGTATTTCGGAAAACACCGGCGTGCGCGCCCGCAAGCTGAACGATGCCGAGCGCGAAGCGCTGAACGCCGAGAAGGCGCGTATCGAGGCCGAGAAGATCGCCGCCGCCGAGGCGCTGGCCGCCGAGAAGGCTGCTCAGGAAGCTGCCGAGAAGAAGGCTGCCGCCGAGGCCGAGAAGGCCGCCGAATAGTCTTCTGCGGAAGATTGTGGTTTTGGAAAAAGGCGGCTTCGGCCGCCTTTTTTCGTCTGACGCTCATGTCCAAGGGGGAGGAGAACGATGAGCGAGTTTGCCAAGGCCAATCTGCGCAACTGGGACAATCGCGCCGAGCTCCATTCGTCCGACAAGACCGGCAGCTACCGGATAGCCCGGGTCCTGGCCGGCGGCTCATCGCTGCATCCGCTGGAAGCCAGCGAGATCGGCGAAGTGACGGGCAAGGACATCGTCCATCTGCAATGCCACATCGGCCTCGACACGTTGAGCCTCAAGCACCTCGGGGCCGGAAGCGTGACCGGCCTCGACTTTTCGCCGAAGGCGATCGCCGCGGCACGAGCTTTCGCGGAGCAGGCGGGAACCGCAGCGCGATTCGTGGAGGCCTCCGTCTATGACGCACCGCAGGCGCTGGGCGAAACCTACGACATGGTCTTCGTCACCTGGGGCGCCATCAATTGGCTGGACGACATCTTTCGCTGGGCGGCGGTGGTATCGGCGCTGCTGCGGCCGGGCGGCCGGCTCTACCTGCTCGAGGGTCATCCGCAGCTCAATCAGGTCGAGGCGCGCAACGGCAGCCTTGAGCTGGCCTATCACTGGCGCACCCCTATGGCCGAGCCGCTCACCTGGGACGACGCCCAGACCTACACCGGCGACGACCGGCCGTTGACGCATACGCGCTGCTACGAGTGGATTCATCCGCTCAGCGACATCATCAACGCGCTGATCAGGGCCGGATTGAGCATCGACCACCTCAACGAACACGAGATCGTTGTCTGGCGGGCTTTCGCGGATGTGGTCGAACTGGGCGAAGACCAGTTCGGACTGCCGGACGGCTACCCGAAAATCCCGATGTCGTTCTCCATCGGAGCAACGAAGCGCGGGGGATAGCGAAACCTTTTCGTGCCCCTCACGGCACGAGAGCAAAGCCGTCTCTTGCAAGCCGTGGGCAGTTGGCTAATCTTGCGCGAAATCCTGCCTTTTCGATCCAAAAACATTTCCGAACTGGAGCGCCTCATGAACAGGTTCAAATTCGCACTGGCCGGGCTGCTGGCTTGCGTCCTCGCACCCGCGGCAGCAAACGCCGAAACGCTGCCCGATCTCGGCGGAAAGACGGTGACGGTGGTGACTGAAAACGCCTATCCGCCGCTGCAGTTCGTCGACCCCAAGACGGGCGAGCAGATCGGCTGGGAATACGACGCCATGAACGAGATGGCCAAGCGCCTGAACATCAAGGTCGAGTACCAAAACACCTCCTGGGACGCGATGATCCAGGCCGTGTCTGACGGGCAGTACAATATCGGCATGACCGGCATCACCATCAAGGAAGACCGCAAGGAGAAGGTCGACTTCTCCGATCCCTACATGCGCTCGCAGCAGTTCATGCTGGTGCGCGGCGACGAGAGCCGCTTCAACGACGCCAAGAGTTTCGCGGCACTCAACGACGGCCTGGTCGGCGCGCAGCCCGGCACTTCTCCCTTCTACACAGCCGTCTACGAAATTCTGGACGGCAACGAACAGAACCCGCGCATCAAGCTGTTCGAAACCTTCGGCGCGACCGTGCAGGCCCTGAAGTCGGGCGACGTCGACCTGGTGCTGACCGACAGCGTGGCTGCAAAGGGCTATGTCGATTCGTCAAACGGCGCCCTGAAGGTGGTGGGCGAGCCGCTCGGCACGGAGGATTTCGGCTTCATCTTCCAGAAAGGCTCCGACCTTGTCGCGCCGATCAACGCGGCAATCGCATCGATGAAGGATGACGGCACGATCGATGCCCTGAACAAGAAGTGGTTCCTCGACTACAAGATGGGCGAGTGACGGACCAAGCGAAGGCCGGGCGGTTTCGGCAAAGGCGCCGAACCTCCCGGCCTTCGCGTTTTCAGATGCATCTGCTCTCCACGACTTCGTCCGAGAAGAAAGAGTTCCCCTGGTGGCTGGCCATCGCGGCGGCGATCGCTGTCGCGGCGGCTATCTTCGTCGCCACCACCGAGATCTACAGCCAGGTCTTTTCGACGGTCGCCAAGGGTATCGGCATCACCGTCTTCGTCACCCTGGTCGGCTTCAGCCTTGCCTCGATACTCGGGCTCGGCATCGCCCTGATGGGCCTTTCGGGCTCCGTCTGGCTTCGTCAGATCTCCCGCTTCTATGTGGAGATCATCCGCGGCGTGCCGATCCTGGTGCTGCTGTTCTGGATCGCCTTCGTCGGAGCGCCGGCCTTCGTGGCCGGATGGAATGCCGCCATGGCCCCGTTGCACGAGGCGGGCCTAGGCTCACCGCTTCAGGTGCGCGACGTCTCGCTGCTCTGGCGCGCCATCATGGCGCTTACCATCGGCTACTCGGCCTTCATTTCCGAAGTGTTCCGCGCCGGCATCCAGTCGGTCGATGCCGGCCAGATCGAGGCCGCCAAGGCGCTCGGCCTGACACGTTTCCAGCGCTTCCGCCTGATCATCCTGCCGCAGGCGATCCGCACCATCCTGCCCCCGCTCGGCAACGATTTCGTCGCGATGGTCAAGGATTCTTCGCTGGTCTCCGTGCTGGGCGTGGCCGATATCACCCAGATGGGCAAGGTCTACGCCTCCGGCTCCTTCCGCTTCTTCGAGACCTATTCCATCGTCGCCTATATCTATCTCGTGCTCACCGTCGGCCTGTCGCTTACGTTGAGGGCGCTGGAACGGCGGATGCGCAAGGGGCACCGGACATGAGCCAACACCGCCACAGCGAAGGGCTGGAACAGGTTTACGCCGCACGCAACGAGGCCGAGCTGACGCAAGCCTACGCGGCTTGGTCGAGCGACTATGACCGAGAGACAGCCGCCTCGGGCTATTGCCTGCCATTCATGATCACCGCCTGGGTCGCCCGGCATGTGCGGCCGGCCGCCGGCCCGGTTCTCGATGCCGGCTGCGGCACCGGCCTCTCCGGCGCCTATCTGCAGGCGCTCGGCTATTGCGACATCGAAGGCCTCGACTTCTCGCAGGACATGCTGGCGATCGCGCGGGCACGCGGCGCCTATGGCGCGCTGACCGAGGCAGCACTTGGCGGCCCGCTGCCCTGGCGCGACGGCCACTTCGCCGCCTTCTTCTCGACCGGCGTCTTCACCGAAGGCCATGCCCCTGCTTCCAGCCTCGACGAGCTAGCGCGGATCACGCGCGCCGGCGGCCATGCCATCTTCACGGTGCGCGACGTGGTTCTGGACATGGGCGGCTTCCGCGCCAAGTTCGCCGAGCTGGAACAGGCCGGACGCTGGCGCCCTGTCGAGGAAAGCCCGTGGTTTCGCGCCTTCGCGGTCGACGAACCGGATGTCCTCGTCAAGGCCTTCGTCTTCGAGATCTTGTGAGGCGGGCGGCAAGTGCCGCGCTCGCGCCGACGTGACGAGGCTGCCAATTGCCGATCGGCCAAAATGTTGGTATGAGCGCGGCCATGGAAGAGCTCTTTGGAGATCCGGCCTACAAGGGTTTCGTGCTGCAGGACCACAAGCGCCTGCCGAGCCGATTCTTTGCGCGGATTTCCGGCGCGCAGACCAGCCGCCTATCCTGAGCGGACCAGGTTCCCGGCCTTTTGACGCCGGTTCATTCCAGTTTTCCGCTCTATCCAGGGATTTAGACAATGAGCGCACCTCGCACCCTCTACGACAAGATTTTTGACGACCACGTTGTCGACCGTCAGGACGACGGCACCTGCCTGCTCTACATCGACCGCCATCTGGTGCACGAAGTGACGAGCCCCCAGGCCTTCGAAGGCCTGCGCATGTCGGGCCGCAAGGTTCGCCACCCCGAGCGCACGCTCGCCGTCGTCGACCACAACGTGCCGACCTCGCCCGATCGCAAGAACGGCATCAAGAACGAGGAAAGCCGCATCCAGGTCGAGGCGCTGGCCAAGAACGCCGCCGACTTCGGCGTGGAATATTATTCGGAGAATGACGTCCGCCAGGGCATCGTCCACATCGTCGGCCCTGAGCAGGGTTTTACCCTTCCGGGCATGACCATCGTCTGCGGTGACAGCCATACCTCCACCCACGGCGCCTTCGGCGCGCTGGCGCACGGCATCGGCACCTCCGAGGTCGAGCACGTGCTGGCCACCCAGACGCTGATCCAGAAGAAGGCCAAGAACATGCTGGTGCGCGTCGACGGCCAGCTGCCGGCCGGCGTCACTGCCAAGGACATTGTGCTCGCCATCATCGGCGAGATCGGCACCGCCGGCGGCACCGGCTACGTCATCGAATATGCTGGCGAAGCGATCCGCTCGCTGTCGATGGAAGGCCGCATGACCATCTGCAACATGTCGATCGAAGGCGGCGCCCGCGCCGGCCTGATCGCGCCGGACGAGACCACCTTTGCCTATGTGAAGGACAAGCCGCGCGCCCCGAAGGACAAGGCCTGGGACATGGCGCTCGACTACTGGAAGACGCTGCACACGGACGAAGGCGCGCATTTCGACAAGGTGGTCGTGCTCGACGCCGCCAAGCTGCCGCCCATCGTGACCTGGGGCTCCTCGCCCGAGGACGTCGCTGCCGTCACCGGCGTCGTGCCGAACCCGGATGACATCGCCGACGAGAACAAGCGCAACTCCAAGAAGCGTGCGCTCGAATATATGGGCCTCACCGCCGGCACCAAGATCACCGACATCGCGATCGACCGTGTCTTCATCGGCTCCTGCACCAACGGCCGCATCGAGGATCTGCGCGAAGTGGCCAAGGTTGTCGAGGGCAAGAAGGTTGCTTCGACCGTTTCGGCCATGATCGTTCCGGGCTCCGGCCTCGTGAAGGAACATGCAGAAGCCGAGGGGCTCGACAAGATCTTCATCGAGGCCGGCTTCGACTGGCGCGAGCCCGGCTGCTCGATGTGCCTGGCCATGAACGACGACCGGCTGAAGCCGGGCGAGCGCTGCGCCTCGACCTCGAACCGCAATTTCGAGGGCCGTCAGGGCTTTAAGGGCCGCACGCATCTGGTGTCGCCGGCGATGGCGGCTGCAGCGGCAATCGCCGGCCATTTCGTCGACATTCGCGACTGGAACTGACCAGCGCCGACTCGCTCCGGGCGATGCTAGTCGCCCGGATCGAACCTTCTTACGAGTTCGTGGAACTCGTCGCGAATGCCCGGCTGGTCCTCGGGCACGATAAGCGCAAGATGGCGTTTGTCGAACAGCGCAAACCATTCATCCCAATCGATCAGTTCGATGCCGCCGGTCGCTTCGGAGCGTTCGGGTTGGTCTTCGTCCTCATAGGCGGATTGTCCGAATACGATGCGCAGCACCGGTTCGTTGCCGGCCGACGTCGCTTCCTGAAGCGCCGGGCTCCCGGCGCGGGCCGCAACCCAGTCCCGGATTGCCTCGTGATCGACAAGCATGACGGTCTTGGCCATGACAGGGTCTCCTCGTTCGACTCGCAACGCGGAGAGCCCGGGGCGGTTCCGACGATTTACCGTCGAAATTAGCTCGGCCGTTAACGGCTTTTTCGTGCAAATGTGATTGAGTGCCCCTTCCGATGCAGCCGCTCCGGCCACCTGATGCCGGCACGAGGCAGCACGGGAACACATGCTTTCGGTTCCTCGACGAGGAACGAAGCCGTGCGCTTAGGGGGCGCAGCCAATGAGCGGAGCAGTCGTTGTCCTGGCTGTCAATCTGATTGTCGCCGGCCTCCTGTCCGCCTCCTTTGCCATGGTCGCCGTCTACGATCGCAAGCAGTTCGCGGCTCGCTGGATGGCCGTCGCCTACGGGCTCGGCGTCATCTATTTCTGCACCGAATTCCTGATCGCGAAGCTGGGCGCGCCGCGCCCCGTCGTCGTCTTCTCCTTCTCGCTTTGCCTTGCGGCAATGCTGATGTTCAATGTCGGCATCGCGCGCAAATACCAGGTCCCAGTTCCCTGGCGGCTGTTGAGCGCGGTCTTTCTCGTTTCGGTCGTGGCCTGCGACGCCATACAGGACATGCCCCGCACGTCGTTCGCCCGGATGATGGTCTATCAGGCGCCCTATTTCGCGACTGAAGTCATCGGCGCCTGGATCGTCTGGTCGGCGCGTTCGCGCAGGTGGCTCGACACGCTCATGATGTTTCTGCTGGCCGCGAGCTCGCTGCAGTTCCTGAGCAAACCATTCCTCTCGGATATGCTGGGTGGAACGGGTGCCACCGCGCAGCACTATCTCGCCACCAGCTATGCGCTCATCTCGCAATCCCTAGGCACAGTGTTTGCCATCGCCAACGCCCTGCTTTTCCTGGTGATCCTGGCACGCGACGTGATTGCCGACGTCACCGTGCTGTCTGAAACGGATTCGCTTTCCGGCCTGCTCAACCGCGGCGGTTTCGAGCGCTACGCCAATGCCGTCCTGCGCCAGGAAGCACGAAAGGGGCCGCTCGCGCTGGTCATTTGCGACCTGGACCACTTCAAGGCTATCAACGACACCTTCGGCCATGCTTCGGGCGACAAGGTGATCAAGACCTTTGCGCGCTTCCTGCGCGCCGCCGCCGCCGATCACCACGTCGCCGGCCGCATCGGCGGTGAGGAATTCGCCATCATCCTGCCGGGCACCAACCTCACCGCGGCACGGTTGTTTGCCGAAGGTGCTCGAAGCGCGTTTTCCGCGTTGCCGGTCGACGGTTTGCCGGAAGGCCTGCGCTTTACCGCCAGCTTCGGCGTCAGCGAATTGGCGCCCGGCGACGATCTTTCGGAACTCCTGTCGCGTGCCGACAAAGCCCTCTACGAAGCCAAGAGGGATGGCCGCGATTGCGTGCGGACAACATCGCTGCCAGCCGACGGCCGGCGTGCGTTCAGGTCCTCTTGAGCCTGCCGGCCCCGATCAAAGGCAAGGGCCGCCCTGGAATGGAATGGCGCCCTGGTCGAAGCCGTACATGTAGCTGCGCCCTTTAATCAGGACAGGCCCCTGAAAGCACTCTTGCATCGCCAGCGCAGGATCAGAGTCCGGGTAGATCATCCCGGGTTCGTGTGAACGAGAGAATTGGGCAGCCTTTCGGGCGAGGTGCCCCTGTCCGACGACGATCCGCTTGTATCCGGCGGCGCTGTCGACAATCAGGTTGCCAAAAGAATCGGCATAGATGTGATCTCCCGCAGCCGCAGGCGCCGCAAAGGCGACCAGACCGGCCAGGACTGCAGGCATCAGGCTCGTTTTGATTTTGCTCCGACGCATGGGCGTAACCTCCCGCAATCAGCATCAACCATTTCTTAACCTTTGTTAAGCCCCTTGCATCGACAGCCCCTCGCCCGGAACGGATTCGAGGCGCTCCAGCCGTCGTGGTTGATCTGGCGCTGCCTAACCGGATAGTTTGCGCATATGAATCAGCGAAGACTCGACGGCGGCGCGATCCTGCGCTCGGCACTGGTCCTGAGCCCGCTTTTGCTCGCAGCCTCGTGCGTCTCGGAAAGCAACGCCGGCGGCGCAGCCCCCAAGGTGAGCGTTGCCTACGACGCCGACACGCCGCAGCCGAGCCACGCCACCTACAGTTGCGGCGCGGGCCGCGCTATCACAGTCGATAATTTCCGCACCTCGGTCCAAGTCGTCGACCCAGAAGGCGACAGCGTCGAACTGCCGGCATCTCCTGCCACCCAGCAGTCGCGCTATGGCCAGACGCCCTACGCGCTGGTTCTGGACGGGAACGAGGCGCTCTACATGAAAAGCGGCAAGCAGCCATTGAACTGCCGACGCTGACAGCACTGATTCGGGGCATGGAGTGTGCGGTGCAACACGTAGCCCGAAATCCGGCCGCATACTCTCGGGGATTTCGGCGCAACATGGGCCTTCCGCCCGCTTCAATCGATTGAAGCAAGCGCCATTGCTTGACCGTCTGGCGGTTTGAGCCAAATACGCGGCGTGAAACGATTATCCTACTTTGACGCGGTGCAAAAACCGCATTAGAACGCGGCTAACCTAAGTCGCATTCCGCGAAGGGCATGCCGTTTTTGCGCATCGGAATGTCCGGCGCCGGAAAGGGGAGCCATGAGCAAGATACCAGCCACCCAAGCAAGGCCTCTGTCGCCGCATCTGACCATCTACAAGCCGCCGATCACCATGACGACGTCGATCCTGCATCGCATCACTGGCGGCGCACTCTATGTCGGCACACTGCTGGTCGCCTGGTGGTTGATCGCGGCCGCGACATCGGAAAGCTATTTCGATTTCGTCAACTGGATCTTCGGCACCTGGATCGGCCGCCTCGTCCTGTTTGGCTATACCTGGGCGCTGATGCTTCACATGCTGGGCGGCATCCGCCACCTGGTCTGGGATATGGGCGCCGGCCTCGAAAAGCACACGGCTTCCAAGATCGCCTGGGCCACCGTCGTCGTGTCGGTCGTGCTGACATTGGCGATATGGATCATCGGCTACATGGTGCGGGGAGCCTGATCATGTCGGACATGCGTACTCCTCTCAAGAAGGTCCGCGGCCTGGGCTCGGCCCACGAAGGCACCGACCATTTCTGGCGCCAGCGGCTGACAGCGGTCGCCAACGTACCGCTTACGCTCTTTTTCGTCGGGCTTCTGATTGCGCTCAACGGCGGCGACTATGTCCAGGTGCGCACGGTGCTCGCCAATCCCTTCGTGGCGTTGATCCTGATCGCGATGCTGCTGTCGGCGCTCTATCACATGCGGCTCGGCATGCAGGTGATCATCGAGGACTATGTCCATGGCGAGGGCAGCAAGCTCGTCCTGCTCATGCTCAACACGTTTTTCACGATCGCGGTTGGCGTTGCTTCGGTTTTCGCCCTGCTCAAACTAGCATTCGGGGGCTGACCAGTGGCCAAGGACAACAAAGGCACGGCATCGGCAGGCAAGAACTACACCTATGTCGATCACAAGTTCGACGTGGTCGTCGTGGGTGCGGGCGGCTCCGGCCTGCGCGCAACGCTCGGCATGGCCGAGCAGGGACTGAAGACTGCCTGCATCACCAAGGTTTTCCCGACCCGCTCGCACACGGTCGCGGCACAGGGCGGCATTGCCGCTTCGCTGTCCAACATGGGCCCCGACAACTGGCAGTGGCACATGTACGACACCGTCAAGGGGTCGGACTGGCTCGGCGACGTCGACGCCATGGAATACATGGTGCGCCAGGCACCGGCCGCCGTCTATGAGCTCGAGCACTACGGCGTGCCCTTCTCGCGCACCGAGGAAGGCAAGATCTACCAGCGCCCCTTCGGCGGCCACATGCAGAATTTCGGCGACGGCCCGCCCGTGCAGCGCACCTGCGCGGCCGCTGACCGCACCGGCCACGCCATCCTGCACACGCTCTACGGCCAGTCGCTCAAGAACAACGCACAGTTCTTCATCGAGTATTTCGCGCTCGACCTGATCATGACCGACGGCGTCTGCACCGGCGTCGTGGCCTGGAATCTCGATGACGGCACCATCCACCGCTTCGCGGCCAAGATGGTCGTGCTTGCGACCGGCGGCTATGGCCGCGCCTATTTCTCGGCGACCTCCGCCCACACCTGCACCGGTGACGGTGGCGGCATGGTGGCGCGCGCCGGCCTGCCGCTGCAGGACATGGAATTCGTGCAATTCCACCCGACCGGCATCTACGGCTCGGGCTGCCTCATCACCGAGGGCGCCCGCGGCGAAGGCGGCTATCTGGTCAACTCCGAGGGCGAGCGCTTCATGGAACGCTACGCGCCGTCGGCCAAGGACCTTGCCTCGCGCGACGTGGTTTCGCGCTGCATGACGCTGGAAATCCGCGAGGGTCGCGGCGTCGGCAAGAACAAGGACCACATCTACCTGCACCTCGACCATCTCGATCCGGCGGTTCTTCACGAACGCCTGCCGGGCATCTCGGAGAGCGCAAAGATCTTTGCCGGCGTCGATGTGACCCGCGAGCCGATCCCCGTGCTGCCGACCGTGCACTACAACATGGGCGGCGTTCCCACGAACTATTGGGGCGAGGTGCTGAACCCGACCGCGGACAATCCCGATCGCGTGCAGCCCGGCCTGATGGCCGTGGGCGAAGCCGGCTGCGCCTCGGTGCACGGCGCCAACCGCCTGGGCTCCAACTCGCTGATCGACCTGGTCGTGTTCGGCCGCGCCGCGGCAATCCGCGCCGGCGAGGTGATCGACCGCGCCGCCCCCATTCCGGCGATCAACGAACAGGCCGTCGAGAAGATCATGGATCGCTTCGACCGGCTGCGCCACGCCAATGGCGGCACGCCGACGGCAGTGCTGCGCGAGAAGATGCAGCGCACCATGCAGGAAGACGCCGCCGTGTTCCGCACCCAGGAATCGCTGGAGCAGGGCTGCCAGCGCATGTCGGCGCTGTGGGGCGAGCTGAGGGACATCAAGGTCACCGACCGCTCGATGATCTGGAACTCCGATCTCGTCGAGACGCTGGAGCTGGAAAACCTCATGGCCAACGCGCTGCCCACCGTCTATGGCGCCGAGGCCCGCAAGGAGAGCCGCGGTGCGCATGCCCGCGAGGACTTCCCCTCGCGTGACGATGCGAACTGGCGCCAGCACACGCTGGCCCATGTCGCCGAGGACGGCAAGGTGACCCTGAATTACCGCCCGGTGCACACCGAGACGCTGCTGCCGGAATCGGAAGGCGGCATCAGCCTCGCCAAGATCGCGCCCAAGGCGCGCGTGTACTGATCGAGGGAGATCGAGATGGTTGAACTGGCTCTTCCCAAGAACTCCCAGATCAAGCAGGGCAAGACCTGGCCGAAGCCCGAGGGCGCGACCAACCTGCGCGAGTTCCGCATCTATCGCTGGTCGCCGGACGACGGCGAGAACCCGAGTATCGACACCTATTTCGTCGACATGGACGATTGCGGGCCGATGGTTCTCGACGCGCTTCTGTGGATCAAGAACAAGATCGACCCGACGCTGACGCTGCGCCGCTCCTGCCGCGAAGGCATCTGCGGTTCCTGCGCCATGAACATCGACGGCTCGAACACGCTGGCCTGCACCAAGGGCTGCGACGACATCTCCGGAGCGGTCAAGATCTACCCGCTGCCGCACATGCCGGTGGTGAAGGACCTGGTGCCCGACCTCACCAACTTCTACGCCCAGCACCGCTCGATCGAACCGTGGCTGAAGACGGTGTCGCCGGAGCCGGCCAAGGAGTGGTTGCAGAGCCATGAAGACCGCGCCAAGCTCGACGGGCTCTACGAGTGTATTCTGTGCGCCTGCTGCTCCACTTCCTGCCCGAGCTACTGGTGGAACGGCGACCGCTATCTCGGCCCGGCTACGCTCCTGCAGGCCTATCGCTGGCTGATCGACAGCCGCGACGAAGCGACCGGCGAACGCCTCGACAACCTCGAGGATCCGTTCCGCCTCTATCGCTGCCACACCATCATGAACTGCGCGCAGACCTGCCCGAAGGGTCTTAATCCCGCCAAGGCGATTGCGGAGATCAAGAAGATGATGGTGGAGCGCCGGGTCTAAGACCCACGCCCCCTTTCCGGCCGAGCGGCACGGATTTGAACCGATGAAGCGCGATGACCAACCGTCATCGCGCTTCTTTTTTGCCTAAGCACGATCCTTTCCGATAGCCGCAAGTTCTCGCTCGCTTTGCGACAACGTTGTTGCCAAGGCCATTTTGTGCCAATAGCTGCGGCATGGAACCCACGACAGACCTCCCCGTTCTTACCCCTATCGAAGCCCGCGTGCTTGGCTGCCTGATCGAGAAGAAGGAGCTGACGCCGGACGTCTATCCGCTGACCCTCAATGCCGCCCACGCCGCCGCCAACCAGAAGACGGCGCGAGAGCCGGTCATGGCGCTGGAGCAGGTAGAGGTCCATCGGGGGCTCAAGACCCTTGAGCAGAAGGGCCTGGTGCGCCAGGTCTTCGGCTCGCGGGTCGAGCGCTACGAGCATCTTGCAGCGCAGCGCTTTTCGCTGACTTCGCCGCAGATCGCCATTTTGGGCCTGCTGCTTCTGCGCGGGCCGCAGACTGCCGGGGAGCTTCTGGCGCGCAGCGAGCGCATGGCGCGCTTCCAGTCGATGGAAGATCTACGCCAGGAACTCGACATGCTGATTAGCAAGCGCCCGGCGCTGGTGCAGGAAATCGGCCGCGGCCCCGGCCAGCGCGAGGACCGCTATGCCCATCTCCTGAGCGGACCTATCGATGTTGCCGCCCTTGCGGCTCAACGCGGCCCGTCGGCCATGCCTGCGTCGGACATCGAGGCGCGGCTGCAGGCGCTGGAGGAAGAGGTCGCGACCTTGCGCGCTCGCCTCGACGCGCTGGGTGCCTGATCGGGCGCCACTCGACCGAATCACGCTGGCTTGATTTTGAAACCTCTTGCGGCTCGGCTACGTGTCAGCGCAGGAGGATTTTTTCGATGCTCGCCAAGTCCGTCATCCTCAGCGCCTTCGCTCTGGCCGCAGTGCTGGCGACGCCGGCCGATAGCGCCCTGGCGAAGACCCAGACCGCCATCTTCGCCGGCGGCTGCTTCTGGTGCGTGGAAAGCGATTTCGACCACGTGCCAGGCGTAGTCTCGACCACCTCCGGCTATATCGGCGGCTCCAACGACCATCCGACCTATGAGAACCACACCGCCGCCGGCCACCGCGAGGCGGTGAAGATCGAATTCGACGACTCGAAGACCAGCTACGCCAAGCTGCTCGACGCCTTTTGGCACTCGGTCGACCCGACCGATGCCGGCGGTCAGTTCTGCGACCGCGGCCACAGCTATACGACCGCGATCTACGCGGTCGACAAGGACCAACTCACGGAAGCAGAAAAATCGAAAGCCGCGATCGAGACTGAGCTCAAGAAGCCCATCGCCACCGAGATCGTCATGGCGCCGACCTTCTGGCCGGCGGAGGACTATCACCAGAACTATTACAAGAAAAACCCGATCCGCTATCGCTACTACCGCTACGCCTGCGGTCGCGATGCGCGCGTGGATGAGGTGTGGGGCAACGCCGCGCACCAGGGCATTGCAGTACACTGACCCGACAAATGAAAACGGGCGCCTTAGGCGCCCGTTTCATCTTCGCTCAATTTTTGCGATCAGATGTGGATCGGCTTGAAGAAGGTCGCCAGGGCGGCTTCCTTGACCGCTTCCGACATGGTCGGGTGCGCGTGGCAGGTGCGGGCAAGGTCTTCCGCCGAGCCGCCGAACTCCATCAGCACCGCCGCTTCGTGGATCATCTCGCCGGCGCCGAAGCCGACGATATGGGCGCCAAGCACCTTGTCGGTCGCCTTGTCGGCCAGGATCTTCACGAAACCATCCGTGTGCAGCATGGCGCGCGCGCGGCCATTGGCAGTGAAGGGGAACTTGCCGACCTTGTAGTCGACGCCGGCCTTCTTCAGTTCTTCCTCGGTCTTGCCGACGGAAGCCACTTCCGGGCTCGTGTAGACCACGCCGGGGATGACGTCGTAATTCACATGGCCGGCCTGGCCGGCGATGATTTCGGCCACGGCCACGCCCTCGTCCTCGGCCTTGTGCGCCAGCATCGGTCCGTCGATGACGTCGCCGATCGCATAGATGCCCGGCACGTTGGTCTGGAGATGCGCGTCGATCTTCACGCGGCCGCGCTCGTCCATCTCCACGCCCGCCTCCTTGAGGCCCAGCCCGTTCGTGTAAGGGGCGCGGCCTGTGGCCACCAGCACGACATCGGCCTCAATGGTCTCGGCGTCGCCGCCCTTGACCGGCTCGAAGGTCACGCTCGCGCCCTTGGAAGTCTTTGCCACGCCCGTCACCTTCGAGCCGAGCTTGAAGGTGAATCCCTGCTTGGCCAGCATGCGCTGGAACTGCTTTGCCACCTCGCCGTCCATGCCGCCGAGGATGGTGTCGAGATATTCGACCACGGTGACCTTGGCGCCCAGACGCGCCCAGACCGAGCCGAGCTCCAGGCCGATGACGCCGCCGCCGACCACGATCAGGTTCTCCGGCACCTTGTCGAGCGACAGCGCGCCGGTGGAGGAGACGATCACCTTCTCGTCGAAATCGACCTTGACGCCCGGAATGCCGGCGACGTCCGAACCGGTGGCAATGACGATGTTCTTCGTCTCGATCTCCTGCACGCTACCGTCTTCGTCAGTGACAGAAACCTTGCCGGCCGACACGACCTTGCCGGTGCCGCGGAAGCTATCGATCTTGTTCTTCTTGAACAGGAAGGCGACGCCGTTGACGTTGGCCGCCACCGTCGTGTCCTTGTGCGCCAGCATCTTCTTCAAGTTGAGCTTCGGCTCCACCTCGACGCCCAGCGTATCGAAGGAATGGCTAGCCTCGGCGAATATCTCGGATGCATGCAGCAGCGCCTTGGAGGGGATGCAGCCGATATTGAGGCAGGTGCCGCCGAAGGTTTCGCGCTTCTCGACCACGGCCGTCTTCAGGCCGAGCTGTGCAGCCTTGATGGCGCACACATAGCCGCCCGGGCCCGATCCGATCACCACAACATCATATGCCATTTCTTCTTCCTTCAGCTGCTGTCAGCGTCCGCCGCTTACGTTCAAAATTCCGCCCGTCGTGTAGGATGCCTCGTCCGACAAGAGCCAGAGCACGGCCTGGGCGACTTCCTCTGCCTTGCCTTCCCGCTTCATCGGTACGAAGCCGCGTATCGCCGCGATGCGATCCGGCTGACCGCCGGAGGCATGGATCTCGGTGTCGATGATGCCCGGCCGCACGGCATTGACGCGCACGCCCTCGCCCGCGACCTCGCGAGAAAGGCCGGTTGTAAAAGTATCGATCGCGCCCTTGGAGGCGGCGTAGTCGACATATTCGCCCGGCGAGCCGAGCTGTGAGGCGGCCGAGGAGATGTTGACGATCGCACCGCCCTCCCCGCCGTGCAGCGTCGACATGCGCTTCACCGCCTCGCGGGCGCAGAGCATAGAGCCGATGACGTTGATGCGCATCATGCGCTCCAGCCGCGCAGCACTCATCTCGTCGACGCGCGCTTTCATGTCGACGATGCCGGCATTGTTAACGAGCGCGTCAAGCTGTCCGAATGCACGGTCAACCGCCTCGAACATTGCGACGACATCGGCCTCGCTGCCGACATCACCCCGGATGGCGATCGCCTGGCCACCGCCGGCTTCTATCTCCCGGACAACCGCTGTGGCCGCAGCCTCGTTGGAGGCATAGTTGACCGCCACGCGGTAGCCTGCCTTCGCGGCCTGTCGGCAGATGGCCGCGCCAATGCCGCGCCCGCCGCCTGTCACCAGCAGAACCCGTCCCGTTGCCGTCATGACTGGGATGTTCCCAGCGGCGCGTTGAAGGCCCAGACATGACCGAAGGGATCGGTGATCTTGGCGTAGCGCGCACCCCAGAACATGTCGGCCGCTGGCATGGTCACCTTCGCGCCGGCTTCAACCGCCTGCTCGACCGCGCGATCGACATCGCCGGGCTTGGGCAGGTTGATGTTGATGGTCAGCCCCGCGCCGCCGCGGCTCGTCGGCGACAGCACATCGCTGGAAAACTCGGGGAACTCGTCGTGGAGCATCACTTCCGAGCCGAACATGGAGAGGTTGGCGTGCAGCACGCGCACACCGTCCTCGGCCATCTGCTCGTAGGTCTCGACCGCGTCGAACGCCTTCTCGTAGAAGGCAATCGCCTCACGACCACCCTTGACGCACAGATGCACCTGAATGGGGGGAATGTTCGGTTCGAAGGCCATGGGTCCGCTCCTTTCGGCGGCAGCCTAACGCATGGCCCCACAAACCGAAATCGGTTTTGCGCAAGGGAGCCATGCGCCGTTTCGAGATACGCAAGCGCCTCGATGCCCTGCATGACAAGGCATCCGCGCTTCGTAGGAAAGCGGAACTTAGAGGTCCAGCACCAGGCGTTCCGGATCCTCCAGGCTTTCCTTGACGCGCACCAGGAAGGTCACGGCTTCCTTGCCGTCGACGATGCGGTGATCGTATGAAAGCGCCAGATACATCATCGGACGGATGACGATCTGCCCGCCGACCACCATCGGCCGCTCCTGGATCTTGTGCATGCCGAGGATGCCCGACTGCGGCGCATTGAGGATCGGCGTCGACATCAGCGAGCCATAGACGCCGCCATTGGAGATGGTGAAGGTGCCGCCCTGCATGTCGGCGACCGAGAGCTTGCCGTCGCGCGCGGCGATGCCGAGGCGGCCGATTTCCTTCTCGATCTCGGCGATCGACATCTGGTCGGCGTTACGCACCACCGGCACCACGAGGCCCTTCTCGGTGCCCACAGCCACGCCGATATGGGCGTAGTTCTTGTAGATGATGTCGGTGCCGTCGATCTCGGCGTTGACCGCCGGGATTTCCTTCAGCGCATGCGTCACGGCCTTGGTGAAGAAGCCCATGAAGCCGAGCTTCACGCCGTGCTTCTTCTCGAACACGTCCTTGTACTTGGAACGCAGGTCCATCACCGCCTTCATGTCCACCTCGTTGAAGGTGGTGAGCATGGCGGCGGTCGACTGGGCGTCCTTCAGGCGGCGCGCAATCGTCTGGCGCAGCTTGGTCATGCGCACGCGCTCCTCGCGCACCTCGTCGCCGGCCGGCGACTGCGCACGCGCGACAACCGGTGCCGGTGCCGCTGCAGGGGCGGCAGGAACCGCCGTAATGCCCTTGGCGATCGCGTCGAGCACGTCGCCCTTGAGCACCTGTCCACGCTTGCCGGATCCGGCGATCTGGTCGACAGCGAGATTGCTTTCGGCGATCAGCTTGGCCGCGGCCGGCGCGGGCGGCATCTTGCGCTCTTCGATCGGGCTCGAGCCGGCGATCTTCGCGGTCTTTTCAACCGCTTCGCTCACGGTCGACGCCCCGGCCGCACCTGCGGCCTGCGCCACTGCGGCACCGCCATTTGCGGAAATCGTGCCGAGGAGCGCATTGACGCCCACTGTCTCGCCTTCCTTCGCAGCGATCTCCTGCAACTGGCCGGCAGCAGGAGCCGGCACTTCGATCGTCACCTTGTCGGTCTCGAGCTCGACCAGCGGCTCGTCGGCGGCGATCGCGTCACCCACCTTCTTGAACCACTTG
The DNA here is from genome assembly GCF_040045035.1 of Mesorhizobium sp. KR1-2. Classification (NCBI taxonomy): domain Bacteria; kingdom Pseudomonadati; phylum Pseudomonadota; class Alphaproteobacteria; order Hyphomicrobiales; family Phyllobacteriaceae; genus Mesorhizobium; species Mesorhizobium sp. KR1-2. The sequence goes on along the minus strand of NZ_JBDZDS010000012.1, from coordinate 158,192 downwards.
CCGATGGTCGCCTCGCTGACGGATTCGCCGAGGGTCGGGACGCGGATTTCGGTAGCCATTTTTGCCTATCCGTTTTCTGAACTGAGAGATTATTCGCCGAGTGCGTCGTCGAGAAGCGCACGGAGCTGCTCGAGATGCTTGGACATCAGGCCGGTCGCCGGCGATGCCGATGCCGGGCGGCCGGTGTAGCGCACGCGCTGATGCTTGGCGTCGATATGCGCCAGCACCCATTCCAGATACGGGTCGATGAACGACCACGCACCCATGTTCTTGGGCTCTTCCTGGCACCACACCATCTCCGCGCCGCGGAAGCGCGAAAGCTCGGTGATGAGCGCCTTGGCCGGGAACGGGTAGAGCTGTTCGACGCGCAGCAGATATATGTCGTCGATGCCGCGCTTCTCGCGCTCCTCGTAGAGGTCGTAATAGACCTTGCCTGTGCACAGCACGACGCGGCGGATCTTCGAATCCTTCTGCAGCTTGATCGGCTGGTCCTTGAGGTACTGCGCATCGTCCCACAGCAGGCGGTGGAACGAGCTTTCGCCCGACAGTTCGGCCAGCGTCGACACAGCGCGCTTGTGGCGCAGCAGCGACTTGGGCGTCATCAGGATCAGCGGCTTGCGGAAGTCGCGCTTCAGCTGCCGGCGCAGGATGTGGAAGTAGTTAGCCGGCGTCGTGCAGTAGGCCACCTGCATGTTGTCTTCCGCGCAGAGCTGCAGGAAGCGCTCCAGGCGCGCGGACGAATGCTCCGGGCCCTGCCCTTCATAGCCGTGCGGCAGCAGGCAGACGAGGCCCGACATGCGCAGCCATTTGCGCTCGCCCGACGAGATGAACTGGTCGAACACCACCTGCGCGCCGTTGGCGAAGTCGCCGAACTGGGCTTCCCAGAGCGTGAGCGCCTTCGGATCTGCGAGGCTGTAGCCGTATTCGAAGCCGAGGACCGCTTCCTCCGAAAGCATCGAGTTGATGACTTCGTAGTTCGCCTGGGCGGGCGACAGGTTGTTGAGCGGGATGTAGCGGCTCTCGTCGCGCTGGTCGTAGAGCACCGAATGGCGCTGCGAGAAGGTGCCGCGCTCGGAATCCTGGCCCGAGAGGCGGACCGGGTTGCCGTCGAGCACGATCGAGCCGAAGGCCAGCGCCTCGGCCGTCGACCAGTCGAGCCCCTCGCCCGATTCGATCATCTTGCGCCGCGCGTCGAGGAAGCGGGCGATGGTGCGGTGCGCCTCGAAGCCGGCAGGCACCTCGGTCAGCTTCTTGCCGATCTCCTTCAGCGTCTTGACCGGCACGGCGGTCTTGCCGCGACGCAGTTCGTCCTGATTGTCGGCAGCCCTGAGCCCCGACCAGGCGCCGTCCAGCCAGTCGGCCTTGTTCGGCTTGTAGGCCTGGCCGGCCTCGAACTCGGCTTCGAGATTCGCGCGCCAGTCGGCCTTCATCTTCTCGACTTCGGCTTCCGTCACCAACCCCTCGGCGATCAGCTTCTCGGCATAGAGCTGCGTCGTCGTCTTATGGACGCGGATGTTGCGATACATGATCGGCTGCGTGAACGCCGGCTCATCGCCTTCGTTGTGCCCGAATCGGCGATAGCAGAGCATGTCCACAACCACCGGCTTGTGGAACTTCATGCGGAACTCGGTCGCCACCTTGGCGGCAAAGACCACGGCTTCCGGATCGTCACCGTTGATGTGGAAGATCGGCGCCTCGATCATCTTGGCCACATCCGACGGATAGGGCGACGAGCGCGAGAAGCGCGGATTGGTGGTGAAGCCGATCTGGTTGTTGATGATGACGTGCAGCGTGCCGGCGACCCGGTGGCCGCGCAGGCCCGAAAGCCCAAGGATTTCGGCAACCACACCCTGGCCGGCGAAAGCCGCGTCGCCATGGATGAGCAGCGGCAGCACCTGGGCGCGCACGTCCAGCGGCACGATTTCGTGGCGCGGGTTCCGGCCGTAGAGCTGGTCCTGCTTGGCACGCGCCTTGCCCATTACGACGGGGTCGACGATTTCCAGATGCGAGGGGTTGGCGGTCAGCGACAGGTGCACCTTGTTGCCGTCGAACTCGCGGTCGGAGGAAGCGCCGAGATGGTACTTCACGTCGCCCGAACCTTCGACGTCGTCCGGCGCGTAGGAGCCGCCCTTGAATTCGTGGAAGATGGCGCGGTGCGGCTTGGCCATAACCTGCGACAGCACGTTGAGGCGGCCGCGGTGCGCCATGCCCAGCACGATCTCCTTCATGCCGAGCTGGCCGCCGCGCTTGACGATCTGCTCCAGCGCCGGGATCAGCGACTCGCCGCCGTCGAGGCCGAAGCGCTTGGTGCCCTTGTACTTGACGTCGATGAACTGCTCGAAGCCTTCCGCTTCGACGAGCTTGTGCAGGATCGCCTTCTTGCCCTCGGCGGTGAAGGCGATGCCCTTGTCCGGCCCCTCGATGCGCTCCTGGATCCAGGCCTTCTCCTCGGGGTTGGAGATATGCATGAACTCGACGCCGATCGTCGAGCAGTAGGTGCGCTGCAGGATGTCGAGCATTTCGCGGATGGTCGCGTATTCCAGCCCGAGCACATGGTCGATGAAGATCTTGCGGTCGTAGTCGGCCTCAGTGAAGCCGTAGGACGCCGGCGAAAGCTCGTTGTAGTCCTCGATTGGCTTGGCGATGCCGAGCGGATCGAGCTGCGCGTGCAGATGGCCGCGCATGCGATAGGCGCGGATCATCATGATGGCGCGCACCGAATCGCGGGTCGCCTGCAGCACGTCGAGATCGGACAGGACCGCGCCCTTGGCGACGGCCTTATCCTTGACCTTCTTCTCGATGGTCTTTTCGACGAGGCCCCAATTGCCGTCCAGCGCGGATACCAGCTCGCCATTGGCCTGGAGCGGCCAGCTCGGCGTGGACCAGGACGCGCCGCGCGCATTCTTCCGGACATCGCCGGCATCGTCCTTCAGCGACGCAAAGAACTGCTGCCATTCCGGATCGACCGACGTCGGGTCTTCCTCATAGGCGGCATAGAGCGCATCGATATAGTCGGCGTTGCCGCCATAGAGGAACGAGGTGAGGGAAAATTGATCGTTGGCCTGATCTTGTCGCGCCATTTTATCTTCGGAGCCCCTGGCTCCGTCTCCTTGCCTTGCCTGCGGCGATGCCGCGAACGAACGGTTGCCCGTCCTTCCTTTCCCTCGAATGTGCCGGGCTGATGACCGTCCGGCACATTCGTTCAGCCCGTCGCTGTCGCTCGGGGCGTCCGCCTAGCCCTTGATCGCCTCGACCAGCGTGGTGCCGAGCCGGGCAGGCGACGGCGACACGCGGATGCCCGCGGCTTCCATCGCCGCGATCTTGTCTTCCGCGCCGCCCTTGCCGCCGGAGATCACCGCGCCGGCATGGCCCATGGTACGGCCGGGAGGGGCGGTGCGCCCGGCGATGAAGCCGGCCATCGGCTTCTTGCGGCCGCGCTTGGCCTCGTCGATCAGGAACTGGGCTGCATCCTCTTCGGCCGAACCGCCGATTTCGCCGATCATGATGATGGACTTGGTCTCATCGTCGGCCAGGAACATTTCGAGCATGTCGATGAATTCCGTGCCCTTGACCGGGTCGCCGCCGATGCCGACAGCGGTCGACTGCCCGAGCCCTGCATTCGTCGTCTGGAACACCGCCTCATATGTAAGCGTGCCGGAGCGCGAAACAACGCCGACGGAACCCTTGCGGAAGATGTTTCCGGGCATGATGCCGATCTTGCATTGGTCGGGCGTGACGATGCCGGGGCAGTTCGGCCCGATCAGGCGCGACTTGGACTTTTCCAGCCGGGCCTTGACCTTGACCATGTCGGCGACCGGGATGCCTTCGGTGATGCAGACGATCAGCGGGATCTCGGCCTCGATCGCCTCGATGATCGCGGCGGCCGCCCCTGCCGGCGGCACGTAGACCACGGAAGCGTTGGCGCCCGTGCGCTCCTTGCCTTCGGCAACGCTAGCGAAAATCGGCAGCGTCTCGCCCTTGGCGCCGGTCCAGTTCTCGCCGCCCTTCTTGGGGTTGATGCCGCCGACCATCTTGGTGCCGTGATAGGCCAGCGCCTGCTCGGTGTGGAAGGTGCCGGTCTTGCCGGTCAGGCCCTGCACCAGAACCTTGGTGTTCTTGTCGATCAGAATGGACATGGGCTCAGTTTCCCTTCACCGCCGCGACGATCTTCTTGGCGGCGTCGTCGAGATCGTCGGCGGAAATGACGTTCAGCCCACTCTCGTTGATGATCTTCTTGCCAAGCTCGACATTGGTGCCTTCGAGGCGAACGACCAGCGGCACCTTGAGGCCCACTTCCTTCACCGCCGCGATGACGCCCTCGGCAATGACATCGCACTTCATGATGCCGCCGAAGATGTTGACCAGGATGCCTTCGACCGCCGGGTCGGCGGTGATGATCTTGAACGCCGCCGTCACCTTCTCCTTGGAGGCGCCGCCGCCGACATCGAGGAAGTTCGCCGGTTCCGCGCCGTAGAGCTTGATGATGTCCATGGTGGCCATCGCCAGGCCGGCGCCGTTGACCATGCAGCCGATATTGCCGTCGAGAGCGACATAAGCGAGGTCGTACTTCGACGCCTCGATCTCCTTGGCGTCCTCTTCGGTCGTGTCGCGCAGCTCGAGCACGTCGGGGTGGCGGAACAGCGCGTTGTTGTCGAACGACACCTTGGCGTCGAGCACGCGCAGGCGCCCGTTGGTCATGACGATCAGCGGGTTGACCTCGAGCAGACTCATGTCCTTCTCGACAAAGGCCTTGTAGAGGGCCGGGAACAGCTTTTCGCCGTCCTTGGCCGCCTCGTCCGAGAGCTTCAGCGCTTCGTTCAGCGCCTTCACGTCGGCCGCGGTCACGCCCGTGTCGGGATCGATCGCCACCGTGATGATCTTCTCCGGCGTGTCGTGGGCCACCTGCTCGATGTCCATGCCGCCCTCGGTGGAAACCACGAAGGCGACGCGGCCGACGGTGCGGTCGACCAGGATCGAGAGGTAAAGCTCGCGCGCAATGTCGGCGCCGTCCTCGATGTAGAGGCGGTTGACCTGCTTGCCGGCCGGGCCGGTCTGCTTGGTCACCAGCGTGTTGCCGAGCATTTCCTTGGCGTTGGCCACCACTTCTTCGATAGACTTGGCGAGCCGGACGCCGCCCTTGGCGTCAGGCGAAAGCTCCTTGAACTTGCCCTTGCCGCGGCCGCCGGCATGGATCTGGCTCTTCACCACATAAAGCGGCCCGGGCAGCCTCTTGGCCGCAGCTTCCGCTTCATCGGCGCTGAAGATGGCAACGCCATCGGCCACAGGCGCGCCGAATTCCTTCAGCAGCGCCTTGGCCTGATATTCGTGGATGTTCATCGACCGACCCTTACTTGTTGCCGAGGTTCGGGGCGATCGCGACGCAGGCTTCGCAGAGCCCCTTCACTGCATCGACGGACTTCTCGAACATCTTCTGCTCGTCCTTGTTGAAGTCGAGCTCGACGATGCGCTCCACGCCGTTGGCGCCGATCACCACCGGCACGCCGACATACATGTCCTTGATGCCGTACTGGCCGCTGAGGTAGGCCGCGGAGGGCAGCACGCGCTTCTTGTCCTTGAGGTAGCTCTCGGCCATGGCGATGGCAGAGGCGGCCGGCGCGTAGTAGGCCGAGCCGGTCTTGAGCAGGCCGACGATCTCGCCGCCACCCTTGCGGGTGCGCTCGACGATGGCGTCGAGCTTTTCCTGGCTGGTCCAGCCCATCTTGATGAGGTCCGGCAGCGGGATGCCGGCGACGGTCGAGTAGCGCACCATCGGCACCATATCGTCGCCGTGGCCGCCGAGCGTCATGGCGCTGACGTCCTCGACCGAAACCTTGAACTCTTCGGCCAGGAAGTAGCGGAAGCGCGCGGAGTCGAGCACGCCGGCCATGCCCACGACATGGCTCTTGGGCAGGCCGGAGAACTTCTGCAGCGCCCAAACCATGGCGTCGAGCGGATTGGTGATGCAGATGACGAAGGCGTTGGGGGCATACTTCTTGATGCCGGCGCCCACCTGCTCCATGACCTTGAGGTTGATGCCCAGGAGGTCGTCGCGGCTCATGCCGGGCTTGCGCGGCACGCCGGCGGTAACGATGCAGACATCCGCACCCTCGATGCCGGCATAGTCGTTGACGCCGACATAGCTGGCGTTGAAGCCGTCCACGGGCGAGGACTCGGCAATGTCCAATCCTTTGCCCTGCGGGATGCCTTCCGCGATGTCGAACAGAACGACATCGCCGAGTTCCTTGAGACCGATCATGTGGGCGAGCGTGCCGCCGATCATGCCGGAACCGATGAGGGCTATCTTGTTGCGTGCCATGTGAGGATATTTTCCCTTTGCTGGACCGGACGCGACGGCGCCGGCGGAGAGCGTTTAGGCCAGATTGAACAGGGTTATGTAGCCAGAATTCCGACGGCTGAAATAGCCTCGCGGCTGAAAAAATTCAACCGATTATTTCGACCTCAAGTATTTCAATCGTTTAGAAGCAAATTGACTTACGTAAACGTCAAACTTTTACCCGATTTATTCGGTCGGAATTGCGAGGTTTTACCGGCTGGCCGCATGCGCTCCGCCCTGGGCATGGCGTGCAGCCCAGCCGTCGAGCCAATCGCGGCTCTGCATCTCCATCAACCGCGACACGGTGCGGTCGAACTCGAAGGCCTCGGTGCCGCGTTTGCCCGCATAAAGCGCATGCGGCGGCGCCGCGGCGCTGAGGACCAGCCGGATATGCTGATCGTAGAGCGTGTCGATCAGCAGAATGAAGCGCTTGGCCTCGTTGCGCTTGCCCTCGGCCAGCACCGGCACATGATCGAGGAAGATCGTCGAGTAGCGCCCGGCGATGGCCAGAAAATCGCGCGCGCCGTGCGGGTGCTCGCAAAGATCGGCAAAGGTGAAGCGTGCCGCATCATCCGTGGCCAGCGGCACCGGAATATGGCGCCCCTTGACCGTCAGCGTCGCCGGCGCGACCACGCGCCCCTGCGTGACCGCCTGCCAGGCCTCGTCCATCTGCCGGTCGGCCTGCACGCCTGCCGGCGTCAGGTAGACCGGCATGCGGTTGAGCTTTTGCAGGCGGTAGTCCTTGTCGGCATCGAGGTCGAGCACTTCGACATGCCGCTTCAGCAGGTCCACGAAGGGCAGGAACAGGCCGCGATTGAGGCCGTCGCGGTAGAGGTCGTCGGGCGCGACGTTCGAGGTCGCCACCAGAACCACGCCGTTGGCGAAAAGCGCAGAGAACAGCCGCGACAGGATCATCGCATCGGCGATGTCGGTGACGGTGAACTCGTCGAAGCACAGCACCCAGGCCTCTTCGGCCAGCGCCGCGGCCACGGGCGGGATAGGGTCGTCCTGCCTGGTCTCGCCGTTCTTGCGCGCCAGCCGGTGCTTCTGGATGCGGTCCTGCGCCTCGGTCATGAAGTCGTTGAAATGCATGCGGCGCTTGCGCCGCGCCGGGACGAGCTCGAAGAACATGTCCATCAGCATCGTCTTACCGCGGCCGACGTCGCCGTGGATGTAGAGCCCCTTCACATGGGCGTGGCTACGCTTCTTGCCGAACAGCCAGCCGAGGGCACTCGACTTCTGCGCCAGCCTCTTGGCGCAGAGCTCGTCGATCAGTCGATCGAGCGCCGCAACGATCCCCTCCTGCGCGGGATCGCGGGCAATCGCCTTCGTCTCCACAAGGTGGTCATAGCGCTGCCTGACGGTGGCACGCGTCTGAATACCGTCACGCAGATGCATCGATTACGTCTCTGAAGCTTGCTACCAGGTTGAGAACGGCGTGGCGAATGGGACGACAGCGCCCACGCCTCGCCTGTCCCTTATCTGCTCAACGAGACCGGAAGGCCGCTCTCGGTCTGGCCATCGAATTTTTCCGGACCCGACGAATAGAGCCGCGCCAGCGTACCGCCATTCTCATCATAGAGGGTAAGCTGCTTGCCGGATACGCTCCAGGACTTCACGCCATCGATCGGCGCGGGGCAGCGCAGCGGACCGGCGCGGTAACCCTGGCCGAACTTGGTCTGCGGGGTCGCCACCCGGCAGCTCTGGCCGCCGACGCTGGCGTTCCAGACGCCGGCGACGCTGCCGGCCGTCAGGTCGGGCGCATTTGAGGCGGAGCCGGAACTCGGCGGCAGGGCAGCCATCTGGGTGTCGTTGTCGGTGCCGGGTGCTGCGGGGAACTGCGAGGGATCTGCAGCGCCCGGAGACATCGGCGGCGGAAGCTGGCCGCTGGTCACCTGGCCGGCCGGTGCAGCTATCAGTGGCGCGGGCTGCGTGTCCACCGGAGACCATCGCGAACTTTGGCACCCGCTTGCCGCCAACGCTACCAGCGATACGGCCAACAGGCCAGTTCTCGAAAAAATCATGCCACACCTCCGTGGGAAACGGCCGTGCCGTCCATCAACTCATCACGCCACTCACATGACGATGTTGGCGATATTTCAACCGCATATGGTTAAAATACGGTTTGCGGAAGAGAACTGTTGCAAAAATGCCTCAACCTCCCCGCCCAGGAGGGCCGTTAAGCGCCGATCGGCAGGCTCGGCACGAAGACGTAGCCGCACGGTCCCACCAGATGGCATTCGCGCAGCCCGTGAGGCTTGTCGACAGACCCTGAGAGGACGATGTGGTCGTGCTGACGCGCCAAGGCTTCGGCCCGATCGGGATCAGTCCCGTAAAGCCGGATTTCCAGGCCCGCGCCCCGTGTTTCAACGCCTGCGATGACGCCGGTCATGGGATTGTCGCGATAGCTGTGGTCGGCATGAAGCATGAACACCGACCCGAGCAGCCGCACGGCCGCGAAATCCTCGTCGGAATAGACGAGGGTTGCGCCCAGCACGTCGCGGCAGAACATCGCCATCGGCTCGATCTCGTCGACCAGCAGGTTGATGCCGACCCCTGTCGGCAGGGAGCGGCCGAAATCGTCCGCTGCCATCCATGGTTCCTTGGTGCGCTTCTTCACCTTCCCTTTCCTTCCGGCATGTCGAGCACAGACTAGCAAATTCGGGCTGCCGTAATTGGTCTTTCCGCCTGCAAATGCTTGCGCCAGCGGCCGGCATCCCTATCTTTGGCTGCGAACCCGCCTCGGGCGCAGTGCCCGCGTGAATGACGATCGGTCCCGCAATGGCGAAGAAGCCGAAAGCCGCCAATCTTTACTACCAGGGCCCCGCGAGCGATCACTTCGACGGCCGCCGCTTCTTCAATCCCAACGGCAAAACGCCGGCCGGCTATTCGGCCTTGCTGAAGTGGCAGCTTGGCAAGCGCCGCACCAAGTGGCCGGCATCGTGGCCGAGCCCATTCGCAGCGGCAAAGCCCGAGCCGCAAATCAACGGCGGCGGCCTCCGGGTCACCATGGTCGGCCACGCCTCGCTGCTGATCCAGACCGCCGGCCTCAACATCCTCACCGACCCGGTATGGTCGGCCCGCGTGTCGCCCCTCTCCTTCGCCGGGCCGAAGCGGGTAAACCCGCCCGGCATCGCGTTGGGCGACCTGCCGCCCATCGACCTCGTGCTCGTCAGCCACAATCACTACGACCACCTCGATCTCGCCACGCTGAGGCGGCTGCATGCGGCTTACGACCCGCTGGTCATCACCCCGTTGGGCAACGACGCGATCATCCGTGGAAGGGTGCCCGACATGCGCGTCTGCACCGGCGACTGGGGCGACCGGTTCGAGCTGGACGGAGTCGCGATCCACCTCGAGCCAGCCCATCACTGGTCGGCACGCGGCACCAAGGACCGGCGCATGGCGCTGTGGTCCGGCTTCGTCGTCGAGACCTCGGCGGGCAAGATCTATTTCGCTGGCGATACCGGATTTCACGACGGTATCAACTACCGGCACGTCGCCGAAAAGCATGGCGGCGTGCGGCTGGCCATCCTGCCCATCGGCGCCTATGAGCCGCGCTGGTTCATGGCCCCGCATCACCAGAACCCCGACGAAGCGGTTCGCGCCATGCTGCTGTGCAACGCTGCCTTCGCCGCCGGCTGCCACTGGGGCACGTTCCACCTCACCAACGAACCGATCGAGGAACCCCGCGCCAAGCTGCTGGAAGCGCTCGACGCCCACGACGTTTCCCGCGAAAAATTCCGCGCCATGGTGGCCGGCGAGGTCTGGGATATACCGCTGGAAGAGAAAAGACCGCTCCCGGCAGGATGAGCTGGCTCCTCGCGGGAACAGACTTCGGGCGTCTGCATTTCTGGGTGGTAACGAACTCGCTACAGGGAGCGTCCACCATGCCGGAAGCCAGCACCGCCAAGACCCGCCGCAAGGCCCCGCTCACCACGCCGACCGGCCTCGGCGACAATGCGCGCCGCGACATCACCGGGGCGCTCAACGCGCTCGTGGCCGATGTCTTTGCTCTTTACCTGAAGACCAAGAATTTCCACTGGCATGTCAGCGGCCCGCATTTTCGCGACTACCACCTGCTGCTCGACGAGCATGCCGAGCAGATCTTCGAAATGACCGACGATTTGGCCGAACGCGTCCGCAAGCTGGGTGGCACCACGATACGCTCCATCGGCCATATTGCTCGCCTTCAGCGCATCGATGACAACGACGCCGACTTCGTCACGCCCCAGGACATGCTGAGCGAGCTGCGCGAGGACAACGAGGCCCTAATCGCCAGCATGCGCAGCGCCCATGAACTCTGTGACGACGAGCGCGACGTCGCCACGACGAGCATCCTGGAAACTTTCATCGACGAGGCCGAGCGCCGCACCTGGTTCCTGTTCGAGGCGAGCCGCAAAATATAGGCATGGCAAACAAGGCCCAGTGGAGGGCGCGGGATCAGGCCGGCCGCCCTTCTCCACTGGTAATTCGCCGTCGTTTCCGCCATATAGGCCGCAATGGATAATGGAACACCCTTCGCCAAGATGAACGGACTCGGCAACGAAATCGTCGTTGCCGACATGCGTGGCCGCGCGGATCGCGTGACACCGGCAGCGGCTGTCGCGCTGAACGCCAATCCGGCGACCAAGTTCGATCAGATCATGGCCATCCACGACCCGCGCACGCCGGGCACGCACAACTACATAGAGATCATCAATTCGGACGGCAGTCTCGCGCAGGCCTGCGGCAATGGCACAAGGTGCGTGGTGCAGGCGCTGGCCGCGGAGACCGGGCAGAAGATCTTCACCTTCGAGACCGTGGCAGGCATCCTCAATGCCGAGGAACATGCCGACGGGCTGATCTCGGTCGACATGGGTGTGCCGCGCTTCGGCTGGGAGGACATTCCGCTTGCCGAGGAGTTCCGCGACACCCGCATGATCGAGCTGCAGATCGGCCCCATCGATGCCCCGGTGCTGCACTCGCCCTCGGTTGCCTCGATGGGCAATCCTCACGCCATCTTCTGGGTCGATCGGGACGTCTGGTCCTATGAACTGGAGCGGTTCGGGCCCCTGCTCGAAAACCACCCGATCTTTCCCGAGCGCGCCAACATTTCCATCGCGCAGGTGACCTCGCGCGAAACGATGAACCTGCGCACCTGGGAGCGCGGCGCCGGCCTGACGCTGGCTTGCGGATCGGCCACCTGCGCCGCCGCCGTGTCGGCCGCGCGCACCGGCCGCACCGGCCGCGCCGTCACGGTTACGGTGCCGAGCGGCGGCAGGCTCAAGATCGAATGGCGCGACGACGACCATGTCGTCATGACTGGCCCGGCGGAATGGGAATTCTCAGGGACCTTCGACCCCGCCACCGGCGCGTGGCAGCGCGACCAGCAGGACGTCGCCTGATGGGTATCGACATCGTCACCTTCGGCTGCCGGCTCAACACCTATGAGTCGGAAGTGATGCGCCGCGAGGCGGAGGCCGCCGGGCTGGGCGCGCTGAAGAACGGCGCCGTCATCTTCAACACCTGCGCCGTCACGGCGGAAGCCGTGCGCCAGGCCAAGCAGTCGATCCGCAAGGCGCGGCGCGAAAATCCCGATGCGCGCATCATCGTCACCGGCTGCGCCGCGCAGACCGATCCCGACGCCTTCGCCGCCATGGGCGAGGTCGATCTCGTGCTCGGCAACGAGGAGAAGCTGAAGGCGCACAATTACCGCGCGCTGCCCGATTTCGGCGTCAACGACACCGAGAAGGCGCGCGTCAACGACATCTTTTCCGTGCGCGAGACGGCGTCCCACATGGTCGACGCCATCGAGGGCCGGGCGCGCGCCTTCGTTCAGGTGCAGAACGGTTGCGACCATCGCTGCACCTTCTGCATCATCCCCTACGGGCGCGGCAACTCGCGCTCGGTGCCGATGGGCGCAGTGGTCGAGCAGGTCAAGCGGCTCACCGGCAACGGCTATGCCGAGGTGGTGCTGACCGGCGTCGACATGACCAGTTTCGGCGGCGACCTGCCGGGCGCGCCAAAACTCGGCAAGCTGGTGAAGACGATCCTGCGCCAAGTGCCCGAGGTACAGAGACTGCGGCTGTCGTCCATCGATTCCATCGAGGCCGACGACGACCTCATGGACGCGATCGCCACCGAAAAGCGGCTGATGCCGCATCTGCACCTGTCGCTGCAGGCGGGCGACGACATGATCCTGAAGCGCATGAAGCGGCGCCATCTGCGCGACGATTCCATCCGCTTCTGCGAGGAGGTGCGGCGGCTGCGCCCTGACATCGTCTTCGGCGCCGACATGATCGCCGGCTTCCCGACCGAAACCGAGGCGATGTTCGAGAATTCGCTGAAGATCGTTGAAGAATGCGGGCTGACCCATCTGCACGTGTTCCCCTTCAGCCCGCGCGAAGGCACACCCGCCGCGCGCATGCCGCAGGTCGACGGGCGCGCCATCAAGGAGCGCGCTGCCCGGCTGCGCGCCGCCGGGGAAGTGGCCTATCAGCGGCATCTGGAAAGGCTCGTCGGCACAAGCCAGTCGATCCTGATCGAGCGCGACGGACTGGGCCGCACTGAAGGTTTTACGCTTGCGGCCATTGAAGGCGGCGCACCGGGCAGCATCCTCGCCACCACAATCACCGGCCAGGATGGCGCCCGGCTGATAGCCGCGCCCGCCGCGATGGCCGCGGCCTGAGAAGACACGACATGGCATTCGGCTTCATCAAGAAAGTCTTTTCCTTCGGCAAGAAACCGGCCGAGGAAGTCGAGGCGGAAGCCGCTGCAGTTCCGGCTGTCGAAGCTCGGGTTCTGGAGCCGGCGTCCGTCGAGCCCGCGCAGCCTCCGGCTGCTGAAGTGCCGGCGAGCGAGATTGCCCCTAGCCCCGCCGAAGAGCAGGCTGCCGAGAGGCCGGCTGAACCCGCCGCTCAGCCTATAGCACCGACAGCCGAAGCCGCCCCGCAGCCATTGCCGGCGGCGCCGCAGGAGCCGACGCCAGGCCCGCGACCGGACGAGCCGGCCCCCGAGCCCTCGCCTGCCGAGCCAGAACCGGAGCCTGTCGTTCCGGAGCCGGCACCGGTCGAGGTTCCCGAGCCGCCGTACGAGGTTCCCCCGGAGCCGGCCGAACTGCCCGAGACTTTTCCGGCCGAGATCCCCGCTTCGACGCTGGCCCCCGCCGAACAGGTTTCGGAACACGAGGCGGCCGTCGAGCCGCAACCTCCGTCGGAGGAGCTGAAGGCGGAACTGCCGTCCGCCGAAATCCTGCCGCCGCTGCGCCAGCCGTCGCCGGTGGAGATCGATCCGCTCCGCGACGAGGCAGCCCCGGAAATCACGCCGATCGAGATCTCGGCTGCGCTCGCCGAGGTCGAAGCCATCTCAGGCCCGCAGGAAGAAGCGCGCCCCGTTCCATCTTCCGAGCCGAAGGCGCTAGAGGCCGAGCCTACAACGGCCCAGCCTCTCCCGTCGGCTTCCGTCGGCAAGGTGACAGTGTCCAAGAAGGTCGAGCAGAAGGCCGAGCCCGTTGCGCCCGCTGCTCCCGAGCCCAGACTCACCTGGTTCCAGCGCCTGAAGCAGGGCCTGTCGCGCTCCTCGAAGGAACTGTCCGGCAGCATCGCCGGCGTCTTCACCAAGCGCAAGCTGGATGAGGACACGCTGGAGGAACTGGAGGACGTTCTGATCCGCGCCGACCTCGGCATGGAAACGGCTATCCGCATCACCGATGCGCTGTCTTCCAGCCGCTACGGCAAGGACGTTTCCGACACGGAAGTGCGCACCATCATGGCCGAGCAGGTCGAGAAGGTGCTGAAGCCGGTCGCCATGCCGCTCGAGCTCGACCTGTCGCACAAGCCGCATGTCATTCTGGTGGTGGGCGTCAACGGCACAGGCAAGACCACCACCATCGGCAAGCTCGCCGCCAAGCTGACCGAAGGCGGCCTCTCGGTAATGCTGGCCGCCGGCGACACTTTCCGCGCCGCGGCCATCGAGCAGCTGAAGATCTGGGGAGAGCGGACCGGCTCGCCGGTGATCTCCTCCAAGCTCGGCGCCGACGCCGCGGGCCTTGCCTACGACGCCTTCGAGAAGGCCAAGGCGGCAGGCTCCGACGTGCTGATCATCGACACCGCCGGCCGGCTCCAAAACAAGGCCGAGCTGATGGCGGAGCTGGAAAAGATCGTGCGCGTGCTCGGCAAGCTCGATCCGGAGGCCCCACACACCGTGCTGCAGACGGTCGACGCTACCACCGGCCAGAACGCGCTGAACCAGGTCGAGATCTTCCGCAACATCGCCGGCGTCAACGGGTTGGTGATGACCAAGCTCGACGGCACGGCGCGCGGCGGCATTCTGGTCGCCATCGCCGCCAAGCACCGCCTGCCTGTCTATTTCATCGGCGTCGGCGAGCAGGTCGACGACCTCGAACCATTTTCCGCAAGCGATTTCGCGAAAGCGATCGCTGGAGTAGCCTAGCCCGGATCCCGCCAGAGGATCTGAAAGGAAACCATGTCCGAGCCCGTCTTCGAACGCGACCCATCCGACCCCAAGAAGAAAGAAGTCAATCCGCTGCTCAAGCTGGCGCTCGAGCTGGGCCCGCTGCTGGTGTTCTTCTTCGCCAATGCACGGGGCGCCTGGCTGGTGGAAAAATTTCCGGTCCTCGGTGATTTCGGCGGCCCGATCTTCGTCGCCACCGGCCTGTTCATGATCGCCACCGCCGTCGCGCTCGCCGTCTCCTGGGCGCTGATGCGCACCCTGCCGATCATGCCGCTGGTGTCGGGCATCGTCGTCTTCATCTTCGGCGCGCTGACGCTGTGGCTGCAGGACGACGTCTTCATCAAGATGAAGCCCACCATCGTCAACACGCTGTTCGGCGTCACGCTGCTCGGCGGGCTGCTGTTCGGGAAGTCGCTGCTCGGCTATGTCTTCGACAGTGCTTTCCGTCTCGACGAGGAAGGCTGGAGGGTGCTGACGCTGCGCTGGGGATTCTTCTTCCTGTTCCTGGCGCTCGCCAACGAGGTTGTGTGGCGGAATTTCTCCACCGACACCTGGGTGGCCTTCAAGGTGTGGGGCATCATGCCCATCACGCTTTTGTTCACCTTCAGCCAGATGCCGCTGATCATGCGGCATTCGCTAGACGAGCGGTTCAAGAAATAGGCTTTTGGCAGGGGGGCACGCCGCCCATCGCAGACCGGGAGATTTCAGAAAAGTTCCGCAATTCGCGCCGGGGCATGACTCTCTGCGGCTCGCTTGCGCTCGGGCTTCGTTAATCGGAGATGCGCCCGCCACATTGCTGCGATGCAGCAATGCATATTGCAATGCAGCATAACCGTGGCAATCTTCAATCCGAACAGGGAGGAGCCGAACCGCCGCCGGAATGTGACGGCCCAGAAGGAGTACTCGCCATGAGCATAGCCAATGCCCACGCCAAGGACCGCATCGCCAAGCGCCGCCGCTACAACGCGCTGGTTGCCGAGATCCAGAGCCTGACCCCGCGCGACCTCGCCGACATGAACGGCAACCGCAGCGAATTGCTCTATCACGCCTACCGCGAGATCTACGGCTGAGGACCTTTCCGGGCCGCGAAGGCACCAGGCATTGCCGCACTCGTTAAGAACAGGGGCGGCCGCCTGTCTAAGAAGTCGGCGCAGCCAGCGCCTTTTCGATTTCGGGCATCAGCACGGTCTCAGCCGATTGCGGCGTGATGGGACCGACATGCTTGAAGGCCACCTTGCCATCGCGGCCGATGACGAAGGTTTCCGGCACGCCGTAGACGCCCCAGTCAATCGCCGTGCGGCCGGCCGTGTCCACGCCGACGGCGCTGTAGGGATTGCCGAGATCGCCGAGGAAGCGGCGCGCATTTTCGGGCTTATCCTTGTAGTTCAGCCCGACGACTTCGAAGCGCTTGTCCTGCGACAGCGCCAGCAGCACCGGATGCTCTTCCCGGCAAGGCGCGCACCAGGACGCGAAGACATTCACCAGCGTTACCTTGCCGGGGAAGGTGGAAGAATCGAGCCCCGGCAGCGAAATCCCGTCCAGCGGCGGCAGTTCGGTTTGGGGAGCCATGCGGCCGATCAATGCCGAAGGCACCGTGGAAATATCGCGGCCCGACAGAAGCTGGGTGAGGAACAGGCCAGCGAGCGCAAGGAACACCAGCAGCGGCAGCAGCACCAGCAGCTTGCGGCGCGGTTTGGGCTGTTGGCTCTCGACGGTCACGTAGCCGCTCCCTTGCGATCGGAGCGGCGGCGCGTGCCGCTTGCCTCAAGCTCAACCATCTCGCGCCGCCGGGCGCGCTGGTCGACAAGGATCCACACCACCAGCCCGGCAAGCGCCAGCGCCGAAATGCCGTAGGCGGCAAAGACGTAAAGCGCATGTGGGGTCATCAAGCCCTCCGGCCCGGTGCGCGGCACCGCGTGCATTCCGCACTATGAGAAACAGTCTTGCCCATCGCCGTTACATAGCCGCGACGGTGCGGCTCCGCAATCGAATCACCCTGCGACGAATTCGGGATGACCGGATCGTGGTGCCGCTCCGGCTTTCAATCCGCGCCAGAGCGAAGCGCGAGCGCCGCCGCCACCGGGCCGATCACCGCCAGAAACAGCGTCAGCGCGCAGAGGATGAGGAAAGGCTGCAGGAACGGGTTCGGGTAGTTCACGGCGCCATAGCTTGCCGAAATGCCGAAGATCAGCACCGGGATCACCAGCGGCAGCACCAGCACCGAAACCAGCAGGCCGCCACGCGGCAGCGCCACTGCCACCGCCGCTCCGGCCGCACCGATGAAAGTGATGGCCGGCGTGCCGACCAAGAGCGTCAGCGCGGCCGCACCGATGCCCAGCGGCTCCATGTTCATGAACAAGCCGAGCAAGGGGGCCGCCACCACCAGCGGCAGCACGCTCGCCGTCCAGTGCGCGAGGCATTTGACGAAGACCGTGAAGGCCAGCAGATGGCGATCGTGGTTGAGCAGCAGGAGGTCAAGCGAGCCGTCCTCGCGGTCGGCCTGGAACAGCCGGTCCAGCCCGAGCAGCGAAGCCAGCAACGCGCCGATCCAGAGTATGGCCGGGCCGATGCGCGCCAGCAGGTTGAGGTCGGGGCCGACGCCGAAGGGGATGGTGGCGATGACGGCGAGGAAGAACAGCACGCCGGTCAGCGCACCGCCGCCGGCGCGGATGCCGAGCCTGACATCGCGGAGGTAGAGAGCGAGCATCAGCGTCCCCCCATCCTGAGTTGCTGGACGCCTTCCAGCCCGAGCGGCAGGTGAGTCGCGGCAACGATCATGCCGCCCCCCAACAAATGCGTGCGCATCAGTTCCGAGAATTGCGTCTCGGAGCGCTTGTCGAGGCCAGAAGTCGGCTCGTCGAGCAGCCACACCGGGCGGTGACTCACCAGAAGCTTGGCGATGGACACGCGCCGCCTTTGCCCGGTCGACAGATAGCCGAAGGGCAGGTGGCCGATCGTCTCGAGCTCGACCATTTCCAGGGCTTCGAGAATCGAAAGGTGCGGCCGGCCGAAGAAGGCCTGCCAGAAGCCGAGGTTTTCCGAGACCGTCAGCGCTGTCTTCATCGCATTCTCGGGGCCGAGATAGTGGCAGGCCGAGGCCACGGAAGGAAAATCCTCGCCCCCCTCCTCCAGCGCCATTCGCCCGGCGGCGAGCGGAAGCAGCCCGGCCAGCACCCGCAGCAGCGTCGACTTGCCGGCGCCGTTCGGACCGGTGACGACGAGCCCGTCGCCCTCGCCGAGAGTGAAGCCGATGTCGAAGAAGACCGCTTCGCCGCCACGCCGCCCCTCGATATTTTCGGCGATCAGCCGCATCGAATCCCCTTTGTCCAACAGCCAGCTGCGACCGATGTGCGTTGCAGCAAATTTGCTCTTATCGCTCTAGAACTATTCCAGGAAATTCTCTATATGCCAGCCAACTACGCCAGCGGTCGGCGTGGTAACAATATTAGCGCCGAACCTGCTCGCGCGCCGCCTTGAACGGCCGGGATGCTTGGAAGCGGACAGCGGAAATGGCCGTACCCGCACCTTTGCGCGTGATTGCATGCACTGGCGTCCGTTTCCCCAATCGGCAACCGACAGTTAGGGATCGCACGTGTCCAAATCGCTCGACAGCTTCAATTGCCGCAGAACACTCAAGGTGGGTGATGCGGAATATGTCTATTACAGCCTGCCCGAGGCCGAAAAGAACGGCCTGAGCGGCATTTCCAAGCTGCCCTATTCGATGAAGGTGCTGCTGGAAAACCTGCTTCGCAACGAGGACGGCCGTTCCGTCACCAAGGAGAGCATCCAGGCGGTTGCCGGCTGGTTGGCCGACAAGGGTACCGCAGGCGTCGAGATCGCATATCGCCCGGCTCGCGTGCTGATGCAGGACTTCACCGGCGTTCCGGCCGTGGTTGACCTCGCAGCCATGCGCGACGGCATCAAGAACCTCGGCGGCGATCCTGAGAAGATCAATCCGCTCGTGCCCGTCGACCTCGTCATCGACCACTCGGTCATCGTCGACGAGTTCGGCACGCCGCGCGCATTCGCTCGCAACGTCGAGCTCGAATATGAGCGCAACGAAGAGCGCTACAAGTTCCTGAAGTGGGGCCAGCAGGCGTTCCGCAATTTCCGCGTGGTGCCACCCGGCACCGGCATCTGCCACCAGGTCAATCTCGAATATCTCGCCCAGACGGTGTGGACCAACACCGAGGACGGCGTGACCACAGCTTACCCGGACACCTGCGTGGGCACTGATTCGCACACCACCATGGTCAACGGCCTGGGCGTTCTGGGCTGGGGCGTTGGCGGCATCGAGGCCGAGGCAGCCATGCTCGGCCAGCCGGTTTCCATGCTGCTGCCGGAAGTCATCGGCTTCCGCCTCACCGGCAAGCTCAAGGAAGGCGTCACCGCCACCGACCTGGTGCTCACCGTCACGCAGATGCTGCGCAAGAAGGGCGTCGTCGGCAAGTTCGTCGAGTTCTTCGGCCCCGGCCTCTCCAACATGACGCTGGCCGACCGCGCAACAATCGGCAACATGGCGCCGGAATACGGCGCGACCTGCGGCTTCTTCCCGGTCGATTCGGAAACCGTCCGCTACCTCACCATGTCCGGCCGCGCTGAGAACCGCATCGCTCTGGTCGAAGCCTATTCCCAGGCACAGGGCATGTGGCGCACGGCCGAGTCGGCCGACCCGGTCTTCACCGACATGCTCGAGCTCGACCTCGGCGACGTCGTGCCGTCCATGGCCGGCCCGAAGCGCCCCGAAGGCCGCGCCGCGCTCGAAACCATCCCGGCCGGCTTCGCCAAGGCGATGGAGACCGAGTACAAGAAGACCGTCGACGTGGCCAAGCGCTACGCCGTCGAAGGCACCGACCACGATCTCGGCCACGGCGACGTGGTGATCGCGGCCATCACGTCGTGCACCAACACCTCGAACCCGAGCGTGCTGATCGGCGCGGGCCTGCTTGCCCGCAACGCCAACCGCCTCGGCCTCAGGCAGAAGCCTTGGGTGAAGACTTCGCTGGCTCCCGGGTCGCAGGTCGTGGCCGAATATCTGGAGAAGTCGGGCCTGCAGAAGGAGCTCGACCAGATCGGCTTCAACCTCGTCGGCTTCGGCTGCACCACCTGCATCGGCAATTCCGGCCCGCTGCCGGCGCCGATCTCCAAGACCATCAACGACAAGGGCCTGATCGGCGCGGCGGTGCTTTCCGGCAACCGCAACTTCGAAGGCCGCGTGTCGCCCGACGTGCAGGCGAACTACCTTGCTTCGCCGCCGCTGGTGGTCGCCTATGCGCTCGCCGGCACGGTCACCAAGGACCTCACCACCGAGCCGATCGGCGAGGACAAGGACGGCAAGCCGGTGTTCCTCAAGGACATCTGGCCCTCGACCCAGGAGATCGACGAGTTCATCGCCAAGAACGTCACGCGCGAGCTGTTTGCCCGCAAATATGCCGACGTCTTCAAGGGCGACGAGAACTGGCAGAAGGTGCAGGCCCCGAGCGGCCAGACCTACACCTGGGACGACGCCTCGACCTATGTGCAGAACCCGCCCTACTTCGTCGGCATGGGCGCCAAGCCCGGCGCGATCGGCAAGATCGAGGGCGCACGCGTGCTCGGCCTGTTTGGCGACAAGATCACCACCGACCACATCTCGCCGGCGGGTTCGATCAAGGCTGCTTCGCCTGCGGGCAAGTATCTCACCGACCATGGCGTGGCGGTTGCCGACTTCAACCAGTACGGCACGCGTCGCGGCAACCATGAGGTGATGATGCGCGGCACCTTCGCCAACATCCGCATCCGCAACCACATGCTGGGCGAGAACGGCAAGGAAGGCGGCTACACCATCCACTATCCGTCCAAGGAAGAGATGCCGATCTACGATGCGGCCATGCAGTATCGCGCCGAAGGCGTGCCGCTGGTCATCTTCGCCGGCATCGAATACGGCAACGGCTCCTCGCGCGACTGGGCTGCCAAGGGCACCAACCTGCTCGGCGTGCGCGCCGTGATCGCCCAGTCCTTCGAGCGCATCCACCGCTCGAACCTGGTCGGCATGGGCGTCATCCCCTTCGTCTTCGAGGAAGGCACCTCCTGGGCCACGCTTGGCCTCAAGGGCGACGAGACCGTGACAATCGAAGGGCTGGAGAACATCCGTCCGCGCCAGAAGATGATCGCCAAGGTCACCTTCGCTGACGGCAGCGTGAAGGACGTTCCGATCCTGTGCCGCATCGATACGGTCGACGAACTCGACTACTTCAAGAACGGCGGCATCCTGCAGTACGTTCTGCGCGACCTGGCCGCCTGAGGCCGATCGCAAACTAGGCTCAAGGCCGCCGGCGCAACCACGCCGGCGGCCTTTTCTTGTCCGCTACCGCCTGCGCAGCCCGTTCATGCGAAATTTGCGGATAGTGTCCCCAAATGTCACCGCAACGTGACTTCACGTTGATGGGGCCATCCGCCTATTGTTTCGGGCGGAGAACGGCCGGCCCAACCGGCCAGTCATCTTTGGAGCGGTCATGACATTGCGTTTGCTTTACCGGCTGGCGATCCTGGCGCTGGCACTGCCGCTCCTTGCGGCTCCGGCGCTGGCCGGCGACCTGACGCGCCCGCGCGGCGTCATCGAGCTTTTCACTAGCCAGGGATGCAGCACCTGCCCTCCCGCGGACAAGCTGTTCGAGAAATTCGCCAACGACGACAGTGTTGTGGCGCTTGCCTATCATGTCGACTACTGGGACTACCTCGGCTGGCGTGACACGCTGAGCAGTCCCGACAGCACCGACCGCCAATACGCCTATATGCGGGCCTTCGGCACGCGCTCCGTCTATACCCCCCAGGCTGTCATCAACGGCCGGGTGCATGTGAACGGCGCCAAGCACGCCGACATCGCGGAAGCGCTGGACCGGATGAACAAGTCCGGCGAGGGCCTCAGCGTCGACGTCTCGCTCCGGCAATCCGGAGACGGCCTGCTGATCGAGGCGGGTCCTGCTTCGCCCGGGGCCGCCCACAAGGCGCATTTGATCCTGGTCTATTTCGGTCCGCCGCAGTCGGTGGGCATGGAAGTGGGCGAGAACGAAGGCCGCACCATCACCTATTGGAACCCGGTGTCCGACGTGCAGACGGCCGGAGTGTGGCGCGGCGAGGCAATGAAATACGAGATTCCGATCGGCAACATTGCCCACAATGGCGGCTGCGCAGTGCTTCTCCAAAGCGTCAGCAAGGATGGGGTTCCCGGTCCCATCCTCGGCGCCGCAATCTATCGCAGGAAGGCTGAGCAAACGCAGCAGATTCGCGATTAGCGTGTCCCGAAAGCTGCAGATTTTTCGGGATCATGCTCAAAAACAAAAGCTTAGAGCGAGTTAGCCTTCTCGCTCCAGGACTGTCGCGCCGACAAAAAAACCGGCGCCTCTGCCGGCACCGGCTTCAGTTGATTGGGATCGTCGTACCCGGAGTTCCTGAAAGAAAACCGAGGTTGGTTCGATCCGACGCAGACCCGTGGGCGGGGGGCTTGGGGTTTACAGGCCGGTGCCGGACCGAACCGTCTCAGGCAACGCCTATAAGGTCGTCCGACAATGGGGCGCGAACGCGAGTAAAAGAGGGCGGAAATGTGGCGGGGAATCACCAATGAAAACAGGATGTACACGTTCGTGAGCGTCATTCGGGTCGCCGCCGGGCTTCCGGCGGCGGAGAAGCCGCGGGCAAGGACCACAAGCAGCGGTGCCGAGCAGGGCCTGTAAGGACTTGCAATTGCAGCGCGAAAGCGCGACCCTCCTTGTTGCCAAACTGTCATGAAAGGCGTTTGTGAATGTCCAATCGCGGAAATGCGGCGGAGGGTAGGGACGAATCCGCAATATTGATTCCCCTTCACGAGGCAAGACGCGAAAGGCAGGCTCAGCCGGTCTCCTTCGACCGGCGCGAACTCGACCAGATCCTCAGGGTGTACGGACGCATGGTGGCGGCCAATGAATGGCGCGACTACGCGATCGATCATCTCGCCGACCGGGCGGTATTCTCTGTATTTCGCCGCGCCAGCGAAACCCCGCTGTTCCAGATCGTGAAGGACCCGCGTCTCGCCAGGAGGCAGGGAGCGTTCAGCGTCATTGCCGCCGGCGGCCTCATCCTCAAGCGCGGGCATGAGCTGGCGCGCGTGCTCGGCGTCTTCGACAAGAGGCTGAACCTGGTCCACCAGGCCTGACAGGCTCGACTGTAGCCTTTCGGCCGGTCAGGCTTTTCCCAGAAATTTCCGTTCGGGAAACGACGCGGGGTCAGGCGCCGCGTCCCTGCCACCGTTCATCGCAAGCTGCATGAACACGGTATCCAGCCAGCGCCCATGCTTGTAGCCGGAGCCCTCCAGCGCCCCTGAGTGCCGGAAGCCGAGTTTTTCGTGCAGCCGCACGGATGGGCTCTGCGGCGAGCCGTCGCCGATCACCGCGATCATCTGGCGAAAGCCGAGCGCCATCGCCTCGGCGATCAGCCGCTCCAAGAGCAGCCGGCCGATCCCCTGCCCCTTGGCCTCCGCGGCGACATAGATCGAGTTCTCGACAATGAAGCGATAGGCCGGGCGGGGCCGAAACGGGCCGGCATAGGCATATCCCACGACGCTGCCGTCGCGCTCTGCCACCAGATAGGGAAACCCTTCGTCGCGCAGCGCAGCGAACCGCGCCTCCATCTCGGCGCGCGAGGGCGGCTCCAGCTCGTAGCTGGCCGTACCGTGCATGACCGCATCGGCGTAGATCGCAGTGATGGCGTCGAGATCATCGGCCTGCGCCGGCCGGATTTCGATATTGCTCATTTTTTGGGCACCATGGATTGATGCCTGAATTTAAGCAGGGCGTAGACCAAAAGAAAAGGGCGGCCTTTTGGGCCGCCCTCGGTCTCGTTGCTGTACCAGCCGCTTCCGGCCGGACGCCTCGCAGCGCTTATTCGCGGTTGCCGAGGAACTGCAGCAGGAACGTGAACAGGTTGATGAAGTCGAGGTAGAGCCTCAGCGCGCCCATGATGGCCTTGCGGCCAGCGACCAGCACGTCGTCGCCCTCGAAATACATTTCCTTGATGCTCTGCGTGTCATAGGCGGTCAGGCCGGCGAACACCAGGACGCCGATCGCCGAGATCGCGAACTGCAGCGCCGAGGACTGCAGGAAGAGATTGACCAGCATGGCGATGATCAGGCCGAACAGGCCCATCACCATGAAGGTGCCCATGGCGCTCAGGTCACGGCGTGTCGTGTAGCCCCACAGCGACAGCGCGCCGAAGGCAGCGGCGGTGATGAAGAAGGTCTGCACGATGCTCTGCGCCGTGAAGACCAGGAAGATCGACGACAGCGACAGGCCCATCAGGCCCGAAAACACCCAGAACGCGGTCTGTGCGCCCGAGACGGTCATGGTCTGGATGCGGGCGCTCAGGAAGAACACCATGCCGAGAGGCGCCAGCATGACCACCCACTTCAGCGGCGACCCGTAGAGCGCCACGCCGGCGCTGGTCAGCATCTTGCCGTTGGCCAGGGTGGCGACTGCCGTGGCCGGATCGTTGGTGGTGGCCATCATCATGGTGGCAAGAGCGGCCACGCCGGTGATTGCGAGGCCGAGCGCCATAAGGTTGTAAACCTTGAGCATATAGGCGCGCAGGCCCTCGTCGATGACACCGGCGGCGCGATCGTTCGCGGCCGTAACCCGTGTCTGATAATTGCGAAGGTCAGCCATTGATTTCCTCTGTTGCTTCTGCCCCGTCCGGTGTCGGACTCCTTACGAACCCAGGCGCCGCTGGCGGGACTCCAGCATGCCTCCGGCAAATATGATGATTCTTTTGGGCAAGAACAAGACCCGTTACAGCGCGAAACGCAACGTGATCGACCTGAAAAGCTTAGAAAAATCGTTTCCTTAACGATATTTAATCTGGTTGACCTGGAACGTGACGCCGCAGCTCACCGTCTCAGAGATTGCGCAGGACCGGCGCGGCCTTGTGGCCCAGCACGTGCCAGGTGCCCAGCAGCCCGATACCGACGGTGACCGCAAGCGCGATTAGCAGAGTGGCGACGGCGACCTCCGGCTGGAACGTCGACGGCAGTTTCATGATTCGTGCGACGACAAACCACGCCGCGACGCCGCCCGCAGCGAGCGCGAAAATGGCGGTGGCAAGCCCGATCAGCATGTATTCGAGCGAGAAGGCGGCAATCAGCGTGCGGCGCGTGGCGCCTAGGGTCTTGAGCACGACCGCGTCGTGGATGCGAGCGCGGTTGCCTGCGGCGAGCGCCCCTGCCAGCACCAGCACCGAGGCGATCAGCGCCACGCTGGCCGCCACCCGGATCGCCATGCCGAGCTGGCCGACGAGGTGATTCACCACCTCCAGCGCGTCCTTCACCCGCACGCTGGTGACCGCCGGGAAGGCCTTCGTGACGGAATTGAGGATGCGCGCCTCTTCGCTGACGGGCGCGTCCGGGGTCGAAAGCGTCGCCAGCCAGGAATGCGGCGCACCGGCGAAGGTGTTGGGCGAAAAGACCATCACGAAGTTGATGCCCATCGATTCCCATTTCACCTCGCGGAAATTGGCGACCCTGGCCGTGACATTGCGGCCGAGCACGTTCACCGTTACCGTATCGCCGAGCTTGAGGCCGAGTTCGCCGGCCTCCTGTGCCGCAAAGGACACGAGCGGCTCGCCCTGGTAGTCTTGCGGCCACCAGGTGCCGGCCGACAGGGTCGAGTTTTCGGGAAGGTTTTTCGCATAGGTCAGGCCGCGGTCGCCGCGCAGAACCCAGGCGCCGGCCGGCGGCACCTGCACTTTCTGCACATCGACCCCGTTCAGCGCCATGACACGGCCGCGCAGCATCGGCACCCGCACGAGCTTTCCGTCGGGTGCCTCCTTGCCGATCAACGCGGCGAAGGCATCGACGTCGTTGGGCTGGATATCGACGAAGAAGAAGTTGGGCGCATGCGCCGGCAGGCTGCCGGCGATCTGTCGGCGCAGGTCGCCATCGATCAGCGCCAGCGTCACCAGCAAGGTCAGGCCGAGCCCGAGCGACAGCACCACCGACGGCGTGAGCGCGCCGGGGCGATGAATGTTGCCGACCGCCAGCCGAAGCGCGGTCGAGCGCACGCGAGGGCTCTTTCGGGCGATCCACTGCACGGCCATGCCGACGCCACGCAGCACCACGAAGGCGAACACCATCGCGCCCACGAAGGTCGCGGCAATGCGGCGATCGCCGGAAAACCAGATCGCCAATCCGGCCAGCAGCAAGGCAAGCGCCAATGCCGCCGCCACATAGGGCAGGCGCGGCAAGCCGCCGCTGCCAAAACCCATTTCGCGGAAAAGCGCCGTTGCCGGCACGCCGCGCGCATGGCCCAGCGGCAGCAGCGCGAAGGCGAGTGTGACCAGGAAGCCGAACAGCGCCGCGATCGCGAGTGCGCCGGGATATATGCCTCCCTGGGCCGGCACCGGAATGATGGCCGACAGCGCCGCATTTGCCGCCAGAGGCATCAACGCACCGATGACCAGACCGACGGCAACGCCGATGGCCGCGATGATCAGGATCTGCACCAGATAGACGGTGAAGACGAACCCGCCGGATCCGCCCAGGCTCTTGAAGGTGGCGATGACCCCGCGCTTGCCGTCGAGATAGGCTCGAACGGCATTGGCCACGCCCACGCCGCCGACAACCAGCGCGGTGAGCCCCACCAGCGTCAGGAACTGCGAAAAGCGCTCGATATTGGCCGAAAGCGCCGGGGCCGCGTTGGTGCGCGTGCGGATGTTCCAGCCGGCCTGCGGGAATTTTTCGCCCGCCTGCTCGCGGATATCCGCGATCCGGGCCTCGCCGCTGCCCGCCGGCAGGCGCAGCTTGTAGGCGTATTCGACCAGGCTGCCCGGCTGCACGAGGCCGGAGGCGTGCATCCCTTCTATCGACACCATCAGCCGCGGTGCAAAGCCAAAACCTTCCGAGATCGCGTCCGGCTCGGTGGCGATCTTGGCGCGCAGCTGAAACGTGGCGGTTCCAAGCTGGATGCGGTCGCCCAGCTTGAGACCCAGGCGCTCGAACAGGAGGTCGGATGCCGCGGCACCGAATGCCCCATCCTTCTCGGCAAACATTTCTTCTCGGGGCAGCTGCGGATCGGTCTTCAGTGCGCCGAACAGCGGATAGGCGGCATCCACTGCCTTCACCTCGACCAGAGATTGGTCCGAACCGTTCTCCAGCCGCGCCATGGAACGCATGTTGATGCTTTCCGAAACCGTGCCCAGCCCGCGCAGGAAGGCCGCCTCGTCCACGCTCGCCTCGCGCTGGTTGAGCTGGAAACGCATGTCGCCGCCCAGCAGCGCCTGGCCCTGGTTCGCCACGCCGGCAGTGATCGAGCGCGCGACCGAATTGACGCCGCCGATGGCCGCCACGCCGAGCGTGATGCAGGTGAGAAAGATCAGGAAGCCGGAGAGCCCGCCCCGCATCTCGCGAAGCGAAAAGCGGATGGCCAGCCGAAGGGTCTGGGAAAGCGGCATTGGCAGGCGCCTCACGCCGAAACGACGGCGAGCGACGGCTCGGCGGCCTCGATACGCCCCGAGCGCATGGCCACCTGGCGCGTGCAGCGTGCGGCGAGTGCCGGATCATGCGTGACCAGCACCAGCGTCATGCCGCGCTCCTCCGCCTTGGCGAACAGCAGATCGGCGATCTGCCGGCCCGTCGCCTGGTCCAGGTTGCCGGTGGGTTCGTCGGCGATCAGGATGCGCGGCTCGGGCGCCAGCGCGCGGGCGATGGCCACGCGCTGCTGCTCGCCGCCCGACAATTCGCCAGGGTAATGGGTGACGCGGTCTGCGAGCCCGACCGCGGCAAGCTCGCGCTCAGCTACGGCAAAGGCGTCGCGCCGGCCTGCCAGCTCCAGCGGCACGGCCACGTTCTCCAGCGCCGTCATGTTGGGGATGAGATGAAAGGACTGGAAGACGATGCCGACATTGCGGCCCCGAAACGCAGCGACCTGGTCCTCGCTCTTGCCGTTCAAGAGCTCGCCGGCAATTCGTACCGTTCCCGAATCGACCCCTTCAAGTCCGGCCAGAACCATCAGCAGCGTCGACTTGCCCGAGCCGGACGGGCCGACGATGCCCGTCGCTTCGCCGGCCGCTACCGTCAGGCTGACACCCTTCAGCACATGTACGGCGGAGGCGCCGTGGCCCAGTGTCAAGGATACGTCTTTCAAGTCGATGACGGCTTCTGTCACGGCGTTACGATCCTATATGAGAGCAAAGGGGCAGAAGTTTTCGTCATATGGGATTTGCAACATGGCATTCAAACATCTGATTTCTGCACTTTTCATCGCATTCTTCTCGCTTCTGACGCTCGTACCGGCCAATGCCGATCCCTTCCGCATCGTCGGCTTCGGCGACAGCCTGATGGCGGGATTCGGCCTGGACGCGGGCCAAAGCTTCCCCGAAAAGCTGGAGGCGGCGCTACGCAAGGACGGTCACGATGTCGTGATCTCCAACGCCGGCGTTTCGGGCGACACGACCAGCGGCGGACTGTCGCGGCTCGACTGGTCGGTTCCGGACGGCACGCAGCTGGTCATCCTCGAGCTTGGCGCCAACGACATGCTGCGCGGCGTTTCGCCGGAAATCGCCGAGAAGAACCTCGATGCCATGATCGCCAAGCTGAAGGCGCGAAACATCTCCGTACTGCTTGCCGGCATGCGCGCCGCGCCCAATCTCGGTGCCGACTATGCCACGGCTTTCGACGCGATCTATCAGAAACTCGCAGAGAAGTACGGCGTCCCCCTCTACCCCTTCTTCCTGGACGGGGTGGCCACCGACCACAGCGCCATGCTCGAGGACGGCATGCACCCCAATGCCGCCGGTGTCGACCGCATGGTCGAGCGCATGCTGCCCATCGTGGAGCAGGCCATGGCCGCGCGGCCGAAGGGGGCATGAGGCCGCTGCTCGCCGGTACTTGAACAAGTGTGACAAACAAACAGCTTGCCCCCACCGGGGATAGATGATTCGCTATGCACAAGAGTTCGATTCGGGGAGGCTGAGATGCCGCGATTGTTCACCGCCCTCGAAATCCCGCGTGACGCAGCGCTTTCCCTCTCACTGCTACGCGGAGGCCTTCCGGGCGCCCGCTGGATCGACGTCGAAAACTATCACCTGACGCTCCGCTTTTTCGGCGATATCGAGGGCCATGTAGCCGACGAGATCGCCAATGCGCTCGACCGGCTGCGGCGCCCAGCCTTCCATCTCAAGCTGTCCGGCGTCGGCGCCTTCGGCTCGAAGAAGCCGCATGCGGTCTGGGCCGGCGTCTCGCCTTCGCCAGACCTGCAGGGACTTCAGGCCGAGATCGAGCGCACCTGCCAGCGCCTCGGTGTCCCGGCCGACCCCCGCAAGTTCATGCCGCATGTCACGCTGGCCCGCCTGCGCAACTCCAGCCCGCTGGACGTCGCAGGCTACTTGTCGGCCCGCGGCAACTTCTCGGCCGAACCCTTCAAGGTCGGCCGTTTCGTGCTGATGTCGTCGCGCGATTCGGTCGGCGGCGGACCTTACGTCGTCGAGGAAGCCTGGCCACTTTCGGGCGCGTCCTCGCGTGCCAACAGCTTGTCGGCCAGCGCCTCAGACGCGCTGCGGATCATGCGGTAGACTTCCAGGAAACCGTCAGGACCGCCGTAATAGGGGTCGGGAATATCAGCCGTCCGACCCTCCGCAAAGTCGAGGAAAAGGTGGATGCGGTGCCGTGCCTCCTCGGGCGCAATGTGCAGCAGGTCGTCCACATTGGCGCGATCCATGCCGAGGATCAGGTCGAAGCGGCGAAAGTCGTCGGCCGACACTTGGCGCGCCCGCAGCCAGGAAATGTCGAGGCCGTGACGCTCGGCAACGGCGATCGAACGCGGATCGGGCGCCGAGCCGAGATGCCAGCCACCCGTTCCGGCCGAATCGAGCAGAAACGCTTCTCCCGCCCCCTGTTCGGCAAGAACGGCGGCGAAAATTCCTTCCGCAAGCGGCGAACGGCAGATGTTGCCGAGGCAGACGAACAGGATGGACGTTTTGGACTTTGCGGTCATGATCCGAACGCTATGATCGACTTCCATTCAGGCCGGATAGCACGGAAACGCCGATGATCAGACAGAAACTTGACCGCAGCGCGGTGGAAACGGCCCTGTCCGGGCTCGACGGCTGGGAGCTCGACCGCGATGGGACCGCGATCTCGAAGCGGTTCGTCTTTGCCGATTTCAGCGCGGCCTTCGCCTTCATGACCCGCACCGCGCTCGCCGCCGAGGTCCTCGACCATCATCCGGAGTGGTCGAATGTCTACAAGACGGTCGACGTCACCCTCACCACGCATGCCACCGGCGGTCTCAGTCGCCTCGACTTCGAGCTTGCCGGCAGGATGGATGGGTTCGCCCGCGCCTGATCCCACGCCCTTGCACTCGGCGGCCCATTTTCCCACATGTCGCCGGACAGGAGAGACCTAATGACCCGGGCCGGGAATTTCGAGAGTTGCGATTTTGCCAGCGACGAGAAGGACGTGCGCGACAAGTTCTGGCGGACAGCCAGGAAAGCGGCGCGCCACATTCCCTTCATGGAAGACGTCGTGGCCGCCTATTACTGCGCGCTCGACAAGCAGACGCCGTTGCGCGCCAAGGGAATCCTGCTTGCCGCACTGGCCTATTTCGTGCTGCCCGTCGACGCCATCCCCGACATGATCTTCGGCATCGGATTCACCGACGATATTGCCGTGCTGACGGCGGCGATCGCTGCCGTGCGCAGCAACATCACGCCGGCCCACCGGCTTGCCGCGAGGGAAGCTCTGGCGCGGCTCGACTGAGCGCCGGCATCGATAAGCGCCGCAGTCGAGGCCGGCTTCCGCCCAGCCCTTCTGTCCGCTGACATGAACGTTGCAGGCTGAAACGAACAGTCAAATTCTTGCCGCTTTCGTGATCTTCAACCTGTTGCAGGGACGGTGCTTCCCCCTATTCGGGGGGCGTGCGAACGGCGGCGATACCATGGCGAAAATGAACCATTTTCAGATACATTCACGCTTTGGTAACCCAGATTAAATCAAATTGAACAACCTCGGGCAGCGCGAATCTGCCCGCTCTCGCATACTGCAAAGAACAGGGAACCAAAAAACAATGCGCCCATTCATTGCTCTCGCTTCGAGCCTGTTTCTGGTTGCCAGCGCCGCCCCCTCGCTTGCCCAGTCGGCCACTAAGATTGGCCAGCACAATGCATGGGGCACCTACAGCTATCAGGCCAACACCGGCAAGGTTTGCTACGTGCTGACGGTTCCCACCGACAAGCAGCCGGCCACGCTCGACCACGGCGACATCTTCTTCTTCGTCAGCCAGCGGCCGGGGCAGTCGGTTTCCTACGAGCCGCAGTTCATCGCCTCCTACGACCTGCAGGCCAATTCGAAGGTGACGGTGACCGTCGGCGACAAGAACTTCACCATGTTCACGCGCGGCAAGTCGGCCTGGGTGGAAAATGCCGCCGAGGAGCCGCTGCTGATCGCCGCCATGAAGAACGGCGCCGACATGAAGATTTCGGCAAAGTCCGGCCGCGGCAACCCCACCAGCTACACCTTCTCGCTGAAGGGCATTTCGGCAGCGCTGCAGTCGATCGCAGCCTGCAAGTAAGTTTGCCTTCCCTGCTTCTTCGAAAGGCCGGATCCTCGATCCGGCTTTTTTGTTTCATGAGGGCTAGAAGGCTCCGGAAGGGCACGCACCTTGGAATCGTCGACCGCCAGCCCCATCTCACAGGCCGTGACGCGGGCGCCAACTCGTGCTATGTGCGCGCATCCGGACCGCTGGAAGCGGCCGCCTCAACCCTGAAATTCCGGTACCATGGCTTTTTCGCTCGATCTCACCGCCGACAGCACCCGCAACGCATTGCGCCCCGGCGCCGCGCCGGAGAAGCCCTCGCTGATCGGCCTGACTCGCGCCGAGATGGCCGAGGCGCTGGTTGCCGCCGGCATCGTTCCGGAGCGCCAGGCCAAGATGCGCGTGCAGCAGCTCTGGCACTGGCTCTATGTGCGCGGCGTGTCCGACTTCGCGCACATGTTCAACATCTCGAAGGACCTGCGCTCGGCGCTCGCCGAACACTTCTCCATCGGGCGCCCCGAGATCGTCGAGGAACAGATCTCCAACGACGGTACGCGCAAGTGGCTGTTCCGCTTCCCGCCGCGCGGCGCCGGCCGCCCCGTCGAGATCGAGACCGTCTACATTCCCGAGGAAGGCCGCGGCACGCTGTGCATCTCCAGCCAGGTCGGCTGCACGCTGACCTGCTCCTTCTGCCACACCGGCACGCAGAAGCTGGTGCGCAACCTCACCTCCGAGGAAATCCTTGCGCAGCTTCTCTGCGCCCGCGACCGGCTGGGCGATTTCCCAGACCGCGACACGCCCGCCGGCGCCATCGTGCCGTCGGAAGGCCGCAAAGTGTCCAACATCGTCATGATGGGCATGGGCGAGCCGCTCTACAATTTCGATGCCGTGAAGAAGGCGCTGCTGATCGCCTCCGACGGCGACGGGCTGGCGCTGTCGAAGCGCCGCATCACGCTGTCCACCTCGGGCGTCGTACCGGAAATCTACCGCACCGGCGAGGAGATCGGCGTCATGCTGGCGATCTCGCTGCATGCTACCAATGACGACCTGCGCGACCTGCTGGTGCCGATCAACAAGAAGTTCCCGCTCAAGGAACTGATGGAAGCCTGCCGCAAGTATCCCGGCCTCTCCAACGCCCGCCGCATCACCTTCGAATATGTGATGCTGAAGGACGTCAACGACAGTCTCGAAGACGCCAAGGCGCTGGTGAAACTATTGAAGGGCATTCCGGCCAAGATCAACCTGATCCCCTTCAACCCCTGGCCCGGCAGCAACTACCAGTGCTCGGACTGGGAGCAGATCGAGAAATTCGCCGACTTCATCAATGCGGCCGGCTATGCCTCGCCGATCCGCACCCCGCGCGGCCGCGACATCCTCGCCGCCTGCGGCCAGCTGAAGTCGGAATCGGAACGCCTGAAGAAGTCCGAACGCCTGGCGCTCGAAGCCATGATGATCGCGGGGCACGGCGAGGCGTGAACGGCGTTCTCGCCATCATCTTCCGGCTGGCGGTCGTTCTCCTCGGCTATATCGGCGCCTCGCTTGCCTCGAGCGCCTTCATCAACATCCTGGCGCTCGGCGCGCTCGGGGCGGAGCCCGGCGACCCCATCGCCACTGCCTCGCTGGTGTTCATGATCCCCTTCATGGCGCTGTTCATGGCCTATTTCGCCTTTTTCCCGGCGCTGCTGGTCATCTTTTTCACCGAATACCTCGGCAAGCGCGATTGGCTCACCCATGCGCTCGGCGGCGGTGGCGTTGCGCTGGTCGTGATTGGTTTCGCGTTCGGCGGCGCCGATGTCTGGCGCGAGGGGCCCGGCGAGGGGTTCGAGCCCTATTGGCTGTCACTCGACGACCCGCGCATGGCGCTGCTGCTCGTCGGCGCGGGGCTGATCGGCGGCATTGCCTACTGGCTGATCGCCGGCCGGTCCGCCGGAAACTGGCGGCAGAATGCCGATCTGCCGCCTAGCGCACCTGCGCCGTAAGCATCTTCAACGCGAAGGCCGAGAACACGCCGGCAAACAGATAGTCGACCGCGCGCGTCACCCGCGGGCTCTTCTTGAGCAGGTCGGCGAACTTGTCTGCGGCGACCACCATGGGCACGGCGAGCGGCAGCGACAGCAGGATGAACAGCATTCCGAGGAAGAACAGCTTGCCCGGCGCATGCGGATCATGCGTGGAGACGAACTGCGGCAGGAACGTCATGAAGAACAGGATGATCTTCGGGTTGAGCAGGTTGATGCCCAGCCCGGTCGCCCAGTTTTGGAACAGCGAGCGCGGCGCGCGCCTGACCGTCTCCGGCGAGAAGGCCGAGCCGTTCCGGATCGCCTGACAGGCAAGCCAGACGAGATAGCCGGCGCCTCCGATCTTGAGGACCATGAATGCCTGCGGCGCGGCCACGATCAAGGCCGACAGGCCGAGCGACACCAGCGTCGTGTGGATGACGATGCCGGTGAAGGCACCGAACATGCAGGCGAAGCCGGCGCTGCGGCCCTCCGAAAGCGCGCGCCCGACAAACAAGGTCATGTCCGGGCCCGGTGTGATAGCGATGAGGTAGGTGGCGACGGCGAATTGCAGGAGGATGGCGGTTTCGGGAATGAAGGACATTTGCGCGGGCCCGGCTGAAATCGCGGCAGGTTAAATCGAATCCGCTGTCCTGCGCCAGCGGAAACCGGATCGCACAAAGCTTGCCCGCATCGCCGTTCCTGCTAAAAGTGCCGCCGGAAAGCGTGGTGCCGCAGGGGCGGCTGCGCGGCAACGGAACCGGATCGACAATGTCCAAGTGGAAAGACGTCAAAAAGGTCGTGCTCGCCTATTCCGGCGGCCTCGACACCTCCATCATCCTGAAGTGGCTGCAGACTGAGCTCGGCGCCGAGGTGGTGACCTTCACCGCCGATCTCGGCCAGGGCGAGGAACTCGAGCCGGCCCGCAAGAAGGCCGAAATGCTCGGCATCAAGGAGATCTTCATCGAGGACGTGCGCGAGGAGTTCGTGCGCGACTTCGTTTTCCCGATGTTCCGCGCCAACGCCGTCTATGAAGGCGTTTACCTGCTCGGCACCTCGATCGCCCGCCCGCTGATCTCCAAGCACCTCGTCGAGATCGCCGAGAAGACCGGCGCCGACGCCATCGCCCATGGCGCCACGGGCAAGGGCAACGACCAGGTCCGCTTCGAGCTGTCGGCCTATGCGCTGAACCCCGACATCAAGATCATCGCGCCGTGGCGCGACTGGGCGTTCAAGAGCCGCACCGACCTGCTCGACTTCGCGGAAAAGCACCAGATCCCGGTCGCCAAGGACAAGAAGGGCGAGGCGCCCTTCTCCGTCGACGCCAACCTGCTGCACTCCTCCTCCGAGGGCAAGGTGCTGGAAGACCCGGCCCAGGAAGCGCCGGAATACGTCCACATGCGCACCATTTCGCCGGAAGCCGCGCCCGACCAGGCGACCGTCATCAAGATCGGCTTCGAGAAGGGCGACGCCATGTCGATCAACGGCGTGCGCATGAGCCCGGCAACGCTTCTGGCCAAGCTCAACGACTACGGCCGCGACAACGGCATCGGCCGTCTCGACCTGGTGGAAAACCGTTTTGTCGGCATGAAGAGCCGCGGCGTCTACGAGACCCCCGGCGGCACGATCCTGCTGGCCGCGCACCGCGCCATCGAGTCCATCACGCTCGACCGCGGTGCCGCGCACCTCAAGGACGAGCTGATGCCGCGCTACGCCGAGCTCATCTATTACGGCTTCTGGTTCTCGCCGGAGCGCGAGATGCTGCAGGCGGCGATCGACCTCAGCCAGAAGAACGTCGAGGGCGAGGTGACGCTGAAGCTGTACAAGGGCAACGTCATGGTCATTGGCCGCGAGAGCGCGAAGTCGCTCTACTCCGACAAGCTGGTCACCTTCGAGGACGACCAGGGCGCCTACGACCAGAAGGACGCCGCCGGCTTCATCAAGCTCAACGCGTTGCGCCTGCGCACTCTGGCCGCGCGCAACCGCCGCTAGACCCGACGAAAACGGCCCAAAGAAAAACCCGGCGCAAAACGCCGGGTTTTTTGTTGGCCGCCGGAGCATGATCCCGGGCTTGCCGGGAGCATGCGCGGCAAAACCGGTCGATCAGTTGGCGATCTGGCGGGCGAAGGTCGACAGCGCCTGCTGGTAGATCGTGGCGCGGTTCCATTCGTTCCAGACGTGGTAGTTGGCCTCGCCGGGGCCGTAGCCGCCGCCGGCCTTCCAGCCGTGGCCCTTGAGGAAGTTCGCGGTGGAAGCGAGCACGTCGCCCCTCGAATGGATCAGGTCGCGGTGGCCGTCGCCGTCGAAGTCGACCGCGTACTGCAGATATTTGGAAGGCAGAAACTGGGTCTGGCCAAGCTCGCCGAAGCCCGCGCCCTTCATCTGGCTGGCGGAAATGTAGCCCTTCTGGGCAATTTCCAGCGCGGCGTCGAGTTCATTGGTGAAATAGGCCGAGCGGCGGCAGTCATAGGCAAGGGTCGCCAGCGGCTGGAACACGCTCTTGTTGCCGGAATTGGCGCCGAAGCCGGTCTCCATGCCCCAGATGGCCAGCAGGACCTCCGGCTGCACGCCGTACTGCTGCTCGATCTTCGCGAACAGGCCGGCATTGGCCTTCCACAGAG
Organism: Mesorhizobium sp. KR1-2; assembly: GCF_040045035.1. NCBI lineage: Bacteria > Pseudomonadati > Pseudomonadota > Alphaproteobacteria > Hyphomicrobiales > Phyllobacteriaceae > Mesorhizobium > Mesorhizobium sp. KR1-2. The sequence goes on along the minus strand of NZ_JBDZDS010000012.1, from coordinate 122,254 downwards.
ACTTGGCCTTCTTGACGTAGGAGGCCGGCGCGCGGCGCGCCATGAACTGGTCGAGCGTGCCCTTGAAGGCGCCCTTCTGGTTGCGGTCGATCCTGATGACGCCGGTGTCGTACTGCACGCCCGCGAGCGGCGAGGTGTCGATGCCCCGCGCCTTGGCTTCCACCTTGTAGCCCTCCAGCCAGGCGGCGAAGCCGCTGCTGTCGTTGCCGCACTGCGCCGCGTGCGCACTGCCGGCGGTCAGACCGAGCATGGCGACGGCGGCAGCCGCAAAAATATTTCCTTTGGCAATAAGTGCCATGCTGTTCTCCTCGTTGCCTAAATCGTAACGCTTGTTGCCAGCCGAACGCTTGGCGCACCATGGTTAAGATGTAGTTTACATTCGTGTATTCGGTGCGGGGGCCAAATTCCCTACGATCAAGGGCATAATGTGGCAAGTCGGGTTTTTACCCCCTGCCACAAGCCATGCGAGGCCACGGGTTCTCTCTGCCGCGCCCGATTTTCACCGTCTGGCCATTGAACCTGGGAAGACGGGCGGTCGTCGGACACGCTCATCTAAGCATTTTCTGCGGCCCTTCGACCGCCCGTTCGATGCTCTTGCCCCCGCTCCGGCCCTCCGCTAGGGCTCCGGGCGTTCGTCATTCGAAAAGCCAAATCGTTGGCTTTTCGTCCGCTTCGCGGACCATTCCTCACCCTCCACATTCGCGTGGCCAGCCGCCGCCAAGGCCCGGGCTTGGGGGCTCATCACCCAATGACGCCACCGTAGCGCCACCAGCCCGGACATCGCCTGCCTCCACGTCCATCCGGTTCATGACCCGTGTTCCCGTGAGGCCGATGCCACAGATTATGGAGTGGGCTGGAGGTGCGGGGAAAAACGGGACTCCAGTTTTCTTTAGGGGCTTGTGATTTCAATGGCTTGGTGCGGGCCACTCTCGGAATTCATCCACGCAGAACGACAGGCCATTTCTGTACCGCAGCGGCAGTTTCGGCGGAGCCGCATGGATCCCCGGAACCTTCGCACTTCGCTATCGCTCGTGCTCCGGCCCGAGGATGACGGAGTTAGGGGGACGCTCGCTGCTAGTCGCCAGCGCCGCGAAATCCCAGAAACCCCGCTTCGCTATCGCTCGCGCTCGGGGCGCGAGGATGACGACGGGATGGACGCCTGCGCGGACTTCGCGAGCGTTGAGGCGTTGCCGGATACCTTCAATCTCGACTTGTTGGCTGCTGCGGTCGACGTCGAAGGTTTGTCGGATGCTTTCAATCCGTCGTCCTCGGGCCGAAGCACGAGCGCAGCGAGATGCGGAGGTTCCGGGGACCCAGGCCTCGGACTCGCAACCGGCAGTCCAACGCAGGTTCGGCGTCAGCAAACTCTCCCGGGGAAGTCAGTCCAGCTTTGATACGCTACTTTTCCAGCGCATTCCGGCAAAACGAGCAACGCAACCGACAGCCGGAACCATCCCAGTCGACGGCAGTCCCCAAATGCACAGAACCCGGGCCGTTCTTGAAGGCTCGTCATACGGTGTATAGGATGCCGCCATCATGACCCAGACCACACCCGCCCAGAGCCGCCGCGAGCGCCAAAAGGCTTTGCTGCGTGCCGAGCTGCTCGAGGCCGCGCACGAGCTGGTGAAGGAGGAGGGCTATGAGGGCCTGACCATCCGCAAGCTGGCCCAGCGCGTCGGCTATGCGCCGATGTCGGTCTATTCCTATTTCGCCGACAAGCACGCCATCCTGCTGGCGCTGGCCGAGGATGCCTTCGAGACGCTGGCGCGGCGCATGGAGCAGGATGTGCCCGCCGAACCGCTGGCGGCCTTGCGCAAGATCATGGAGGAATATGCGGTTTTCGCGCTTGAGAACCCCAACGAATACCGCACCGTCTTCATGACCTTCATGACCCGCGACCCTGAGGAACTCGGCGGGCGGAACGCGACCGAGATGGAAGAGCTCGAGAGCAGGAACCCGGCGTTGCGCATCCTGCTGAAACGTGTGCAGGCCTGCATCGACGCCGGCATCTTCAAGGGCGATGCCCATGCCATCTCCACCCTTTTGTGGAGCTGCAGTCACGGCGCCATTTCCCTCCAGATCACCCGTCCCTCCTACCCGTTCGGCGAGCCCGGAAAATTTCTCAGGACGGCGATGAAAGTGACACTGGCCGGACTGATGGCACAGGACGTCGAGGCGCTGGTGCCACCTGAAGAGCGTCGCTAGCCGCCTTTTCCTCGAACAGTTCTCATAGAGCGCTCGCCATCTCGCTCTAGCCACGCACAATGGCTTTGGCCCGCCCGCGTTTCGTCCGGCGGGCGCGTGTGCACGCGCCACCGCACTTCCTCGCAAGGCCCCCTTCCAGTTCAACAAATCGTGAGCGGTGACAATTTCGTACGCGTACGAATTTTACTTGCGGAAGCGCAGCGTGCTTCGTATATGTACGACGCATTATACATGTACGAGCTCATGGAGATTGATCATGAGAAAGACCCTCATCGGCCTCGCTGCCCTTCTCGCCCTGTCGGGAACCGCCCTTGCCGGCGATTTGGCCAACTCGCACTATCCGAAGTCCCCGCGCGACGAAGCCGCGGCTCCAACGTTGGATCATTCCACGACCCGTTCGATCAAGAGCTATGCCGCTGACAAGCAAAGCACGCCAGCGCCGGCACCGGTGTCCTCGCGCCAGATCTATGGCGACAGCGCCGACGGCGTCATCCTACCGGTGGGCAACACGCGCTAAACCTCCTCCCAGGACAAGCGCAAGCAAATGGGCGGCGGAGTTTTGGCTCCGCCGCCCGTGTCGTATCTGGCCCCGAACTTGCCGATCGGGATCGGCTTCTGCGAGGCTCAAGCGACCAGGTCGGCGGACTTGTCGAAGAATGTTTCGATGATGTGGCGGACGCGGTTGCCCGCCACCGGGGGACTGAACAGGAAGCCCTGAAGCTCGCCGCACTGCTCCTTCTGCAGCGCGTGGAGCTGTTCCACGGTCTCCACCCCTTCGGCGGTGGTGTCGATGCCGAGACTGGCGCCAAGCCCGATGATGGCGCGCACGATGGCCAGCGATTCCGGGCTGGCGTCGATCTCGCGGATGAAGGAACGGTCAATCTTGAGCCGGCTGAACTGGAATTGCCGCAGATAGCTCATGCTCGAATAGCCGGTGCCGAAGTCGTCCAGCGCGATGCGCGCGCCGAGGCCGCGGATGCGGCGCAGCGTAGCCAGGTTGGCCTCCGTGTCGGCGAGCAGGACGGATTCGGTGACCTCGATCTCCAGCCGCGTGGGCTGCAGCCGCGAGAGCGACAGCGCCTCGCCGATGGTGGCGACCAGCTCGCCGCGGCGGAACTGCACCGGCGAGACGTTGACGGCCACCACGAGCTGCTCCGGCCAGCCGGCCGCGTGGCGGCAGGCCTCGCGGAGCACCCAGCGGCCGAGCGCGTCGATCATGCCGGCTTCCTCGGCCAGCGGAATGAAGACGCCGGGCGAAACCATGCCGCGCTTGGGGCTGTTCCAGCGCAAGAGCGCCTCGAAACCGCGCAGTTGGCCGGTCTTGACCGCGAAGATCGGCTGGAAGTGCAGCTCGAACTCCTTGTCGATGTCGGCGCCGCGCAGCTCCATCTCCAGCGCGCGCCGCTCGCGCACCTGGCTGTCCATCTCCGGTTCGAAGAAGCGGAACGAGCCCTTGGCCCCGTTCTTGGCCCGGTAGAGGGCAAGGTCGGCGCATTTGAGCAGGCTGTCGGTATCGGCCGTGTCCTGCGGCGAGAGCGCTGCGCCCACGCTGGCGGTGACCGAGACCTCCGCGCCCTCGAGGGTGCGGATGGCGGCGATGTCGTCCAGCAGCCGCGCGGCCAGCGAGCCGACCACTGCACGCGAGGAGGCCCCCGGCAGAAGCACGGCGAACTCGTCGCCGCCGAGGCGGGCGACGAGATCGGAGCGGCGCAGCTGCTTCTGCAAGCGCGCCGCAACCTCGACCAGCAGCGCATCGCCAGCGGCGTGGCCGAGCGTGTCGTTGACGATCTTGAAGTCGTCGAGGTCGATGAGCAGCACGGCGAAGGCCGTGCCCTGGGCGGCGGCGCGGGCCAGCTCGCGCGTGAACAAGGTGCGGTTGGCGACGCCGGTCAGCGGATCGTGCAGGGCCAGGAAGGTGACATGCTCCTCGGCGCGCTTGCGCTCGGTGACGTCGACTATGGTCGACAGCGTGGCGGGCGCATTGTCCACGACGATGCCGCGCGCATATTCGACCACGTCGAGCAGGCGGCCGTCGGCGGTCACGTGGCGGCAGCTCGTCTCGCCGGCCGGCTGCTGCTCGGCGTCGTCCGCATCGGCCCAGAGGCCGGCCAGACCCTGGGCGAAAAACGCCTCGCGGTCATAGCCATAAAGGCGCAGCGCCGCGTCGTTGACGTTGAGAAACGTCGCGCCGCTTTCGTCGCGCACATACATGGGCACCGGGTTCTCGTCGAACAGCGAGCGGAACAGCGTTTCGCGCGCCTTCAGCTCGCCGACATCGGTGAGCGTGACGGCGAGTATGTCGTCGGCGATTGCCACGCCGACCTGCAGCGAGACCTGCTGGCCGTCGAGCATATATTCGAGCCCGAAGCTGGTGGCGCGACGGTGCTCCGCCGCCTCGCGGAAGCGCGCGAAGGCATCCGACAGGCCGGGGCCGGCAAGCGCCTCCGACAGCAGCGTGAACTGCAGCAGGTCGGCGCGCGAGCCGAGATGGCTGGCGGCCGCCTCGTTGATGCTGAGGATGGAGAAGTCGCGCACAGCCCCGTCGCGCATGATGGCGCTGAGCGCGATGATGCCTTCGCGCGTGGCGTTGATGAGCAGGCGGGCGAGGTTGAGCTGGCTGCGGCGCGGCCGCAGGAAGAGCAGGAAATAGTCGCCGCGCCAGCGGCAGGCGAGCGGCAGCGCCAGCGTCTCGACGGTGGAGACCATGCCGTCGACCAGCGCGCGGCACAGCACCAGGCGCGGGCTGGCAGCCTCGTGGGCGGCCGTCAGGGCTTCGCCGACGGCAAGCGCGTAGGAGGCGGCGAGGTCCGTGGTCGCGCGGCCGACGCAGGCGTCGCCAATGATCGCCTCGAAGCGCGGGCCGGCGCGCAGGATGACGGGCTCGCCGCCCTCCATGCGCCGCACCACGGCCATCTCGTCGGCGAAACGGCCGACGCTGCCCAGCGCCATCTCCTCATATTGCGGCAGCGCATTCGCGGCCGGCCGGGCGGACTGCCAACGGCGCAGGATGAGCCGCACGTCGTCGAACTCGGTGTCGATGTGGAGCGGGTCGCGCTCGACGGCTTCGCCCTCCACGGCCGGGTCGGCGCCCCGGATCTGGCGGTCGGCATGCGGCAGGCGCTGGCTCATCGACATGGGTACTCCAGGCAATCAGCTCCGAAGAGGCCGCGTGCAGGCGCGCCGCCTCGATGGACGTCGGAAAGTCGCCGTGACGGCGAAAGTCGGTGGCTGGGGTTTGCATTCCGGGCTGGCCGGCAAGGCGACGCGGCATCATGCCTCCGCGCCGTTTCTTTTCGCGCGTGCTGCCTGAGCGGGACCCTATGCGGGCCCGCTTACCATTCGATTAAGTGAAGCGTCACACTTCAGTCATATTGCTCGCGCCTTCGAGCGCAGCGCGATCATCGGCGACAACAAGCGTCGCGCATCGTGCTATGCCGCGTCCATTCCGTCGGCAATCATGCCGGCCCATCCGCATGTGAGGGAACCCGCCGCCGATGATCATTCGTCCCCGTCCCGGATTGCTGAAACTGTTCTTCGTCATGCGCGGCTCGATCGTGCCGCGCATCACGCCGCACATCATCGGCTTCGGGCTTTATGCCACGGCCGTGGTGGCGGCGATCAAGGCGCTGGGGCTGGACTTCGGCAATTACGGCTTGGCGCCGTTCGGCCTGCTCGGCGTGACGCTGTCGCTCTATCTCGGCTTCCGCAACAACGCCGCCTACGACCGCTGGTGGGAGGCGCGCAAGCTATGGGGTCAGCTGGTCTTCGAGATCCGCAACCTGTCGCGCGCCACGCTGGCGCTGGTGCCAACCGAGAGCGGACAGGCGCGGTCGCTGCTGATGGAGGCGCTGGCCTTCTGCCATCTCCTGCGCGGCCAGCTGCGCAAGGTCGACGCCGCGCCCGAGGCGCGCGCCCTTATCGGCTCGGAGGCGGACGGCCTTCGCGACGTCGCCAACAAGCCCGACGCGATGGTGCGGCGCATGGGCCGACGCCTCGGCGCGCTCAAGGCCGCCGGCAAGATCGACGCGATGGACTTCCGCATCCTGGACGAGCGCCTGGCGTCGATCACCGCGCTGCAGGCGGGCTGCGAGCGCATCGCCGGCACGCCCCTGCCCTTCGCCTACACGCTGCTGCTGCAGCGCTCGGCGCATATCTTCTGCCTGCTGCTGCCTTTCGGGCTGGCGTTTTCGGCCGGCTGGGGCACCCCGCTGTTCACGGCTCTGATCGCCTATTCCTTCTTCGGCCTCGACGCGCTGTCGGAAGAGCTGGAAGACCCGTTCGGCACCGAGGCCAACGATCTGGCGCTGGATGGGCTCTGCCGCGTCTGCGAAATCTCGGTGTTCGAGGCGCTGGGCGAAACGCCGCCTCAGCCGATCGCACCCGAGCGGTTCTACTATTCGTGAGGCCTTCCCTCCCGGGGACAGCCGCGCGCGCCGGTTTCAGCAATGTGACGTCGAACCCTCGATATTCCCGCGGCCAACCATAGCTAAGGTGGTCAGGGAGGCCGCCAGGCCCGAGGGAGTTGCCCATGATGTCCGCAGACCTGCGCACGTCGTGCAGCCGGAGAGGCTCGTCCAGCTACGGGTGGGTCGGGCGATGAAGATTCGATCGAAGGACTTTTGCGTCAAGGAAGGCAAAAAAGTCGATCTCGGCGAATGGCCGACGCGAACGGAGCCGGCCTACAAATCCAAGCAGGATTACCAGGACCTGCTGGCGAAGCACGTGGCGGAGCTCAGCGAGCAGCAGCAGTTGCTCTACGCCTCCAATCAGCACGCGGTCCTGCTCATTTTCCAGGCGATGGACGCTGCGGGCAAGGACGGCGCCATCAAGCATGTCATGTCGGGGGTCAATCCCCAGGGCTGCCAGGTGTTCAGCTTCAAGCATCCCAGTGCGGCGGAGCTCGAGCACGACTTTCTCTGGCGGACGACCCGTGACCTGCCGGAGCGCGGGCGGATCGGCATCTTCAACCGGTCCTACTACGAGGAGGTCCTGATCGTCCGCGTTCATCCCGAACTCCTGCTCGAGGAAAGGCTTCCGAACAGGACAATCCATGACGGGAACGGCATCTGGAAAAGCCGCTATCGTTCCATCGTGGGCCTGGAACGGCACCTGCACGACAACGGAACCCGTATCGTGAAGTTCTTTCTCCATCTTTCGAAGGAAGAACAGCGCACACGCTTCCTGGCGCGCATCGACGAGCCCGAGAAGAACTGGAAGTTCAGCATGGCGGACGTCCAGGAGAGGCAATTCTGGAACAGCTACATGAAGGCCTATGAAGAGTGCCTCAGCACAACGAGCACGCGCGAGGCTCCGTGGTACGTCGTCCCGGCGGACGACAAGGAGAATGCGCGGCTGATCGTGTCCCGGATCATCCTGGACACTTTCGCCGAGCTCAAGATGAGCTATCCCAAGGCGAGCCCGGAGCGCCGACGGGAGCTGGAGGAGATCCGCAAGCAGCTCGCAAACCCGGAATGAGGCAGCCGGCTTGGCGTGGTGACAGTCCGGCGTCCGTTGCGTGTCCCCAGAAACGAAAACGGCGGGCCGAGGCCCGCCGTCCGCATTCCGGCCGAAGCCGAAAAGATTACTCGGCCGAGGTTTCCTGGGCAGCGGCCAGCGCAGCAGCAGCGGCTTCCTGCGCCTGCTTGATGGCAGCGGCGCGTTCCTGCGCCTTCTTGCCCGGCTCGCCCTTGCTCGGGTTGTTGCGGGCTTCGCGCTTGGTCAGGCCAGCGGCGTCGAGGAAGCGGGCAACGCGGTCGGTCGGCTGGGCGCCGTGGCCGAGCCAATGCTTGACGCGGTCCTCATCGATCTTCACGCGGTCGCCGTCCTTGGGCAGCATCGGGTTCCAGGCGCCAACCGTCTCGATGAAACGGCCGTCGCGCGGCGAACGCACGTCGGCGATGACGATGTGGTAGTAGGGGCGCTTCTTGGAGCCCGCGCGGGCCAGACGAATCTTCAGTGACATTTTCTTCTCCTAGGTGTTTCGTCGTGTTCGGTTAGGTCTGTAGTCCGCCGTTTCAAACGGTCGAATTCTTCTCCACGCCATTCTTGGCTTCGCTGCTGGAAGCGGCGATGGCCTCGTGATGGCGGATCACTTCGCGGATGATGAAGTTCAGGAACTTTTCCGCGAAATCGGGGTCGAGCTGCGCGTCGTCGGCAAGGCGGCGCAGGCGTGCGATCTGGGCCTGCTCGCGCGCCGGATCGGCCGGCGGCAGGCCGTGGGTGGCCTTGAGTACACCCACCGCCTGGGTGCAGCGGAAGCGCTCGGCCAGCATGTGGACCAGCGCGGCATCGATGTTGTCGATCGAGGCGCGATACTGGGCAAGCAGGTTCTTGACGTCGGCGTCGTTCATCACAGCACTCATTTCTTCTTACCCACCCCCGGAAGACCGCCGCCGCCAAGACCGGGCAGCTTCATGCCGCCGGGCAGGCCCGGCAGGCCGCCGCCGTTGCCAAGACCCGGAAGACCGCCGGGAAGGCCCTTGCCGAGGCCGGCGGCTTCGGCCTGCTTCTTAAGCGCCTCGAGCTGCTTGGGGTCCATCTTGGAGAGGTCGGGCATGCCACCCGGCATACCGCCGAGTCCACCGGCGAGACCGCCAAGGCCCATCTTCTGCGCCATGCCGCCCATCAGGCCGCGCATCAAGCCGCCGCCTTTTCCCTTGCCGCCCATGGCCTTCATCATGTCGGCCATCTGGCGATGCATTTTCAAAAGCTTGTTGATCTCGGCCGCATCGGTGCCGGAGCCGGCGGCGATGCGCTTCTTGCGGCTGTGCTTGAGCATGTCAGGGTTGGCGCGCTCGGCCTTGGTCATCGAGGAGATGATGGCGAGCTGGCGCCCGAACATCTTGTCGTCGAAGCCGGCGGCGGCGATCTGGTCCTTCATCTTGCCCATGCCGGGCATCATTCCCATGATGCCGCCCATGCCGCCCATCTTCTGCATCTGGCCGAGCTGGTCGGCGAGGTCGTTCAGGTCGAACTTGCCCGACTGCATCTTCTTGGCCATCGCCGCGGCCTTTTCCGCGTCGATGGTTTCGGCGGCCTTCTCGACCAGCGAAACGATATCGCCCATGCCGAGGATGCGGTCGGCGATGCGCTTGGGATAGAATTCCTCCAGCCCGTCCATCTTCTCGCCGGTGCCGATGAGCTTGATCGGCTTGCCGGTGACGGCGCGCATGGAAAGGGCCGCACCGCCGCGGCCGTCGCCGTCCATGCGGGTCAGCACCAAGCCGCTGATGCCGACGCGCTCGTCAAAGTTCTTGGCGAGGTTGACGGCGTCCTGACCGGTGAGGCTGTCGGCGACGAGCAGGATTTCGTGCGGATTCGAGGCCTTCTTGATGTCGGCCATCTCGACCATCAGCGGCTCGTCGATATGGGTACGGCCTGCGGTGTCGAGGATGACGACGTCATGGCCGCCAAGCTTGGCTGCCTGCACGGCGCGCTTGGCGATGTCGACCGGCGTCTGGCCGGCGATGATGGGGAGCGTGGCGACCTTGGTCTGCTCGCCGAGTTGGCGCAGCTGCTCCTGCGCGGCCGGGCGGCGCGTGTCGAGCGAGGCCATGAGCACTTTCTTGCCCTGGCGCTCGGTCAGCCGCTTCGCGATCTTGGCGGTGGTGGTGGTCTTGCCCGAGCCCTGCAGGCCGACCATCATGACGACGACCGGAGCAGGCGCGTTGAGATCGATGGCCACGCCCTCGGCGCCAAGCATCTCGATCAGTTCGTCATGGACGATCTTGACGACCATCTGGCCGGGCTTGATCGACTTGAGCACGGCCGCGCCGACGGCCTTCTCGCGCACGCGGTCGACGAAGGAACGCACGACCTCCAGCGCCACGTCGGCCTCGATGAGGGCGCGGCGCACCTCGCGCAGCGCAGCCGAAACATCGGCCTCCGACAGCGCGCCACGGCCGGTCAGGCCGTTGAGAATGGAGCCAAGTCGCTCTTGCAGCGAATCGAACATCGTTCTTCCTTCTGTCTCTGACTGGTTTCCCCGCCAGAGGTAATGGTTCCGCACACAAGAGCCAAGCAATTCGAGCCGGGCAAATGCCCAAAGCCGAAAAGCACCCGGGGGCGCATCGCGCTGCCGGGTGTTGGCCTCCGGGATCGTTTTATACCGCTATGGGTCCCGGTCGGCTGCTCGGAGTGTACTACTCGTCGCGGAATTGTGGGCGTGTAGACAGGAAAACGGGGGCCGAGTCAAGGCAAACCGCGCATTTGCGGGCCTTGGAGACGAGAAAACCGGCGCGCGGCGCCGTCGGATCGTTCGGAACCAAATCTGGCGGCGCGACCGTCGAGGCCTGGATCCCCGGAACCTCCGCACTTCACTGCGCTCGTGCTCCGGCCCGAGGATGACGGAGGTGTTGCGACTTGCGGACAACCTCCGGCGTCGACGCTTCGGGCTGGCGATTGGGGCTGACGATTGAATGAGACCGATGCCCAACCTCGTCATCCTCGCGTCCTGAGCGCGAGCAAAGCGAGCAGGCGAAGGATCGCGGGGATCCAGGCCTCGATCTCTCAACCGGCAGTCCGGGGCCAAGCGGGAATAACGCAGCGCGCCGGATCAGGGCGCGCTGCGGGGACAGGAGGAACGATCAGGCCGCCCGCTTCTTGGGCGTGATCAGGCCGCGCGCGACCAGAAGCTCGGCGATCTGCACCGCGTTGAGGGCCGCACCCTTGCGCAGGTTGTCGGAGACGATCCACATGGCCAGGCCATTCTCGACGGTGGCGTCCTCGCGGATGCGCGAGATGTAGGTAGCGTCCTCGCCGGCGGCCTCGATCGGCGTGGCATAGCCGCCGTTCTCGTGCTTGTCGATGACCAGGCAGCCCGGCGCCTCGCGCAGAATCTCGCGCGCCTCTTCCGGCGTGATCGGGCTCTCGAACTCGATGTTGACGGCTTCGGAGTGGCCGATGAACACCGGAACGCGCACGGCAGTGGCGGTCAGCTTGATCTTGGGGTCGAGCATCTTCTTGGTTTCGGCCACCATCTTCCACTCTTCCTTCGTGTAGCCGTCCTCCATGAACACGTCGATGTGCGGGATGACGTTGAAGGCGATGCGCTTGGTGAACTTCTTGGCCTCGACCGGATCGGCGACGAAGACGGCGCGGGTCTGGGTGAAGAGCTCGTCCATGCCTTCCTTGCCGGCACCCGAGACCGACTGGTAGGTGGAGACGACGACGCGCTTGATCCTGGCCTTGTCGTGCAGCGGCTTCAGCGCCACGACGAGCTGGGCAGTCGAGCAGTTCGGGTTGGCGATGATGTTCTTCTTGGAGAAGCCCGAAATCGCATCCGGGTTCACTTCCGGCACGATCAGCGGCACGTCCTGGTCGTAGCGCCAGGCCGAGGAGTTGTCGATGACGACGCAGCCCTGCTTGCCGATCTTGGGCGACCACTCCTTGGAGATGTTGCCGCCGGCAGACATCAGGCAGATGTCGGTGTCGGAGAAGTCGTAGGTGTCGAGCACCTTCACCTTCAGCGTCTTGTCGCCGTAGGACACTTCGGTGCCGAGCGAACGGCGCGAAGCCAGCGGCACCACCTCATCGGCCGGAAAGCCACGTTCCTCGAGGATATTGAGCATTTCCCGGCCCACATTGCCCGTGGCGCCAGCGATCGCTACCTTGAAACCCATCTCAGATTACTCCTGTCCCTCTCCGCTCGCTTCTTGGAGAAAGCCCGCCGGCCGTTGCGGGCTCTTCACCCCCGGGCCGGACCCGGGAGAGGGTGAGCAGGCCAAGGGAAGTCAGACCGTAGTGGTCGTTTTTTTGGCCGTAGTTTTGGTCGAAAGCAGGGACGCGGCTCTGCGCCCGGCAAGATGGTCATCATCATGGCCGGAGAAGTCGAATGCGAAATGAGCCGAAAAATGGCCGCGCATCGGAGGGTTCCCTGTTCGTCGCCGCTTTTACGCACTTTGCGTAAATAGTCAATCGGCGCTCGCAGCACCATCTGGCGTTGCGCCGGAGTTTCTGATTCACTCGCTGCGTTGGGCCGGGCTGAGGGAAAAATGCACGGAGAAGTACTCTATTACGACGAGACGCAAGGCTTCGGCGTGATCGCCGGGGCTGACGGCAACCGCTATGCCTTCGGCCGCGAGGACCTGCGCCGTGAGATGCCGCTGGCAAAGGGCGACCAGGTCGAGTTCCAGTCGGCCGGCGGCCAGGCGCGCAACATATTCACCGTGCGCCCACAGATTGGCGGCGCCGAGACAGCCAAGCTGCCTGAGCCGGCGCAACGCGCGGGCGCGACGACGGGCGAGGCGCCGCAATCGACCGGCCTGTGGTCCTATTTCTGGCACGGCCTCACCACCAACTACGCCAACTTCCGCGGCCGTGCCCGCCGCAAGGAATATTGGGGCTACTATCTGTTCTCCACGCTCATAGCGCTGGCCCTCGTGGGAATCGGGCTGGCCATCGACGTTGCGTCGGGAAATCTCGGAAACGACAAGGTGGCGCCATTCGCCAGCGTCGGCCTGGTCGTGCTGTATGCGGTGGCGACCTTCATCCCGGCGCTGGCAATGGCCATCCGCCGCCAGCACGACATCGGCATTTCGGGCTGGTTCTACCTGCTCGTCTTCGTGCCCTATATCGGCAGCATCATCCTGATCGTCTTCGGGCTCATTCCCACGCAGATGCACGAAAACAAATGGGGGCCGATACCCGCAGGCCTCACCTGACGGCGGTCCGCAAACGAACAGGCCCGGCTTTCACCCGAAAGCCGGGCCTTTGTCCGAAAATGGAAGCGCGTCCGGGCCACACGAAGGTGGCCCGGCGGCTTCAAGTCAAATCAAGCCGCGAGCGACAGGAATTTTGCGACGATGGCATCGCCCATGGCGGCGGTGCCGACCTCGGTCTTGCCTTCCGACATGATGTCCTTGGTGCGCAGGCCGTCGTCCAGCACGGCGGCGATCGCCGCCTCGAGGCGGTCTGCCTCAGCCACCATGTTGAAGGAATAGCGCAGGCACATGGCGAACGACGCGATCATGGCGATCGGGTTGGCGATGCCCTTGCCGGCGATGTCGGGCGCCGAGCCGTGCACCGGCTCATAGAGCGCCTTGCGCTTGCCGGTCGTGGCATCCGGCGCGCCGAGCGAGGCCGAGGGCAGCATGCCGAGCGAGCCGGTGAGCATGGCGGCCACGTCCGACAGCATGTCGCCGAACAGATTGTCGGTGAGGATGACGTCGAACTGCTTGGGCCAGCGCACCAGCTGCATGCCGCCGGCGTCGGCCAGCATGTGCTCGAGCTGGACGTCGGCATATTTGGCCTTGTGGGTCTGGGTGACCACTTCCTTCCACAGTACGCCCGACTTCATCACATTGTGCTTTTCCATCGAGGTGACCTTGTTGCCGCGCGTGCGCGCCAGCTCGAAGGCCACACCGGTGATGCGCTCGATCTCGTAGGTGTCGTAGACCTGCGTGTCGATGCCGCGCTTCTGGCCGTTGCCGAGATCGATGATCTCCTTGGGCTCGCCGAAATAGACGCCGCCGGTCAGCTCGCGCAGGATGAGGATGTCGAGACCCTCGACCACCTCGGGCTTGAGAGACGAGGACGAAGCGAGCGCCGGGTAGCAGATCGCCGGGCGCAGGTTGGCGAACAGCTGCATGTCCTTGCGCAGGCGCAGCAGGCCGGCCTCGGGGCGCACTTCGTAGGGCACGTCAGCCCACTTCGGGCCGCCGACGGCGCCGAACAGAACCGCATCGGCGGCCATCGCCTTTTCCATGTCGGCGTCGGAGATCGACTGGCCATGCGCGTCGTAGGCCGAGCCGCCGACGAGGCCTTCCTCGGTCTCGAAGCCGCTGCCGAACTTGTCGTTCATCACCGAGATCAGCTTGCGGACCTCGTTCATCGCCTCGGGACCAATGCCGTCGCCCGGCAGGAGAAGAAGCTTGCGCGTTGCCATCAGAGAAAACCTTTCGGAAAGCCGTGAACCGCGGCCTTGCTAAACGCCAACCGCCCGGCGCGCAAGACGGAAAGGCTTGGTGCAGGGAGGGAAGTGTTTTCGGGTGCTTGCCGGCACTGCAAGGAGGAGGTGCCGATGTTCAAGTCCATATTCGGCGGCTCGGTTTCGGGAGGGCTGGATTGGGTGGTCTCTGCGCATAGTCGGCAGAAAAAAGCCCGGCTATCGGGGCCGGGCTCTTGTTCAGCATTGATGGAATCAGTACCGCGTTGCGACGGAACACCAAGGTTCCTGTCATTTAATTTCCCACGTCGTGTTGTGGGGAATGTCCATCGCGGTATAGCCGCCCGGACCAGCCAGCGCAGGCATTGCTATGCAAGCAAAGGGCTCGGTTCCAGTGATGCCCGCGTACTTTCCGGTACCGCCCGTGATGATATGGGTGCCGCAACTCATTTCGGGCTGCGATTTGTCGACGTCACGAGTGTCGAAGGTAGAGAATATCTTGTCTCCATCCTTGTCGGCCAGCACACAAGCGCCATCGATGTACTTCTTTTCGCCCGAGGCGACGCTCACGGCCGTGCAGTGTGCCGCCATCTTATCGAGCATTGCCTCCCCCTTCATGTTTTGGGTGGTCCCGACCGCCTCCAATGCAGTGGCTGTGCCGAGCCCGGGGATGTCGATGCTCGTCAAAGGTCGGAAGATGAAATGCGTCACGTAGGGGGTAGTCCCCTTCTTTTCGATCGAGGCGGCAAGGGCGACCCCCGGCGCCAAGGACAGCAGTAGCGCGGAGAGAAGGGCCGCTTTGACAGGAGACATCGCTGCGACAGAAGTCGCGACTATGGGTTTCATCGGTTCCTCCATGGTAGCGGCGGAACAGGCCCATGGTCTACACCGCCGCAGATGGGAGACGACCTGCTTGCGTTTCAAACGTGTGTGGTTTTGCCGAGCGCCAGTTCCCCGATCAAGTTCAAGCGTGCGGTCGAAAACCAACCCGATGGACTTCGACAGTGCCTGGGGACGAGACCGCATCTTCGATGGCCGATGCCTGGACTCTTCCAAACTCATGCCGCAGCCGACGCATGAGCAACTGCCTCTGGAGCCAAGATACCAGAATTTTCCGTGGCGAGCCACGGAACGCGGTTCACTTTTCGACGGAGCCGGCTTCCCTCCGGATGCCAACTGTTCCGGTCGGGTGCAACGGGGTTGAGTTTGCCACCCTTATGCACGGATCGACATCACCCCCGCTTCAGCGCCGTCACCTCGATCTCGATCTTCATCTCCGGCTTGTTGAGCTGGCAGACGATCATGGTCGCGGCCGGGCGGATCTCGCCGAATGCTTCGCCGAGGATCGGGAACACAATGTCGGCAAAACTCTGGTCGGTGATGTAGTAATGCGCGCGCACCACGTCGGCGAGCGCGAAGCCGCCCTCCTCCAGCGCCTTGGCGATGGTGGCGAGACAGTTGCGGGTCTGGTCTTCCACGCTGTCGGGCATGGTCATGGTAGCGTAGTCATAGCCGGTGGTGCCCGAGACAAAGCACCAGTCGCCCTGCACCACCGCGCGCGAATAGCCGGCGGTCTTCTCGAAGGGCGATCCGGTCGAAATCAATTTGCGCATGAAAAGAGGCTCCCGGTCTATTCGCTGAAGGATTTTGTCATCGCCGCGCGGATCTCCGCCGGCCAGGCATCGAGCGGCGGCCAGGCGTCGGGGGTGGCGCCGCCGTTTTCCTGCGCGAAATAGACGGTCCTGGCCTTGGGGTCGACGGCCACGAAGCCGTTGCCCTCGCCGCAGGCATGCGGGATGCAGCCGCTTCCATAGAGGACCCCGGAAGCCGTGGTTTCCAGCCCCCCGGAAACCGAGAGCGCCAGAACCACGTCGAAAAACTTGTCGCCCAGCATCTTGCGGGCGGCGGCGTAGAAATCGCCATTGGCGAAGAGATCGAACGGGTGGGCGATCTTGGCCGGGTCGAGATCACCCCAGTGCGTGCCGGGCTGCGGCACATAGCTCATCTGCCCGGCCACGCGCAGGCCGTCCTCGGGCGACCAGCTCTGCACGTCGGCGGTGGCGCCGGGGCGCAGATAGGGCACGAAAAAGATGTTGTCGTCGGTGACGGCGGCCGGCGGCGCGCCGCACTCCTCGCCCACCGTCGTGGTCTTGAGCCCGCTGCCCTCCGGCTTCCAGACGATGACGGTGGCCGGGCCGCAGGCATTGCCGCCATCGCCCACCGCAAACAGCGCCACCTTGGTGCCCTGCAGGTCGATCGTGCGGTCGTAGAGCACGACGTAGTTGCGTGCGAGCTCCTTGCCGTTGAAGGCAAGAATCTTGTCGAGGTCCGGGGTTTCGGTGATGGTCAGCTTGCCGCCGGCGAAGGGGATCGAGGTCGGCGGATCTTCCTGCGCCAAGGCGGGCGCGTTCGCGGCGAGGGCAAGTCCGGCAGCGAGAAGCGGGGCGATCCAGTTCATGGCAACTCCGAATCAGGAGTTTCGAAGGGCCGGAAAATGAGCCTCCGGCGGCGAATCTGCCTCGACCATGCCACAGGGCCGCAGGCGCTGCCAGTTTTCATCTCGACCGGCATTTTTGTCCTGTGCCGATTGCCGGCTGGGCGCCGCCCGCATGCAAAAGGGCCGCACGAGGCGGCCCTTTGCGAATGTCCCGATCCGAAGCGGTGACGCCCCAGATGCCGCAGCTTACGCCCAGGGGCGGGTCTCGGCGTATTTCTTCTCAAAGCTGTCGATCGACGGGGCCTTTTCCATGGTCAGGCCGATGTCGTCGAGGCCGTTGAGCAGGCAGTGGCGCTTGAAGTCGTCGAGGTCGAACTTGACCACGCCACCATCGGGGCCGTGGATTTCCTTGCCCTCGAGGTCGATGGAGATGGTGGCATTGGCGCCGCGCGAGGCGTCGTCCATCAGCTTGTCGAGGTCTTCATGGCTGACCGTGATCGGCAGGATGCCGTTCTTGAAGCAGTTGTTGTAGAAGATGTCGGCAAACGAGGTCGAGATCACGCAGCGGATGCCGAAGTCGAGCAGCGCCCACGGTGCATGCTCGCGGCTGGAGCCGCAGCCGAAATTGTCGCCAGCGACCAGGATCTGCGCGTTGCGGTAGGCCGGCTTGTTGAGCACGAAATCGGCGTTTTCCGAGCCGTCCTCGTTGTAGCGCATCTCGGCGAAAAGCCCCGTACCGAGCCCGGTGCGCTTGATCGTCTTCAGGTAGTCCTTGGGGATGATCATGTCGGTGTCGACATTGACGATCGGCAAGGGAGCGGCGACGCCGGTGAGCTTGGTGAATTTTTCCATGGCTTTTTCTCGCCCGTTTCTGGTTCCGGGAAATTCGTTCGATCCCGCTTTACACAAAGGAGGCGGGGAATCAAAGAGGCCGCCTCGACGCGGCCTTCAAATCACGTTGAGCTCGCGGAACGGCCGGCCCTCGGCGATGCGGGCGTAGGAAAAGGCCGAGCAGTCGATGCTGCGATAGCCGCCATGGACCAGAAGCTCGGCCAGCGCCTTGCCCACCGCCGGCGCCTGCTGCAGGCCGTGGCCGGAAAAGCCGTTGGCGAAGATGAAGTTTTCGACCTCCGGATGCGGCCCGATGACCGCGTTCTGGTCGAGCGTGTTGTAGTCGTAGTGCCCGGCCCAGGCGCGGGTCGCCTTGATCGCCTCGAAGGCGGGCACGCGGGTGGCCAGAACCGGCCAGATTTTTTCCTCGAACAGCGACCAATCGGGATCGAAATCCTTTGCGTCGGCCGGGCCTTCGCCCTCCTCGCTCTCGGCCCCACCGGTGATGTAGACGCTGCCTTCCGGGCGCACATAGACGCCGCTGGGGTCGACCATCAGCGGCATGTCGGCGAACTTGTCATGCGCCTCGAAGACGAAGACGGTGCGCTTGCGCGGCTCGACCGGCAGCTTGAGCCCGGCCATGGCCGCGACCTTGCCGGCCGACGGACCTGCGGCGTCGAATATGGTGCCGGCTTCCAGTCGCTCGCCATTTTCGAGCGTGACGGCGGTGACACGATTGCCCGCGCGTTCGATGCCCGCGACGGCATGGGTGATGAAATCGACGTTCTTTTCGCGCAGCGCCTTGCGGAACAGCATCAGCATGGCATGCGCGTCGAACCAGCCCTCGCCGGAGCGGCCATAGGCGCCGGCAGTGATGCCCTCGGTGGAGATCCAGCTGAAGCGCTTCTGCAGCGCGGCCGCATCCTCCAGCACGATGTCGGCGCCCTCGGCCATCTGCGCGGCATGGTTCTGCTCGAGGATCGGCAGGCCGCCCTCGCCGGCCAGGATGAGATAACCGCCCTCGCGGAAGCCGATGTCGGCGCCGGCGCCGAACTCATGCTCCAGCCGGCGGAACAGCCCCAACGTGAACTGCGACAGACGGATGTTTTCCGGAATCGAGAACTGCTGGCGAATGGAGGCGCAGGACAGCGTGGTGGACGAGTAGGTGAATTGCGGGTCGCGCTCGATCAGCGCGATGGAGCCCAAAAATCCCTCCTCGCGCAGGTAATAGGCAATCGAGCTGCCGACGATCGCCCCGCCGATGATGATGACGTCGTAACGCGCCATATGCATTTTCCCCAATGCTTAGGTTGTTTGGTCGTGCCTTATCAGGGTTTTGCGCGCCAGTCTTGCAAGAGCCAGCATTGCCGGGCAAGAAAGGCCAATGATGCAAGCCCCCCGTCTGCGCCGCTCGGTGCTCTATGTGCCCGCCTCAAACGACAAGGCACTGGCAAAACTCGCCTCGCTGTCCTGCGATGCGGTGGTCATCGACCTTGAGGACGCTGTGGCCCCTAGCGAAAAGGCTGCAGCCCGCGAAAAATTGGCAAAAATCCTCGGCAACCGCCCGGCCGGCGTGCGAGAGATGGTGGTGCGCATCAACGCGCTGTCGAGCGAATGGGGCGCCGACGACATGGCCGCGGCGGTCGCCTGCCGGCCCGACGGCATATTGCTGCCCAAGGTGGAGACGCCGCGCGACGTACTGGAAGCCGGAGACCGGCTGGACAAGGCCGGCGCGCCCGAAACCCTGCGACTGTGGTCGATGGTCGAGACGCCGCGTGGGCTCATGAACCTCGGCGCGATCGCCGAGCTTGCCCGCGACGCCGCCTCGCGCCTGTCCTGCCTGGTGGCGGGTACCAACGACCTGGCGGCCATGACCGGCGTGCTGGCCACGCCCGAGCGACGCTATCTGAGGCCCTGGCTGATGCAGATGGTGCTGGCCGCGCGCGCCGGCGGGCTCGACATACTCGACGGCGTCAGCAACGATTTCCGTGACCTCGACGCCTTTGCGGCGGAATGCGGGGAGGGCGCCGCCATGGGCTTCGACGGCAAGACGCTGATCCACCCTGCCCAGATCGCGCCGGCGGAGGCCGCCTTCTCGCCTTCGCCAGCCGCGCTGGCCGAAGCGGAGCGGATCGTGGCCGCGTTCAAGCTGCCCGAAAACGCCGGCAAGGGCGCGATCGGCCTCGACGGCCGCATGGTCGAGCTACTGCATTGCGCGCAGGCCGAAACGCTGCTTGCCAAAGCGGCGATGATTGCCAAGTAAGCTGAAAAGGCGTGGAATGGGGCATCGTTCGGGAAACCGCTTCGAAGAACGATGCGAAAACAGGATATTATGGCCTCGGGCCGATTGCATGCCCGCTGCCGAAACGACGTTCAAGGCAACAACGCCATGACGGGGAATGACAGATGAAACTCTACCGTTTTCTCACCGGCCCGGACGACGCGAGCTTCTGCCACAAGGTGACAGCGGCCCTGAACAAGGGCTGGCACCTGTTCGGCTCGCCCACCTATGCCTATGACGCCGAAACCAAGGTCATGAAATGCGGCCAGGCGGTGGTGAAGGACGTCGAGGGCCAGGAATACGACCCCGGCATGAAGCTCGGCGATTTTTGAGGCGGCGCGGCCGCCGGCCCTCGTCTTGAGCGCCCCATGAGGCGGGCTCGCCTGCCTCATGTGCGGAATTCGTTTGGCAGCCGACGGCTCAATGCTGGTCGGCCGCCTCCTCGATGCGCTCCATGTCGTCGTCGCTGAGGCCGAAATGGTGGCCGATCTCATGGATCAGGACATGGGTGACGATGTCGCCCAGCGTCTCCTCGTTTTCGGCCCAGTAGTCGAGGATGGCGCGGCGATAGAGCGTGACGCGGTTCGGCCCCTCGCCCGTCTGCGGGTTCCAGCGCTCGGCAATGCCGCGGCCCTCGAACAGGCCGAGCAGATCGAAAGGCGTTTCGAGCGCCAGATCGTCCATGATTTCGTCGGTCGGGAATTCGGCGATCTGGATGATGACCTCGCCGGTCAGCCGGCGAAACTCCTCCGGCAGATGCGCATAGGCTTCCAGCGCCATGAACTCCATCTCCTCCATCGAGGGCGAAAGCTGGTCATGCCAGGCGCGATTCTTGTAAATACGGGCCATTCTGTTTCCTTTTGACCGCATATAGCCTTTTGACGGTCGGCTTTCGAGGCCTTTGCGCCGGGCGGGGAAAATTACCGCGGACAAGCGCTTTGCCAGGCATTCCGAAGGGGGAGGGATAAATCCCCAATACGAAATGCTTGACTCTCTCGGGGCGCTCTGGAATCAATAAGAACATAACGGGAACAAATATCGGAAAGCACACCGTCATGGCGACGTCCGCCGTGGCGCGGGCAACTGTTTCTGCCTTGCGCCGCAAAATCGCACAGATCGAAGGCACGCTGCCGGAACGCCTGGCGGCGCCCGCCGAGGCACGGCCGGAGGCGCTGGTGTTGCGGCGCCACGGCGTCGCGGCGGTGGAGCCGTGCTTCGCGACCGGCGCGCAGGCTTTCGATACAGCCCTCGGCGGCGGCCTGCCGCTGGCCGCCCTGACCGAAATCCATGGCGCAGAGACTCGCGACGCCGGAGCCGCGAGCGGTTTTGCCCTGGCGCTGGCCGGGCTTTTGCTGGCGCGGACGGCACGAAGGGCGCCGCTGCTCTGGATCGGCACCGCCGAAATCTTCCGCGAGGCCGGCATGCCCTATGCGCCGGGCCTGCGCGCCCGCTTCGGCATCGAACCGCAGGAACTGCTCGTGGCCGAGGCGCCCAGGCTGCCGGATGTTCTGTGGATTGCCGAAGAGGCCGCCAATCTGAAGGGGTTTTCGGCCGTCATCCTCGAAATCCGCGGCAACCCGCAAAAGCTCGACCTCACCGCCACGCGCCGCCTGCACCGGCGCGCGCTGGGCGCGGGGCGGCCGGTCTTTCTGCTGCGGCAGGCGGCCTTGCCCGAGCCGACCGCCGCCCCGGTGCGGCTCGTCGTCTCGCCAGCAACCGCCGCGCCGCGCCACACCCTTGCCGGGCCGCTGGCCGGCTCGATCGGCCCGCCGGGCTTTGCCGTCCGCATCGACAAAAGCCGCCTTGCCCTGCCCGGACAGTTCACCCTGGAGTGGAACGCCGATGAACGCTCATTCGCCGAAAGACAGCAGCCGGCCCTCGGGCCAGCGGATTCTGGCGCTGTGGTTTCCCTATCTCGGCACCGAGCGCATCCTGCGCCAGCGCCTGGGGCGGTCGTGGCGCTCGCAGCTGACGGCGGCGCGGCCGCCGCTGGTCATCAGCCACCGCGAAAAGAACACCCAGCGCATCGCCGCCCTCGACGAGCAGGCTGAGCGGCTGCGGCTGAAGCCGGGCATGGGCATTGCCGATGCGCGTGCCATGCATCCCGGCATCGAGATCGTCGAAGCCGACCCGGCCGCCGACCGCCGGCTGCTGGAAAGCCTGGCCGACTGGTGCGACCGCTACACCCCGCTGGTGGCGCTGGACGGGTCCGACGGCCTGTTCCTCGACATCACCGGCTGCGCCCATCTTTTCGGAGGCGAACGGGCGCTGCTCGACGACCTCCTGGCGCGGTTCTTCCATCAGGGGTTCGACGTACGGGCAGGGCTGGCCTCCACGCCGGGCGCCGCGTGGGCGGCGGCGCGCTTCCGCAGCCCCGATATCGTCGAGCCCGGGGACGAGGAAAAGATGCTCGAGCCCCTGCCGCTGGCAGCACTTCGGCTCGAGCCGGCAACGATCGCAGGGCTCGAAAGCGTGGGCCTGCGCAATGCCGGCGCCATATTGCGCAGCCCCCGCGCGCCACTGGCGCGCCGTTTCGGCGCGGCCCTCATGGCCCGCATCGACCAGGCGCTGGGGCGCATCGAGGAGGCGATCTCGCCGCGCCTGCCTGTCGCACCGCTGTCGGTGGAACGGCACCTGGCCGAACCGGTTGGGCTCATGGAAGACATCGAGCGGCTGGTGCTTCTGCTGGCCACGAGCCTGAAGGCGGATCTGGAGCGGCGCGGCGAGGGCGCGCGCGCCCTGCAGCTCCTGCTGTTTCGGGTCGACGGCATGGTCAGCCGCGTCAGTGTCGGCACCTCGCGGCCGCTGCGTGCGCCGGAGCTGGTCGCAAGGCTGTTCCATGAGCGGCTGACGGCGCTCGAGGACACGCTCGACGCCGGCTATGGCTTCGACCTCGTCCGGCTCTCGGTGCTGGCGGCCGCCCCCTTCGACATGGTGCAGGCCGACCTTGCCGGCGAGGTGGCCGGCAATGACGAGGACCTCGCCCTCTTCGCCGACCGCGTCGACGCCCGGCTCGGCTCCGGGACGGTGCAAAAATCCGTTCTTGTCGCAAGCCACATCCCGGAACAAGCGGTCGCCGCGCTGCCCTTCGCCGCCGCCGTCGGCGCCGCGATGCCGGCTAGGGCCGTACCGGCTCCCCAGCCGTCCGCAATGCCGGAGCGCCCGATCCGGCTGTTTTCCAATCCCGAGCCGGTCGAGGTCATGGCCGCCGAAATTCCGGAGGGCCCGCCCGCGCGCTTCCGCTGGCGGCGCGTTCTCTACGATGTGGTGCGCGCCGAAGGGCCCGAGCGCATCGCGCCGGAATGGTGGCGGGAAGGGGCGGACACGCCGACGCGCGACTATTTCCGCGTCCAGGATGCAGCCGGCCGCCGCTACTGGCTGTTCCGGCAGGGTTTTTATGGTGAAGACAAAGCCGGGCCGCGCTGGTTCATGCAGGGGCTGTTTGCATGAAAGAAGAACCATTCCCCTACGCGCCCATCGCTTCACCAGGCTATGTCGAGTTCGGCGTGCAGTCGAATTTTTCCTTCCTGCGCGGCGCATCGCGACCGGAGGAGCTGGTGGTGGCCGCCTGCCTTCTGGGCCATGCCGGCATGGGTCTTGCCGACCGCAACACGGTGGCCGGCGTGGTGCGTGCCTGGAGCCAGTCCAAATGCATCAGGTTGTCGAAAGATGCCGAGCCCGTGCGGCTTGCCTACCATCCCGGTTGCCGGCTGGTCTTCGGCGACGGCACGCCCGACGTTCTCGCCTATCCGCAAACCCGCGAGGGCTGGGGGCATCTGTGCCGCATGCTCACCGAAGCCAATCTGCGGCCCGAAACCGAAAAGGGCGCCACGCTTCTGAGGCGCGAAGACCTTTTCGAATGGGGCGATCTCATGTCGCTTGCCGTGCTGCCGGACTTTTCGGAGGCAGCGAGCGCGGACCAGCTTGCCCTTGTGCGCCAGCTGAAGGACCGGTTCGGTAGGAACCTCTGGCTCGCCGTCGCGCCCGCCTATCTCGGCAACGACCGCTTCCGCATCGCGCAGGCCGCCGCGATGGCCCATTCTGCGGGCGTGCCACTAATGGCAACCAACGACGTGCTCTACCATTCGGTCGACCGGCGCCCGCTGCAGGACGTGGTGACGGCGATCCGGCTGAACAGACCGGTCACCGAGGCGGGCTTCGAGCTAGCCGCCAATGCCGAACGCCACATGAAGCATCCTGTCGAAATGGCGCGGCTTTTCCGCGCCTATCCGCAGGCGCTGACCGAGACGCTTCGCTTTGCCGAAAGCCTCGAGTTTTCGCTAAACGAATTGAAGCACAACTATCCCGAGGAAACGACGGAAGAAGGCGTCAACCCTCAGGACGAATTGGAAAGGCTGACATGGGAGGGCGCCGCAAACCGATATCCGGAAGGCGTTCCGGAAAAGGTGAGGGGCCTCATCCGGCATGAGCTCGCAATCGTCGCCGGCAAAAAATACGCCCGCTATTTCCTCACCGTCCACGACATCGTCCGCTACGCCCGCTCGGAAGAGTGCAACGTGCTCTGCCAGGGGCGCGGCTCGGCGGCCAATTCGGTCATCTGCTATTGCCTGGGCATCACCGAGGTCGACCCCGACCGCGCGGAAGTCCTATTCGAGCGCTTCGTGTCCACAGAGCGTGACGAGCCGCCGGACATCGACGTGGATTTCGAGCACGAGCAACGCGACAAGATCATCGCCTACATCTATCGCAAATACAGCGAGAAACGCACCGCGCTCGCTGCCGCCGTTGTCAGCTACAGGGGGCGTTCGGCCCTCCGCGAAGTCGCCAAGGCGATGGGGCTTTCGGACGACGTGCGCGGCGCGCTGTCGGGCTCGATCTGGGGCTGGTCGTCCAGCACGTTGAGCGAGAAGGAAGCCCAGGCCGGCGGCCTCGACAAATCGGACCCTGCCGCGAAACATGTGATCGCCCGCTCCAACGAGATCCTCGGCTTTCCGCGCCACCTGTCACAGCATGTCGGCGGCTTCGTCATCACCCGGGACCGTCTCGACGAGATCGTGCCGATCATGAAAACGGCGATGGACGAGCGCAAGATGGTCGAGTGGGACAAGGACGATCTCGACGCCGTCGGCATCCTCAAGGTCGATATCCTCGCGCTCGGCATGTTGTCCTGCCTCAAACGCGCGCTTGATCTGCTGGAGGATCATTATCGCGTCCGCGACGATTATGGCCGGCGGCTGACGCTGGCGACGATTCCGGCGGAGGAAAAACCTGTCTACGACATGATCTGCCGAGCCGACACGCTCGGCGTTTTCCAGATCGAATCACGCGCCCAGATGTCGATGCTGCCGCGTCTGAGGCCGAGAAAATTCTACGACCTCGTCATCGAGGTGGCGATCGTGCGCCCCGGCCCGATCCAGGGCGACATGGTGCATCCCTATCTGCGCCGGCGCATGGGCAAGGAAAAGGTGGAATATCATCGCCCGGAGCTGGAAAAGATTCTCGGACGCACGCTCGGTGTGCCGCTGTTTCAGGAACAGGCGATGGCCATCGCCATCGAGGCCGGCGGCTTCTCGCCAGGCGAGGCCGACCAGCTGCGCCGGGCCATGGCCACGTTCCGGCGCAACGGTACGATCGGCAATTATCGCGACCGCATGATCCAAGGCATGGTCGAGAGGGGCTATCCGAAGGATTTCGCCGAACGTTGTTTCAAGCAGATCGAAGGTTTCGGCGAATACGGCTTTCCCGAAAGCCACGCCGCCTCCTTCGCGCTGCTGGTCTACGCCTCCTGCTGGTTCAAGACCTTCTATCCGGACGTCTTCTGCGCCGCGATCCTGAATTCGCAGCCCATGGGGTTTTACCGGCCCGCCCAGCTGGTGCGCGATGCGCAGGACCATGGCGTGGAAGTCAGGCCCATCGCCATCAACGCCTCGGACTGGGACTGCACGCTGGAGCAAGCCCCCTTCGATCCCAAGCGGATCATAGCCCGGCACGCCGAGATGCGCGGCGTGATCCAGACTGCGCGCGCGGTGCGGCTCGGCTTTCGCCAGATCAAGGGCTTGAGCGAAGACGATATGCGCGCCTTCGTCGCCGCGCGGGGGGAGGGCTACGATTCGGTGCGCGACGTGTGGCTGCGCTCGGGCCTGCGCGTCGATGCGCTGGAACGGCTGGCCGGGGCCGATGCCTTCCGCTCGCTGGGGCTCGACCGGCGCGAGGCGCTATGGGCGGTGCGTGCGCTGGGCAGCAGGGCGGTCGAGCGCCTGCCGCTGTTCGACCGTCCGGAAATCCGCTTGGCGGACATGGAGCCCAAGACCGAACTGCCGCAGATGCCGATGGGCGAGCACGTCGTTCACGACTATCGCTCGCTCGGCCTTTCGCTGAAGGCGCATCCCGTCTCCTTCCTGCGCGAAAGGCTGGACCGCGCCGGCATCACGCCGAACTGGCTGCTGCCCAAGGTTCCGGATGGACGGCGCGTTTCGGTCGCCGGTCTGGTGCTGGTGCGGCAGCGGCCCGGAAATGGCAAAGCCATCTTCCTTACCCTCGAGGATGAAAAGGCCATTGCGAATGTCATCATCTGGACAAGGGTGTTCGACCGGTTCCGTCCGGTCATCATGGGCTCGCGCTTCATCCGCGTCAGCGGCAAGCTGCAGTCGGAATCGGATGTCATCCACATCGTGGCCGACAGGATCGAGGACCTGTCGGCCTGGCTGGGCGAGCTTTCGGAAGAAGCCCGGGCAGGAGCAGACTCCGGCCATGCCGCAAACGCCGGGAACGACAGCCCGAAAACACGCGCCGCCGAGCGCTCGGGCACAAGAGCCCCGCCAGTCAGCTACGATCGCGAGAGCCTGGCCGGTAAAGTCCGCAGCGTCATGCCCAAGGGCCGGAATTTTCAGTAGCCTGTTTGCTGACGTGCTCGAAGCGGGCGCCGGTTTCCGGTCGGAGCCGGACCATTTCGCGATCAGAGTGGTAGCATTTCGAATGGTGCGGCTCGTCTACCTCCGCGGTGCGGAAGGTGTCCTGGCCTTGTCGTCAATGTCGATCGTCCGTGCCTCGGAAGGCAGCATCACCGGGATGCCGTCGCGGACGGGATAGGCGAGCTTGGCCACCCGCGACACCAGCTCCTGGCGCGACTCGTCCCAGACCAGCGGTCCCTTGGTCAGCGGGCAGGCGAGCAGTTCCAGAAGCTTTCTGTCGACCGGGGGGCTTTCCTGTGTCATCGCTGTCGCACCATGCTCCAAAACTACTGTAGGCCGGGCCCGAATTCATCGTTTTCACGGGCAATCACCATCTCGGTGATGGCAATCAGCGTGTCGGCCCGCGTCTTCAGGTCGGGGGCCTCCAGCAAGGCCTGCTTCTCCGCCGCGCCATAGGGCGCCATCATCGACAGCGCATTGACCAGGAGGGCGTTTTCGGCGCGGCTGACGCCGTCCCAATCGGCCTCCAGATCGTTGGCTTCGAGATAGGCGCGAAAGGCCCTGAGCAGGGCCAGCCGATTGACCTCGCTGCCGGTCGGGTCCTCCGACAGATCCGCCGCGAAGGGCATGATGCGGCATTGGCGGAACGGGGTCTTCACGCCAAGCTCCTGAACGACGCGGAAACGGCAGACGCCCTGCAGCGAAATGAGGTAGCGGCCATCGCCGGTCTCGGCGAAAGAGGTTATGCGCCCGATACAGCCGATCTCGCAGATTTCCGGCTCGCCGTCTTCGCGCAAGCCTCCGTCGAGCGCCGGCTGGACCATGCCGATCAGACGGGGTCCCCCGATGACTTCGTCGACCAGTTGCAGGTAGCGGGGCTCGAAGATGTTGAGCGGCATGCGCCCCCCCGGAAGAAGAAGCGCGGCGGCCAGCGGAAACACCGGAATCGTTACCGGAATATCCTTCGCGAACCGATAATGCGCGTTGCCCGCCTGCAATTTCTCCTCCGCTCCGTCCCCGCTATTCATCTGGTGCGCCGCGCGGCCGGCGCAAGGGATAACCTCCTCGCGTCTTCTCGGTTCTATCAGGAAAACAGCAGCGACGACAGCTTGCGCCGGCTGGCCAGCGTCACCTCGTCGGCCATGCCCCAAGCCTCGAAGAACTGCAGAAGCTGGGTGCGGGCGGCGCTGTCGTTCCAGGCGCGATCCGCCTTGATGATGGCGAGCAGATTGTCGGCGGCCTCGACGCGCATGCCGAGCGCGTTCTGGATCATGGCGAGATCGAAGCGCGCCCGATGATCGTTCGGGTTTGCAGCCAGTCGCGCTTCCAGCTCGGCCGGATTGCCGAGCGCGGCAGCCTGCGCGGCCAGCGCCAGCTTGGCGCGGACAGCGGCAAGCGCGGGCGCATCCGCCTTGTCGGCGGGGGCGCGTGCCAGGACCTCCTCGGCGGCAGCGGTATCGCCCGATTCGAAGAGCAACTCGGCAAGGCCTGCCAGCGCATCGATATTGTCGGGAGCCTGCTGCAGGACAGCGCCGAAGATGTCGGCCGCCGTCTGCAGGTCGCCGGCGGCGCGCGCTTCGGCCGCGGCGGCCAGCGCCTCCGATATCTGCGGTCCCGCGCCCTTGCCGGCGACGCGATCGATGAACTCGCGGATCTGGCTTTCGGGAACGGCTCCCATGATGCCGTCCACGGGCTGGCCGTTCTTGAAGGCGATGACCGCGGGGATCGACTGGATGCCGAGCTGGCCGGCCACGGCGGGGTGGTCGTCAATGTTCATCTTGACCAGCTTGACCTTGCCGCCAGCCGCCATGACCACTTTTTCCAGCACCGGGGCAAGCTGCTTGCAGGGGCCGCACCAGGGCGCCCAGAAGTCGACCAGCACCGGCTGCCGGCGCGATTCCTGGATCACGTCCGCCGCAAAGCTCGCGGTGGTCGCATCCTTCACCGTGAAGGGTTCGGCACCGGCCGCTGCCGCCGATTCGGCCGGCTTTCCGCCGCCATAGGTCACGTTGGTGGCGTAGTGGTTGCCACCGCCGAATGAGTTGTCGTGGTTGCTCATCTCTGCCCTTTCGCCCGCATCGCGGCGCTTTGCTTCACGCTAGTCGCCGAATGCATCGGCAAAGCGGAGTTTCGTCTTCCATGTGGCGATCACGCCGCGACTTTCAAGACAAGCGGATCATGCCCTGTCTCCTTCACAAACCTCAAGAGGTCGCTGCTGGAGATGGAGGTTGTGGCCTCGTTGCTCAGCGGATGCGCGTTGACGATGTCGTTTTCCATGAGGCCGCTGTCGAGCACCAGCTTCACCCGGCGCCCGGTGTCGTTGATCAGGCCGAACACGGTGACGGAGCCGGGCACCACGCCCAGCAGTTCCATCAGCGCCTCCGGCTTGCCGAAGGAAACGCGACTCGCCGCCCCGATCAGATGGTGAATCTGCTTGAGGTCGACCTCGGCCTCCTCGTCCACCGTGACGAGGAAGAAATTGTCCTTCTTGTCCTTCAAGAACAGGTTCTTGGTGTGGCCGCCGATGATTTCGCCGCGCAGCGCCTGCGAATCGGCAACCGTGAAGAGCGGGGGGTGCGATTTCGTGGTGACCGAAATCCCCAGTGAGTCGAGAAATGCGAAAAGCTCGTCGGGTGTCTTGGGCATCAAGGGCTGTTCCTGGCTGTCTCTGAACCGATTCTCGGATGGTTTATGGCCAAAGAATCCGTCGAAACAACCCCCATGCGCCCCACCAAAAAAGAATTTGGCGGCGCAAACGCCTGCGCAGAAAGGCTTTCCGGCCGCCGATGCACGGAAGATGCAAATGTCGCAATTTTCCCTGTTGCAATCGGTCAGCTCTTCGGCCATATAGGCGCGGCTTCCGGCACACAACGGGTCGGGCGAGCGGGTGTAGCTCAGGGGTAGAGCACAACCTTGCCAAGGTTGGGGTCGAGCGTTCGAATCGCTTCACCCGCTCCAGTTTCCTTCAGGAAACAAGCATTTAAATCGGCCGCCTTCGGGCGGCCGTTTTGCTTTTCAGTTCGTGTCGCCACCATGTCGCCACGCCGGGCAAATCCAGCCCGGGTCCGAAAGCATGTGTGCGAATTGCATCCAACTTTTAGAGATCGCACCTTCGGGGTGGCGGCAGGTGGAGTGTGGGACTAAGCTTGGGACATCATCTCCAAGCTTCCCCGTTGCGGACGGATATTCCGCGCCATGGCCCGGTCGAGGGAATTCCGTCGCTGGCTTAATGCGTTGCCATATCGATAATCGAGATATTGAACTAGTCTCGCTGACCGATCGTGGTCATCAGGATTTTTCCAGCCCGGCCCTTGCACGAGAGGGGGGCGGACGGCAAACGCAAGGAGCACGTCATGTCAGATTCCAAGATTTCCCGGCGCGGCGTTCTGGCCGGCTCGGCCTTCCTGCTCGCTTCCACCGCGCTGCCGAGCACTCTGTGGGCGCAGGCGCCGAAGCGGGGAGGGCGGTTGATCGTGGCGTCGGATTCGGAGCCGCGCAACCTTAACCCGGCGATCGTCGCTTCCAACGGCGTGTTCTTCATCGCCAGCAAGGTCATCGAGCCGCTGGCCGAGGCCTCCTTTGACGGCAAGGACGGGCTGGAGCCGCGCCTAGCGCTTAGCTGGGAGGGCTCGGAAGACGGACGCAGCGTGACCTTCAAGCTGCGCGAAAACGTGACCTGGCACGACGGCAAGCCGTTCACCTCTGCCGACGTCGCCTTCTCGGCGCTGCAGGTATGGAAGCCGCTGCAGAATCTCGGCCGCGTCGTGTTCAAGGATCTCGAGGCGGTCGACACGCCTGACGCGCACACCGCCGTGTTCCACTTCTCCAAGCCCACGCCCTTCCAGCTCATCCGCAATGCGCTGCCGGCGCTCACCAGCGTGGTCGCAAAGCACATCTATGAAGGCAGCGACATCGCCGAAAACCCGGCCAACACCGCACTCGTCGGCACCGGGCCGTTCAAGCTCGCCGAACACAAGGCCGGCGAGTATTACCGGCTGGAGCGCAACGACAAATATTGGGGCGAGGGCGAGCCGCATCTCGACGAGATCGTCTACCGCGTGCTGCCCGACCGCGCGGCGGCCGCCGGCGCGCTGGAGGCCGAGGAAATTCACCTTGCCGCCTTCTCGGCCGTGCCGCTGGCCGACCTTGCCCGCATCTCCAAGGTGCCGGGCATCGAGGTGGTGACCAAGGGCTATGAGGGCCTCACCTACCAGCTGGTGGTAGAGATCAACCACCGCCGCAAGGAACTGGCCGACCTCAAGGTGCGCCAGGCCATCGCGCACGCCATCGACAAGGATTTTGTCGTAAAAACCGTCTTCCTCGGCTATGCCGCGCCAGCGACCGGGCCGGTGCCGCAGAACGACAAGCAGTTCTATACCAAGGACGTGCCGGCCTATGAATTCGACCCGGCCAAGGCCAATGCGCTGCTCGACGAGGCCGGCTACAAGCGCGACGCAGACGGCACCCGATTCAAGCTGAAGCTTCTGCCCGCGCCCTATTTCAACGAGACAAAACAGTTCGGCGACTATCTGCGCCAGGCGCTGGCCGCCATCGGCATCGACGCCCAGATCGTCAACAACGACGCGGCCGCGCATCAGAAGGCGGTCTACACCGACCACGACTTCGACCTCGCGGTAGCGCCGCCGGTGTTCCGTGGCGACCCGGCCATCTCCACCACCATCCTCGTGCAGAGCGGCATTCCGGACGGCGTACCCTTCTCCAACCAGGGCGGCTACAAGAACGCCGAGATCGACGCGCTGATCGAAATGGCCTCCGAGACCATCGATGCGGAAGCCCGCACGGCGCTCTATCGCGAGTTCCAGAAGAAGGTGGTGGAAGACCTGCCGCTCATCAACGTGGCCGAGTGGAGCTTTATCACGGTCGCCCGCGACACGGTGAAGAACGTCTCCAACAATCCGCGTTGGGCGGTGTCGAACTGGGCGGACACCTATCTCGAAACATGACATCCTCGGGCAATTCGTTCCCCGAGGATATGTGACGAGACGTGAGACGCGCCTTGCTCCTCCTGCGCCGGCGGCTGATCGGCGCCATTCCGGTGCTGCTGATCGTCGTCGTCGGCACCTTCCTGCTGCTCGAGGCGGCGCCCGGCGACGCCGTAGACGCCTATGTCGGCATGACCGGCGGTGACGCCGGGCTGATTGCCGAACTGCGCCAGACATGGGGCCTAGATCAGCCGGCGCTGGCGCGGCTCGCGGCCTATCTCTGGTCGCTGGCGCATCTCGATCTCGGCTATTCGGTTACCTTCTCGCGGCCGATCCGCGACGTGATCCTGGAGCGACTGCCCAACACGCTGCTGCTGATGGGCAGCGCCACCGCGCTCTCTTTCGGCGCCGGCTCGCTGCTCGGCATCGTTGCCGGCGCGCGGCCGGGCAGTTTTCGCGACCGTTTCTTGTCCATCGGCTCGCTGGCTCTTTACGCCGTGCCGGGCTTCTGGCTCGGGCTGGTGCTAACAGTGCTGTTTTCGGTGCAACTTCGCTGGTTCCCTTCGAGCGGCATCGAAACCATTGCCTCTGGCAAGGCCGGAGTTTCGCGCGCGCTCGACATCGCTCAGCATCTGGTGCTGCCAGTGGCGGCACTCGGCATCATCTATCTGGCGCTCTATCTGCGCGTCATGCGCGCCGGCATGGCCGAGATCTGGCGCATGGATTTTGTACTGGCCGCCCGCGCCAAGGGCATTTCCCGCCGGCGCATCGTCTGGCGCCATGTGGCGCGCAATGCGCTTTTGCCGCTCGTCACCATGCTCGGCCTGCAATCGGCAGCCATGCTGGGCGGCAGCGTGGTCATCGAAAGCGTGTTTTCCATTCCCGGCCTCGGCCGGCTGGCGCAAGAGGCGGTCGGCTCACGCGACACGCCGCTGCTGCTCGGCATCATCCTGGTCAGCGCCGTGCTGGTCATCCTCATCAATCTCGTGGTCGACATGCTCTATGCCGTGCTCGATCCGCGCGTCGGCGCGAGCGAGGAGAGCGCATGAGCTTGTTGCGCCGCTTCCTGCGCACGCCCGAGGCAGTGGCTGGCGCGCTGATCCTTGCAGCACTTGTCGCCATGGCGCTGGCGGCCCCGCTGCTGTTTCCGCGCGATCCGCTGTCGATCGCCGGCCCGGCGCTTTTGCCGCCCTTTCAGGACTGGTCGCTGCCGCTGGGCACTGACCGGCTCGGCCGCGACGTGCTGGCCGAACTCTTTCACGGCGCGCGCACCTCGATTGCCGTCGGGCTGGCGGCGGCGGCGACCTCCATCGCAATCGGCGCCACCATCGGCACGCTGGCCGGCTTTGCCGGCGGCCTGACCGACGAGGTCCTGATGCGCATCACCGACGCCTTCCAGACCGTACCGGGCTTTCTGCTGGCGCTCGCCTTCGTCAGCGTCGTCGGGCCGTCGCTGGCCGTGGTGGTGATCGCCATCGCGCTCGGCGCTTGGACCGGCCCCGCACGCGTCGCCCGCGCCGAGGTGCTGTCGATCCGCGAACGCGACTATGTCGCCAGCGCCCGCGTGATCGGCATGCACCCGCTGGAGATCGCCTTCCGCGAGGTGCTGCCCAATGCGCTGCCGCCGGTGCTGGCGCTTTCTTCCATCATCGTCGCCGCCGCCATCCTCGTCGAAGCAGCACTCTCCTTCCTCGGCCTTGGCGACCCCAATCGCGTGACCTGGGGCGGCATGATCGCCGAGGGCCGCGCCGTACTGCGCTCGGCACCCTTCCTGTCAATCATCCCCGGCATCGCGCTGGTGCTCACCGTGCTCGGCGTCTATCTGGCTGGCGAGGGCTTTGTCGAAGCCTCCGCCGCAAGGAAGCGCCAGTCATGAGCGTTCGTCTCACAGTGGAAAAGCTAGGCGTGAGCTATCGCGGCGATGGTCGGGAAACCGAAGTGCTGAAGGATGTCTCCTTCGAGCTCCGCGCCGGCGAGCGGCTTGCCATCATCGGCGAAAGCGGCTCGGGCAAGAGCACGCTGGCGCTGGCCATTGCCGGCCTGCTGCCGGCCGGCTCGCGCGTCGACGGCAACGTCCGCTGGCCGGAACTCGGGCGTCAGCCAATCAATGGCCGCGACCTCGGCTTCGTCTTCCAGGACCCGTCCTCAAGCCTCAACCCGGTGCTGACCATAGGCGAACAGATCGCTGAAGTGGTGCGCGCGCATCTCGGCATGGCCTGGCGAGAGGCCTATGCACACGCCGAAATGCTGCTTGGCCGCGTGCGTCTGCCCGATCCGGCCTCGGCGCTGAGAGCATTCCCGCACCAGCTTTCCGGCGGCCAGCGCCAGCGCGTGGCGATTGCCGAGGCGATCGCGGCGCGGCCGAGCCTGCTGATCGCCGATGAGGCGACCAGCGCGCTCGACACCATCGTGCAGGCCGATATCGTGAAGCTGATCGAGGAACTGGTGGTCGAGGACGGCGTGTCGCTCATGTTCATCAGCCACGACATCGCACTCGCCAGCCAGATCGCTGACCGCATCGCCGTGTTCCGACATGGCCGGCTGGTCGAGATAGGGGAGGCGGAACAGATCGTCGATGCGCCGCGGGAGGCCTACACCAAGAGCCTGCTCGCCGCGCATATGGGGCTCGACACGCCGTCGCTGCTTTCGCCGGAGGCTGTCGCATGAGCGCACCGCTTCTTACAGCCACCGGCCTGCGCAAACGCTTCGACAGCCGCGGCCGCGCCGTTGACGCGCTGGACGATGTCAGCTTCGAGGTCGCGCCGGGCGAGACGCTGGCGCTTGTCGGCCCCTCGGGCAGCGGCAAGACAACCGCCGCACGCGCCTTGATGCGGCTAACCGAGCTCGACGGCGGCGAAGTCCGCTTCGACAGCGAGGACCTTCTGGCGCTCAAGGGCGCTCGGCTCCGCGCCGTCCGCGCCCGGCTGCAAATGGTGTTCCAAGACCCGCGCGCCGCCTTCAACCCGCGCGCGACCGTCGCGCGGGTGCTGGACGATCCGCTGCGCATCCATGGCATCGTGCCGCGCGCGAGGCGGCCTGAGGCGATCGCGCAGCTTCTGCGGCGGGTCGGCCTGTCGCCCGATCTCGCCACCCGCGCGATCCACGATATTTCCGGCGGCCAGCGCCAGCGCGTTGCGATCGCCCGCGCCATCGCCACGCACCCGCGGCTGATCGTGCTGGACGAGGCGGTGTCGGCGCTCGACGTTTCAGTGCGCGGGCAGATCCTCGAGCTGCTGCTCGACCTTCAACGCTCGCAAGACATCGCCTATCTGTTCATCTCGCACGATCTCGGCGTGGTGCGGGCCATCGCCCATCGCGTCGCCATCATGGACAAAGGCCGGATCGTGGAGACGGGCGGGGCCGCCGGGGTGATCGCCAACCCGCAGTCCTCTACCGGGCAGGCGCTCGTGGCGGCTGCGCCAAAGCTCAGGCATCGGGGCTGACGCGGGCTCTCTAACGTTTGCATTTTGTCAACACTCGCGGCCGTGCTAACCGAAGCCCATGGCACAGAAGAAAGCGCATGAAGTCGATACCTGGCTGTCGCGGCCCGATCCCAGGGCCGTTATCGTCCTGATCTACGGGCCGGACCGCGGGCTGGTGGCCGAACGCGGCCGCGGCTTCGCCGAAAAGACCGGGCTGCCGCTGGACGATCCCTTCACGGTGGTGCGCCTGGAAGGCTCGGAAGTCGAAAAAGAAAGCGGCCGCCTGCTCGACGAGGCACACACCGTGCCGATGTTTTCCACCCGCCGCCTGCTCTGGGTGCGCAACGCCGCCGGCCAGAAGGGACTGGCCGACGACGTAAAGGTCCTATCCAAGGAGGCGCCGCGCGACGCGATCGTGCTAATCGAAGCCGGCGACCTGAAGAAGGGCGCCGCCCTGCGCACGGTGGTGGAAGGCTGCGACTGGGGCATGGCGCTGCCCTGCTATGCCGACGAGGCGCGCAGCATCGACCAGGTGATCGACGAGGAGATGCAGAAGGGCGGCATGTCGCTGACGATGGAAGCACGGCAGGCCCTGAGAAAAAACCTCGGCGGCGACCGGCTTGCCTCGCGCGGCGAGATCCAGAAGCTGGTGCTTTATGCCATGGGCAAAAGCCAGGTCGACCTCGACGACGTGAAGGCGATGATCGGCGACGTGTCCGGCATTTCCTTCGACGATGCCATCGACGCCGTGCTTGAGGGCAAGATCGAGGCCTTCGACACCGTCTTCACCCGCCACACCCAGAGCGGCGCCCAGCCATTCCTGATGCTGGCAGCGGCGATGCGGCAATTCCAGGCGATCCAACTCATGCGCGCTGCGATGGACAACAGCGGCGCGCGTAACGCCGCCGCGATCGTCGGCGCGGCACGGCCGCCCGTCTTCTTCTCCCGCCGCAAGATCGTGGAGGGCGCGGTCGAGCGCTGGACCGGCCCTGCCTTGGCCAAAGCGCTGGCTCGGCTGCAGGATGCAGTTTTGCAAACCCGCCGCCGGCCCGATCTTGCTGCAGCAATCGCCCGGCAGGCCTTGCTCGGCATTGCGGTGGAAAGCGCCAGGCTGCGTCAGCGACGCTGACCAAACCGAGGGTTTCCGACAACGCATCTAGCGTCGGAAACCCGCCAACTCCCAATCCATACCGCCGGACTGGCCCCAAAACGACTTCAGGCGGACGATTGCACGCCCGCCTGAATGAATTACATAAGAATCAATAACTTAGATGGATAACAAAACCTGAATATCAGGCTTTGAGTCGCCGGCACAGCTCGTCGAGCTGCTCGAGCGTCTTGTAGCCGATGCGCAGCTCGCCGCCCTTGGCCTTATGTGCGATGGCAACGCGCATTCCGGTGACATCGGACAGCAGCTTTTCCAGCGCCAGCGTGTCGGCATCCTTTTCCACCGGGGCCGAAACCTTGGCTTCCTGCACCACTTCCGGAGGCAGCTGCGCCAACATTTCGGCCTGGCGCACGGAAAGACCTTCCTCGACGATGCGCTTGGCAAGCCCGACCGGATCGGCCGCGGTGACCAGCGCGCGCGCATGGCCCGCCGACAGCTGTCCATCGACCAGCATGTCGCGGATCACGTCCGGCAGTTTCAAAAGGCGCAGCGTATTGGCCACATGGCTGCGGCTCTTGCCGATCACCTGGCCAAGGTCGGCTTGTGTATAATTGTGGTCATCGATCAGTTGCTGGTAGCCGAGCGCTTCTTCCACCGGATTGAGGTCGGTGCGCTGGACGTTCTCGATGATTGCCAGCTCGAGCGCCGTGCGGTCGTTGACATCCCGGACGATGACCGGGATCTCCGCCAGGCCCGCGCGCTGGGCAGCACGCCAGCGGCGCTCGCCGGCGATGATCTCATAGCGGCCGGCCTCGCCAGGGGCGGGGCGCACAACCACCGGCTGGACGACGCCGTGCTCGCGGATGGACTGCGCGAGATCGGTGAGTTCCGCATCGCCGAAATGACGGCGCGGGTTGCGAGGGTTCGGCGCCACGAACTCGATCGGCACATGTCCGTCCGAGGACACGACGGGCTGCGCGGGAGCCGCCGGCTTGTCGATTTCGCCGATCAGTGCGGCGAGACCACGTCCAAGCCGCTTCTTCGAGATGTCTTCGTTCATGACCTATCCAGACTGTTTCGCAACCGAATCTATGCCGCCTTGAGCTTGCGTTCCTGCCGAATGACTTCGGAGGCAAGCTGTAGGTAGGCCTGGCTGCCAGAGCATTTGAGATCGTAGAGGATGGCGGGCTTGCCGTGCGACGGCGCTTCCGAAACGCGCACATTGCGCGGGATGATGGTCTCGTAGACCTTTTCGCCCATATGGGCGCGCACGTCTTCCACCACCTGATTGGCCAGATTATTGCGGCCGTCATACATGGTCATGACGATGCCCTGGATGACAAGGTCCGGATTGATCGAGCCGCGCACCTGCTCGACCGTCTCCAGAAGCTGGCTGAGACCTTCGAGCGCGAAGAATTCGCACTGCAGTGGCACCAGGACCGAATCCGCGGCCGCCATCGAATTCAGCGTCAACAGGTTGAGGGACGGGGGACAGTCGATCAGCACATAGGAATATTTGCCGACCCGCTCGGAGGACGCGCGTACGGCATTGCGCAGACGCAGGACGCGATCGGGAGCCCCGGCAATCTCCATCTCGACGCCAAGCAGATCGAGCGTCGACGGCACGATTGACAGACCGGGGACCGCCGTGGCCACCGCCGCGTCCTCCAATGTCATGTCGCCGGCCAGAACGTCATAGGACGATACCGACCGG
Organism: Mesorhizobium sp. KR1-2; assembly: GCF_040045035.1. Classification (NCBI taxonomy): domain Bacteria; kingdom Pseudomonadati; phylum Pseudomonadota; class Alphaproteobacteria; order Hyphomicrobiales; family Phyllobacteriaceae; genus Mesorhizobium; species Mesorhizobium sp. KR1-2. Next base: position 84,557 of record NZ_JBDZDS010000012.1, on the reverse strand, counting down.
TCACGCCGGTCAATGCCGAGCCCGGTGCTGGCGTTGCCCTGCGGGTCGAGATCGACGATGAGCACCTGCTCGCCGATGGCCGCAAGCGCGGTGGCAAGATTGATGGCTGTCGTGGTCTTGCCCACGCCGCCCTTCTGGTTTGCCACGGTGATGATACGGGGCCTGGTCATCATGATCATGCTTCTGTTGTAATCCTGTTCAACGGAACGCAATTTACACTCGACGCAGACTGGAAATTTCCAGAACAATGCTCTGCGGGTCGATCAAGCTCTTGTGTTCTACCAGCTCGAACGACCACAGTTTAGAGCTTTCTTCCACCTCGGCCCGGTAATCCCGTCCTTTGTGGAACAGGGCCTTCGCGCCAGAGGTCAGCCACGGTGCCGAGAGCTGCAAAAGCAGGGGCAGGGGTGCCAGAGCACGCGCCGTGACCACCTCGACATCGCGAATCACCTGGTAAGTGTCCTCGATTCGCTTGGCATGAATATGGGCAGGCAGCCGGAATTCGCCGCAAACCATCTGCAGGAAGGACGTTTTTTTCCGGTTGCTTTCGACCAGATCGATACTCGCGCCGTCGCGCTCCATAAGCAGGAAGCCGAGCACCAGCCCGGGAAAACCGCCACCGGAGCCGAGATCGACCCACCGTTTGGCATCGGGCGCGAGGCGTGCAAGCTGCGCGCTGTCGAGGATGTGCCGGCGCCAGGTCTCGTCGAGCGTCGACGGCGCGGACAGGTTTATCCGCGCGGCCCATTTGCGAAACAGCGTTTCGAAGGCCTGCAGCCGTTCAAAAGTTTCACGTGAAACAGGCCCGGCCAGGGCACAGAGTTCGTCAAAGGCTGCAGAAGTCACGCCGCACCCTTCCGCTGCTGCGCGCTTTCGCTGTGGCGAACATGCGCCACAATGATCGCCAGCGCCGCCGGCGTCATGCCGTCTATGCGCTGCGCGTCCGCCACCGACCGGGGCCGGCGCTCGCGCAGCTTCTGCTTCAATTCATTGGAAAGGCCCGGAACCGCTTCGAAGCTCAATTCCTGCGGGATCAACCGCTCTTCTTCGCGGCGGATCTGAACCGCGTCGGCGGTCTGGCGATCGAGGTAGACGGCATAGCTGGCCTCGATTTCGAGCGCCTCGGCGGAGCGCGCATCGAGTTCGGCGAACTGCGGCCAGACCTGCGCAAGCCGCTCAAGGGTGACATCGGGGTAGGAGAGGAGGTCGTAGGCCGAGCGTCGCACTCCGTCCATGTTGACCTGGAAGCCGCATCGGCGCGCCTCGTTGGGTGTCACTTCAATCGACTTCGCCATTTCCCGCGCCTGATCCAGCCGCTGGGCGACCTTGCGGAAGCGGGTCGTACGGGCTTCACCAACAATCCCTAGTTCCATCGCCTTCGGAGTCAGACGCTCGTCGGCATTGTCGGCGCGCAGCGAAAGGCGGAATTCGGCGCGCGAGGTGAACATGCGGTAGGGTTCGGTGATGCCACGGCTGGTCAGATCGTCGATCATCACGCCGATATAGGCTTCGGTGCGGCTGAAGATGACGCCGTCGCCGCCGGAGGCTTTTCGCGCAGCATTCAGACCGGCCAACAGCCCTTGTGCACCCGCTTCCTCATAGCCCGTCGTGCCATTGATCTGGCCGGCGAGGAACAGGCCACTGACGCGACGAGTTTCCAGCGTCAGCTCGAGCTCGCGCGGGTCGACGTGGTCGTATTCGATCGCGTAGCCCGGCTGCAGCATCTGCGCCTTCTCGAGACCCGGGATGGTCTTCAACAGATCGAGCTGCACGTCTTCGGGCAGCGAGGTTGATATACCATTGGGATAGACCGTGTCGTCATCCAGCCCTTCCGGCTCCAGAAATATCTGATGGCCCTCACGGTCGCCGAACTTGACGATCTTGTCTTCGATGGACGGACAGTAGCGCGGACCGATGCCTTCGATATTGCCGGAATACATCGCTGAGCGGCCAAGGTTCTGACGTATCAGATCATGGCTCGCCGGCGTGGTGCGGGTGATGCCGCAATCGATCTGCGGGTTGGCGATCGTGTCGGTCATCAGCGAGAAGGGGACCGGCTGTTCGTCCGCCGCCTGCCGATCCAGGGATGCCCAGTCAATGGTGCGGCCGTCGAGACGGGGCGGCGTGCCTGTCTTGAGGCGACCGAGCCTGAAGCCTGCGCGCATCATCGTGGCCGAGAGGCCGATGGAAGCTTGCTCGTTCATACGGCCAGCCGGGAACCGACGTTCGCCGATATGGATCAGACCACGCAGGAAGGTTCCCGTGGTGAGGACCACAGCACCGCAGCCGAGGCGGCGGCCATCGGCCAGGACTGTGGCGGCGACGCGCCCATCCTCGATCTCGAGGTCGAAGACCTCACCCTCGACGACATCCAGGTTGGCTTGCTCCGCAATCGCCGCCTGCATGGCAAGGCGATAGAGCTTGCGATCGGCCTGGGTGCGCGGACCGCGTACGGCCGGGCCCTTCTTGCGATTAAGCAGTCGAAACTGGATGCCGGCGGCATCGGCCACCCGGCCCATCAGGCCGTCCAGCGCATCGATTTCCCGAACGAGGTGTCCCTTGCCCAGACCGCCGATGGCGGGGTTGCAGGACATCACGCCAATGGTGTCGGCACGCAAGCTGACCAGTGCGGTACGGGCACCGGCGCGCGCGGCAGCGCTGGCCGCTTCACAGCCTGCATGACCGCCGCCGACAACGATGACATCGTAGGTGCCGTTCATATATCTCTCCGGAACACGACCTCTCAATGTTGGTGTTCGTTGCCGGAGTCAAGGCAACAATGCGCAATTTTGTTTCACGTGAAACACAGGCGAGGCGCGGGCTGTGTTTCACGTGAGTCATTTATGTGGATGACATGTTTCACGTGAGTCATCGCAGCCGCGCCACGGTGTTTCACGTGAGTCACTTGCCGATACAGAACTGCGAAAAGATCACGTCCAGCAGGTCTTCGGTGTCGACGGCGCCGGAGATCCGGCCCAACCGATCTGAGGCTAGGCGCAGGTTTTCCGAACGAAGCTCAAGCTGCTCCTCGGGAAGGGTGAGGGCGGCTTCCAGATATTCCGTCGTCCGGGATAAAAGATCGATGTGCCGCTGGCGCGACGGCAGTACGTCACCGACGTCGCCAACCGCCGTCACCGCCCGCGTTGTGATCAGGTCGAGCAGCGCATCGACGCCCGCTCCGGTGGTGCTCGACACGAGGCCGTCATATACGCCTGCGTCCGGATTGGAAATCGCCCCATCGGGAAGGTCGGCCTTGGTGCCAATGCGCAGCATGGGGGAGGGGCTATCGATCTCGGGAATGTGGTCCGACGCCGTGAGGTCTTCAAGGTAGAGGATGAGGTCCGCAGCGCGCGCCCGCTCCAGAGCCCGGCCGATGCCGATCGCTTCGACCTTGCCCGGCGCATCGCGAATGCCTGCAGTATCGGTCAGCCGCACTTTCACCCCGTCAAGGTCGAGCACCACTTCCACCAGGTCGCGCGTCGTTCCGGGCTCGTCGGTGACGATCGCCACTTCGCGTCGTGCGAGAGTGTTGAGCAGGCTGGACTTGCCGGCGTTGGGAGCGCCGAGGATGACGACGTCAAAGCCGTCCCTAATGATCTCGGCGCGGTGGAAGCCGCGCACGTGCCGGCGGATCTCCTCGATCATGGCGCGAACATCCGCCCACACCGTCGAGGATACCGAACCGGGAATGTCAGCCTCATCGGCAAAATCCATCTCGGCTTCGATCATGGCGCGGGCGTGGATCAGCCGACGGCGCCAGTCGAGATAGAGCCCACTCTGCCGACCCTCACCGTTCAGCACCGCAAAGCGCCGCTGGGCTTCGGTCTCGGCCGTGACGAGGTCGGCCAGGGATTCGGCTTCGACCAGATCGACCTTGCCATTGAGGAAGGCCCGGCGCGTGAACTCGCCGGGTTCAGCCAGCCGGAAGCCCTCCAGCGCAGTGATCGTTTCGGTAACGGCCTGGACGACTGCACGGCCGCCATGCACATGCAGCTCGGCCGAGTCCTCGCCAGTGAAACTCGCAGGTCCGGGCAAGAACAGGACAATGCCGCTGTCGAGCAGCGCACCATCCGGGGACCGCATCTGCTTGTAGAGCGCCCGACGCGGTGAGGGCACGTTACCGGTGATCGTTTCGAGAGCGAATCGAGTCTGCGGACCTGACATGCGGATGACGGCGATGCCTGATGGCAGGCGCCCGCTCGACAGAGCCACGATGGAATCCTGGAATATCATTTGCTCGCCTTCCCCATGCGCCCTAAGCTTTCGCCTGTCCTTTGTATGAGTGAGTTGCACATCTTGACGCTGCCGGCCGAAAATCTGCTTTCCGACGAGACCAGCCCCTATTTGCGCCAGCACAGCGGCAACCCTGTCCACTGGCGGGCCTGGTCGCGTGATTCCCTGGCCGAGGCCCAGCGGGAACAGAAGCCGATCCTGCTTTCGGTGGGCTACGCCGCCTGCCACTGGTGCCACGTGATGGCGCATGAAAGCTTCGAAAGCGAAGATGTCGCCGCCGTCATGAACCGTCTGTTCGTCAATATCAAGGTCGATCGCGAGGAGCGGCCGGACATCGACCAGATCTACATGGCCGCGTTGACGGCGATGGGAGAGCAGGGCGGTTGGCCGCTCACAATATTCCTGACTCCTGACGCCAAGCCGTTCTGGGGCGGCACGTATTTTCCGAAGGAGGCGCGCTACGGCCGGCCCGGTTTCATCCAGGTGCTCGAGGCAGTCAACAAGGCCTGGCAGGAGAAGAGGGAGAGCCTCTCGGCAAGCGGCGAACAGTTGAAGTCGCACATCGCGGCGCGACTGGCGGCCAGCCATGCGCCGGCGCAGCTCAGCGAGACGCAGCTGACCGCACTCGCCGACGGCGTTTACGGCATGATCGACCACGACGCCGGAGGCTTACGCGGCGCGCCGAAATTCCCAAATGCGCCTTTCATGCAGACGCTTTGGCTCAATTGGCTGAAGAACGGTTCGACCGCGCATCGCGACGCCGTTACCGGAAGTTTTGGACACATGCTGTGCGGCGGCATCTATGATCATGTGGGCGGCGGCCTCGCCCGCTACTCCACCGACGCCGAGTGGCTGGTGCCGCATTTCGAGAAGATGCTCTACGACAATGCGCAGCTTCTGAGGCAGGCCAACTGGGTCTTCGCCGCGACCGGAAACGAATTGTTCCGGATACGAATCGAGGAGACCATCGACTGGCTCCTGCGCGAAATGCGCGTAGAAGGCGGCGGCTTCGCCTCCAGCCTCGATGCCGACAGCGAAGGCGAGGAAGGCCTCTTCTACACCTGGGGCAGGGATGAGATCGAGGCGGCCCTTGGCGGCGACGCGAAGCCGTTCTTCGACAATTTCAGCCTGGCCGCCCCGGCCAATTGGGAAGGCAAGCCGATCATCCACCAGACTTCCGCGCAGGCGCGCCATGAGGTCGAGCATCTCGAAGAAGTCGCGCGGCTGAAGCAGCGCCTGCTCGCCGCGCGCGAACGCCGCATCCGGCCCGGCCGCGACGACAAGGTTCTGGCCGACTGGAACGGGCTGCTCATCACCGCCCTGGCCGAGACCGCCCGCTCGCTGGGTCGGCCCGATTGGATCGCCGCCGGGGAGGCGGCATTTGCCTTTATCGTTGCCCATGCGGACGCGGATGGTCGCCTGCCGCATTCCATTCTGGGCAGCCGCGCACTCTATCCCGCGCTTTCGTCCGACTATGCTGCGATGATCAATGCGGCGATAGCCCTATACGAAGCGACCGGCAAGCAGAGCTATGTCGAGCAAGCGGAGCGGTTCCTGGCCGAGCTCGACCGCTGGTATCTGGACGACAACGGCGTCGGCTATTTCCTGACCGCCTCCGACAGCGCCGACGTGCCGATACGCATCCGCGGCGACGTCGACGAGGCGATCCCCTCGGCAACCAGCCAGATCATAGAGGCAATGGCGAGGCTGGCGAGCGTCACCGGCTCGGTCGCGCTTCAAGAGAAGTCGTGGCGCGTTGCCGAACACGCCGCCGGCAGAGCCAGTCGACAGCAATACGGCCAGGCCGGCATCGTCAACGCCTGCGCTCTGGTGCTGGCGCCGATGAAGCTGGTCATCGTCGACGATCCAGACGCGCCGAGATTCGTTCCGGTGGCGAATCGATGCCCGGATCCCAGGCGAATCGACATTGCGATTCCGTTGGGTGCAACCACCGACCTGCCCAGCCTGCCGGGTGAAAGCTATCCGTCAACGAAACAGGCCGGCGCATATCTCTGCACCGGCCCGCTGTGTCTGCCTGTCATTTCCGATCCGGCGGAGCTGGAACGCGCGCTGCGGCGCTGAGCCTGCCCAAAAAGCCGTCGGCTTTCCGGAACGCACCGTCCCGGACCGCCGTCGAGGCCTGGCTCCGGGCCACCCCGGAGCCATTACCCTGCCGATCAGGTGTTCATCGAATCGAAGAAATCGGCGTTGGTCTTGGTCTGCTTGAGCTTGTCGATGAGGAACTCGATCGCGTCGGTGGTTCCCATCGGCGCCAGGATGCGGCGCAGGACGAAGATCTTCTGCAGATCCTGACGCTGCACCAGCAGGTCTTCCTTTCGGGTGCCGGACTTGAGGATGTCCATGGCCGGGAAGATGCGCTTGTCGGCCACCTTGCGGTCGAGCACGATTTCCGAGTTGCCGGTGCCCTTGAACTCTTCGAAGATCACCTCGTCCATGCGGCTGCCGGTGTCGATCAGCGCGGTGGCGATGATGGTAAGCGAGCCGCCTTCCTCGATGTTGCGCGCCGCGCCGAAGAAGCGCTTGGGGCGCTGCAGGGCGTTGGCGTCGACACCGCCGGTCAGCACCTTGCCGGAGGACGGCACGACGGTGTTGTAGGCGCGGCCGAGGCGCGTGATGGAGTCGAGCAGGATGACCACGTCGCGGCCATGCTCAACCAGGCGCTTGGCCTTCTCGATGACCATTTCGGCGACCTGCACGTGGCGGGCGGCCGGTTCGTCGAAGGTCGAGGACACGACCTCGCCCTTCACCGAGCGCTGCATGTCGGTGACTTCTTCCGGACGCTCGTCGATCAGAAGTACGATCAGATAGCATTCGGGATGGTTGGTGGTGATCGAGTGGGCGATGTTCTGCAAGAGCACCGTCTTACCGGTGCGAGGCGGCGCCACGATCAGGCCGCGCTGGCCCTTGCCGAGCGGTGCCACCAGGTCGATGACGCGCGGGGAGATGTCCTTGGTGGTCGGGTTGTCGACTTCCATCTTGATCCGCTCGTTGGGATAGAGCGGGGTCAGGTTGTCGAAGTGGATCTTGTGACGGATCTTCTCCGGATCGTCGAAATTGATGGTGTTGACCTTGAGAAGGGCGAAATAGCGCTCCCCTTCCTTCGGGCTGCGGATCGGGCCCTCGACCGTGTCGCCGGTCTTCAACGAGAAGCGACGGATCTGCGAGGGCGAGATGTAGATGTCATCTGGGCCGGGCAGGTAGTTGGCGTTGGCCGAGCGCAGGAAGCCGAAGCCGTCCTGGAGCACCTCGACGACGCCGTCGCCGATGATCTCCACGTCTTGGGCGGCCAGCTTCTTCAGGATCGCGAACATCAGTTCCTGCTTGCGCATGACGCTGGCGTTCTCGACCTCCAGCGATTCGGCAAACGCAACGAGATCGGTCGGCTTCTTGTTCTTGAACTCCTGGAGCTTCATTTCCTGCATAGACGGACTCTGAATAGGGGATCGGGGGAAAATATCGACGAATGCGATGGAGCGCCGAGCGCGACCGCTGTGTCAGCAAAGGGAGGCGCGGGCGGGAAGGAAGAACTGTCTTTTATCCGCCCCCGAGACAAAGGGCAAGGCACCTTTTGATACGGATTTAGGACTTCAGAACGGTTTTACAACCACCAGAATGACGATGACGATCATCAGAACGGTCGGGATCTCATTGACGATCCGCCAATGTCGCGCCGGTTTGGCGTTGCGGTCCTCGGCAAAACGGCGGACCGAAGCGGAAAGATAGCCGTGCACGCCCGACATCAGTACCACCAGCGCGATCTTGGCGTGCAGCCAGCCGCCGTGAAAGCCGAATCCCTTCCAGGCGAGCCACAGGCCGAACACCCAGGTGAGGATCATGGCCGGGTTGATGATGCCGCGCAGCAGGCGCCGCTCCATCACCTTGAAGGTTTCCGACTGCACCGAGCCCGGCTGGGCGTCGGCATGGTAGACGAACAGCCGCGGCAGATAGAGCATCCCTGCCATCCAGGAGATCACCGCGATCACATGGATCGCCTTGATCCAGAGATAGAGGTTTTCGGGCGCGAAGTAGAACAGCAGCGCCGTCAGGACGAGAAGGATGCCGATTGCCGCCGCCGCGCGCTGCATGGCCTTGGCGCCGCTCGTCTCAGGCGTGTTCGTCGCGCTCATCGTCCCGTGTAACTCCTCACCTGGCGGATCATCGCCTCGACATGCTCGATCGGCGCATCCGGCGTGATGCCGTGGCCGAGGTTGAATATCAGCGGCCCTGCGCCCAGCGCGTCAAGAATGGCGCCGACGCCTTCACTGAGTGCGCGGCCGCCGGCGACCAGCCGCAGCGGATCGAGATTGCCCTGCACGGCGCCGCCGGCCTGCAATTCGCGCGCCTGCGCCAGCGGAACCGTCCAGTCGAGGCCGAGGCCCGTCACACCCGTCTTGGCACGATAGGTGCTGTAACGGCTGCCAGCGGCGCGCGGAAAGGCGATGACGGGCACGCCGGGGTGAGTTGCATGAACCCGTCGCACGATCTCGGCCACCGGCTTCACGCACAGCGCCTCGAAAGTGGCCTCGTCGAGGATACCCGCCCAGGAATCGAAAATCTGGACGACGTCAGCCCCCGCCTCGATCTGGCGAATGAGATATTGAGCTGAATAGTCCACCAGCACTGCCAGCAGCCGTTCCATCGCCTCCGGGTGCCGGAAGGCGAACAGCCGTGCTGGCGCCTGGTCGGGGGTGCCGTGGCCGGCAATCATATAGGTCGCCAGCGTCCAGGGCGCGCCGCAGAAGCCGATCAGGGTCGTTTCCTGGGGCAGCTCCGCGCGCAGCCGTCTCACCGTCGCATAGACCGGCGCCAGATGCTGGTGGAAATTCGAGCCGTCGAGCCTGTCGATGTCGGCAGCGCTCATCGGTGTCATGAGTGGGCCACGGCCCTCCTCAAAGCGCAGGTCGCGGCCGAGCGCATGGGGGACGACCAGAATGTCGGAGAACAGGATCGACGCGTCGAAGCCGAAGCGCCGGATCGGCTGCAGCGTCACTTCAACGGCAAAATCGGGGTTGTAGCAAAGGTCGAGGAAACTTCCGGCCTTCTTGCGCGTTGCACGATACTCCGGAAGGTAGCGGCCTGCCTGGCGCATCATCCAGAGCGGCGGGGGAAAGACCGGTTCGCCCTTCAGGACATCCAGCATGGCGCGTCTTGCCGTCATGAAGCGTCATCCTCCGGTTCTATTTAAAAATATAATTTCTATGAAAAGAGTCTTCTGATTCTTAGACTCTGTTGGAATCGAGAATTGCCACTTATCCACGCGGCCGCTTCGGCTACCAGAAAGCATATTGTCGCGCTTTCGTCGGTGTGGATTGGACAAGTCTGGGGATTATCCGGATTCAGTACGGGATTACAAGGGCTTGCGGAGTCGCTAATGTGCGACCGATTGGTGACTGCGAAACGGCGGCCCGACTTATCCCCATTTCCATCCCCGGCGCGGATTCAGAACTGACAGCGGGGTGAATTGTGGACAAGTGGCTATCTGATACAGTCGGAACCAACAGGGGGCCGCGAAAGCCCCTCTTATCCACATTTGACCACAGACCCCGGGCGACCCCTGTGAACAAACCGCAAAGCTTCTTCCATCTCCACCTGATTTCGGACGCCACCGGCGAGACGCTGCTGGCCGCGGGGCGCGCGGCTTCCGCGCAATACAAGGACGCTCGGGCGATCGAGCACATCTATCCGCTGATCCGCACCGAGAAGCAGTTGATGAAGGTGTTCGAGGACATCGAGGACGAGCCGGGCATCGTGCTCTATACGGTGGTGGATCAGAACCTCGCCCGCATGATCGACAGCCGCTGCGCCGCCATGGGCCTGCCCTACGTCTCGGTGCTGGAGCCAGTACTTTCGGTGTTCCAGTCCTATCTCGGCACGCCGGCCGGCCGGCGCGTCGGCGCCCAGCACGTGCTCGACGCCGAATATTTTCGGCGCATCGATGCGCTCAACTTCACCATGGAGCATGACGACGGCCAGCTTCCCGGCGACATCGAGGACGCCGACATCGTGCTGATCGGCATATCTCGCACATCCAAGACGCCGACCAGCATCTATCTGGCCAATCGCGGCATCAAGACCGCCAACGTGCCGATCGTGCTCGGCGTGCCGCTGCCGGAGAGCCTGGCCGGCGCCCGCCGGCCGCTCATCGTGGGGCTGATCGCCACCGCCGAACGCATCTCCCAGGTGCGGCAGAACCGGCTTCTGGGCACCACCGCTGGCTTCGACGCGCAGAGTTATATCGACCGCGCGACGATCAACGAGGAACTGGCTTATGCCAGGCAGATTTGCACCCGCCACAACTGGCCGATGATCGACGTCAGCCGCCGTTCCATCGAGGAAACGGCTGCCGCGATCGTTGCCCTGCGCAGCCGGACACGTTAGAGCGAGGCGCCTCTCGCTTGAACCGGCATCATGCTCTAAATTCTTGTTTTGACGCATGATCTTGTCCGGCAAGCGGAACGCCTTCCGGGATCGTGCTCCGGGGCGGGGCAATCGGTCACCAAGAGGAGGATCGCATGGCGGAAAAGATCATACTGGCGTCGGGCAGCCCGTTTCGAAAGGCGCTTCTGGCGAATGCGGGCGTGGACTTCACGGCAGTGCCTGCCGACGTGGACGAGCGGGCGCTTGAGGCGCCGTTGGAAAACAGCGGTGTGACGCCGGAAGAGGTGGCCTTGATCCTGGCCGAAGCCAAGGCGATGCATGTCAGCGAAAAGCACCCCGGCGCGCTGGTGATCGGCTGCGACCAGACTTTGTCGCTGGACGACCGCATCTTCCACAAGCCGGCCGACAAGGAAGGCGCGCGGCGGCATCTGCTCGATCTGTCGGGCCGGACGCATCAGCTCAACAGCGCCGTGGTGCTGGTGCGCGACGGCAAGCTGCTGTGGAGCGCCGTGCCCGTTGCGCAGTTGACCATGCGCAAGCTCGACCCGGGCTTCATCGGCCGGCATCTCGCCAAGGTCGGCGACAAGGCACTGTCGAGCGTCGGCGCCTATCAGGTCGAGGGCGAAGGCATCCAGCTTTTCGAGAAGATCGAAGGCGACTATTTCACCATTGTCGGGCTGCCGTTGCTGCCGCTGCTCGAGGAACTGCGCAAGCTCGGAGCAATCGATGGCTGAGGCGTCAAAGAAGGCCTTCGTCTGCGGCCACCCCATCGCCCATTCGCGCTCGCCGAAGATCCATGGCTTCTGGCTGAAGCACTATGGCATCGAAGGCAGCTACACGGCCATCGACGTCGCGCCCGAAGATTTTTCCGCCTTCTTGAAAAGGCTCGAGGCCGAAGGATTTGCGGGCGGCAACGTCACCATCCCGCACAAGGAGGCCGCGTTTCGCCTCGTCGACCGCCGCGACGCGGCGGCCGAGGCCATCGGCGCGGTCAACACGCTGTGGTACGAGGACGGCCAGTTGTGGGGCGGCAACACCGACGCCTACGGCTTTGCAGCCAATCTCGACGAATATGCGCCGGGCTGGGACAAGACGGACACGGCGCTGGTGCTGGGCGCGGGCGGTGCGGCGCGGGCGATCGTGCACGCGCTGAAGCAACGCAGCATCCGCGACATCCGCATCGTAAACCGCACGGTTGCGCGCGCCGAGGAGCTGGCCGCCAGCTTCGGCGCCGGCGTTTCGGCGCATCCCTTGGCAGCGACCGGCGAGTTCCTGCCTGAGACCGGGCTTCTCATCAACACGACCTCGGTCGGCATGCATGGCAACGAGGAGCTTCCGGTCGATCCGTCGGCGTTGCCCGACCGCGCCGTGGTTACCGACATCGTCTATGTGCCGCTGGAAACGCCGCTGCTGGCGGCGGCCAGGGCGCGCGGGCTGAAGACCGTCGACGGCCTGGGCATGCTGCTGCACCAGGCGGTTCTGGGCTTCGAGCGCTGGTTCGGCGTCAAGCCAGAAGTCACGCGCGAACTGCGCGAAATGATCGTGGCCGACCTGGGTGCCGCCAGATGATCGTGCTCGGGCTGACCGGATCGATAGGCATGGGCAAGTCCACGGCGGCGAAGATGTTCGCCGAGGCCGGTGTGCCGGTGCACGATTCCGACGAGGCCGTGCATCGCCTCTATGCCGGCGCGGCGGCTTCCCTTGTAGAGGCGGCATTTCCGGGCACGGTGCACGATGGGGTGGTCGACCGCACGGCGCTTGCCGGCAAGGTGCTCGGCAACGCCGAAGCGATGAAGAGGCTGGAATCCATCATCCATCCGCTGGTGCGCGCCGACGCCGACGCCTTCCTGGCCCGCCATCGCGCCGCCGGCGCGCAACTGGCGGTGCTCGACATTCCGCTGCTGTTCGAAACTGGCGGCCGCGACCGTGTCGACAAGGTGGTGGTGGTGAGTGCCCCGGCCGATGAGCAGCGCAAACGGGTGCTGCGCCGGCCGGGTATGACCGAGGAAAAGCTCGCCAGCATCCTCGCGCGGCAGGTTCCCGACGCCGAGAAGCGCCGGCAAGCCGATTTCGTCATCAACACCGGACAGGAATTGGACCAAACGAGGCTCGCGGTGCGGCAGGTCGTGGCCGCCCTCGCCGGAGAAAAGGCGTAGGACCGGGTCAAGTCTCTCGATGCCCGTGTCTCGCAGGGTGTCGGGGCGAATATTTTGCTCGGCAGAGCGCGCCGTTCCGGATAACAAGGACTGGTTTCCAGGGGAAACGCCGCAAACCCCCAAAACACGGCGGCGATGTGCGTATGATCCGGCATGCGCCGCTGCAAGGAGTGATTCGTTGCGCGAGATCATTTTCGATACGGAAACGACAGGTCTCGATTCCCGCGAGGACCGCATCATCGAGATCGGCGCGGTCGAGTTGGTCAACCGCTTCACGACTGGCCAGACTTTCCATGTCTTCATCAACCCGCAGGGCAGGCAGGTTCATCCCGAAGCGCTGGCCGTGCATGGCATCAGCAACGAGCGCCTTGCCAACGAGCCGACATTTCCGGAAATCGCCGAAAAATTCCTAGCCTTTATCGAGGGCGCCAAGCTGATCGCCCATAATGCCAGCTTCGACATGGGCTTTATCAACGCCGAGCTGGCGCGTCTCGGCCAGCCGGCCGTCGACGACGAACTGGTAATCGACTCCCTCGTCCTGGCCCGGCGCAAGCACCCGATGGGCCCGAACTCGCTCGACGCGCTGTGCCGGCGCTATGGCATCAACAACAGCCACCGCACCTTCCACGGCGCGCTGCTCGACTCCCAGCTTCTGGCCGAGGTCTATATCGAGCTGATCGGCGGCAAGCAGGCCGCCCTCATCCTTGAGGCAAACACCGAACGTGGATCGGCCGAGACGGCTGCAGGCACGCAAGCCGAGTTTGCGGTTTCACCGCGGCCGGAGCCGCTGGCTTCGCGCCTGAGCGAGACAGAGCGCGCTGCCCATGCGCGGCTGGTGGAGGGTCTCGGCGAGAACGCGATCTGGCGCAAGCTCTACAATCCAGGCGAAAACCAGGAAGCAGCGCTCGGATAATCCGGTTGATCGGGACGATCCCGACCTAATTTTTGCAGGAACCGCAGCCTGACCCGGCTCGAACGAAAAAACCCGGCACGAGGCCGGGTTTCTTGCGAAAGCGATGGCGCCTTGTCTTAGCTGACCTGAACCTTGGCGGCAGCCTGGTCTTCGGCGATCTTCTGCTGGAACATCTGCGCGAAGTCGATCGGGTCGAGCATCAGCGGCGGGAAGCCGCCATTGCGCGTGGCGTCGGCGATGATCTGGCGTGCGAAGGGGAACAGCAGGCGCGGGCACTCGATGAAGAGCAGCGGCAGCATGTGCTCCTGCGGGAAGCCTTCGATCCTGAAGACGCCGCCATAGACCAGCTCGACGTTGAACAGCACGTCCTTGTCGAAAGCTGCCTTGGCCGAGAGCGTCAGGTTGACGTCGAATTCCGTGTCCGACAGCGGATTGGCGTTGACGTTGACATTGATGTTGATGCCAGGGGCCTTGTCGCGGCCGCGCAGCGAATTGGGGGCGCCGGGGCTTTCGAACGACAGGTCCTTCACATACTGCGCGAGCACGTTGAGCGTCGGATTCACGCCTGCGGCATTTCCGTTGCCCACCGGCTGGTTCTCGTTGTTGGCCATGAGCCATGTCCTCTTTAGGTTCAGCCGCCCGGCGGCCCGGATTGGAAACGAGCGTTGGCTAGCATGGCGTTTATGTCAAGACAAGGTTTCGCCTTCGCCTGCCTGCCGCTCCCTCATTCGTCACCGATCCGCCGCCAGGGCGAGTGCGGATTCGGCTCCTTGGAATAGTCGGCTTCGTCGAGATCGATGGTCTTGCCGCGGCCGCGCTGACGGCCGAAACCGCCCATGGAGCTGTAGTCGACCGTGAAGTCTACGCGCCGGCGCAGGAAATTCCAGCCCAGGTCGCGCACCGGGGGCAGGAACAGCAGGATGCCGATGATGTCGGTGAAGAAGCCGGGGATGACCAGCAACAGGCCGGCAAGCAGGATCATCACGCCATGCGCGAGTTCGCGGCTCGGATCGTGGCCGGCCGCCACCTCGTTGCGGATGCGGGCCATGACGCCGAAGCCCTGATGGCGCAGCAGCATTCCCCCGGCGATGCTGGTAGCGACCGTCAGCGCCAGCGTCGGGAAAACGCCGATCTGGCGGCCGACAATGACGAACCCGGCGATCTCGATCAGGGGAAGCAGGAGCAGGAAGAGGGGGATGAAGGAGACGCGCACGGACCCGTCCAGTTTTGGTTACGACAAAATGCCCAGAACCCATGCTGGCACATTATGCGTTAGATAGGTATGCATGCCTATGATTTGAATGAAGGCGGCATGCGTTCTATATGCATTGGATGACGTGCGGAATGCGGCACAACAGACCTTTGCGCTGTTCGATGTGGCCGAAGACACGGGATAGATGGCGAAAGATATGGAATTCTTTGACTTCGGCACATTGTTCTTCCTGATCGCGGCCGTCGTGATCTTTTTCCAGCTGCGCAATGTGCTCGGTCGCCGGACAGGCAATGAGCGTCCGCCCTACGACCCCTATACGGCCAGCCGTACCGGCGACAAGGACGCCGCGGCGAAGTCGGAAAATGTCGTTTCGCTGCCGCGCAAGCGCGTTTCGGCCGACAATGACGAGGTCTATGCGGCAATCGACGCTGTCGCCCAGCCGGACACCGAACTCAACAAGGGCCTGCGCGCGATCAGGGACGCCGATCCGTCCTTCGATCCCAAGGGTTTCGTCGACGGCGCCAAGATGGCCTACGAGATGATCGTCATGGCCTATGCCGACGGCGACCGCAAAACGCTGAAGAACCTGCTGTCGCGCGAGGTCTATGACGGCTTCGTCGCGGCGATCTCGGAACGCGAAGCACGGTCCGAGAAGATCCAGTCCTCCTTCGTCGGCATCGACAAGGCCGACATCACGTCGGCCGAGATGAAGGGCGGCGAGGCCCACGTCACGCTGCGTATCGTGAGCGAGTTGATCTCGGCCACGCGCGACAAGGCCGGCGAGGTGATCGACGGCGATCCCGAGACGGTGGCCGAGGTCAAGGACGTGTGGACCTTCGCCCGCGACACGCGGTCGCGCGATCCCAACTGGAAGCTCGTCGCGACCGAAGAAGAAGAATAATTTCCGGGCGGGGGCCGGGTTGGTGGCGCTGTCGCCTGTTTTTCAGATCGTCTCGTTCGAGGATGTACCCGGCTGGAGCCGGGACGATCATGGCGGCGCCTATGCGGCCTTCCGCCGCTCGGCCTTTCATGTCCTGACCAAGCCTTATCGCACCGGGGCGCTCGGCATCGAGTTTGCCGCCTTTTCCGATGCCTATGCCGATGCGCGGCCTTCCGAGAGCCAGGACGCCAGAGCGTTCTTCGAACGCCATTTCGTGCCGGCGCGCATAGTTCCCGACGACAGGCCCGCCGGTTTCGTCACCGGCTTCTACGAGCCGGAGGTCGAGGCTTCTCCTGTTCGGACCGACCGCTTTTCCGTGCCGCTGCTGGCGCGGCCCGCCGATCTGGTCGATGTTGACGACGCCAGCCGCCCGCCCGGCATGGATTCCTATCTCGCCTTTGCGCGGAGCACGCCCGAAGGCCTCGTCGAATGTTTCGACAGGCAGGCGATCGAGCAGGGGGCACTGGTGGGGCAGGGGCTGGAGATCGCCTGGCTGGCCGATCCGGTCGATGCCTTCTTCGTGCATGTGCAGGGCGCGGCCCGTCTCATCATGACCGACGGATCGCAGCGGCGCGTTACCTATGCGGCGAAATCGGGCCAGCGTTTCACAGGTCCGGGCGGGGTTCTCGCCGAACTGGGCGAAATACCACTGGAAAAGGTCACCATGCAGTCGATCCGCGCCTGGTTCAAAGCCAATCCGCAGCGCGTGAACGAGATCCTGTGGCGCAATCGCTCCTACATCTTCTTCCGCGAGGCGGCTGTCGAGGAGCCGGAACTGGGCCCCATCGCGGCCGCCAAGGTGCCGCTTACGCCCGGGCGTTCCATGGCGGTCGACCGGCTGCTGCACACTTTCGGCACGCCCTTCTTCATCGACGCGCCGACGCTGACCGCTTTCGACGGCGCGCCGTTCCGGCGGCTGATGATCGCGCAGGACACGGGCTCGGCGATCACCGGGCCGGCGCGCGGCGACCTGTTTGCCGGGTCCGGCTTCGCCGCGGGCGAGATCGCCGGAGTGGTCCGCAACCCGGCCGACTTCTTCGCCCTCGTTCCGCGTGCGCTTGCCATTGGAGCGGTGTCGTGAGCGGCTTGCCCGGCAAGCCGCTGAGCGACGAGGACCGCATCTTGTGGAACCTGGTCGCGCGCACGGCGAGGCCCTTGAAGGGCCGCAACGCCGTGGAGGTGCCGCCGGAGCCGGCGATGACCATGGAACAGGCCATGGCCACGGAGAAGCCTGCCGCCAAGCCGGCGCCCGCACCGGCCAAGCCCCGCCAGTCCGTCACCCACTCCTTCGACGCGCCCACGCATGAGAAGCTCGCCAAGGGCCGGCTCCCCATCGAGGGCCGCGTCGACCTGCACGGCCTGACGCAGGAGGAGGCCTATTCGCTGCTCCTGTCCTTCCTCAGCCGGGCCTATGCCGGAGGCGTGCGCTATGTGCTGGTGATCACCGGCAAGGGCTCGTCCTCGGGCGGCGAGGGGGTTCTGCGGCGCGCCGTGCCGGGCTGGTTGGCGACGCCGCCGTTCCGCATTCTGGTCAGCAGCCACGACCACGCCGCCCGCAACCATGGCGGCGCCGGCGCGCTCTATATCAGGCTGCGCCGCCACCCGGCGCCGCGACCGTGACCCCGCTCGGCCAGAAACTGCAGGCGCTGCGGCGCGAGCGGGGTGTCAGCCAGAAGGACATGGCTGCGGCCATCGGCGTCAGCGCGGCCTATCTGTCGGCGCTGGAGCACGGCAAGCGCGGCGCACCGACCTGGGCGTTGATCCAGAAGATCATCGGCTATTTCAACGTGATCTGGGACGATGCGGAGGAGCTGCTGCGACTCGCCCAAAGCTCGCATCCGCGCGTGGTGATCGACACTTCCGAGCTGTCGCCGACGGCGACCGAACTCGCCAACCTACTGGCCGAGAGCATCGGCCGGCTTGATGAGGACGACCTTCGCAGCCTCATAGCGCAGGTGGAAAAGGCACGCCGGCGCTGACCGGGCGGTTTTATCCGGTCCAACTCCCCATGGGAAATTCAAGGAATGGATCGCCGCACCGACCGGGTGTGTGGCGAGGCCAGTTTGCATTCCAGCCAGTCGCGCCGTACGCTTGTTGGGCGTCATACTCTAGGCTCAGGTAGGCACCGCAAGGAATGACCCGGCTCACGGTTGAGATTGACCAAATTCGCGCGCTCGAAGAGGCGCTGCACCGACCAGAGGTTCGGTGCTCGAGAGAGGCGGTCCAGGAGCTTCTTGCGGAAGGGTTTGTGGAGTTCGGAAGTTCAGGGGCGGTGTATCGGCGAGATGAAGTCATCGATCTGCTCGCCCAAGAGCAAGACTGCAGTGATGATAGCGAACTCAGCGCTTTCGACTATTCCTTGACCCCTATCTCAGTCGACGCGGTTCTGCTCACCTACCGCACCAGGCGGAAGGAACGTCAGGGGCGGGAGTGGCATGCTCTGCGGAGCTCCATTTGGAAGCGCACTGGAACTCGATGGCAGATGGTGTTTCATCAAGGCACCTTAACCAAGCCACCTGCTTGACTTAGTTACTCAACGCCCTTTTGCCTCTCCGACATGGGGCTGAACTCCACATCAGAGGAAGGATAGCGCTGTTTTAAAATAGCGCCTGTAGTTCGGCCAGCTTGTCGTTGACCAGCCAGCCGTAATAGTTCTCCTGCGGCAGCCTTTCCTCCAGGCCTTCGCCCTGCCGCTGCTGGTTCTCGGCCTTCAGCGCATGCGCGCGAGCTTCCGGATTGCCGACATTGTAGAGCGTGGCAGTCAGTCCGGGATTGTGGGAGATGTCGAAGCCGGCAATGTCGCGGTAGGCCTCGATGGACGCCCGGATGGTCGCGGCCACGTAAGGGATGGTCAGGTCCGGGTCCATGATCGTTTCATAGATCTGGTTGGGCCGGCCGGCATCGAGCTTGGGCAGGCCGGAGACGCGGTGGACGAGGTCACTCGCCTTGAGCGCGGTCAGCGGGTTGAGCTGGCCGATGCCGAAGGTCTGGCCGGCATAGAGCGGCTGGAAGTAGGTGGCGCTGAAGCGGTTGTCGGGGAAGCTGGTGCCGCCGACCGTCTTGCCCCGGAACTGCTGGTCCCACACCGTCTCACGGCAGGTCCACAGCTCGTTGCTGTCGGTCTTGTCCGCGCAGGCCGAAAACTCCGGCCGCTGCACGAAATCGGTGACGTCCTCGCCATTGTAGCGGAAGCTCAGGCCGCTCAGCAGATAGGAAGCGGCCTTCACGTAATAGGTCTGCAGCCGGTCATAGGCGTCGACATTGTAGGTGTGCTCGCCCACCAGGGCGCCGACGATATGGATGGGGTCGATCTCGTAGGCGGTGGCGGCCTCGCGGATCTTGGCCCGCAGGCCCTCGTCGCTCTTCAGGAGCGCGTAGATCTTGCGATATTTGGCGTCGAAGCTGGTTTTGCCGGCCTTGGTGCGCTTGGACGACGCGCCCGGCACCTCCGGCTGCTCGGCGTTGCGGTTCCCAGGCGGGACGACGGTCTGGGCGGATGCGGGGGGGACGCCGCATGCTAGAGCGAGCACCAAAGCCAGGAGGGAAGATTTTTTCATGCGCGCCGGGACGTTTCTGAAAGCCACAAGGCGCGCAAATTAGGAAAAGCGCCCGAGCGAGTCGAGCGCTTTTCTTGACGGTGCGGCGGTTCGCCCTTCGTACCGCCTGCGGCGGCGTGCTTGCTAGAGGATGAAGCGCGACAGGTCGGTATTGCGCGAAAGGTCGCCGACATGCTTCTCGACATAGGCCGCGTCGATCGTCACGGAGGTGCCGAAACGGTCGGGCGCGTCATAGGAGATTTCGTCGAGCACGCGTTCCATCACCGTCTGCAGCCGGCGCGCGCCGATGTTCTCGACGCTGGCGTTCAGCTCCACCGCGATGCCGGCCAGGGCGTCGATCGCGTCGTCGGAGAATTCCAGCTTGACGCCTTCGGTCTCCATCAGCGCGATGTACTGCTTGATGAGGCTCGCTTCCGTCTCGGTCAGGATGCGCTTGAAGTCGTCCTTGTTCAGCGCCCGCAGCTCGACGCGGATCGGCAGGCGGCCCTGCAGCTCCGGCAAGAGGTCCGAGGGCTTGGCCACGTGGAACGCACCCGAGGCGATGAACAGGATGTGGTCCGTCTTCACCGGCCCGTATTTGGTCGCCACCGTCGTGCCCTCGACCAGCGGCAGCAGGTCGCGCTGAACGCCCTCGCGGGAGACGCCTGCGCCCACGCCGCCTTCGCGCGCCGCGATCTTGTCGATCTCGTCGAGGAAGACGATGCCGTCGTCCTGGGTTGCGGCCAGCGCCCGCTGGACGACCTCGTCCTGGTCGAGCAGCTTGTCGGACTCGTCGTTGATCAAGAGTGCATAGGATTCCTTGACCGTCGTCTTGCGCGTCTTGGTGCGGTTGCCGCCCATCGCCTTCGACAACATGTCGCCGATGTTCATAACGCCGATATTGGCACCGGGCATGCCCGGAATCTCGAAGCCGCCGATCGGGTTGCCGGTGTCGGCAACCTCGATCTCGATCTCCTTGTCGTCGAGCTCGCCGTCGCGCAGCTTCTTGCGGAAGGAGTCGCGGGTGGCCGGGCTGGCGGTCTTGCCGACCAGGGCTTCCAGAACGCGCTCCTCGGCGTTCAGATGGGCACGCGCCTTGACGTCTTCGCGCATCTTCTCCCGCACCAGGCCGATTGCCGCCTCGACCAGATCACGCACGATCTGCTCGACGTCGCGGCCGACATAGCCGACTTCGGTGAACTTGGTGGCCTCGACCTTGATGAAGGGCGCGCCCGCGAGCCTGGCTAGCCGGCGCGAGATCTCGGTCTTACCGACGCCGGTGGGTCCGATCATCAGGATGTTCTTGGGCATCACCTCTTCGCGCATCTGGCCGTCGAGCTGCTGGCGGCGCCAGCGGTTGCGCAGGGCAATCGCCACGGCACGCTTGGCCTCCTTCTGGCCGATGATGTAGCGGTCGAGTTCGGAAACGATTTCGCGGGGGGAAAATGTGCTCATGATCTACTACAACCCACTTTGCCACTGCTTGATGAACTCGAACGGATGCAGCAGCATGATCACGTTGAGTGTCAGATTGTCCCGGATAAGGTAGCCGACGCCGATTTCGAAGACGAGGGCGAGGGCCACGATCACCCATATAGGTAGCCGCGAGGCCATCACAAAGCCCAGCACCATCGCCAGCGTGTCGGACACCGAATTGACGATGCTGTCGCCGAAATAGTCGAACGAAATGGTCTCTTCCCGGTAGCGGTTGATGATGAAATCGCTGTTTTCGAGGATCTCCCAGGCGCCCTCCACGAAGATCGCCAGCGCCAGCCGCAGCCAGATGGACCTGCCGGGCAGCACCAGCCACGCGAACATGTAGAACAGGAAGCCGTGGATGATGTGCGAGAAGGTGTACCAGTCGGCGATGTGCTGCGAATTCTCCGAGCTTTGGACTACGCCGTGCCAGAGCTTCACATATCCGCATTCGCAGATCGGTATGCGCCCCATCAGATAGAGGATCACCGCCTGCGTGGCGATCAGTCCGGCCGCGATGGCCACGCCGGTCGGCCACGAAACCCGCCAATGCGAGGTTTTTTCCCTGACGCCCGAGGCACTCATGCTTCGTCTTCCCCCTCGTCATTGTCGATCGCCATCAGCAGGACCTCGCCTTGCTCGGTCTGCCGGCGCCCGATCGGCTGGAAGCCGACCTTCTCATAGGCTCGGATGGCGGCGGCGTTGGCCGGATGGGGATCGGTGATCACACGTGGCGCGCCTTCCTCGAACAGCATCTCCACGAACGCGCCGATCAGCCCCGTGCCGTGGCCCTTTCCGATCAGCTCCGGCACGCCGATGAACTGGTCGATGCCGAGCGTGCCGGTGGGCTGGTCCTGGTAGGGGTTTTCGTCTTCCAAATGCGGGTCGTAGCTCTGGATGTAGCCGATCGGCTTTCCGTCGAGCTCGACGATGAACGGCTCGACGGAAATGCTGTCAATGTGCCCGCGGATCTCTTCGAGCGCCGACGCCGCGTCTCCCCACCATGCCGCCATGTGCGGCTCGGCGAGCCAGCGGGCGAGGAGGGGCATGTCGTTGCCCGTCAGCGGACGGAAGCTGTACTCGGCCGGCACCTTAGGCGGCATCCAGCGTTTCGACGACGAAGTTGTGGTTGGTGTAGACGCAGATGTCGGCCGCGATCTCCATCGCCTTGCGGGCGATCTCTTCGGCGCTCTTGTCGGTGTCCATCAGCGCGCGTGCGGCGGCCAGCGCATAGTTGCCGCCGGAGCCGATGGCCATCACGCCGTGTTCTGGCTCCAGCACGTCGCCATTGCCGGTCAGCGCCAGCGACACGTTCTTGTCGGCCACCAGCATCATCGCTTCCAGCCGGCGCAGATAGCGGTCGGTGCGCCAGTCCTTGGCGAGCTCGACGCAGGCGCGCAGCAGCTGGTCGGGATATTGCTCGAGCTTGGTTTCGAGGCGTTCGAGCAGGGTGAAGGCGTCGGCCGTGGCGCCGGCAAAGCCCGCGATCACATTGCCCTTGCCGAGGCGGCGGACTTTTCGCGCGTTGCCCTTCATGATGGTCTGGCCGAGGCTCACCTGGCCGTCGCCGGCGATCACCACCTTGCCGCCCTTGCGCACGGTCACGATCGTGGTGGCGTGCATGGTCAATTCTTTGGACATAAATGGCTCCGATTTCGCGCCATCCCTGGAAGGCAATCGGCGCGGTACGAGTAATATCGCGCACATATGTATGTTGAGGCCGGCCGATTGCAAAGGGCGTAGCGCAGGCGCACGTTTGGCGCAGTCGTGCCAACTGGAAATCGCGGAGCCATGCTGTTAGAAGGCTCGCGTTTTCAGATACTACAAGGAACAGCTCGATGAGCGCTCGCTCCGCCGAAGTCAGCCGCAAGACCAAGGAAACCGAAATCGCCGTTTCCATCGATGTCGATGGCGCGGGCCGGTCCGATATATCGACCGGCGTCGGTTTCTTCGATCATATGCTCGACCAGCTGTCGCGGCATTCGCTGATCGACATGAAGGTGCGCGCCAAGGGCGACCTGCACATCGACGACCACCACACGGTGGAGGATACCGGCATCGCGCTCGGCCAGGCGCTGGCCAAGGCGCTGGGCGACCGGCGCGGCATCATGCGCTACAGCTCGATCGACCTCGCCATGGACGAGACGCTGACGCGTGCGGCCATCGACGTGTCAGGCCGGCCGTTCCTGGTGTGGAATGTGGCTTTCTCCGCGCCCAAGATCGGCACCTTCGACACCGAACTGGTGCGCGAGTTCTTCCAGGCCTTCGCGCAGAATGCCGGCATCACCTTGCACGTGACCAATCATTACGGCGCCAACAACCACCACATCGCCGAGACCTGCTTCAAGGCGGTGGCACGCGCGCTGCGCATGGCGCTCGAAACCGATCCGCGCCAGCCGGACGCGGTCCCCTCAACCAAGGGTTCGCTGAAAGGCTGACGCCGATGGCCATGTATGTGGCGATGGAGCCGCCGCTCGGAAGCAAGGCCGCCGCACCGGAGCAGGCCGTTCTGGTGCGTGACGGCTTTGCGCTGCTCGCGTTCCTCGTGCCGCCGTTCTGGCTTTTGTGGCATCGGCTCTGGATCGAGGCCGCGCTGGTGTTTGCAGTCGCGCTGGCATTGACCGCGCTTGCGGAGAGTGCCGGCTATGAGGTGACAAGCTCGTTGCTGTCGGTGCTGCTTTCCATCTATGTCGGCATCGAGGGACCGGCCCTTCGCCTTGCCGCTTTGCGTCGGCGCGGCTGGCGCGAATGGGGCGCAGTCGAGGCCCGTAATGTACGCGACGCTGAAATCCGTTATCTGGCCGAGGTCGGAGCAGCCGGCGAGGACGACGACGTTCCGCCGCTCGCCGACAAGCCGCACCGGCCGCACGCGGCCGCATCCGCCAGGCAGCAGGGCCCGGCGCTCGGTCTGTTTCACTACCCAGGGAAGGCCTGAACATGCGCGTCGCCATCATCGACTACGGCTCGGGCAATCTGCGCTCGGCCACCAAGGCGTTCGAGCGCGCGTCGCGTGAAAGCGGGGTCGGCGCCGAAATCGAGCTGACCGCCGATGCCGAACGGGTCCGCACCGCCGACCGCATCGTGCTGCCGGGCGTGGGCGCCTACGCCGACTGCCGCGCCGGCCTCGATGCCGTGCCGGGCATGGTCGAGGCCATCGAAGAGGTTGCAGTCAGGAACGGCAGGCCGTTCCTCGGCATCTGCGTCGGCATGCAGCTCATGTCCGAGCGCGGTCTTGAGAAGACGATCACGCATGGCCTCGGCTGGATTGCCGGAGACGTCAAGGAAATGCAGCCGGCCGACCCTGCGCTGAAAATCCCGCAGATCGGCTGGAACACGATTCACGTGAAACATTCGCACCCGCTGTTCGAAGGAATCCACACGGGCGAGGGCGGTCTGCACGCCTATTTCGTGCACTCCTATCATCTTGCTGCGACCAATCCGCAGGACGTTTTGGCCGAGGCCGACTATGGCGGCCCGATCACCGCGGCGGTGGCCAAGGACAATGTCGCCGGCACCCAGTTCCATCCCGAAAAGAGCCAGACGCTGGGCCTTGCTCTCATCGCCAACTTCCTGAGGTGGAAGCCATGAGCAGGAAGGGCTACTGGATCGCGATGGTCGATATCACCGACCCGGAGGTCTATCCGCGCTATGTCGCGGCCAATGCGGTGGCCTTCGAGAAATATGGCGCGCGTTTTCTCGCGCGCGGCGGCCGGCATGACGACCCCGAGGGGCCGACCGGCCAGCGCCACGTCATCATCGAGTTCGAAAGCTACGAGCAGGCGCTGGCCTGCTACAATTCACCCGAATATCAGGAAGCGCTGAAGTACCGGCTTGCCGCCTCGACTGCGCATTTTTCCATCGTCGAAGGGGTTTAGCCCAATGATTCTTTTCCCGGCCATCGACCTCAAGGACGGCCAGTGCGTGCGCCTAAAACTCGGCGACATGGAGCAGGCGACCGTCTACAACACCGATCCCGCCGCGCAGGCGCGCGCCTTCGAGGACCAGGGTTTTGACTGGCTGCATGTGGTCGATCTCAACGGCGCCTTTGCCGGTGAGAGCGTCAATGGCGCGGCGGTCGAGGCGATCCTGAAGGCGACGAAGAATCCGCTGCAGCTCGGTGGCGGCATCCGCACGCTCGCCCACATCGAAAGCTGGCTGGAGAAGGGGCTGGCGCGCGTCATCCTCGGCACGGTCGCGGTGCGCGATCCTGAGCTAGTCAAGGAAGCCTGCCGGCTCTTCCCCGGCAAGGTCGCCGTCGGCATCGACGCCAAGGGCGGCAAGGTCGCGGTCGAAGGCTGGGCGGAAGCTTCGAGCCTCGGCGTCATCGAGCTGGCGAAGAAATTCGAGGGCGCGGGCGTCGCGGCCATCATCTACACCGACATCGACCGCGACGGCGTGCTGGCCGGCATCAACTGGAACTCCACCATCAACCTTGCCGAGGCGGTGTCCATCCCGGTCATCGCATCGGGCGGCCTGGCCTCCATCGCCGACATCGTGCGCATGACCATGCCCGATGCGAAGAAGCTTGAGGGCGCCATTTCCGGCCGCGCACTATATGACGGGCGTATCGATCCCGCCGAAGCGCTGGCCATCCTGCGCGGCGAATTGAAGCCCGAACCTGCATTGTTCGAGGACCGTCCATGACCCTCAAAGCCCGCGTAATTCCCTGTCTGGACGTCAAGGACGGCCGCGTCGTCAAGGGCGTCAACTTCGTCGACCTGATCGATGCCGGCGATCCGGTCGAGGCGGCCAAGGCCTATGACGCCGCCGGTGCCGACGAGCTGTGCTTCCTCGACATCACCGCTTCGTCGGACAATCGCGAGACCATTTTCGACGTCGTTGCCCGCACGGCCGAGCAGTGCTTCATGCCGCTGACGGTGGGCGGAGGCGTGCGCCAGGTTACCGATATCCGCAAGCTTCTGCTGGCCGGCGCCGACAAGGTGTCGATCAACACGGCGGCGGTGAAGAACCCGGATTTCATCGCCGAGGCCGCCGACAAGTTCGGCAACCAGTGCATTGTCGTCGCCATCGACGCGAAGAAAGTGTCGGCGCCGGGCGAGGCGGACCGCTGGGAGATATTCACCCATGGCGGCCGCGAAAAGACCGGCATCGACGCGATCGAGTTCGCCCGGAAGGTCGTCGATCTCGGCGCGGGCGAAATCCTGCTCACCTCGATGGACCGCGACGGCACCAAGGCCGGCTACGACATTGCGCTGACCCGCGCAATCGCTGACGCGGTGCGCGCGCCGGTCATCGCCTCGGGCGGCGTCGGTACGCTGGACCATCTGGTCGAAGGCATCCGCGACGGCCATGCCAGCGCGGTTCTGGCCGCCTCGATCTTCCATTTTGGCACCTACACCATTGCGCAGGCCAAGGCCTACATGGCAAAAGCAGGTTTGCCGATGCGGCTCGACAGTGCCGCCTGATTTTTACGCCGAGACGCGAAGTACGCGAATGACCGGTTTTTCCCTGAACGATCTCGAACGCATCGTTTCCGAACGGGCCCGCTCGGGCGATGCCAATTCCTGGACCGCGAAGCTTTATGCGTCCGGCATGGAGCGGGCGGCCAAGAAGCTGGGCGAGGAGGCGGTGGAAACCGTCATCGCCGCGGTCAAGGGCGATGCCAAGGAGCTCGTTTCCGAAAGCGCCGATCTTCTTTATCATTGGCTCGTCGTTCTGGCGGTCGCGGGCGTGTCCTTGTCGGATGTGCTTGATGAGCTCGAACGGCGAACGGCCCAATCTGGCATTGCCGAGAAGGCATCACGCAGCCAGGGCTGATCGTGGACGAGGGGTAAGCGATGGATCAACTCGCTCCGACCGTAAAATACTCTCCCTATCGATTTTTCACGGCGGAGCGGTGGGCGGAATTTCGGGCCGACACGCCGCTGACGCTGACGGAAGACGAAGTCCAGCGGCTGAGTTCGCTCTACGACCCGATCGACCTCGACGAGGTGCGCTGCATTTATCTGTCGCTGTCGCGGCTTTTGTCGGCGCATGTCGAGGCTAGCCAGCTTCTCTATCGCCAGCGCAAGGCCTTCTTCGGCTCCGATGAAGTCGCCAAGACCCCCTACATCATCGGCATGGCCGGCTCGGTGGCGGTGGGCAAGTCGACCACGGCGCGTGTGCTGAAGGAGCTTCTGGCGCGCTGGCCCTCCACCCCCAAGGTCGATCTGGTTACCACCGACGGTTTTCTGCTGCCCAACGAGGTGTTGCGGCGCGAGAACCTGATGGAGCGCAAGGGCTTTCCCGACAGCTACGACGTCGGCGCGCTTTTGCGCTTCCTGTCGGCGATCAAGTCGGGCGAGCCCAATGTGCGCGCACCGCTCTATTCGCACCTGACCTATGACGTGATGCCGGGCGAGTTCGTCACTGTCGACCGGCCCGACATCCTCATCTTCGAGGGGCTCAACGTGCTGCAGCCGCGCGACCTGCCCAAGGACGGCAAGTTCGTGCCCTTCCTGTCGGATTTCTTCGACTTCTCGATCTATATCGACGCCGAGGAAGAGCAGATCCATTCCTGGTACATCAAGCGCTTCATGCGGCTGCGGGAAACGGCCTTCCGCAACCCGGAATCCTTCTTCCACCGCTACTCGCAACTGTCGGAAGACGCCGCCCGCGCCATCGCCGAAGGGCTGTGGAGCAACATCAACCTGAAGAACCTGCGCGAAAACATCCTGCCCACGCGCCCGCGTGCCGATCTCATCCTGCGCAAGGGGCCGGATCACCGCGTCGTGGAAGTGGCTCTGAGAAAGCTGTAGGGCGTTCCTATGCCCGCGTGGGGGCGAAAAGCTCCCGCCGCTCGCGCTGCCGGATCGAAACCAGCATCCAGACCGCCAGGGTGGCAGGCACGAACACGCCGATGCCCAGCCCGCTGTTGTTGAAGACATGGGCAACCAACGCGTAGAACCAGAAGCAGGCGAGGACGATGGCCGGCGCCTTTGGCGCGGTCACGAACAGAAATACCGCTGCTATCGCGACGCAGATCGTGTCGTAGGTGTAGCCATAGGGCGTGGCGAGAATTGCGAGCAGGGCGGTGATCACGACCCTTTCGCGATGTTCCGCCCGGCGCTGGGGCAGCCAAAGCCACACCGCGGCGGCGATAGCGGTCACGGTCGAGATGGCCTGAAGGCCATAGGAGACCCCCAGGCCGAAGCCGCGAGCGCGCGCCAGGAAAAACACGGTCATCGCGTTCGAATGGTAGGGCTGAGGGAAGGGCGCCTCCATGATGGCGGTCATGAGCGCGCGGGTTTCCTTGAAGAAGTGCGGCCATACCTCGAAACCGAACAGCAAGCCCGTGGCAACGGCTAGCACAGTGGCGCTTGCCGCGGCCGCCCAAACGGTCCGCCAGTTACCGCTGGCGACAAGGCAGAACGGAACGAGGAGGCCGAGATGCGGCTTGATGGTCAGCAGGCCGAACAGCACGCCTGCCAGGAGCGGGCGCCTGGGCGCAACCGCAAGGCCGCCGACCAGCAGCGCGGTCGTCAGCGCTCCGTTCTGGCCGAAAACCGCATTCATGAACACGGCGGGGCTGAGGATGATAGCCAGTTCCGCCGCCGGCCCGAGCTTCAGCGGCCTTGTCGCCAGCCACAGGCAGAAAACCGTGCCGAATGTCCAGACGAGATAGGCGGGAAGGATCGGCAGGGCGGCAAGCGGCGCGCCAAGCAGAATGATGCTGGGCGGATAGCTCCATTCCTGATCCGGCAGATCGGGCGAGAACATGCTCCGCAACGCCGCCCGATAGGTTTCGACGTCGAACAGATCGGCGACATGGCCGTCGAGAGCCATGCGCGAGCCGGCCCACAGATTGGTGAAATCCCAGTACGGCAGGCGCTTGGACAGGAGCGAGAAGCCCCGGTCGTCCAGGGTCCAAAGCAGGGAATGGTACCATGTGGCGATAAGGAGGCCAGCGATCAGTACGGACGCCGCAAAGCGGACGTCGAAGCGCTGAAAGAGTTCGGTCCGGGATGGCTGCATGACAGGCCCTCAATCTTGGACCGGTCCTTAATAGGCGAAACGGGTTAAGATCACCTTATGTGCCTTGGCGGCGATGGTTTCGTCACCCGCCGCAGCGTCAGATTGATCCGGCCGCCGTTCTTCAGCAGCGTCGAGGTGGCCGGATAGATGCGATCGACGCCGTGGAAGCACAGCCGGCCTTCGCCGCCGAGGATGACGACATCGCCGCTGTCCAGCCGGATCGAGACCGTCGGCCCGCTGCGGCTCGTTTCGCCGACTCGGAAGAGGCAGCTGTCGCCGAGCGAGACCGAGACCACGGGCGCGTCGAGAGCGGCCTCGTCGCGGTCCTGGTGCAGGCCCATTTTCGCGGCTTCGGTATAGAAATTGACCAGGCAGGCTTCCGGCGGGTGCGGATAGTCCGACACCTCGCGCCAGATTTTTAGCAGCGCCTCGGGGATCGGCGGCCAGGGGAGGCCGGTCCCCGGGTGCGTCGGCTGGTAACGGTAGCCGCGCTCGCGGTCCGTCACCCAGCCGAGCGAGCCGCAATTGGTCATGCGCACGCTCATTTCCTTGCCGGTGCCGGGCATGGTCGGCACGTAGAGCGGAGCTGCCTGCACAACGGCGCGGATATCTTCCACCAGCGCCTCCTGCGCGGCGCGGTCGAGATAGCCCGGAATGTGCCTGGCGCCTTTCGGCAGGACTTGCATGGTCTTTCCGATCCGGTTCCCGAAGGATGATAGGCCGCGATCCTGCGCAACGAAACGAAATCGGCAGGCTTCGCGCCGCTTTTCGCGCAATCGAAAGGCTGCGTGGCAGGAAAGGGCTGTCGCCGCCACCCGAAACCGGCCGTCGTCGAGCCGACGCGGCGGCGATCAGTCGCTTTCAACCTTGCCGCGCAGCTTCTTCACCGTCGAGCGGCCGGCCTTGGTCTTCAGCCGCCGTTCGATCGCGCCCTTGGACGGCTTCGTCTTCTTGCGCGGCTTGGGCGGCGGCTCGGCTGCCTTGGCCACCAGCGCCGTCAGCCTGGCGCGGGCGTCGGCGCGGTTCTGCTCCTGGGTGCGGAAGCGGCCGGCCTCGATGACGATCACGCCGTCCTTGGTCGCCTTCTGCCCGGCGAGCCTGATGGTGCGCTCGCGCACACGCTCGGGCAGGCCGGGCGCGTTCCTGGCGTCGAAGCGCAACTGCACCGCTGTCGCCACCTTGTTGACGTTCTGCCCGCCCGGGCCGGAGGAGCGGATGAAGCTCTCCTCGATGTCGTCCGGGTGGATGACGACGTCGTTGGCGATGATGATCTTCTCGTCCGAATTCATCGCCTACAGATGCCGTGCGGCGCGCAAAAAGAAAAGGCCCGGCGCGTGCCGGGCCTTTCCATGTCCGTCCCTGCCAGTAACTTATTCGGCGGCTTCGCGCACGCGCGGGGCGGCGCCCAGCACGCTGGCGTCGACATGGGATTCGAACTTGGCGAAGTTGTCGATGAACATGCCGACCAGCTTGCTCGCCTGGCGATCATAGGCTTCGCGGTCTGCCCAGGTCGAGCGCGGGTCGAGGATCGCGGCATCGACGCCCGGCACAGCTACCGGCACCGCGAAGCCGAAATTGGCGTCGGTGCGGAACTCGGCGCCGTTCAGCGAGCCGTCAAGCGCGGCCGACAGCAGCGCGCGCGTGGCCTTGATCGGCATGCGCTTGCCGGTGCCATAGGCGCCGCCGGTCCAGCCGGTGTTGACCAGCCAGCAGTCGACGCCGTGCTGGGCGATCAGCTCGCGCAGCAGGTTGCCGTATTCCGACGGATGCCGCGGCATGAAGGGAGCGCCGAAGCAGGTCGAGAAGGTCGCCTCCGGCTCGGTCACGCCCTTTTCCGTGCCGGCCACCTTGGCGGTGTAGCCCGACAGGAAGTGGTACATGGCTTGGGCCGGTGTCAGCTTGGCGATGGGCGGCAGCACGCCGAAGGCGTCGGCCGTCAGCATGATGATGTTCTTGGGATGCGCGGCGCGGCCGGTGGCGCTGGCATTGGGGATGTAGTGCAGCGGATAGGCGCAGCGCGTGTTCTCTGTCAGGCGGCCGTCGTCAAAATCCGGAACGCGGTGTTCGTCGAGGATCACGTTCTCCAGCACGGTGCCGAAGCGCTGCGTGGTGGCGAAGATCTCCGGCTCGGCCTCGGCCGAGAGCCGGATGGTCTTGGCGTAGCATCCGCCCTCGAAGTTAAAGACGCCGTCCGGGCCCCAGCCATGCTCGTCGTCGCCGATCAGCGTGCGCGACGGGTCGGCCGAAAGCGTCGTCTTGCCCGTGCCCGACAGGCCGAAGAAGACCGCGGCGTCGCCGTTCGGACCCTCATTGGCCGAGCAGTGCATCGGCATCACGCCCTTTACCGGCAGCAGGTAATTGAGGGCGGTGAACACCGACTTCTTCATTTCGCCGGCATAGGAGGTGCCGCCGATCAGCACGATCATGCGCGTCAGGTCGACGGCGATCACGGTTTCGGTGCGGCAGCCGTGGCGCGCCGGGTCGGCGCGGAACGACGGCAGGTCGATGATGGTCATCTGCGGCACGAAATCGGCGAGTTCGCCGGCTTCCGGGCGGATCAGCAGGTTGCGGATGAACAGCGAGTGCCAGGCAAATTCGGTGATGACGCGCGTCGGCAGCTTCTGGGTGGCGTCGGCGCCTCCGACCAGGTCCTGCACGAAGAGGTCCTTGTCAGCCGCATGCGCGACGAAATCGGCCAGAAGCACCTCGAAATGCTCGCCCGAAAGCGGCTTGTTGTTGTCCCACCACACATGCGGCTCGGTTGCCGCATCGCGCACCACGAACTTGTCCTTGGCGGAGCGGCCGGTGTGCTGGCCGGTCTCGGCCACCAGCGCGCCATGCGCGGTCAGCTTGGCTTCGCCGCGCCGCACTGCTTCCTCGTAAAGCTCAGCCGCGCCGAGGTTGTAGTGCACCTTGCCCGACGTCTTCAGGCCATTTTTGTCGATGCCGTGAGTGGGATTTCGTTTGCCGATTTCGGTCATTCGGCGTTCTCCAAATACAGGGTTGCTGCCAGTGCCCGGACAGGTCGCCGAACGTCAATCGCCCTCATTATGTAGGACGAAAACGGCCAGAACCAGAAAAGATTAGCGATTTCAAATCATTAATCGATTTAAAGATTTTGAAAATATTTTAAATCGTTTAAAACGCTTTCTGTCGCAGAAGGGTTGCACATCATGGACACAATTCCCTATCTTTGGAGCGGGTGCCTGCCTTGATGGTAACGAGGCGGTGTTGAAGTGCCGGGCAAGATAGAAACGGACAGGCTTCCTGTGACAAGGAGCGGTTTCTGTGCCACATTTTGTACCCAATTTGTCCTGCAATAGCCCTTTCCGCTACAGGACTAGGGACACAAGCCCATGAGGGAGCCGCTTGAAATGGCAACAATCGCGCTTGTCGACGACGACCGCAACATCCTGACCTCAGTCTCGATTGCGCTGGAATCGGAAGGCTATCGCGTCGAAACCTACACCGATGGTGCCTCGGCGCTGGAAGGGCTGGCGGCGCGTCCGCCAAATCTTGCCATCCTCGATATCAAGATGCCGCGGATGGACGGCATGGAGCTCCTGCGCCGGTTGCGCCAGAAGACCGACCTGCCGGTGATCTTCCTGACCTCCAAGGACGACGAGATCGACGAGCTGTTCGGCCTAAAGATGGGCGCCGACGACTTCATCCGCAAACCGTTCTCGCAGCGTCTGCTGGTCGAGCGCGTCAAGGCGGTGCTGCGCCGGGCGAGCGCCCGCGAGGCAGCCGCCAAGGCCCCCAACCAGCAGGCCCGCTCTCTCGAGCGCGGACAGCTGGTCATGGACCAGGAGCGGCACACCTGTACCTGGAAGGGCGAGCCCGTCACTCTCACCGTCACCGAGTTCCTGATCCTGCATTCGCTGGCCCAGCGTCCCGGCGTCGTGAAAAGTCGTGATGCGCTGATGGATTCGGCCTATGATGAGCAGGTATATGTCGATGATCGCACCATCGACAGCCACATCAAGCGTCTGCGCAAGAAGTTCAAGGCGGTCGACCAGGATTTCGAGATGATCGAAACCCTGTACGGGGTCGGCTACCGCTTCCGCGAGGCGTGACTGACGACGGACCCGGCGGCCGACGGGGTCGGCCAGTCCGGGTTCCTGGGATTTTTGCCTCAATGGCCATAGAGAGTGAGCTGAAGAAACCGGTGGCGGCCTCGCGCAGGCCGCGGGGCCCCGTGTCCGCGCTTCTGTCCCGGTTGACGGTGCCCATGCGCCGCTTTCTCGGCCACCATGTCTTCTCCAGCCTGACCCGCCGCATCCTGTTCCTCAACCTCGCGGGGCTCGGGGTTCTGGTCGTCGGCATCCTCTATCTCAACACCTTTCGGGACGGGCTGATCGACGCGCGCGTCGAGAGCCTGATGACGCAGGGCGAGATCATCGCCGGCGCTATCGCGGCTTCCGCCACGGTCGAGACGGACTCGATCAGCATCGATCCGGAAAAGCTGCTGGAGCTACAGGCCGGCGAGGCCCTCGGGCCCGGCTCAGACCAGCTCGACAGCCTCGACTTTCCCATCAATCCGGAGCGCGTGGCGCCGGTTCTGCGCCGCCTGATCTCGCCGACGCGCACGCGCGCGCGCATCTACGACCGTGACGCCAACCTGCTGCTGGACTCCCGTCACCTCTATTCGCGCGGCCAGATCCTGCGCTACGACCTGCCGCCGGTGGCGGAGGAAGACCCCGGCGTGATGGAGCGGGTCGAGAAGTTCGTCTTCGATCTGTTCCGCAACACCGACCTGCCGGTCTACAAGGAGCAGCCCGGCGGCAATGGCGCGGCGTTCCCCGAGGTCATCACCGCGCTGACCGGCAGTCCCTCGACCGTGGTGCGCATCAGCGAGCAAGGCGAGCAGATCGTGTCGGTGGCCGTGCCCATCCAGCGCTTCCGCGCCGTGCTGGGCGTGCTGATGCTGTCGACGGAGGGCGGCGACATCGACAAGATCGTCGCGGCCGAGCGCAAGGCGATCCTGCGCGTCTTCGGCATCGCCGCGCTGGTCACGGCGATCCTGTCCATGCTTCTGGCCTCCACCATCGCCACGCCGCTGCGCCGGCTGTCGGCGGCGGCGGTGCGCGTGCGCCGCAGCATCAAGAACCGCGAGGAGATCCCCGACTTCTCCGACCGCCAGGACGAGATCGGCAATCTTTCGGTCGCGGTCCGCGACATGACCAACTCGCTTTACGCGCGCATCGAGGCGATCGAGAGCTTTGCGGCGGACGTGTCGCACGAGCTGAAGAACCCGCTCACCTCGCTGCGCAGTGCCGTGGAGACCCTGCCGCTTGCTCGCAACGAGACCTCGCGCAACCGGCTCATGGAAATCATCCAGCACGACGTGAAGCGGCTGGACCGGCTGATCACTGACATCTCCGACGCCTCGCGGCTCGACGCTGAGCTCGTGCGCGAGGATTCCGGCAAGGTCGACCTGAAGAAGCTGATCGGCGACCTGGTAGCGGTGTCGCAGGATGCCGGCCGCCACAAGCGCAAGGTCGAGATCGAGTTCAAGGCCGAGAAGCTGCCGCAGGGCGCAAAGGGCTTCTTCACCCTCGGCCACGACCTGCGCATCGGCCAGGTGGTCACCAACCTGATCGAGAACGCACGTTCCTTCGTGCCGGATAACACCGGCCGCATCACGATCACGCTCGAGCGCGCCGGCAAGTTCAACATCGTCAGCGTCGACGACAACGGCCCCGGCATCCGCGCCGACAACATCGACCGGATCTTCGAGCGCTTCTACACTGATCGCCCCTCCGGCGAGGCCTTCGGCCAGAATTCCGGCCTCGGCCTGTCCATCAGCCGCCAGATCGTCGAGGCCCATGGCGGAACCCTCACCGCAGAGAACATTCCGGGCGGCAAGCCGGGCGACATCAAGGGCGCCCGCTTCGTCATGACCTTGCCGGCCGAGGCCTGAACCTCGTGTCCGCGCCCAATCTGCATGGCACCGCGCTCGTCCTCGGCGAGCGCGGTCTTCTGATCATTGGCCCATCCGGCTCCGGCAAGAGCATGCTGGCGCTGGCGCTTCTTGCAAGGTTCCAACAGATGGGCCGCCAGGCCCGTCTCGTCGCCGACGACCAGGTGCTGGTGTCGGCACCGGCCGGCCGGCTGGTCTGCCGAGCGCCGAGCCCCATCCGAGGGCTTGTCGAAGTACATGGGGTGGGGCCGCGGCCGATAGAGGCCGAGCCGGCTGCCGTCATCGATCTTGTGGTGCGACTGGTGCCGGCGGAGAGCCTGCAGCGTCTTCCCGACGACGCTTTCGAGGAGGTGGCCGGCTGCCGGCTGCCGCTGCTGGAAGTTCGCGAGCGCGCCGTGGAGCCGGCCCTGGCCGCCGTCGCCGCACGACTTTCCCTGCCGCCTTTGGGCTGACAAGTGTCGAAACGGCGCGACACTGTGCGGCAAAATGGCATTCGCCAAAGCGTTTTAGGGCTTGTAAACGCCACCCGCCTCGACAAGATAGCGGCCCTCTGCCAGAGCCTATCCGGGCAGTGCGGGCAGAAGGGGACGCGCTCGCAACAGATCATGACGGGAGCCAAAGCAGAATGATCGGACTCGTGCTCGTGACGCACGGTCAACTGGCCGCGGAGTTCCGGAACGCCGTAGAGCACGTCGTCGGACCCCAGGAATATTTCGAAACCATCGCCATCGGTCCCGAGGACGATATGGAGCAGCGCCGGCGCGACATCGTCGAAGCCGTGGCGCGCACCGATACCGGTACCGGCGTGGTGGTGCTGACCGACATGTTTGGCGGAACGCCCTCCAACCTTGCCATCTCGGTGATGGAGGGCGGCCGGGTCGAAGTGATCGCGGGCATGAACCTGCCGATGCTGATCAAGCTCACCAGCGTGCGCAAGAACAACGACATGACCCTTGCGCTCGAGGAAGCGCAGGCCGCCGGCCGCAAATACATCAACGTGGCCAGCCAACTCCTGAGCAGCAAATGAGCGATCTTTCCGCCGAGAACGGCGCCGTCACCCGGGAATTCAGGATCATCAACCAGCGCGGCCTCCACGCCCGCGCTTCCGCCAAGTTCGTGCAGGTGGCGGGCGGCTACGAGGCCAGTGTCGAGGTCGAGAAGGACGGCATCAAGGTCGGCGGCACCTCGATCATGGGGCTGATGATGCTGGCGGCGAGCCCGGGTTGCTGCATCCGCGTCACTGCCGACGGACCCGAGGCGCAGGAAGTCGTCGACGCGCTGGGCGCGCTGATCGCCGATCGCTTCGGCGAGGAAATCTGAGCGACCCTCGCGCTGAAGATATGCACGAATAAAGATTTCTTTATATCCCATTGTCGATTGGGCGGCGATCTGCTAGTCAGCCCCCATAACGGCGCCCCGTCACGGGTCTTCCGGCGAGGGGGTGCGCTTTCGCAAGAATCGCACATCGGAGCACTGGCATGTCTGCTAGCAAGGACCACATCGTCGCCGATATTTCGCTTGCCGGCTGGGGCCGCAAGGAAATCGAGATCGCTGAAACCGAAATGCCGGGCCTGATGGCCTGCCGCGAGGAGTTCGGCGAGAAGCAGCCGCTGAAGGGCGCGCGCATCACCGGCTCGCTGCACATGACCATCCAGACGGCGGTGCTGATCGAGACGCTGAAGGCGCTCGGCGCCGAGCTTCGCTGGGCCTCGTGCAACATCTTCTCCACGCAGGACCACGCTGCCGCGGCGATCGCCGAGGCCGGTATCCCGGTCTTCGCGGTCAAGGGCGAGACCCTGGAGGAGTACTGGGAATACACCGACAAGATTTTCCAGTGGGCCGATGGCGGCACCTCGAACATGATCCTCGACGACGGCGGCGACGCCACCATGTACATCCTGCTCGGCGCCCGCGCCGAGGCCGGCGAGGACGTGCTGTCCAAGCCCGGCAGCGAGGAGGAGGAAATCCTGTTCGCGCAAATCAAGAAGCGCATGGCCGCCACGCCCGGCTTCTTCACCAAGCAGCGCGAGGCGATCCGCGGCGTGACCGAGGAAACCACCACCGGCGTCAACCGTCTCTACCAGCTGCAGAAGAAGGGCCTGCTTCCCTTCCCGGCGATCAACGTCAACGACTCGGTCACCAAGTCGAAGTTCGACAACAAGTACGGCTGCAAGGAATCGCTGGTCGACGGCATCCGCCGCGGCACCGACGTGATGATGGCCGGCAAGGTTGCCGTCGTGTGCGGCTATGGTGACGTCGGCAAGGGCTCGTCGGCTTCGCTCAAGGGTGCCGGCGCGCGCGTCAAGGTCACCGAAGTCGACCCGATCTGCGCCCTGCAGGCCGCCATGGACGGCTTCGAGGTGGTCACGCTCGAGGAAGCTGCCCCCACCGCCGACATCGTCATCACCACGACCGGCAACAAGGACGTCGTCACCCTCGACCACATGCGGGCGATGAAGGACATGGTCATCGTCGGCAACATCGGCCACTTCGACAACGAGATCCAGGTCGCGGCACTTCGCAATCTGAAGTGGACCAACGTCAAGCCGCAGGTCGACATGATCACCTTCCCGGACGGCAAGCGCATGATCCTCTTGTCGGAAGGCCGACTGCTCAATCTGGGCAACGCGACCGGCCATCCGAGCTTCGTGATGTCGGCTTCCTTCACCAACCAGGTGCTGGCCCAGATCGAGTTGTTCACCAAGGGCGGCCAGTACAAGAACGAGGTCTATGTGCTGCCCAAGCACCTCGACGAAAAGGTCGCTCGCCTGCATCTCGACAAGCTCGGCGCCAAGCTGACCGAGCTTTCGGACGAACAGGCCTCCTATATCGGCGTCACGCCGAAGGGCCCGTTCAAGCCCGAGCACTACAGATACTGATTTGAATTAACCAATACACAACATATTGATACCGGGCGATTGACTTTCGCCCGGTTTTCTTTTTGCCGCCACAGCTTCTTCACGTCGATTCGACCAGCGGCTATTGTGTCTGTGATTCGCTACGCTTTGAGCTCCGGGCGGGGAGGGCAGGCTTCAAGGCGGTCTTGCATTCAGGCGGCGGAGAGGAAAGACATGCCGGGGGAAAACCCGCTACGCGCGGGACAGGCCGTCTCCGGCGGCCACAGGGATTCGAACGGGCGCGCTCTCGCGGCAAAGGGGCGGCGGCCTGGCCTGTTGGCGCGGCCTATCGCGTGCGCCCTGCTGGCCGCGACCTCCCTTTTCGGGCTTCTCCGGGCGGACCTGGCGCTGGCCGATGCAGCCGCCGACGTCGCCGGCTCGGCGAACCTTCCGGTCGGTGCGGTCGACGTCATGCAGATGGCCGTTTTCGTCGGTGTGATGGGTGCCGCGCTGCTGTCGGCGATCGTGCTGATCCGCGAGCGGGCCAGGATCTCGTCCGACAATGTCGAGCTGCGCGCCCGCGTCGCTGATCTCAACGCCACGCTGCAGCGCTCCGACTCCCTCCTCAATCTGCGCGACCAGCGCATCGTCGTCTGGGCCAGCGAGAGGCAGAAACCCGAAATCGTCGGCTCTCTGCCGGCCGATGTCGGCGCGCCCGAAGACCGGGCCGCGTTCCTGGCCTTCGGCCGCTGGATGACGCCACGCTCGGCCGCCGCGCTCGACCGCGCCGTAGCTGCCCTGCGCGAAAAGGGCACGCAGTTCGATCTCGCCGTAGAGACGCACACTGCCGCTCCTCTGGAGGTTCAGGGCCGCAAGACGCCGTCGCACACGCTGGTTCGCTTCGTTTCGCAGTCGGAAACGCAGCGGGAGCAGGTCCGCCTCAAGCTGGAGAACCAGCGGCTTGCCGCCGATTGCGACAACATGATCGGCCTGGTCGGCGCGCTGAAGATGCCGTTCTGGCTGCGCAGCGCCGATGGCCGGCTGCGCTGGGTCAATCGCGCCTATGCCGAAGCGGTCGAAGCCGCGACGCCCGAGGCGGTGCTGCGCGAGAGCAAGGAATTCCTCGGCACCTCGGCGCGCGAGGCGATCGCGCAGCAGCATGCCGCGCATCCGGTGTTCGAGCAGACGCTGTCGACGGTGATCGGCGGCGACCGCAAGATGTTTGCCGTCACCGATTTCGCCAGCCAGGAAGGCTCGGCCGGCATCGCCGTCGATATGAGCGGCATCGAGGTCATCCGTGAGGAATATGAGCGCGCGGTGCGCAGCCATGCCGACACGCTCGACCAGCTCAATACGGCCGTGGCGATCTTCGACGAGCACGAAAAGCTGCGCTTCTTCAACCAGGCGTTCCAGAAGCTGTGGGACCTCGAGGTCGCTTTCCTCGACAGCGCGCCCGACAATGCGCTGTTGCTCGACCGGCTGCGCAGCGGGGGCAAGATCGCCGAGCAGCCGGAATGGCGGCGCTGGAAGGAAAACCTGCTGGGCGCCTACCGCGCGGTCGAACCGCAGGAGCATTGGTGGCACCTGCCCGATGGCCGCACCCTGCGCGTCATTGCAAATCCGCAGCCCAAGGGCGGCGTCACCTGGGTGTTCGAGAACCTGACCGAGCGGATCAATCTCGAAAGCCGCTACAACGCCGCCGTGCGCGTGCAGGGCGAAACGCTCGACAACCTCACCGAGGGCGTGGCCGTGTTCGGCCCCGACGGGCGCATCCGCCTGTCCAACCCGGCTTTCTTCAGCCTCTGGGGCCTGTCGCCCGAGCTGGTGCGCGCCAACACCCACATCTCGGTCATCCGCGCCCAGTGCGACACCGTCGCCAAGGACAGTCCGTGGGCGAATTTCGTTGCCGCCGTCACCGGCTTCGACGAAGAGCGCAGGGACGGGCGTGGCCAGACAGAACTGAGCAACGGCACCGTGCTGCGCTACGCCGTCATCCACCTGCCCAACGGCCAGGTGATGATCACCTTTGTCGACGTCACCGACAGCGTCAATGTCGAGCGCGCGCTGAAGGACAAGAACGAGGCGCTGCAGCGGGCCGACCAGCTCAAGAACGACTTCGTCCAACACGTCTCCTATGAGCTGCGCTCGCCGCTGACCAACATCATCGGCTTCACCGAGCTTTTGTCCTTGCCGACCACGGGGGCGCTGACCCAGCGCCAGCGCGAATATCTCGAGCATATCGGCTCGTCGTCGTCGGTCCTCTTGACCATCGTCAACGACATTCTCGACCTCGCAACCGTCGATGCCGGCATCATGGAGCTGGAGCTGGCCGAGGTGCGCATCGACCAGACCATCGCCGCCGCAGCCGAGCTGGTGGCCGACCGGCTGGACGAGCACCGCATTCGCCTTACGATCGATGCCGCGCAGGCCCCGAAGAGTTTTCATGGCGACGAGACGCGCATCCGCCAGATCCTCTACAACCTGCTCAGCAACGCCGCCAACTACGCGCCCGAGGGCAGCACCGTCGCGCTCACCTGCCGGCAGACGGCGCAGGGCGTGGAGTTCGCCGTCCATGACGACGGCCCCGGCATGCCGCCGGAAATCCTCGACACGGTGTTCCGCCGCTTCGAGCCGCGCGTCAATGGCGGGCGGCGGCGCGGTGCGGGCCTCGGCCTGTCGGTGGTGAAGAGCTTTGTCGAGCTGCATGGCGGCTCGGTGCGCATCGAGACCGGCCGGGATCGCGGCACCACCGTGATCTGCCTGTTCCCCAACACGCCGACCGGCGTTCGCCAGGCGGCGGAGTAGCGGTGGCCGACTTCATCGTCGAACGCTTCCTGCCCGACGAGCGGGCGACGCTGCGGCTGGGCGAGGACCTGGCGCTTGCCCTGCGCCGCGGCGACGTGCTGGCGCTGCATGGCGATCTCGGCACCGGCAAGACCACGCTGGCGCGCAGCCTGATCCGCGCGCTTGCCGGCGATCCCGAGCTCGAAGTGCCGAGCCCGACCTTTACGCTCGTGCAGGTCTATGAGGGCCGCCTGCCAATCCAGCATTTCGACCTCTACCGCTTGTCGTCCGAGGAAGAGCTCGACGAGCTCGGCTTCGACGATGCGCTGGAGCAGGGTGCGGCGCTGGTCGAATGGCCGGAAAAGGCCGGCCACCGCATGCCGCGAGCCGCCATTCGCATCGAGCTGAGCGAAGAGGGCGCCGGACGGATGGCGCGCATCGTGGCGCCGGATGCGGCCGCGGGCGCCCGCATCGCGCGTTCCTTCGCCATCCGCGATTTTCTAAAACGTTCCGGCTGGGGCGAGGCGTCGCGTTCCTATTTTACCGGCGACGCTTCGGCCCGCGCCTACGAGATCGTCACGCTCGAAGGCTACGAGCCGCGCGTTCTGATGAACTCGCCCGAACTGGTGCTGGGCCCGCCCGTCCGCGACGGCAAGGCCTACGCCGAGATCGCCCACACGGCGCGCACCGTCGCCGCTTTCGTCGCGCTCGACCGCGCGCTGCACGAGGGCGGCGTCAGCGTGCCGGAGATCTATGCACAGGATCTCGAAAACGGTCTTTTGCTCATCGAGCATCTCGGTTCGGAGAATTTTCTGGTCGACGGTAGGCCCGTCGCCGAGCGCTATGTGGCCGCCGCCGAGCTTCTTGCCATGATGCATGGCAAGGCCTGGCCGGATCGCATCGAGATCGCGCCGGGCGTCGTGCACACCGTGCCGCCCTTCGACCGCGACGCCATGCTGATCGAGGTCGAGCTGCTGCTCGACTGGTATGTGCCGGCAGCGACGGGCAAGCCGGCCGACCCGGCGCTACGCGACGAGTTCCGCCGGCTTTGGAATGCGCTGATCGACCGGCTGCAGCATGCCGAAAAGGGCTTGATGATGCGCGATTTCCACTCGCCCAACATCATCTGGCGTGCCGAGCGCGAGGGCTTCGACCGGCTCGGCGTGATCGATTTTCAGGACGCACTGATCGGCCCATCGGCCTACGACGTCGCCTCGCTCGCCATGGATGCGCGCGTGACCGTGCCCGAAGAGATCGAAGCGGCCACGGTGAATGCCTATGTCGCCGCCAGGCAGGCCGCCGGCGGCTTTGACGCGAAAAGCTTTGCCGAGGCCTATGCCATTATGTCGGCACAACGAAATTCCAAGATACTCGGCATCTTCGTGCGGCTCGACCGTCGCGATGGCAAGCCCGACTATCTGAAGCACCTGCCGCGCATCCGCGACTATCTGCGCCGCGCGCTTGCCCATCCCGCCCTTGCCGAGCTGCGCGATTTCTATCAGGTTCACGGCTTCACTGGGGACGTAAAGCTTTGACAGACCGCATGCCGAAAACCGCCATGGTTCTTGCCGCAGGATTGGGCAAGCGCATGCGGCCGCTCACCGATACCATGCCAAAACCCTTGGTGCGCGTGGCCGGCAAGACGCTGCTGGACTGGGGGCTGGATAGCCTGGCCGAGGCCGGCGTGGCGAAGGCGGTGGTGAACGTTCATCATTTCCCGGAACAGATCGTTGCCCATGTGGCGGGCCGTCAGAAGCCGGCCGTCGTCGTTTCCGATGAAAGCACCGGCCTGCTCGATTCCGCGGGCGGTGTCGTCAAGGCGCTGCCGGAACTCGGCGCCGATCCGTTCCTGTTGCTCAACGCCGATACGTTCTGGATCGACCGCGACGAGCCCAACCTCAAGCGGCTGGCCCTTGCCTGGGACGCGTCGAGGATGGATATTCTGCTCATGTTGGCGGATTTCTCCTCGGCGACCGGCCACAGCGGCGGCACCGATTTCCTGCTTGGCCCCGACGGCACGCTCAAGCGCGCGGCGGGCGACCCGTCCGGCCTGATCTATGCCGGCGCGGCAATCATGCACCCGCGCATCTTTGCCGGCGCCGAGGCCACGCCGCAGTCGCTCAACCTCTATTTCGACCGCGCCATCGCCGCCGGCCGCCTCTACGGCATGAAGATGGAAGGCCGCTGGATCACCGTCGGCACGCCTGATGCCATCGCGCCCGCGGAAGCGGTGGTGGCCGGCGCCATGGCGCAGGACGCATGAGCGGCCGGCCCGCGCCCCGCCTTTTCTCCATTCCGCCCGGTGCCGCCTTCTTGCCGACGCTGGCTGAAAGCCTGCTCGACGGCAGTCTGATCCCCGACTTCCGCTTCGACGGCGAGCCGCTGGCGCTGGCCGACGTCACCATCTATGTGCCGACGCGCCGCGCCGCGCGCGAGTTGCGCAGCGTGTTGGTGGAGAAGGCGAGGGGTGGCTCCGCCATCCTGCCCACCATCCGGCCGCTCGGCGAATTCGACGAGGACGAGGCCCTTTTCGCGCCCGAGGGGACAGGCGAAATCGACCTTGCGCCGCCGATCGCGGCCATCGACCGCCTGCTTTTGCTTGCACCGTTGGTGCGCAGCTGGAAACGCCGGCTGCCGGCCCATGTCGCGAGCCTGTTCGAAGAGGAAATCGTCGTTCCAGCCTCGGCGGCCGATGCAGTGTGGCTGGCGCGCGACCTGGCCGGGCTGATGGACGAGATCGAGACCGAGGGCTCCGACTGGGCGCGGCTGCATGATCTGGTTTCCGGCGACCTCGCCAATTGGTGGCAGGTGACGCTCGATTTCCTCGAAATCGTCATGACTGCCTGGCCGAACCTTCTGGCCGAGCTCGACCGCTCCAATCCGGCCGCGCATCGCAACGCGCTGATCCGGCTGGAGGCGGAGCGGCTGCGCCAGCGGCCGCCGCAGGGACCTGTCATCGCCGCCGGCTCCACCGGCTCCATTCCCGCCACTGCCGAGCTTTTGTCGGCCATTGCGCGGCTGCCGCGCGGAGCAGTGGTGCTGCCTGGCCTCGACCGGGGCATGGACGAGCGCTCCTGGTCGGTCGTCTCGGCCGACGTTCAGCCCGCCGCCGTGCTCGGCCATCCGCAATACGGTCTTGCCAAGCTGCTGAAAAAAATCGGCATTTTGCGCGCAGACGTCGAGGAGATCGGCGCGGTCGCACCGGCACAGGCGCTCCGCGATGCGCTGGTCGCGCAGGCCTTGCTGCCTGCCGAAACCACCGATGCCTGGGCCGGCCAGAGGGCAGGCGTTTCCGAGACGGACGTTGAAAGCGCCTTCGCCGGTGTGACGCTGCTGGAAGCGGCGAGCGAGCGCGACGAGGCGGTGGCGATTGCGCTTGCCCTGCGCCAGGCGATTGCCCACCCCGGTCACAAGGCGGCCCTTGTCACCGGCGATCGCAACCTTGCCCGGCGTGTGTCGGCCGAGCTGCTGCGCTTCGGCATCCAGGCCAATGATTCCGGCGGCACGCCGCTGGCCAACACGCCGCCCGGCGCTCTCCTGCGCATCATGCTGCAGGCCGCGTTCCGGCCGGGCGATCCGGTCTCGGTGCTGTCGCTGCTAAAACATCCGCTGCTCTCGCTCGGCTTGGGACGCGGCGCGGTGCGCCACGCCGCCGAAACCATCGAGCTCGTGGCGCTGCGCGGCGGCACCGGCAGGCCGGACGTCGCCCATCTGGGCGCCCTGTTCGAAGAGCGTCTTGCGGGGCTGGCCGGCGAGGGACGAAAACCGTTCTGGGAAACGCGGCTCAGCGAACGGCGGCTGACCGACGCGCGCGCCGTGCTTGCCCGCCTCGACGAGGCGCTGGCCCCGCTGGTCGCCTTCCGGGGCGAAGGCGAGGTCGAGCTTTCGGCCATCATTCGCGCGACAGTCACGGTGCTCGAAGCACTTGGCCGCAGCGCCGATGGCAGCCTGACCGAACTTTACGGTGGCGAGGCCGGCGAAAAGCTGGCCGACCTGCTGCGCGGGCTGGTGGCCGCCTCGGCGCCCTTCTCCTTCGCGGCCGACGAATGGCCCGACGTTGCCGAAGCTTTGGTCGCGCCGGAGGTCGTCAAGCCGGCGCATGGCGGCGATGGCCGCGTCTCGATCTGGGGCGCGCTGGAAGCGCGCCTACTGAGCGTCGACACGCTCATCGTCGGCGGGCTGAACGAGGGTGTCTGGCCGCGCAAGGCGCAGGCCGACCGCTTCATGTCGCGCCTGATGAAGACCGGCATCGAGCTCGAGCCGCCGGAGCGGCGCATCGGCCAGTCGGCACATGATTTCCAGATGGCGCTCGGCACGCCGCAAGTGATCCTGACGCGCTCGGCGCGTTCGGGCGATGCGCCGGCCGTGCCCTCGCGCTGGTTGC
The DNA here is from genome assembly GCF_040045035.1 of Mesorhizobium sp. KR1-2. NCBI lineage: Bacteria > Pseudomonadati > Pseudomonadota > Alphaproteobacteria > Hyphomicrobiales > Phyllobacteriaceae > Mesorhizobium > Mesorhizobium sp. KR1-2. The sequence continues at coordinate 39,789 of NZ_JBDZDS010000012.1, read as the reverse complement.
AACGCATCCTCACCTTCGCCGGGCCCGCTACGGCGGTGGCCATGCGCGCTCGCGGCGAGGAACTGCTTGGCTGGGCGCGCGCGCTGGATGCCGGCCCGCAAATCCCCTTTGCCGAACGCCCGCAGCCGAAACCGCCGGCCGACGCCCGACCGCGCCATTTCTCGGTCACCGAGATCGAGACGCTGCGCCGCGACCCCTATGCGGTCTATGCCAAACGCATCCTCAAGCTGATGAAGCTGGAAGAGCTGGTGCGCGATCCGGGTGCGGCCGAGCGCGGCACGCTGTTCCACGACATCATGCAGCGTTTTACGACCTCCGGCATCGATCCGAGGGCGGACACCGCGCTCGACGTGCTGCTCGAGGCGGGCCGCACCGCCTTCGACGAGGCCAATCTGCCGGAAGACGTGCGCGCCGTGTGGTGGCCGCGCTTCGAGAAGCTGGCCGAAAACATCATCGTCTGGGAGCGCAGCCGCGCCCTCGGCACAAAGGCCCGCCACCCGGAAGCGCGCGCCGAAAAGACGCCGGTCGGCGCTTCGGGCGTGACGCTGTCCGGCTATGCCGACCGCGTCGACCTGCTTGCTGCCGGCATGGCCGACATCATCGACTACAAGACCGGCTCTTCGCCCTCCAAGGCGCAGGCGCATACGCTGCTTGCTCCGCAGCTGGCGCTGGAAGGCGCGCTTTTGAAGCGTGGCGCGTTCCACGACCTCGGATCGTTGCAGCCGGCGGACCTCGCCTTCGTGCGTTTCAAGCCCAATGGCGAGGTGTTTGAGGAATCGATCCTCGACTACAACCGCAAGCCCCGCCCGGCGGGCGATCTGGCGGAGGAAGCCTGGCAACGGCTGGAGGTTTTGCTGCAGCATTATAACCGCGTCGATACCGGCTACCTGTCGCGCGCGCTGCCGTTCCGCGAGGGCGAGACCGACGGAGACTACGACCATCTCGCTCGCGTGCTGGAATGGTCGGCCGGTGGCGACAATGCGGGCGAATCCGGGGGCGACGAATGAGGAAGATCTTCTCCGTTCCCGCCGAGACCGTCGAGCGGCAGGCCAAGGCGGCTAACCCGCGAAACTCCGTCTGGGTGTCGGCCAATGCCGGCTCGGGCAAGACGCATGTGCTATCGCAGCGCGTCATCCGGCTTTTGCTCGAAGGCACGGACCCATCAAAGATCCTTTGCCTCACCTATACGCGCGCGGCCGCCGCCAACATGTCCAACCGCGTCTTCGGCAATCTGTCGAAATGGACCATGCTGGACGACGAGGCCCTGCGCGCCGAGATCGAGAAGCTGGAGGGCCGCGCTCCAAACGCCGAAAAGCTACGCCGCGCGCGCCGGCTGTTTGCCGAAGCGCTGGAAACGCCGGGCGGCCTGAAAATCCAGACCATTCACGCCTTCTGCGAATCCGTGCTGCACCAGTTCCCGCTGGAGGCCAACATCGCCGCCCACTTCCAGATGCTCGACCCGCTGATGGAAGAGACGCTGTTTGCCACCGCCCGCCGCGAGATGGTGACGGGCGCGGTGGCCGCCGATCATCCCGAGCTAGCCGAAGCCTTCGCCATGGTGCTGGAGCGCGGCGGCGAGGCGGGGCTTGATGCGCTGCTTAGCGAAATCGTCGCCAAGCGCGACGGCTTGCGCGCCTTCATCGATGCCATCGGCCACGATCCCGACTATCCGGCGCTCTTCGAGGAATTCGGCTTTTCGCCGGATGACACGGCCGAGGGCATTGCCGACTCCATTTGGCCGCTGCCCGGTTTCCCCGCCGATGTCTTTGCCGAATTCGCACTGGCCGCGGAGGCCGTCGATGCGCGCCGCGCGCTCGACAGCATCATTCCCGACGCCGCGCGCGCCTTCGAGGAGCGCGACCCGATCGCGCGGCTGAAGCTGCTGGCCAAGGGCTTTTTGAAGTCCGACGGCGATCCCTACGACCCGGTAAAAACCTTCAAGAAGGCGCTGCACGACCGCATGCCGGACCTGGCCGAGCGCTATTCGGCGGCTGCCGCGGCGATCATCGCCACGTCCGACCGGCTGGCCATGTTCCGCATGCTGGAAGGCACGCGCGCAGCACTCACCATCGCCGACTGGCTGATTGGCCGCTACGAGCGACTGAAGACCGGGCGCGGCTTCCTCGACTTCAACGACCTCATCACCCGCACCGTGCGCCTGCTCGCCAGGCAGGACGCCGGCCCCTGGGTCCAATACAAGCTCGACAAGGGCATCGACCACATCCTGCTCGACGAGGCGCAGGACACCAGCCCCGACCAGTGGGAGGTGGTGAAGCGCCTGGCCGAAGAGTTTTTCGCGGGCCACAGCGCGCGCGACAATGTCCACCGCACAGTCTTTGCCGTGGGCGACGAAAAGCAGTCGATCTATTCGTTCCAGGGCGCGGCGCCGGAATCCTTCGCCCGCACCGGCCATGAATTCTCGCAGCGTGTGCGCGCCGCCAACGGCAATTTCGAGCCGGTCAAGCTGACGCTCTCCTTCCGCTCCACCGACGACGTGCTGCAGGCCGTAGACACGGTTTTTTCGAGCGAGGAGACGCGGCGCGGCATCACGCTCGACCCCGGCCCGGTGCAGCACAACGCCATCCGCGCCGGTGCGCCCGGCTATGTCGAGGTCTGGCCGTCCATCGGCGCCGATGTGGCCGAGGAGCCGGACGACTGGACGCAGGCCATCGACCACGCCCACGCGCCGGCCGTGCGCGTGGCTGAAAACGTCGCCGCCACCATCCAGAACTGGATCCGCTCGGGCGAGATCATCGAGGGCAGCGGCAAGCTTCTGTCGGCCGGCGATGTCATCGTGCTGGTGCGCAAGCGCGACCGTTTTGTCCATGCGCTGGCGCGCAGCCTGAAGAACCGAGGCATCGCGGTGGCAGGCGCCGACCGCCTCAGCCTGCCGGGACACATCGCGGTGAAGGACCTGATGGCGCTGGGCCGCTTCCTCATCCAGCCCGAGGACGATCTTTCCCTTGCCGCGATCCTGAAGAGCCCGATTTTCCGGCTGAGCGAGGATGCGCTGTTCGACCTCGCTTATGGGCGCCCCGCCGGCGTCTCGCTCTACACCTCGCTGCGCCGCAAGGCTGAAAGCGCGCCCGAACTCGCCGCAGTGACGAAACGGCTGGACGACTGGGCGACCGAAGCCGCCTACAAGCCGGTGTTCGAATTCTATTCTGGTCTTCTCGGCCGCGATGGCGTGCGCAAGGCGATGGTTTCGCGGCTAGGGCAGGATGCCGGCGACATCCTCGACGAATTTTTGTCCTTCTGTCTTGCCGAGGAACGAACCGGGCTTCCTGGACTGGAGTCGTTCCTTGCGACGCTGGAAAGCGCCGGGCCCGAGATCAAGCGCGAGATGGACCAGACGCGCGACGAGGTGCGCATCATGACCGCGCACGCCTCCAAGGGCCTCGAGGCGCCGGTGGTCTTCCTGGTCGATGGCGGCGCCACGCCCTTCAGCGACCAGCACCTGCCGCGCCTGATGCCCTTCGAGGCCAAAGGCGAGGAGCTGCGCCGGATAAAAGGCTATCTCTGGCGCTCGGGCAGCGACGTGAAAAATCTCTATTCGCAGGCGATGTCGGACACGCTGAAGGAACGCGCCGACGACGAATATCGTCGCCTGCTCTATGTCGGCATGACGCGGGCCGAGGATCGGCTGGTCGTCTGCGGCTATCACGGCAAGCGCGCCCCGAACCCGGCCACCTGGCATGCGCTGGTCAGCAAGGCGCTGATCGCGTCGGGCAAATGTGAGGAACGCGGGCATCCCGTCGAGCCGGACACGACCGTGCACCGTTTCCGCGTGACGCCGCTGCCGGCGGTGCAACTAATGGCCGGGCCGCCGGTGGCGAAGGAAGCGGAGCAACTGGCGACAATCCCGCCGGAATTGTTGGAGCCTCTCAAGGCTGTGGAGGTTCTGCCACGGCCGTTGTCGCCTTCCGGGGCTTCCGCACTCATCGAGGAAACGACCGAGCCTGTAGTTTCCACGCGCTCGCCGGTGCTCGATCCGGAGATCGAGCCGGGCTTTGCCATCGCGCGCGGCCTTGTGCTGCACAAGTTGTTGCAGATGCTGCCCGGCATGGCCGAGCAAGACCGGCGGCCGCCGGCCCTGCGCTATCTCGCGCGCGCCGGTGCGGCATGGAAGGAAGAGGAACGGCAGGCCCTGCTTTCCTCCGTCGAGGCGATCCTGGCCTCGGAAGAGTTTGCGCCGCTGTTCGCGCCCGGCTCGCGCGCCGAAGTCGCGATCATGGGCAGCGTGATGGTCAAGGGCAAGGAGCGCACGGTTTCGGGCAAGATCGACCGGCTGGCCGTGACGGCCGACGAAGTGCTGATCGTCGACTATAAGACCAATCGGCCTGCGCCGACCTCGTTCGAGCAGGTGCCGCTCGCCTATGTCACGCAGCTTGCGCTTTATCGCGCGCTGCTGAAATCGCTTTATCCGGGCCGGCGCGTGTCGGCTGCCCTTCTGTTCACCGAGATTCCGGGTCTCATCCGGATTCCCGAGGTGGCGATGGACGATGCCCTTGCTCGACTCAACGCGTCGTGACACAAACTGTGCTTGAAGGCCCGCAGGGCTAGCACCATATGTAGCGCGACTTTTACACCCGAAAGGATTTCATCATGGCCACCGTCAAGGTCGACAATAGCAATTTCAAGTCCGCTGTGCTGGACGCCGAGGGTCCGGTTGTGGTGGACTTCTGGGCCGAATGGTGCGGCCCCTGCAAGATGATCGGGCCGTCGCTGGAAGAGATCTCCAACGAGCTCGCCGGCAAGGTGACGATCACCAAGCTCAACATCGACGAGAACCCGGAGCTGGCCGCGCAGTATGGCGTGCGCTCCATCCCGACCCTGATGATCTTCAAGGGCGGCGAAGTGGCCGACATCAAGGTCGGCGCCGCGCCCAAGACCGCCCTGTCGAGCTGGATCGGCAACGCCGCCTGATCCTACCGAGATATGCAAAAAGCCCGGCCCCGCGCCGGGCTTTTTCTTTGGCGCGTCGGTTTTCATGCCGCTGGCTCTCATAAGCGGGCCGCTCCTGCGTTCTCATGGAGCATGCGTGAAAGGGAGCAAAAAATGTCAACGCCCGCCAAGCCCACTGTCTTCATCGACAATGACCGCGTCGTCGTCACCGAATGGCGCTTTGCGCCGGGCGCCAGCACCGGCTGGCACCGCCACGGGCACGACTATGTCGTCGTGCCGCTGATGGACGGCAAGGTGAGGCTCGTGACGAAGGACGGCGAATCCTTCGCCGAAATGAAGAAGGGCGTGCCCTATTACCGCTCCGAGGGCGTCGAGCACGATGTCATCAACGCCAATGACGGCGAATATGCCTTCATCGAGATCGAGCTAAAGTAAGCGCCTCACACCGGCGGCGTGCCGTTCTCGGCCAGCACGGCGCCGGCGAGATAGAGCGAGCCGCTGATCAGGATGCGCGGCGCCGGCTCGGAAGCGTCCCAGGTGTCGCGCAGCAGCATCAGCGCATTGGCCACCGAGCTGACCGGCTCCGCCGAAAGCCCGGCTTCGCCGGCGCGGATGGCGAGTTCGGAATTCGGCACGCTGGCGTCGCTGAAGGCCACCGGCACCGTGTAGACATGGCGCGCGATGCCCTTGAAGGCGCGGAAATAGCCGGTCTGGTCCTTGGTGTTGATCATGCCGCAGATCAGGAACAGCGGCCGCGCGGATTTCTCTTCCTGCTCGGTCAGCGCCTCAGCCACCACCAGGCCGGCGCCGGGGTTGTGGCCGCCGTCGAGCCAGATCTCGGCGCCGGCCGGCGCGAGATCCACCAGCTTGCCTTGCGGCAGGCGCTGCATGCGCCCGGGCCAGCTCACCGTGGTCATCGCCCGGTCGGCTGCGTGGTCGTCGAGCCGGAACCCGGCGGCCCGCACGGCAGCGATCGCCGCAGCCGCGTTGGCGTATTGGTGACGACCGGGCAGACGCGGCGGCGACAGGTCCATCAGGCCGGTCTGGTCCTGATAGATCATGCGGCCGTGCTCTTGCGATGCAATGAAATCCTGGCCGTAGACGGCGAGCGGGCAGCCGAGCCGTTCGGCAGTCTCGATCAGCACCTCGCGTGCGGCGTCGCTCTCCTGCGCGCCGACGATCACCGGGCATCCACGCTTGATGATACCGGCCTTCTCGGCCGCGATCAGCTCGACCCGGTCGCCGAGATAGGCCTCGTGGTCGAGCGACACCGGCATGATCACCGAAACCGCGGGCTTCTTGATCACGTTGGTGGCGTCGAACCGGCCGCCTAGCCCCACCTCTATCACCGCGACGTCGGCCGGATGCTCCGAAAACAGCAGGAAGGTGACGGCGGTGAGGATCTCGAAGACGGTGATGGTCTCGCCGCGATTGGCGTCGGCCACCCGGCCGATCGCGTCGGCCAGCACGTCGTCGGCGACGAATTTGCCGCCGCCTTCCGCGCCGAGCCTGTAGCGCTCATGCCAGTTGACCAGATGCGGCGAGGTATGGACGTGGACGCGGAGGCCGGCCGCCTCCAGCAGCGCGCGCGAGAAGGCGGCAGTCGAGCCCTTGCCATTGGTGCCGGCGATGTGGATCACCGGCGGCAGCCTGTCCTGCGGATTGCCGAGGCGTTCGAGCAGCCGCGAAATCCGGTCCAGCGAAAGGTCGAAGCCTTTCGGGTGCAGCGTCATCAGATGCTCGATCTGGCGGTCGGCAAGCAGCGTGGACATCAAAAGCTCCTCCCCCGGAGCAAAGGATCTGGAGACAGCGTGGAGCGCCTGTCGCCCGCGTCAGGCACGCGGCTGCGCTTCGGCCGATACCGCCGTCGGCGGCACTTCCGGCTCGCCCGCTTCGACGCGCTCCGGCATCTTCATCAGGATCTTCAGCAGCCGCGCGACGGTCGACTTGAGCTCGAGACGCGAGACCACCATGTCGACCATGCCGTGCTCCATCAGATATTCGGAGCGCTGGAAGCCGTCGGGCAGCTTCTCGCGGATCGTCTGCTCGATGACGCGCGGGCCGGCGAAGCCGATCAGCGCGCCTGGCTCGGCGATGTGCACGTCGCCCAGCATGGCGTAGGAGGCGGTCACGCCGCCGGTGGTCGGATTGGTCAGCACCACGATATAAGGCAGGCCGGCTTCCTTCAGCCGATCCACGGCCACCGTCGTGCGCGGAAGCTGCATCAGGGACAAAATGCCCTCCTGCATTCGCGCGCCGCCCGAAGCGGCGAACAGGATCAGCGGCCGGCGCTTCTCTACCGCCGTCTCGAAGGCCTTGATGATGGCGTCGCCGGCGGCCATGCCGAGCGAGCCGCCCATGAAGGCGAAGTCCTGGACGGTGACCACCACAGGCAAGCCCTCGATCGTGCCGAGCGCGTTGAGGATCGCGTCCTCCATGCCGGTCTTGGCCTTGGCGTCCTTCAGACGATCAACATAGCGCTTCTCGTCACGGAATTTCAGCGGGTCCACCGCGACCTTCGGGTTTTCGAGGGTCTCGTATTGGCCGCCATCGAAGAAGAACTTCAGCCGCTCGCGCGCCGCGATCTTCATGTGGTGGCCGGAGGAGGGGATGACGTACTGGTTGTCTTCCAGGTCCTTGTGGAAGACCATCTCGCCGCTCTCCGGATCCTTGATCCAGAGGTTTTCGGGCATGTCGCGCCGGCCCAGCATCGAGTTGATTTTCGGGCGGACGAAGTTGGTGATCCAGTTCATGGCATCCGTTCCAGTGATGTCAAAGACATGGGGATATTATTGGGCGACAGCAAGGCGTGCCGAACGCACGCCGCTGGCCAGATCGGCAACCAGCGCCGAAACGGCCTCGACCGCGGCTGTGCCGCCGGCGGCCTTCGCCACTTCATTGACGATCGCCGTGCCGACGACGACGCCATCGGCCGCGGCGCCGATCAAGCGGGCCTGCTCGGCAGTCTTGACGCCGAAGCCGACGCAGATCGGCAGGTCGGTGTGGCCCTTGATGCGGGTGACGGCGGCGGCGACCTTGTCGGTGTCGGCGAGTGCTGCGCCAGTGATGCCGGTCATCGACACGTAATAGACGAAGCCGGAGGTATTCTGCAGCACCTTGGGCAGGCGGTGGTCGTCGGTGGTCGGCGTCGCAAGGCGGATGAAGTTGATGCCCGCCTTCAGCGCCGGCACGCACAGTTCCTCGTCCATTTCCGGCGGCAGGTCCACCACGATCAGCCCGTCGATGCCGGCTTCGATCGCATCGGCGAGGAAACGGTCGACGCCATAGATGTAGATCGGGTTGTAGTAGCCCATCAGCACGATCGGCGTGTCGTTGTCGCCCGAAGCACGGAAGTCGCGCGCCATCTGCAGCGTCTTCCTCAGCGTCTGGCCGCCCTTCAGCGAGCGCAGGCCCGCGGCCTGGATCGCCGGGCCGTCGGCCATCGGGTCGGAAAACGGCATGCCGAGTTCGATCACGTCGGCGCCGGCCTTGGGCAGCGCCTTCATGATCGACAAGGAGGTTTCGTAATCGGGGTCGCCGCCCATGAAATAGGTGACGAGTGCCGGGCGGCCTTCGGCCTTGAGTCTGTCGAAGCGGCGGGCGATGCGGTTGCTCATCGTCAGATCTCCATGCCCAGCATATTGGCCACCGTGTGGACGTCCTTGTCGCCGCGGCCGGAAAGGTTGACGATCACGATCTGGTCCTTGCCCATGGTCGGCGCGATCTTCATCGCATGCGCAATGGCATGGGCCGATTCCAGCGCCGGGATGATGCCCTCGACGCGCGTGGTGACCTGGAAGGCCTCCAGCGCCTCGTCGTCGAGGATCGGCACGTAGTCGACGCGACCGGTGTCGCGCAGCCAGCTGTGCTCGGGCCCGACGCCCGGATAGTCGAGGCCGGCCGAGATCGAGTGGCCGTCGAGGATCTGTCCGTCATCGTTCTGGAGCAGGTAGGTGCGGTTGCCGTGCAGCACGCCGGGGCTGCCGGCGCTCATTGAGGCGCAGTGCTCGATGCCCTCGAGGCCGCGCCCGCCGGCTTCGACGCCGATGATCTTCACGTTGCGGTCGTCAAGGAAGGGATGGAACAGGCCGATCGCGTTCGAGCCGCCGCCGACGGCGGCGATGATGACGTCGGGCAAGCGGCCCTCTTGCTCCAGCATCTGGGCGCGCGCCTCGGTGCCGATCACCGACTGGAAGTCGCGCACCAGCTCGGGATAGGGATGCGGGCCGGCGGCGGTGCCGATCAGGTAATAGGTGTCCTCGACATTGGTCACCCAGTCGCGCAGCGCCTCGTTCATGGCGTCCTTCAGCGTGCCGTGGCCGGAGTTGACTGGGCGTACTTCGGCGCCCAGCAGCTTCATCCGGAAGACGTTGGGCTTCTGCCGCTCCACGTCGGTGGCACCCATATAGACGATGCAGGGATAGCCGAAGCGCGCGGCGACCGTGGCGGAGGCTACACCGTGCTGGCCCGCGCCGGTCTCGGCGATGATGCGCTTCTTGCCCATGCGCTTGGCGAGCAGGATCTGGCCCAGGCAGTTGTTGATCTTGTGGCTGCCGGTGTGGTTCAGGTCCTCGCGCTTGAAGTAGATCTTCGCGCCGCCGAGATGTTTTGTGAGGCCTTCGGCATAGTAGAGCTTGGACGGGCGGCCGGCGTAGAAGGTGGAAAGCGCGTTGAGCTCCTCGCGGAAGGCGGGGTCGTTCTTGGCCGCATTCCAGTGCTGCTCCAGGTCGAGGATCAGCGGCATCAACGTTTCGGCAACGAAACGGCCGCCGAAAATGCCGAACATGCCCTGTTCGTCGGGACCGGTGCGGAAGGAATTGGGCTCTGCCGGCTGAGTCACGGCCGATCTCCTAAGTCTTTGTTCGAGCGTGCCTTTGCCGGAACCTGTTCCGCCGCGGGACTTGCCCTGGATGGGGTCAGGCGGCGCGGTTGTCGGTTGCCGCCCGCACGGCCCGGAAGAAATTCTCGATCAGCGCCACGTCCTTGACGCCCGGCGCGCTTTCCACACCCGACGAGATGTCGATGGCGGGCGGATTGGCAAGCCTGATGGCGTCGCCGACATTCGCGGCGTTGAGACCACCCGAAAGCATGTAATCGAGTTCAGCGTCAAGGCCTGCCAGCAACCGCCAGTCGAAGGACACGCCATTGCCGCCCGGAAGCTCCGAGCCGGCCGGCGGCTTGGCGTCGAACAGGAAGCGGTCGGCAAGGCCGTGATAGGGCGCGATTGCTGCCAGGTCCGTGGCCTCGCGGATGGCGAAAGCCTTTATCACCGGCAGGCCGTAGCGCTGCTTCACCGCCGTCACGCGTTCAGGCGTTTCCTTGCCGTGCAGTTGCAGCATCTCGGGCGCCATCGCGGCGACGATCTCGTCGAGCATCGCGTCGTCGGCGTCCACCGTGACGGCCACTGCCTTGGCGCGGCCAAGTGCGGCCTGGCGCAACTGGGCGGCCTGCTGTGGGGTCACATGACGCGGGCTCTTGAAAAAGAAGATGAAGCCGATATGGCTGGCGCCGCCGGCCAGCACCGCCGCAACCGCTTCCGGCGTCTTCAGGCCGCAGATTTTAATGTCGAGTGCCATGTCGGGGGAGTGCCACGAAATGGTGGCGGAGTCGAGGAAAAGCGTGCGCCGATCGGCGGATAAGCCGAAAGTGTCCCCTTATTCGAACACGATCGCCTGCAGGGCGGTGCCGTTGCGCTTCAGCCAGGCCTTGCAGCGCTCGGTGTCAGGGCAAAGCTCCTCGCAGAGCTGCCAGAAGCGCGGTCCGTGGTTCATCTCGCGCAGGTGCGCCACCTCGTGGGCGACGAGGTAGTTTATCACCTGCGGCGGCGCCATCATGATGCGCCAGGAGAATGACAGCGACCCATCCGACGTGCACGATCCCCAGCGGCTCGACGTGTCGCGAAAACGGATCGCCTTGGCGCGCCGGCCGACCGTCGTGCAGTGTTTTTCCACCAGCGCCTCGATGTCGCGCTTGGCCTCGCGCTTGAGGAAGTCGGCGACGCGGCGCGGCAGGTGCTGCGCCTCGCCATGGACGGTCAGGGTCGGTTCGCCGGCATTGGCGCCTATCCTGGCTGTGCCGCGCTTATCCGGCTCATGCACGATCGTGTGCGGCACGCCGCGGATCGGCACCTTGATGCCGGGGCGCACCTGCGGCCGGTCCGGCACCTTGGCCAGCCGCTGCTCCAGCCAGCCCTGATGCCGGTTGAGGAAACGGTCGACCTCGCCGCGCGCCAGGCCCGGCGGCACCGTGATGCGCAGACCCCGCCCGCCGGCATCTATGCGCAGCGTCAACCGCGTGGCGCGATCGTTCTCGACGATGCGCAGCGGCAGGGTGCGGCCCGAAACCGTGTGCTCGCGCTGCTGCACCGGCTTGGGCCCGCGGCTCTGCAATGTTTTCAGGAAACCGAGCGGCATGCGTGAAGAATAAGTGATTCGGCTGCGAACATGACCCTGTCTGCCGGAAATCCCACGGCTTTGCGCGGGATCGGCTCCGGTAGATGGAAAACAAAGCGAAGAAAACGGCGCCGCTGGGGCGACGCCGTCGAAAGTTGCGGGCGGGAGGTTTAGGCTTCGTCGGCCAGGCCGGACGTTGGCTTGCCGCGCCTGGTCGTGGTCGGCGCGGTCGATTTGTTGCGCTTGGCCATGAAGCGATCGAACTCTTCCTGGTCCTTCGCGCGGCGCAGTTCACGCATGTAGTCGTCGAACTCGGTCAGGGTCTCGTCGAGCTTGCGGCGCTCCTCGGCAAGGCGCTCGAGTTCCTTCTCGCGCCATTCGTCGAAGGCGACATTGCCGGTGCGTGAGCTCGCGCCATAGGCAGCCTTGCGGCAACCGGCGAAAATGCCGTCCGTCGCCCGGTTGACGTCGCGCTTGAAGCCGTCAAGCCGGTCGCCCCAGATGACATAGGCAAGCATGGCCAGGCCCAGCGGCCAGAACACCATGAAGCCGATCACCATCAGCGCGATGGTCGCCGGCGTCCAGGCCGGGCGGATCAATGCTGTCGTGTTCATGTTTTCCGGTTCCTTCGTTCGAGGCAGCCATGCCGGCTGCTCCAGATCGAAATGGGAACGGAAAAACGCCCGTTCAAGATGGTTTTGGCGAAAACCGGACAGGCGTCCGTCAGGCCGTGCGTTTTTTGAGGACCCTGAGGACGTCCAGCCCCAGGACCATCAGTCCGGCCACCAGTCCCCAGAAGGCGGCGCCGATGCCGAATATGGTCAGGCCCGAGGCCGTCACGGCGAAGGCGGTTGTGGCCGCCATGCGCTCGTGCTCGTCCTTCAGCGCAATCGTCAGCGCGTTTGCCAGCGGCGCCATCAGCGCCAGGCCCGCCACCAGCACGATCAGGCTTTGCGGCAGCACGGCAAAGACCGCCACCAGCGAGGCGCCGAAAAGCGCGAAGACCAGATAGGCCAGCGTATAGAACGGCCCGGTCTTCCAGCGCTCGGCCGGGTCGGGGTGGGCGTCAGGCCCGGTGCAGATCGCCGCCGAGATCGCCGCCAGGTTGGTGGTCAGCGCGCCGAAGGGGGCGGAGAGCAGCGAGAACAGGCCGGTCACCGAGATCAGCGGTCCAGGTTCGGGGTGGTAGCCGGCGGCGCGCAGCACGGCGAGGCCGGACAGGTTCTGCGAGGCCATGGTGACGAGGTAGAGCGGCACCGCAAGGCCGATGACGGCGGCGGTGGAGAAGGTCGGGGCGATCAGCGTCAGCGTCGACAGTTCCGGCGCCGGAAGCCCGCCGACGCGTCCGGTCAGGAAGGCCAGCGCGCCGCCGCCCACAAGCACCGCCAGCACCGACAGCGCCGGGTTGAACAGGCGGATCACGAAGAAGGCTGCGACCAGCGGCAGGATCAGCACCGGGTCGACAGGAACGGCCTTGGCCGCATTGATGGCGAAGGTCACGACGATGCCGGCCAGCATGCCCGACGCCACCGAGGCCGGGATCTTGGCGATCAGCCGGGTCAGCGGCTTGAACATGCCAGTGACGATGAGGAGCAGCGCCGCCACAATGAAGGCGCCCACTGCCTCGCTCATCGTGAAGCCCGAGCTTGCAGCCACGAGTGCTGCCCCCGGCGTCGACCAGGCGGTGATGACCGGCATTTTGGTGCGCCAGCTCAGCCAGGCGGTTTCCAGCGCCATGGCGAGACAAATCGCCGTCACCCAGCTGGCGGTTTCGGCCCGGCTCGCGCCGACCGCGTCGGCCGCGGCGATGATGACGGCCAGGGTGCCGCCGAAGCCGACGATCGCAGCAACGAATGCAGAGACGGGAACCGAAAGACGCATCGCCTACCTCGCTTGGGTGCTGATGGCTTCGACGGCGCGGATGAGCATGTCGAGGTCCTGCGGTCGCGACAGGCGGTGGTCGCCGTCGGGGATGAGCGAGAGCGTCACGTCATCGGCGGGCAGCAGGCCGACCAGCTTGAGCGCATGGGTGTGAGGCACATCCGGGTCGGCCAGCCCCTGCAGCACATGCACCGGGCAATGCGTGTCGATTGGGCCGTCCATCACCCGGTTCAGCCGCCCGTCCTCGATCAGGGCGCGGGTGTAGGCGTAGCTTTCCGTGGAATATTCAGACGGCACCTCGAACAGGCCCTTTTCGGCGAGGTCGCGCTTCTGCGCCTCGCTGAGTTGGGGCTCGACAAGCTCGCTGGTGAAATCCGGCGCCGGCGCCAGGAGGACTAGACCCGCCACTTGCTCGCCTTCGCCGGCCTTGCGCAATTCCTGCACCATGCGCAGCGCGATCCAGGCGCCCATCGAGGAGCCGACCAGGATCTGCGGCCCTTCGGTGAAGCGGCGGAAGACGACGAGGCTTTGGCCGAGCCATTTCGAGATCGTGCCGTCTAGAAAATCGCCGCCGGACTCGCCGTGGCCGGAATAGTCGTGCCGCAGATAGGCGCGGCCGTTGCGCTGCGCCCAGTCGTTCAGGGCCTCGGCCTTGGTGCCGCGCATGTCGGAACGGAAGCCCCCGAGCCAGACCACGCCGGGCTGCTCGCCGGCAGAGCGGCGCACCGCGATCACGGTGCCGTCGATGTCGAGGAAGTCCGGTGGGGTGTCGGTCATGTCGTGTTCCTGTCGGTGAAGTTCTTTTGACACAGGTCGAATCAGGCGGAAAGTGCCATGCCGCCGGCGAAGTGATGGCGGGCGCTTCATGGATTCAGGTGATTTATTCTATTCCCTGTGCTATTGACTCGCCCCGCGTCGTACCAACATAGGCGCAATACAAGCAATGAACGTCAACGGTTCGAGGAGATAACGACCATTCGCAGACCTTTCAAAGCAGCTGCGCCCACCAAGGATGGGCCGCGCTCCAATCGCGATATCCGTGTACCCCGCGTCCAGCTCATCGATGTAGATGGCAGCAATCGCGGCGAAGTTTCAATCAACGAAGCTCTGTTGGCCGCCGAAGAAGCAGGCCTCGACCTCGTTGAGATCTCTCCCAACGCACAGCCGCCGGTCGTAAAGATTCTCGACCTCGGCAAGTTGAAATACGCAAACCAGAAGAAGGCGGCCGAAGCCCGCAAGCATCAGAAGACCATCGAGATCAAGGAGATCAAGATGCGTCCCAACATCGACACCCATGACTACGAGGTGAAGATGAAGGCGGTGCGGCGCTTCTTCGAGGAAGGCGACAAGGTCAAGCTGACGCTGCGTTTCCGTGGCCGCGAAATGGCGCATATGGAGCTCGGCATGCAGCTTCTGAACCGCGTCCGCGAAGAGGTCGCGACCATCGCCAAGGTCGAGGCGGAGCCGAAGCTCGAAGGCCGCCAGATGATGATGGTGCTCTCGCCGCGCTGAGGCGCGCGAGCCAACAATGATGGCGCGCCGGCAGATGCGGCGCGTCGTCCAGGATCGGTCCGCAAGGGGTGCGGTCCTCGCAAATTGCGAGCTGCGCCCTTTTCCGTTTTTCAAGGTAACCATGTCCCCCAACGATCTGAGCCGCTTCCAGCACCGCCGGCGTGTGGCCCTCGCAATCCTCATCGCGGCTGTTCTGGTGGCGCTGCTGTTCGTCCAGTCGGCGCTCCCGGCGAGCGGGAACCATCACGGATATATCGAGGCGATAGGCTTCGGTCTCATCTTCGTGGCGATCCTCGGCCGGACCTGGTGCACGCTTTATATCGGCGGCCGCAAGAGTGCGGAGATCGTCAGCGAGGGGCCGTATTCGGTGACGCGCAACCCGCTCTATGTCTTCAGCACGATCGGCGCGGCCGGCGTCGGCGCGCTGTCGGGCAGCGTCACCATCGCGGCGGCGTTCGCGGTGCTGACCTGGGCATCGTTCCACTACGTCACGCTGGTGGAGGAGGATTATCTCAAGAGGACCTTCGGCGAGCCCTATCTGCGCTATCTCGGCCAGGTGCCCCGCTTTTTCCCGAATCTTCGCCTCTTCAGGGATAGCGAGATGCTCACCGTGAGGCCGAAGAACATCTACAACACCTTCGCCGACGGCTTGGTCTTCCTGGCGGCCTATCCCTTCTTCGAAGTGGTCGAATATCTGCAGCATTCCGGCGTCGTGCCGGTTCTGCTCCGGGTCTACTGATACGGTTTGCGCCCGCGATTCAGCGGTTGCGCTTTGACTACGCCGCCGCTATAAGGCCGCGTCCAGAACCGTCCGGCAGGGCATGCCGTGGCGGTTCCTGTTGCTTTTCGGGCTTTGGTCGGCCCGAAGCGAAAAAAGCGCAATTCAGCGCAGCAGAAAGGAAAGCAAAATGCCCAAGATGAAGACCAAATCGGCCGCCAAGAAGCGGTTCAAGATCACTGCGACCGGGAAGGTCCTGTCGGCTGCTGCCGGCAAGCGCCACGGCATGATCAAGCGCACCAACAAGTTCATTCGCGATGCCCGCGGCACCATGGTTCTCGCCGAGCCGGATGCCAAGAAGGTCATCAAGAATTTTCTGCCGAACGGCCTCTGAGCCCGGCCACGCGTTTTAAGGAGATCATGACATGGCACGCGTAAAGAGAGGCGTTACCGCCCACGCCAAGCACAAGAAGGTCCTGAAAGCCGCCAAGGGCTTCTACGGCCGTCGCAAGAACACCATCCGCATCGCCAAGCAGGCGGTCGAGAAGTCGCTGCAGTACGCCTATCGCGACCGCAAGAACCGGAAGCGCAATTTCCGCGCCCTCTGGGTCCAGCGCATCAACGCCGCTGTGCGCGAGCACGGCCTGACCTATGGCCGCTTCATCGACGGTCTCAACAAGGCCGGCATCGAGATCGATCGCAAGGTTCTGTCCGACATGGCCATCCATGAGCCGCAGGCGTTCGCCGCGCTCGTCGGCAAGGCCAAGGTCGCTCTGGAGTACCTGAAGAACACCACGCCGAACGCTTTTGAAAGCGCAGTCGCTTAAAGACCAGCGCTTCCCAAGCTTTCGATATTCAGATTTGGGAAACCCGCGCTGGCAGGGCTGGCGCGGGTTTTTCTTATGACCGAAAGTCAACCGAATATGGGATGGTCAACAAAAGTTGACCATCCGCCAATGCGAACAGGTTCCGTCATGAACGCAAGCAACCACGATCTAGGATTGCTCGAAGCCTCTCTCCTCGCTGAAATCGCCGCGGCCTCCGACGAGCAGGCCATCGAGGCCGTGCGTGTGGCGGCTCTGGGCAAGAAGGGCTCGATCTCCGAAAAGCTGAAGACGCTCGGCGCGATGAGCCCGGAAGAGCGCCAGACCATGGGGCCCGTCATCAACGGCCTGAAGAACCGCGTTACCGAGGCGCTGACCGCCCGTAAGAGCGAGCTGAAGGACGCCGCGATCGCCGCGCGCCTTGCCGCCGAGAAGGTCGACGTCACGCTGCCCGTTCGCCAGTCGCCGGCCGAGCGCGGCCGCATTCATCCCATCAGCCAGGTCATCGACGAGATCGCCGCGATCTTCGGCGACCTCGGCTTCTCGATCGCCGAAGGCCCGGACGTCGAGACCGACTACTACAACTTCACCGCGCTGAATTTCCCGGAAGGCCATCCGGCGCGCGAGATGCACGACACCTTCTTCTTCAATCCGGATGAGAAGGGCGAGCGCAAGGTGCTGCGCACGCACACCTCGCCGGTGCAGATCCGCACCATGGAGACGCAGAAGCCGCCGATCCGCATCGTCATCCCCGGCAAGACCTACCGCCAGGATTCGGACGCCACCCACTCGCCGATGTTCCATCAGGTCGAGGGACTGGTCATCGACAAGACGGCGAATGTCGCCAACATGAAGTGGGTGCTGGAGGAGTTCTGCAAGGCGTTCTTCGAGGTGCCGTCGGTAAAGATGCGCTTCCGTCCGAGCTTCTTTCCGTTCACGGAACCGAGCCTGGAAGTCGACATCCAGTGCGACCGCTCGCGGCCGGGCGAAGTGCGCTTCGGCGAGGGCAACGACTGGATGGAGATCCTCGGCTGCGGCATGGTGCACCCGAATGTGCTGCGCGCCGGCGGGCTCGACCCCGACGAATACCAAGGCTTTGCCTGGGGCATGGGCATCGACCGCATCGCCATGCTGAAATACGGCATGCCGGACCTGCGCGCCTTCTTCGACGCCGATGTGCGCTGGCTTGCCCATTACGGATTCCGTCCGCTCGACATGCCGACTTTGTTCGGCGGACTGAGCAACTGATCGAGCGGCAAGGGATAGAAAAATGAAGTTCACACTCTCCTGGCTGAAGGACCATCTCGAGACCGACGCGACGCTCGAAGAGATCGTCGAGCGTCTGACCTCGATCGGCCTCGAAGTCGAAGCCGTCGACGACAAGGCGGCGCTAAAGCCCTTCGTCATCGCCAAGGTGCTGACGGCCGCGCGCCACCCCGACGCCGACAAGCTGCAGGTGCTCTCGGTCGACACCGGCGCGGGTGCGCCCATCCAGGTCGTCTGCGGTGCGCCGAATGCACGCGCCGGCCTGATCGGCGCCTTCGCGGCCCCCGGCACCTATGTGCCCGGCATCGATGTCACCTTGTCGATCGGCAAGATCCGCGGCGTCGAGAGCCACGGCATGATGTGCTCCGAGCGCGAACTTGAGCTGTCGGATGAGCACAACGGTATCATCGAGCTGCCTGAGGATGCGCCGGTCGGCACGTCCTATGCGGCCTACGCCAAGCTCGACGATCCGCTGATCGAGATCAACCTGACGCCGAACCGGCCCGACGCGACCTCGGTCTATGGCATTGCCCGCGATCTCGCTGCTTCCGGCCTTGGCAAGCTGAAGGACGGCGCGGTGGCCGCCGTTGCCGGCAAGGGCGAGACGCCGGTGAAGCTAACCATCGAGGCGCCGGAACTCTGCCCTGGCTTCGCGCTTCGCCTCGTTCGCGGCGTGAAGAACGGCCCGTCGCCCAAGTGGATGCAGCAGCGGCTTATCGCTATCGGCCTGCGCCCCATCAACGCGCTGGTCGACATCACCAACTACATGACCTTCGACCGCGGCCGGCCGCTGCATGTGTTCGACGCCAAGAAGGTCGCCGGCAATCTGACCGTGCGCCGCGCCAGGGATGGTGAGAAGGTGCTGGCGCTCGACGGCCGCGAATATGAGCTGACGTCCGAGATGTGCGTGATCGCCGATGCCGAAGGCGTCGAGTCGATCGCCGGCATCATGGGCGGCGAGCATTCGGGCTGCGACGAGAACACCACCGACGTGCTGATCGAGTCCGCTCTGTGGGCGCCGCTCAACGTCGCCCGCACCGGCCGTCATCTCGGCATCATCACGGATGCGCGCTACCGCTTCGAGCGCGGCGTGGATCCCGAATTCATGGTCCCCGGTCTGGAGCTTGCCACCCGCATGGTGCTCGACCTCTGCGGCGGCGAGCCGACGGAGGCTGAGGTCGTCGGCTATGCCAGCCACAAGCCGAAGATCGTGTCTTTCCCCCTGTCCGAGGTGAAGCGCCTGACCGGCATCGAGGTTCCCAAGGACGAAAGCCTGTCGATCCTCACCCGGCTCGGCTTCAAGCCGCTCGGCAATGGCGATGTGGTCGATGTCGAGGTGCCGTCCTGGCGTCCGGATGTCGACGGCAAGGCCGACCTGGTGGAAGAGGTCATGCGCATCCATGGCGTCGACGAGATCGCGCCGCAGCCGCTCGGCAGCCACGATGCGGTCAACGGCAAGATCCTCACCACGCTGCAGATCCGCAGCCGTTCGACCCGGCGCGCGCTTGCCGTGCGCGGCATGATGGAGGCCGTCACCTGGTCGTTCATCTCGGCCAAGCAGGCCGAGTTGTTCGGCGGCGGCAAGCCGGAGCTGAAGCTCGCCAACCCCATTGCGGCAGACATGTCCGACATGCGCCCCTCGCTGCTGCCGGGCCTGCTGACGGCCGCGCAGCGCAATGCCGATCGCGGGCTTGGCGATGTCGCGCTGTTCGAGGTTTCGGGCACCTATGAGGGCGACACGCCCGAGGCCCAGCGTCGCGTTGCCGCCGGCGTTCGCCGCGGCACCGCCAAGCTGGACGGCGCTGGCCGCAGCTGGGCGGGCAATGCCGGTTCGGTCGGCGTGTTCGACGCCAAGGCCGACGCGCTTGCGGCACTTGAGGCCGCCGGTGCTCCCGTGGACAGGCTGCAGATCGAGGCGGGTGCGCCCTCGTGGTACCATCCGGGCCGCTCGGGTGTGATAAAACTCGGGCCCAAGACCGTGCTCGGCACTTTTGGCGAGTTCCACCCGAGGACGCTGGAAGCGCTCGACGTTTCCGGCCCGGTGGCCGGCTTCGAAGTGTTCATCGACGCCATCCCCGAGCCGAAGGCCAAGCCCACCCGCACCAAGCCGAAGCTCGAGCTTTCGGCCTTCCAGGCGGTAAAGCGCGATTTCGCCTTCGTGGTCGACAAGTCGGTGGAGGCCGGTACGCTGACGCGTGCGGCGGCCGGCGCCGACAAGAAGCTGATCACCGGCGTTTCGGTCTTCGACGTGTTCGAGGGCGCTTCGCTCGGCGAGGGCAAGAAGTCGATCGCCATCGAGGTTTCGATCCAGCCAGTCGAGCGCACGCTCACCGACGAGGATTTCGAAGCCCTGGCCGGCAAGATCGTCGAGAACGTCAAGAAGCAGACCGGCGGCGTCCTGCGCAGCTAAAACCGCCCCGCCCTAGCGATTGGTCTGCGCCATGGCGGCTTCGCCATAGCGCGCCCCGGCAATCTGGTCCGGCGTGATCAGGTTGCCGATTTCGGCAAGTTCGGCCGAGGCCAGCACGATGCCGGCGGCGGCGACGTTCTGCTCCAGATTGCCGACCTTGCGCGAGCCGGGGATCGGCACGATGAAATCGCCCTGTGCGAGCACCCATGCCAGCGCCAGTTGCGCCGCGCTGACGCCCTTGCCGGCGGCAAGCTTTTCCAGCCGGGCCACCGCCGCCAAATTCCTTTCGATGTTCTCGGCCTCGAAGCGCGGCAGGCCGCGGCGGAAGTCGCTTTCGCCAAGCTGGTCCGCCGACTTTATCGCTCCCGCCAGAAAGCCGCGCCCCAGCGGGCTGAACGGCACGAAGCCGACGCCGAACTCCCGGCACACCGCCAGCATCCCCGCTTCGGGATCGCGGGCCCAAAGCGAATACTCGCTCTGCACGGCGGCGATGGGATGCACGGCGTGCGCCTTGCGCAGCGTGGCGACGCTGACCTCCGACAGGCCGATCGCCCGCACCTTGCCCTCGCGCACCAGCTCGGCCATCTCGCCCACCGTCTCCTCGATCGGCACGTCGGGATCGACGCGGTGCTGATAGAAGAGGTCGATCACCTCGATGCCGAGCCGTTTCAATGACCCCTCCGCGACCGCGCGCGCATGGCCGGGCTTGCTGTTGAGGCCGGGCATCTGCTTGGGTCCCTCCGGCGTCTCGACCACGTTGAAGCCGAACTTGGTGGCGATGTTCACCTTGTCCCGCAGCGGCCGCAGCCCCTTGCCGACGAGGATTTCATTGTTGAAGGGGCCATAGACCTCCGCCGTATCAAAGAAATTCACCCCGAGTTCGACGGCCCGGTGAAGCGTCCTGATCGCCTCGCCCTCGTCCTGACCGCCATAACCATAGCCATGGCTCATCGACATGCAGCCGAGCCCCACGGGAAAGACGGTGAGTTCGGTTCCAAGCTTGCGTGCGTTCATATGGCCATTTCCTTGTCGTAGCGTGCCGGCTGGCGAACGCCCGGTGACGAGGGTGCGCCTGCCACGACCTTGGCACAACCGGCCTTTTCGGGCAAACCTTGGTGTCGTCACGATCTGGAGGGGATGGCACGATGTTTCGCTGGGGTGTTCTTTCGACGGCCAAGATCGCGCGCGACCAGGTTCTGCCGGCGATCGCAGATGCCGACAACGGCGTGGTCGCGGCCATTGCCAGTCGCGATGCGGGCAAGGCCCGTGCGCTCGCCGACCGTTTCGGCGCGCCGCATGCCTTCGGCTCCTACGAGGAGCTTCTGGCTTCCGATGCGGTGGACGGCGTTTATATTCCGCTGCCCACCTCGCAGCATGTCGAATGGGCGGCGAAAGCGGCCGAGGCGGGAAAGCATGTTCTGGTGGAAAAGCCGCTGGCGCTGAAGGCCGAGGACATCGCCCCGCTGATCGAAATCCGCGACCGGAAAAAGGTGCTGATCAGCGAAGCCTTCATGGTGTCCTACCACCCGCAGTGGATCAAGGTGCGCGAGCTGATCGCCGACGGCGCCATTGGCCGGCTGCGTCATGTCCAGGGCGCCTTCAGCTATTTCAACGTCGACCCCGGCAACATGCGCAACCAGCTTTCGCTGGGCGGCGGCGCGCTGCCCGACATCGGCGTCTATCCGACGGTGACGACGCGGCTGGTCACGGCCAGGGAGCCTTTGCGCATCCAAGCAACCATCGAGCGCGACAAGACCTTCGGCACCGACATCTATTCCTCGGTCAAGGCCGATTTCGGCGATTTCGATCTGAGTTTCTATTGCTCCACCCAGATGGCGCTGCGCCAGTTCATGGTCTTTCACGGCGAGATGGGCTTCATCGAGGTGCATGCCCCCTTCAACGCCGGTGACTATGACCACCACCGCGTCGAGCTTCACAATCAGAAGCGCATGGAGGCGACCGTGTTCCGCTTCCCCGGCACGCGCCAATACCGGCTGCAGGTCGAGGCTTTCGCCCGTGCCGCGCAAGGCAGCGGCGAGCCGGTGTTTTCGCTGGAGGATTCGATCCTGAACCAGAGGGTCATCGACGCGATCTTCCGCGCCGGCGAACGCGACGGCTGGGAACCGGTCTGATCACCAATAGACGCCGCCGCGCAGGATCCGGATGCGCGGGCCATCCCGCGGCGGGTTGAGCGGCGCCGCGCAGGCCGGGGCGTCGTTCGCTGTCTCTACCGCGAACAGGGCCGGAAAACTGCCCGGTCCGCCGAAATAACGGCCGCTCGAAGGCTTGATATGCGGAACGCTCGGGGCTCGCATCCGGGGCGGCGCACCGTCGAAGGGGATGAAAGGCACATCGCTGGTGGCATTGGTCGCCTTCAGCGCCATCAGCCGGGCGATGCGGTCCTCGGTTCTGGGGTGCGAACGCAGCACCGAAGGGTCGGGGATGCGCCCGCTCGGGAAGAAGAGGTTCTCCCAGCGCCGGCCTTGCGCCGTTTCGAGCTTTGTCAGCGCCGAGGCCAGCCCGTCGGGGTCGCCGGTCAGCATGGTGGCCCCCAGATCCGCGTCGAACTCGCGGGTGCGCGACAACGCCATCTGCAGGAGCCCGCCGATAGTGGGGGCGGCAAGCAGAACGAGCACGCCGAGCCAGGGTATCGGGTGGCCCGCGCCGCCGAAGAACCCGCCGATGTTGAGGAACAGCGAAAACAGCCCGACCGTCGACATCACCGAGGTGAAGCGCGATACCATGTCGGCAAAGGCCATCACCTTCACGTCCTCATTGGCGATATGGCTCATCTCGTGGGCCAGCACGCCGGCAAGCTCGCGCGCCGACAGGTTGCGTGCCAGGGCCTCGGTGATCGCAATGGCCGAATCCTCGCGCTGCCCGACCGCGAAGGCGTTCATCATCCGCGAAGGGATGACGTGCAGCCTCGGGACGCGCGGCAGGCCCGCACGGCGCGACAATTCGGCGACGATGCGCAGGCCCGTCGGAAATGTCTCGGGCGACACGGGTTTGGCCTTGTACATGGCAAGCACCATCTGCGGGCTGACCCGGCGGATCGCCGCCATGGAGACCACGCCGAAGATGAGTGCGAAGATCATGCCCGACGGCCCTCCGAAGGCCCAGGCGGTGATCGCCAGCAGGAACAGCGCGGCGGCTCCCAGCATCCAGGTGTGCAGCATATTGGCCATGCGCTTGCGGCGCTGCGCGAACAGATCGATCGTATAATCGCGGTTCATATGGAAAATATGGTGCGGCCTGCGGATTTGCCCAATGCTTTGCAAGCCGCTTCGTCGGCGCTTGCGCAGTCTGATACCTGTTCTTATATACGCCCATGATCGCCGGAACCGCCGCAGTCGCAGGCTGTCGGGCGAAATTTCTTGTGAACCAAGGGGCTGCCGTCGGAACGCCTGATGGGTCCTGGCAGCTTGCTAAGTGGAGAGAACGAAATGGCAAAAGTAATTGGTATCGACCTCGGAACGACGAATTCCTGCGTCGCCGTCATGGATGGCAAGGACGCCAAGGTCATTGAAAACGCGGAAGGCGCGCGCACGACCCCTTCCATTGTCGCCTTCACCGACAGCGACGAGCGACTCGTCGGCCAGCCGGCCAAGCGCCAGGCGGTGACGAATCCCGAAAACACCATTTTTGCGGTCAAGCGCCTGATCGGCCGCCGCTATGACGACCCGATCACCGAGAAGGACAAGAAGCTTGTCCCGTACCACATCGTGCGCGGCGACAATGGCGACGCCTGGGTCGAAGGCGGCGGCAAGAAGTGGTCGCCTTCGCAGATTTCGGCGATGATCCTGCAGAAGATGAAGGAAACGGCGGAAGCCTATCTCGGCGAGAAGGTCGAGAAGGCGGTCATCACCGTTCCGGCCTATTTCAACGATGCCCAGCGCCAGGCCACCAAAGACGCCGGCCGCATCGCCGGTCTCGAGGTGCTGCGCATCATCAACGAGCCGACCGCTGCCGCGCTGGCCTACGGCCTCGACAAGCGCGAGGGCAAGACCATCGCCGTCTATGACCTTGGCGGCGGCACCTTCGATATTTCCGTGCTGGAAATCGGCGACGGCGTATTCGAGGTGAAGTCGACCAATGGCGACACCTTCCTCGGCGGCGAGGACTTCGACATGCGCCTGGTCGAATATCTGGCCGACGAGTTCAAGAAGGAGCAGGGCATCGACCTGCGCGGCGACAAGCTGGCCCTCCAGCGCCTCAAGGAGGCTGCGGAAAAGGCCAAGATCGAGCTGTCCTCGGCCTCGCAGACGGAAATCAACCTGCCCTTCATCACGGCCGATCAGACCGGCCCCAAGCACCTGACCATGAAGCTCACGCGGGCCAAGTTCGAGAGCCTCGTGGAGGATCTCGTGCAGCGCACCATCGAGCCCTGCAAGGCCGCCCTCAAGGATGCCGGCCTGAAGGCCGCCGAGATCGACGAGGTGGTCCTGGTCGGCGGCATGACCCGCATGCCGAAGGTGCAGGAAGTCGTGAAGCAGTTCTTCGGCAAGGAGCCGCACAAGGGCGTCAACCCGGATGAGGTCGTCGCCATCGGCGCGGCCATCCAGGCCGGCGTTCTGCAGGGCGACGTCAAGGACGTGCTGCTGCTCGACGTGACCCCGCTGTCGCTGGGCATCGAGACGCTGGGCGGCGTGTTCACGCGCCTCATCGAGCGCAACACCACGATCCCGACCAAGAAGAGCCAGACCTTCTCGACCGCCGAGGATTCGCAGTCCGCCGTGACCATCCGCGTCTTCCAGGGCGAGCGCGAAATGGCAGCCGACAACAAGATGCTCGGCCAGTTCGACCTGGTCGGCATCCCGCCGGCGCCGCGCGGCGTGCCGCAGATCGAGGTCACCTTCGACATCGACGCCAACGGCATCGTCAACGTCTCGGCCAAGGACAAGGGCACCGGCAAGGAGCACCAGATCCGCATCCAGGCTTCGGGCGGCCTCAGCGACACCGACATCGAGAAGATGGTCAAGGACGCCGAGGCCAATGCCGAGGCCGACAAGAAGCGCCGCGCGCTGGTCGAGGCCCGCAACCAGGCCGAGGCCCTGGCGCATTCGTCGGAGAAGTCGCTCAAGGACTACGGCGACAAGGTTTCGGAGGCCGACCGCACCGCGATTTCGGACGCGATCGCCGCTCTGAAGACGGCCGCCGAAGGCGACGACGTCGAGGCTATCAACGCCAAGAGCCAGGCGCTTGCCGAAGTGTCGATGAAGCTCGGCCAGGCCATGTACGAGGCTTCGCAGAAGGAAGCGGCCGAGTCTGACGCCGCCGCCGATGCGGCCAAGGACGGCGCCGATGTCGTCGACGCTGATTTCGAGGAAATCAACGAAGACGACGACAAGAAGAAGTCCGCCTGATGGGCGCGACCCAAGTCTGACAAAGGGGCCCGGCGCGGTTTCGCCGGGCCTTTTTGCAACTGAACCGAAAAATCCACGCTGCGAAGCACTGTAACTCTGGTATCGGCGCGCAAGGCTTACTAAATCGGAATCTCAGCGCCGAAGATGACGGACGAAACGATGCATCAAGACATTGACCATCCGGGTCGCGGAAGAAGATGAAAGCGGATTTCTACGAAACGCTGGGCGTCGACAGGGGCGCGGACGAGAAGGAGCTGAAGAGCGCCTTTCGCAAGCTGGCGATGCAGTTCCACCCCGATCGCAATCCGGGTGATGATGCCTGCGAGCACAAGTTCAAGGAAATCAACGAGGCCTATGAGTGCCTGAAGGACCCGCAGAAGCGCGCGGCCTATGATCGTTTCGGCCACGCCGCCTTCGAGAACGGCGGCATGGGCGGCGGAAACGGATTCGCGAACGGCTTCGGCGCTGGCGGTTTCTCCGACATCTTCGAAGACATCTTCGGCGAGATGATGGGCGGCGGCCGCCGTCGCTCCTCTGGCGGTCGCGAGCGCGGCGCCGATCTGCGCTACAACATGGAAATCACGCTCGAGGAGGCCTTTTCGGGCAAGACCGCGCAGATCCACGTGCCGGCCTCCGTCTCGTGCACCGAATGCTCCGGCTCGGGCGCCAAGCCCGGCACGCAGCCGGTCACCTGCTCCATGTGTTCCGGCTCCGGCCGCGTGCGCGCGAGCCAGGGCTTCTTCTCCATCGAGCGCACCTGTCCGCAGTGCCAGGGCCGCGGCACCATGATCAAGGATCCGTGCGGCAAGTGCGCCGGCCAGGGCCGTGTCACCGAGGAGCGCTCGCTGTCGGTCAACATTCCTGCCGGCATCGAGGACGGCACGCGCATCAGGCTTGCCAATGAGGGCGAGGCTGGCCTGCGCGGCGGCCCTCCGGGCGACCTCTACATCTTCCTGTCGGTCAAGCCGCACGAGTTCTTCCAGCGCGACGGCGCCGACCTCTACTGCAAGGTGCCGATCTCGATGACCACCGCCGCCCTCGGCGGGTCCTTCGAGGTGGCGACGCTCGACGGCACGCAGACGCGGGTGAAGGTGCCGGAAGGCACCCAGAACGGCCGCCAGTTCCGCCTCAAGGGCAAGGGCATGCCGGTGCTGCGCCAGTCCACCGTGGGCGATCTCTACATCCAGACGGTGGTCGAGACGCCGCAGAGCCTCACCAAGCGCCAGCGCGAGCTCCTTGAGGAGTTCGAGCAGCTGTCGTCGAAGGAGAACAGCCCGCAGTCGAGCGGATTTTTCGCGCGCATGAAGGATTTCTTCGAATCCTTCGGAGAATGATGAAACACGCGCTGTTGGTTTCGTGACGAGGGACCCTATTTTGCCTTGCGTCGGCAATGTCGCTGACGCTACGTAAGGCGCTGCGGGGGCGAATCGCAGGAGACGACGCCGATGGCAAGTGGTTCTAGTTTGCGCAAATCGCTCGCAATCAAGTTCGACGACGAGTTGCGCTTCTTCAAGGGATGGATGGACAGGCCGAAGGCTGTCGGCGCCATTATCCCGACGAGTTCCATTACGGCCCGGCGCATGGCTTCTGTGGTCAATTCGGCCTCAGGCCTGCCGGTTCTCGAGCTGGGGCCGGGTACCGGCGTCGTTACCCGCGCCATCCTGGCGCGGGGCGTGGCTCCGGAAAAGCTTTACGCCGTGGAATATTCCCGGGAGTTCGTGGAGCATATGTGCCACGCCTTTCCGGGCGTGAACGTCATCCAGGGCGATGCCTTCAACCTCGATCGCACGCTTGGCGAGCATGCAGGCCTGAAATTCGACTGCGCCATTTCCGCGGTGCCGCTGCTCAACTTCCCGACCAGCAAGCGGGTGGAATACATCAACGGTCTGCTCGACCGCTTGCCCGTTGGCCGGCCGGTCATCCAGATCACCTACGGGCCGCTTTCGCCGGTGCCCGCGCGCCGCGGCGAATATACGGTCGAGCATTTCGACTTCGTCATCCGCAATATCCCGCCGGCCCAGCTCTGGGTCTACCGGCGCGTGGGCAGGGCCTAGGTCGAGGCGGGCGGTTGATTCGGTCACCGGTTCGCCTATACCCGGGAGCGAACAGGAGATGCCGATGACCGCCCGAATCCTCGTCTTTGCCGGATCGATCCGCACAGGTGCCTTTAGCGGCAAGACCGCCGACGCCGCCGAGCGCGAGCTAGCGCTGCAAGGCGCCGAAGTCACCCGCATCTCGCTGGCCGACTATCCGCTGCCGATCATGGATCAGGACCTGGAAAAGGAAAAAGGCATCCCCGAGAACGTCTTCAAGCTAGGGCATCAGATCGCGGCGCATGACGGCTTCCTCATCGCCAGCCCCGAATACAATTCCTCGATCCCGCCGCTGCTCAAGAACGCCATCGATTGGGTCAGCCGCATCCACAAGGAGGGCGGCAAGCCCTTCCACCCTTATGCCGGCAAGGTGGCGGCGCTTTGCTCCTCCTCCGACGGCGGTTTCGGCGGCGCGCGCGGGCTCTATCACCTGCGCTCGGTGCTGATGAACTGCCAGGTCGAAATCATAACGCCGCAATGCTCGGTGTCGCGCGCCAGTGAGGCATTCGACGAATACGGGCAGTTCAGGGACGAGCAACTGCGCAAAAGAATGGAACTCGTCGCCCGCACCTTGATAGAGCGCGCAAGCCTGCTCTCGACGCGGGTGGAGGTCTGATCATGGCGGTGAATATGCGCGATCGCCTGATCGTCGGCCTCGACGTGCCCACGGTGAAGGAAGCGGAGACCGTGGTGCGCGAGCTCGACGGTGTCGCCTCCTTCTACAAGATCGGCTACCAGCTAGCCTTCGCCGGGGGGCTCGATTTCGCCCGCGAGCTGGCGAGCGGGGGCACCAAGGTGTTCCTCGACATGAAGCTGCTCGACATCGACAACACGGTCGCCAAGGGCGTGGAGAACATCGTCAAGATGGGCGTTTCCATGCTGACGCTGCACGCCTATCCCAAGGCGATGCGCGCGGCGGTCGAGGCCGCCAAGGGAAGCGATCTCTGCCTGCTCGCCGTCACGGTGCTGACTTCCATGGATGCGCAGGACATGATCGACGCTGGCTATGAATACGACCCGCACACGCTGGTGCTGCGCCGGGCCGAACAGGCGCTTGCCGCCGGCATGGGCGGCATCGTCTGCTCGGCGGCCGAGGCGGGCGCGGTGCGCAAGATCGTCGGTCCGGAGCTTGCGGTGGTGACGCCCGGCATCCGCCCCGCCGGCGCCGAGCGCGGCGACCAGAAGCGGGTGGTGACGCCGGCCGACGCCATGCGCAACGGCTCCAGCCACCTCGTCGTGGCCAGGCCCATCGTCGGCGCGGTTGACAGGCGGGCTGCCGCGCAGGCTATTCTCGCCGAGATGGCGGCCGCCTGACCCGCATCCGGCACGAAGCCCGGAGCGGGTGGCCCGCAAACATTGCCCGGAGTGGAGGAAAAGGCTGATGGCGAAGGGATACTGGATCGCTCGTGTCGATGTGCGCGACCCGGAGGGATACAAGGGCTACGTGGCCACGGCCAAGCCGGCATTCGAGCGCTTCGGGGCCAATTTCCTCGCCCGCGGCGGCTCTCATGAGGTGGTCGAGGGCCCGGGCCGCGCCCGCAACGTGGTGATCGAGTTTCCTTCGCTGCAGGCCGCCCGCGACTGCTACAATTCGGCCGAATACCAGGCCGCCAAGGCCATCCGCCAGAAAATCGCCGACGGCGAGATCGTGCTGGTCGAAGGCGCCTGACGCGCCGATCGTTCAGGGCGCCGGTCGCGAACCGGCGCCGAAACCGGGCCCATGCGGGACGGCGCGGCCGCTTTCTACGAATCGGCGCGTTCCCGACACCTTTTTTTCAATGTTTCGCACCAAAATAGACGCATATTTTGGGCAGTGAGAGATATTGCGCTGCAGCAATTCTCGGTTAATTCTGCTGCACGGCGATACGGGCTTTCGACCGGCTCTGTTCTGCGGCCGGATAAGGTTTTCGATGTTCTATCAATTCTATGAAATGAATCACGCCGCGCTGCAGCCGGCTCGGGCCTATGCCGACGCGGTGAAGCTGTTCTGCTCGAACCCGCTCAATCCGTTGTCCTCCACGCCATGGGGGCGCTCCATCGCCGCCGCGGCCGAGTTGTTCGAGCGCACCACGCGCCGCTACGGCAAGCCGGCGTTCGGGCTGCCGCAGACGACGGTCGACGGCAATCTCGTGGCGGTGGAGGAGAAGGTCGTGTGGTCGCGACCCTTCTGCAACCTTCTGCATTTCGGGCGGGATCTTCCCGCCGGCCGCCGCCCGGACCCGAAGCTTCTGATCGTGGCGCCGATGTCGGGGCACTACGCCACCCTGCTGCGCGGCACGGTGGAGGCGATGCTGCCGCATGCCGAGGTCTACATCACCGACTGGACCGATGCGCGCATGGTGCCGGTTTCGGAAGGCAAGTTCGATCTCGACGACTATGTCGACTACGTCATCGACATGCTGCATGCGCTGGGGCCGGATACGCATGTCGTGGCCGTCTGTCAGCCATCGGTACCGGTGCTGGCGGCCGTGGCGGTCATGGAAGCGCGCGGCGATCGCTTCGCGCCGTCGAGCATGACCCTGATGGGCGGTCCTATCGACACCAGGCGCAACCCCACCGCGGTCAACCTGCTGGCCGAGGAGAAGGGCATCGACTGGTTCCGCGACCATGTCATCATGCAGGTTCCGTGGCCCGCGCCCGGTTTTTCGCGCGATGTCTATCCGGGCTTCCTGCAGCTTTCCGGCTTCATGGGCATGAACCTCGACCGGCATCTCATCGCCCACAAGGACTTCTTCATGCATCTGGTGAAGAACGACGGCGACGGGGCCGACAAGCACCGCGACTTCTACGACGAATATCTGGCGGTGATGGACCTGACGGCCGAGTTCTATCTGCAGACCGTGGACACTGTCTTCGTGCGCCATCTGCTGCCCAAGGGCCAGATGCGGCACCGCGACATGCTGGTCGATCCGGGCGTCATTCGCAATGTGGCGCTGCTGACGGTCGAGGGCGAGAAGGACGACATTTCCGGTCTCGGCCAGACCGAGGCCGCGCACGATCTGTGCGTCAGCATTCCGCAAAGCATGCGCCAGCACTATGTGCAGCCGTCGGTGGGACACTATGGCGTGTTCAACGGCTCGCGCTTCCGTGCCGAGATCGCGCCGCGCATCGTCGATTTCATCGCCCGCCACGGGCGCCAGAGCCGCGCGCGCCCGCAGCCGCGACTAGTGCGGACGAGCAAGGCCTAGGCATGATCCCGAAAAGTTGCAGACTTTTCGGACAAGATCATGCTCCAGAAACAAAAGCTTGGAGCGAGTGAGCGCGGAAAAGCCATCTCGCTCGACGCCACGATTGCCCGGCCGGTGCCGCAAGGTAAGGCGTCGGCGGCACCTGTTGCAGAATCGTCGCGTTCCGTTGCCGGCGTTAACCATCCCCGTAAACTGTCATCGGCAATAATTGACATCGCTCGCACCCCGCTCTTAACGTTTTGTTAACAATCATGAGTAGGCGGGGCCGGGGGTATGAACTCCTTTCCGAAAGCGTTGCGCACGCTTGGGCGTGCAGCTTTTCTGTGCGGACTGATGGCCGGCGCCCCCGCCTTGGCGGCTGCGCCCATGGCCACCGGCGGCCTGACCTCGCAGCCCATCGGTCATTACGATTTCTGCCAGGCAAACCCGGACGAATGCAGCATCCGGCCGCAGGACCAGGCCCCGGTGCGCATGTCCGGCGCACTGTGGAAACTGCTCGTCTCGGTCAATGTCGGCGTCAACCAGGCCGTCAAGCCGATGAGCGACCTCGAGAACTACGGCAAGGAAGAGTTCTGGGCCTATCCCGACAACGGCTTCGGCGACTGTGAGGACTATGTGCTCGAAAAGCGCCGCGCGCTGATGCGCAAGGGCATTTCGCTGGCCGATCTGCTGATCACGGTGGTGCGCAAGCCGGACGGCGAGGGCCACGCCGTGCTGACCGTCCGCACCGACAGGGGCGACTTCATCCTCGACAACCTGACCGACGCCGTGCGGCCGTGGGACGAGACCGGCTATCGCTTCCTGAAGCGGCAGGCGAGTAACCACACCGGCCACTGGGTGATTATCCGCGAAGGCCAGGCCCCGCTGGTCGGTGCTGTGAAGTAACCGGCCGGACGGCTGGGGGTGTCTTTAACACCCGCAGGCAGTCATTCACCGACGGGCCTCTTTTGCTTGGACCGGCGCTAGAGGCAGAATTTCTGCTTGATCAGTTCAGCGCATTCCAGAGGCGAGGCGGCGCTTGTATCGACCTCGAGGTCGTAAACCATGTCCCTATGGACGCGATCGAATTGCCATCGCGCCAGTCCGATGAGGCGGTCCTCGCGCTCCCGTTCCCGGGCCTCCAGGACTTCAAGCGGGGCGAAAACGCCGACGATGAAAAATTCGAAGCGAGAGAGAAGATTCTCATATTCCCGTCTTGCCTCGCCCAGCAGAACATCATCCACGATCAGATCGTTTCCCTGTTCCGCCATGGCGGCGATGGCGTGTCGCATTCCACGCAGCGCGCGCTCGCCGACAGGTCCGGTCTTTATGACGACCAACTGCTTCCCGTCTTCCACTACGGTTTCGTAGGCAAAGCCTTCAGGATGCTCCTGATAGGCCTCGGGAAGCATTTCCATGAAGGTATCCATCTGCACGTGCAGAAAGGGCTCTGCCGTCATGGCCTGGAGCGCCTTCGCGATGGAGGTCTTGCCCGCACTGCCAACTCCATTGAGGAGAACTATCCGGGCAGACCTGTTCACGCGCGTCTCCACAAACAACCGATACCGCAGACCTCTAGCCTAGGCGGCCGCCACCAGCACGATACGTAGCGGCCGCTCCGTCCCGGTCCTGAACGCCCCCAGAGGCGGTGGGTAACCGTCGGCATCCTCACTCCGCTTGTCCCTACGCCGCCTGGGCAATCCTCTCGCCCGCCACCCGATAGGAAATCGCTTCCGCAAGATGGATGCGGCCGACGGTGTCGCTGCCGTCGAGATCGGCGAGCGTGCGCGCGACCTTCAGCACCCGGTGATAGGCGCGCGCCGAGAAGCCGAGCTTTTCGCTGGCGTCGCGCAGCAGCGACAGGCCGGCGGCGTCGGGCGCGGCGATTTCCTCGATGAGCGCGGTGGCGCAGTGCGCATTGGTCTGCCCGGTCATGACGCCTTTGCGTGCGAAGCGCTCCTGCTGGATCGAGCGCGCCATGGCCACCCGCGCCGCCACGGCAGCGCTCGTCTCAGCCGCGCCCGGCCGGATCAGGTCGCTGGCCGAAACCGCCGGCACCTCGATGCGCAGGTCGATGCGGTCGAGCAGCGGCCCCGAAATGCGCGCCTGGTAGTCGGCCTGGCAGCGGACCCCGCGCGCGCAGCGATAGCCGGGCTCGCCGGCCATGCCGCACCGGCACGGGTTCATCGCCGCCACCAGCTGGATGCGGGCGGGATAGGCGACGCGGTGGTTGGCGCGCGCGATCACGCATTCGCCGGTCTCGATCGGCTGGCGCAGCGAATCCAGCACCTGTGGCGTGAATTCGGGCAATTCGTCGAGGAACAGCACGCCGTTGTGGGCGAGCGAGACTTCGCCGGGCTTTACCCGCAAGCCGCCGCCGACCATGGCCGCCATGGAGGCCGAATGATGCGGCGCGCGGAACGGCCGCCGGTCGGTCAGCTTGCCGCCCGCCAGCTCGCCGGCGATCGAGGCGATCATCGACACCTCCAGCAGCTCCTTCGGTGCCAGCGGCGGCAGGACGGAGGGCAGGCGCTGCGCCAGCATGGATTTGCCCGAGCCGGGCGGCCCGACCATCAGTATGGTATGTCACATTAATTTCATGACTCTGGCGGAGCCTGTCGGGAAGGTCAAACAGACTGCTTGTCGGAGGTGATCGGCCCCGCGTCCGGCTGCCGCCGTCGTATAGAGGCGATCCTTCCCCGTAGCTATCCTTCGCCGCAGCCCAGTCCTTTCTCGGCATCATCGGCCGGCATCCTGGGATTTCGGGCTCTTCGTTCGGGATAGGGCGCCAAGCCGTTCGACAGGCAGAGGATCGAATACAGCTCATCGGCATCTTGAGACGACCCAGCATGTTCCTTGGCGAACCAGGTCAAGTCTGCGGCGATGGCAGAGCTGGGTTTGCAGCTCCAGCCTTGACGGGCCCTGAATGCTTCTGAACTCCTCCGACGTTAAAGCCATGCCTGCCCTCTTCCATGCAATGGCGCCGATTTTGATGTTCCGGAGCAATATCCCACGATAGGTGGTGGACGATACCGTTTGCTCGGCAGGACCGACCGCGCGTTTAGCCCCGTTGCGCCGATTTTCCCGTGACCTGATACACATGGCGGGGCAAAAGCAGCGCTCTACGGGCATCGCAAACGCGCAATATTATTGCGTGACCACCAAATCCCTCTCGAATCCGGGTATTTTGCAAGGCCGCCTCATCGGAGGCAGTCGGCCCCGTGTCGCGCTTTGGGGCATAAACCGACAGTCCTTCGGCTGCCTTGTCGACCGAGCTCGGCATCGCGAATTTGCTCAGGTGACGGCATGGTTTGGTTCGAAGTCCAGACACGCCGATTGCCTACGCCTCACACGCTGCTTTTCGCTTCTGGATCGCGCGACGGGAAGATCGTCGCCCGATCGTTTCGCTTGCGGAATCATTGTACCTGGACGTTGACGCTCGCCTGACCTGCCCACAGCATTAAAGATGCCCATCATCGGTCCAGCAAGACCTCGGGCGTTTTTGTAACGAGAGGTATCCAGAGTGCATAGTGCCGCTGCCATCGTCAAACGCCGAAAGGCCCCGCGCGCGTGACCGCGCGGCTGGATAGCAATCCAGCCAAATCTCGCGAACCCTCTCGCCTAAATGCAATTGTTGACATCGCGGACGCACGCGAAGACCGGGCGCGCCGCTACGACGCCTCGAACGGCATGGCGACGTTCCTGTCCCGCTATGGAGAAGCGCAGGAACTCGCCCAGAGAGCAGCCGAGGCAGAAACTCGAAAAGCGTGCCGCAAAAGGACCGTTCCCAATTCCACACCCGGTCCGCTGTTCGAGACCAGAGCCGAGCGCCTCCGGCGCGAAGACGGCGAAGATCAGGTCCGGCATTTTGCTGAAGTTCATGCCTATGAACGTGCCGCTGTGAAGGAACGCCTGAGGAACGGGTTCCGGCATCATTTCCCGATGGAAGTCGGCGGACGTCATCGTGAACCCTTCACGGAAGCTGGACTGCGCTCCGAGACGCTCAAATCGGTTGCAGGCCGCTATTTCGTGTCGTGCGTGCCGAGGCGCGGGCGGCTACGGGGTTCCATGGACAAGGCCACGCTGGCCATCCAAGCGCGCTCGAAACTCCTGTCGCTCGACTACCCGTGGATCGAAGCGAACAAGCAGATGCTGAGTGTCATCCGGATCGATTGCGACCGGATATTTGCCAGCCCCGAACACTGTCTTGCCGAGCTTCGTGAGCTTGTCGGGCATAAAATGAGGTCCACAACGACGAGAAAGAGACCGCGTCCTTTCTCCGTCAAAACATACTCGCGATATGCGGAGCCGTCCGACGCGGGCGCAGTTTCCAGAATGCCTCTTTCGGTCAGGTCGCGCAGACGGGTTGGCCGTACGTGTGTTCGTTGGGAGCGGCTTTCAGCGCCGCTGCTTTGCTCATACTGGCGGCAACATCCAGGATTGGACAGCGATGGACGAGTTCCGCGTAAGGTCGCGCATAGCACCGACGCTCGCTTCGGCCCTTTTCAGCAACCGGATTTTCTTACCCAATGGCGTCACGGGGCGGAAATCCCAGGCGACTTGGATGATGAAGAACTCTGTCTTCCTATTACGAGGGCGATAATCAGGAAGGCGGTAGCCAACACAAGGGGCGACGCGGGCGATATAGAGTCAGTCATCCAGAAGGCACTGCTCGGCCATTCCAACACGGCGACAACATTCCAGTACCTTAGCGAAGGTGCAGTAAGAGCGCTCCTGAATAATCAAATCAGGGATTTCTTAAATGCCTGGGAAGGAGTTGCGGTCGTCGGCATTGAGAGCGCGGCTCGCGAGCTCGGAGTGCCAGATGCAGAACTGTTTCGGCGCGCGCAGCTCGGACTGGAAAACGGGCTAGAGTTCGCGGCTGTTAAGGTTGCATGCAGCGAAATGACTAAAGACGACGGCCGCAGTTTTGGCTTGCTCGATGCGGCGAAGAGTTTTTCTCCGTCGGAAAAAAACATGGTGTCGCTCGATCTAGCTCGCCGGGCCTTGCGAAGGCAGTTCGACACAATGGCGAATCTAAACCCTTCCCGGTTCATGCGCGTCTGGATGCCATGGATGGCGATTGTTGAAGGATATTGCGAACGATTGGAAACCAGCCGGTTTCGGCTCCGATTCAGAGATTGCTGCAAAGATGTGCAGAGGCGGCTTGAAGCAGGAGAGCTAGGGTTGCCAGTGCTTTGGTGAACATTCTGCACAAGTCCGATGCCGTCACGCTCTCTCTCCACGATGAGATCATGGATGGGCTAACTAAGCCGGCCTACTTGGTAGAAGGGGAGTTGCGCGATAGCGCGTGGGTTATCAGAACTGCCGACCCCACAACCCACATCAATGCGAAGGTCACATTCAATTTTGATCAAGTGGTCAGCCCTTGGCCAAATGTCCGTTCGCTTCTCGATCCAGAGTTCGAGTCGGACCTCATTACGCTTAAGCTGATGATATATTATTCACTCCGCCCCAAACCTCTTGGCTGGAATAAATCGGCAGTCGCGGCCAAGGACACTTTCAGAAGACACCTGGCGTTCATACGCTGGCGGATAGACCGGGGTGTCAGGTCAAACGCCGATTTGTCCTCGGCTTGGTTCAATGAGTTCCACACGTCCATGCAAGCGGGGGCTAGAAAAGGTCTTCTGCAGTTGGTCCCACGCGTGCAGAAGGTCATCGAGGCTATACAAGTCGGACAACTCGTCCTTGAAAAAAATCAACGCGGGGACGTCGCTGGAGAGAAATTCGTTCGCCTCGGCGCGACGAAGAGCTGCAGACGACCAAGATTGATTGCATCGAGAATGACAGTGCTTCAAACAGTTGGCTTAACTGTCTGATTGTCAAAAATCTAGATCGAGTGGACCGCGTCCCTGTTCCGAAATCAGTGGTGCGAGCGGTTTCTGTTGTTAAGCGGATTCGCGCACTGGGTCAAAAACCCGGAGACTTTCTTTACGCCTTTGCGTGTCCGGTACGGAACACGCCGGTCAAGTTCGATCTCGGCGCAAATCTTGATATGGTGAGGGACTATCTAGGAGTTCCGCTAATGAGCGACGGAAGCTCGTGGCATTTCACTCCTCACCAATTTAGAAAATTTTTCGGCGTTACTTACCACTGGCGCTGGGCGTTTCCCAATTTGACGGCTCTGACGTTTCAATATCGCCATTTCAATCCCGATACGACGCGACGCTACATCGAGATGAAGGCTGCCGAAGCTCTTCGTATGCAAGATGAGAAGTTAGCCAAGGCGTCCAGGGCGCGCGACATCGAACGAAGGGCAGACCTCGACGGCAGCCAAAAAACCTTTGTTTCCTGGGTCATAAGCGAGACGCTCTTGGGACACAAACTGGGCGGTTCGCTCGGCCGTCGAATAATGCAACAGATCGAAGAGCTTAAACAGATGTTTCTTCCGGAAATACAGGTAACCCAAGATGCAGCGATTGGGGGCTTTGGCGAGATTCTGGAGATTCTAACGGAAAAGACGGTTCTTCGACCGCATCCAGAGGGCCATAGTCTCTGCGGATGCGGAGCGGGTTCGGAAGACACCTCAATATCGAAATGTCTTGATTTGAAGCTCAGATTGACGGGCGCTCCGACTTCCGGAGCCTCTGGCCCCGATTTCGAGTTCGCCGACGATGAGGGCTGCTTGGCCTGTCCCCTTCGGGCCTCCCTCGCGTCGATGGCACCTTACTGGGAAAATGCGATCAGGGACGTGGAGAAAGCCCTAGTCGGGGCTTCAGATGAGATGGCGTACGCAATCCAACAGCGGAAATCGTTGATCGAAAACTACGCATAGGGAGATTCAGAATGACACTTGCCCAACACCTTCTTGATTTGAAGCTCAGACTGACGGGCGCTCCGACTTCCGGGGCCTCTGGCCCCAATTTCGCGTTCGTGGACGATAAAGGCTGCTTGGTCTGCCCTCATCAGGCTTCTGGGCGGGAATATTTCCTTGCTTCAGCTCGTATTCTCCCGACGTGACCACCGATTCTGCCAGGGTTAAGCTGGTCCTGTGAGTGAGTATCTTCATGTCGGTGAAGGCCTGCCCCAGATAGTGGGGCGGGCCTTTTTTTCTCACTGGCGCTTGTCCAAAATTTGCCGCCTTCGCTGTCTCCGGCCATTACGCTGTTCAAAATGACGCTTTGGCTAAGTCGAATGCGCGCCGTCAGGCTTTTCCCTCGAACTGCCCTCCTCAAATCGGGCTTCACCCAAGAGAAGCATGGTGGAACTCCTGAATTGATCTGCGCAGTTCAATAATGAACTCTTGCATGCTGCGAGAGTAATTCTCGTTTCCGGGGGGGGGCAAAATTTTGCATCTACTCACCAAAGAAAGGGACCAGCCATGAAAAAGCTCCTCCTCGCCTCAGTAACTCTTCTCGCCATTGCCGGCTTCGCCGCTGACGGTGCCATTGCCGGCAACAAAGATCATGGCAGCCAAACTGGCGGCTCGAACAACGGCAACGGCAACGGCAACGGCAACACCGGTTCTAACAACGGTAACAACAACGGTAACAACAATACCGGTTCGAATAACGGAAATACCAACGGCAATAACAATACCGGCTCCAACAACGGGAACGGAAACGGAACCCATAACTCCGGCTCGAACAACGGAAATGGAAATGGGAACAACAACTCCGGCTCCAATAACGGCGGCGGCAACGGCAACAACAACTCAGGCTCGAACAATGGCAACAACAATGGCAACGGGAACACGATCCCGGTTACCGGCGGCGGAGGCCATCATCACCACAAGTCCCACAAATCAACTTGGTAAGGCATGATCCGCGTTAATGCCTAAGCCATCGCACTCAGGAACGAGTCGGCCCGTCGCTTATTGAAGCGACGGGTTTTACTCTACCCGCGTTTCGGAAAGGGATGCGCCATGCCACATCATCCTTCGTCAGAGCACCATCACAATGCTGCGGCACACCACGCGGCGGCAGCTCACCATCATCGCAGCGCCGCGCATGAGCATGAACAGGGCCGACACGAGGAAGCGCGCCAACACTCCCAGGCAGCACACGAGCATAGCGAGCAGGCTCACCGGCACACGAGTGAAGCCCACAAGCAGTCTAGCAAATAGCACACGGGTCAAGCCCGCTCCGGTTCGCCGGGGCTGGCTTCTTTTCATTAGGGCCGATGCTCCCTTCGTACCGGTACGGGGCCAGTCCGCGTCGACTGCCAGTTCTGGCGTTCCCAAAGGTGATGATCCAGTGCTCTCGTCAATTCGGCTTCGTCGGTCATTCCGTCTTGAAACTGGTTCATGAGATAGCGAGCAGCCTCACGGTCGACTCCAGGCTCGCTCTTTGACGAACCGAAGCCAGCTTTGGCAAGCACGCGCTGGATCATCGCGAGATCGTGCGAAGTAAGGTATTGATGACTGGTGGGCATGGGCTCCTCCGTCGGGCACACTTGGTCCCCCGAGTTCGGCATTGCCGTCCGTTGCCGACAAAGCCAGCATGCACCTGGAGACGAGCGGGGTCCAGAGCGTCACTCCATACCCTGCACGAAGGCGGCCGGTCGCCCGTGGTGGGCTTTCATTCCGTATGGAACCTCGGCTGGAGCGCCCCGTGTGGTGGCCGACACGCCTTGCGATGACCACGGCGACAAGACGCTGAGCCCCAGTCCCGACCCGAGCAACATCAGGATCAGCGTGGTAGCGCCGGCCGCGAGTGCGCCCGCAATGATTGGACCCCATGGGACAGCGGACGCCGAGGATTCGCTTGCACCCGAGACCGGCGTGATGACTTCACCGGAGGAAACACTAGGCGACATCCTCGCCTCCTATCGTACGAACAACAGGATGAGGATGATGATCGGGATTGGAATGCCGAGAAGCCAGAGAAGAATGGCGCGACCCATGATGAGCCTCCTCCAATGCCAAGGGCCCAGCGGCCCGTTGGAGATTAACTTCAACAAGCAACAAAGGGTCCTGTGCCAGAGCCCCACAGATCAGCAGGGAAGGGCTGACAGCCATCATCGCAGCGCCGCGCATGAGCATGAGTAAGGACGTTATGAGGAGGCGTGGCAACATTCCATAGCCGCCCATGAGCACAGCGAGCAGGCTCACCGGTAGAAGCACGCCTGGGTTCGCCGGGAAGGGCGTTGCGTGGAGATGGATTTGCCGGACTGTTGATTTCCGCCAGGAACTGACCCGGGATTTCCGCCGAGAATTGACCCGCCTTTCAGGTATGTTTCGGTTCGGTGGTGGTGGTCAAGGTCCTGCTTTTCTCCTTCGTGGTTTTGGTCTCA